>CALYQL010000005.1 GCA_945285915.1 uncultured Bartonella sp.
CTCAGGGCATGTAGCTCTCAGGGCATGTAGCTCTCAGGGCATGTAGCTCTCAGGGCATGTAGCTCTCAGGGTAGGAATAGCGCTTACAACAGGTGCCAATATCCCAATATTTGCAAGTGAGTATTCTGTTGCGTCTAATTATGAAGAAAATTACGCGCTCAGAAATAACGCCAGACAATTTTTTAAGGTATGATTTTCCGCCTATGATGTTTGAGATTGCCTTTATACCAAAAAGGCGGACCAATATTCTCAATTCATTCGGTCGAATTTCATTTTTTATGCTGTTTACAGAGTAATCAATAAAAGTGTCAGGACACGATAAGCCTGCCTCATTGCCATATGGGGAATTTCAGCCGAAACTTGTTAGATTGGGTGTTAGCCCTATCCTAAACATATATTTCGAAACGTGGTGATATGAAAAGCAGATGCTGCATGATGCAGAATATCCATTATTCCAATGCCCAGATTCAAGCTACTGAAGACGCATAATTCAAGATTGATTGGAAAATTTTGCATTCCCTTATGAATACAACACATGACTAGTAATATGGATAAAGAGATGCAACAATAATTAATATCTTGGTTGAATATTTTTAATGGCACATAACAATTTTAATATTTGAACAGCGAACAATAAAAAAGGCGGGCATTGCCCGCCTTATTCTCCAAAAAATGGAGGATTATTTTCTTGGTGTACCGTCGTCTGATTCACCTTTTTCATCATCCTTGATTGTTGTTTTGCTCAAAGGAGAATCTTTTTTCTGTCCTGGAACATAGCTATCTTCACGAGAACCGTCGCCAAAGTGGCGGCCATCATGTGGGGTATCTTCTGTTTTCTCAACAGGTGCCTTTGCCTTTTGACCTTCTACGTAGCTGTCTTCAACAGAACCGTCGCCAGAAGCGTTGCGAGCTTCAGCTGTCAATACGTAAGAAGTAGCTGCCATTAAACTTACCAAAGATACTGCAAGAATCTTTTTCATAATTTTTCTCCTGTTTGTGAAGCAAACCACATTATTTTAACCAGTTTGCTTCTCTGTCACCGTTCAAATTAGGTTTTTAAATATCATTAGAAAATAACACTCAATACATAGTTATTATAGACAAATGATTCTATTCACGAAATTGTGTAGAGCAGTAAAATTATTTAAAAGGCATCAACCATTTGTTACATTGAATATTGGTTATATTTGGTGGCCCAGTTTATTTGAAACGCAAATAGCAGTTTCGTATCGTCACCTTCAAATGCGCTAATAGTCATTGAGGGTTGTTTTTTAGCGATTATTACCGCGCAAAGGTCAAAGCTGATGCACTTTACCATCAAAATTAACGGTTTTTTAAAGTTTTGCCTCGGAAAAACACCTTGAAAACAAATAAAAATAGGCAAAATGGCGGTTTCGTCACTTAATCTTGCTTGTATCCCTTGCACGTGTAAAAAGCCGCCCTTATATACGCCACAACGAAGTTCGTTATGGGTGTTGAAATTCAACATTTGTTACGAGCTTTTCATATGATTAAGGAGCTGTCTTATAGAAATGCTCGTTAGAGGTTCAGACAGCTTGCTGGATGGAGAGTAGATATGGCAAAAGTAATCGGTATTGACTTGGGTACGACCAATTCTTGCGTTGCTGTCATGGATGGCAAAAACGCAAAGGTCATTGAGAATTCCGAGGGTGCACGCACAACACCTTCTATTGTAGCTTTTTCAGATGGGGGCGAACGCCTTGTTGGTCAACCAGCCAAGCGTCAGGCGGTAACCAATCCTGAAGGTACAATTTTCGCTGTTAAGCGTTTGATTGGTCGTCGTTTTGATGATCCAATGGTAAGCAAGGATAAAGAGCTTGTTCCATACAAAATCGTTAAAGGCGAAAACGGCGATGCATGGGTAGAAGTAGAAGGTAAAAAATATTCACCGTCTCAAGTTTCTGCTATGGTTTTGCAGAAAATGAAAGAAACGGCTGAGGCTTATCTTGGTGAAAAAGTTGAACAGGCTGTTATCACAGTTCCTGCCTACTTCAACGATGCTCAACGTCAAGCAACTAAAGACGCAGGTAAAATTGCTGGTCTTGAAGTATTGCGTATCATTAACGAGCCTACGGCAGCTGCTTTGGCTTATGGTCTTGACAAAAAAGACGGCAAAACAATTGCTGTTTATGACCTTGGTGGTGGTACATTCGATATTTCAGTTCTTGAAATTGGCGATGGCGTTTTTGAAGTTAAATCAACCAATGGTGATACATTCCTTGGTGGTGAAGACTTTGATATGCGTTTGGTCTCATATTTGGCTGACGAATTCAAAAAAGAAAATGGCATTGATCTGACAAAAGATAAGCTTGCTTTGCAGCGCTTGAAAGAAGCTTCAGAAAAAGCCAAAATTGAGCTTTCTTCTTCACAGCAGACCGAGATCAATCTTCCATTTATCACCGCAGATCAGTCTGGTCCAAAGCACTTGACCATGAAATTGACCCGCGCAAAATTCGAGTCATTGGTTGATGATCTTGTTCAACGTACAATCAACCCTTGTAAGGCTGCATTGAAAGATGCTGGCTTGACAGCTGGTGAAATTGACGAAGTTGTTTTGGTTGGTGGTATGACCCGTATGCCGAAGATCCAGGAAGTTGTTAAGACTTTCTTCGGCAAGGATCCGCACAAGGGTGTTAACCCTGATGAAGTTGTTGCTATGGGTGCAGCAATTCAGGGCGGTGTTTTACAGGGCGATGTCAAGGATGTTCTTTTGCTTGACGTTACACCACTTTCATTAGGTATTGAAACATTGGGCGGTGTTTTCACACGCTTGATTGAACGCAATACAACAATTCCAACCAAGAAGTCACAAACGTTCTCAACTGCTGATGATAATCAGAACGCTGTTACAATTCGCGTTTTCCAAGGTGAGCGTGAAATGGCAGCAGACAACAAGTTGCTTGGACAGTTTGACCTTGTTGGTATTCCGCCTGCACCACGTGGTGTTCCACAGATTGAAGTGACATTCGATATTGATGCTAACGGTATTGTTAATGTTTCTGCAAAGGATAAAGGAACAGGCAAAGAGCATCAGATCCGTATTCAGGCTTCTGGTGGTTTGAGTGATGCCGACATCGAGAAGATGGTCCAAGATGCTGAAGCTCACGCAGCAGATGACAAGAAGCGTCGTGAAGGTGTTGAAGCCAAAAATCAGGCAGAAGCGCTTATCCATACAACTGAAAAATCGCTTGCCGATTATGGTGATAAGGTTTCCGCAGACGACAAAACCGCAATCGAAACAGCTGTGGCTGATTTGAAGAAGGCAGTCGAAAGTGACAACACTGACGATATTTCTGCCAAGACCAAAGCATTGGCTGAAGCCAGCATGAAGTTGGGCGAAGCAATGTATGAAGCTTCAAAAGCACAGGCTGAAGCAGATGCAGCAGCCGATGCTGCTAAGGATGCACGCAGGGACGATGATGTTGTTGATGCTGATTTTGAAGAAATCGACGACACCAAGAACGACAAGAAATAATTAGAACTGTTGTGTTGTAGAGAGACAAAGCTCGGCCTTTTTTTGCAAAGGTCGAGCTTTTATTTTATAGGCAAAGTGTTCTGAAAGCTTGAAAGTATGAAGCAATTGCTCTTCTTTTGGCAAAGCAATATAGTAACACAGACAACAATAGGGCAGTGTCGTGCTGAATTGGGCGACAGATAGTCTGCGGGAATAAGCGATGAAAATTGATTATTACGAAATGTTAGGCGTAACACGGGAATGCGATGACAAAACGTTGAAATCGGCATTTCGTAAACTTGCAATGCGTTATCACCCCGACAGAAACCCCGGGGATAAGGAAGCTGAGCAGAAATTTAAAGAAATTGGCGAAGCTTACGAGGTTTTAAAAGATCCACAAAAGCGTGCGGCTTATGACCGTTTTGGTCATGCAGCTTTTGAAAATGGCGGCGCAGGCAGTGGACCTTTTGGTCGTTCCGGTTTTGGTGGTGCTGGTGGATTTGCTGATATTTTTGAAGATTTCTTTGGCGAGATGATGGGTGGTGGTCGCCGGAAACGTTCCGATGGCCGTGAACGGGGTGCCGATCTAAGTTACAATATGGAAGTAACGTTGGAAGAAGCATTCCATGGAAAAACAGCACAAATTCGTGTTCCCGGTTCAATAACTTGCGATGCGTGTGAAGGGTCGGGGGCAAAAACCGGCACAAAACCACAAACCTGTGCAACGTGTAATGGGTCTGGACGTGTGCGTGCAGCACAAGGCTTTTTCTCAATTGAACGCCCCTGTCCGGCATGTCATGGTCGCGGTGAGATTATCAAGGATCCATGCCCGAAATGTCATGGTCAAGGGCGCATTGAAGAAGAGCGTACATTAACGGTCAATATTCCGGCTGGTATTGAAGATGGTACCAGAATTCGTTTGGCTGGCGAAGGAGAAGCAGGAAGCCGTGGTGGCCCTGCAGGCGACTTATATATCTTCCTAGCTGTTAAACCGCATGAATTTTTCCAACGGGATGGTGCTGATCTTTATTGCCGCGTGCCTATTTCCATGACCAAGGCAGCTCTTGGTGGTGAGTTTGAAGTTTCCACGCTTGATGGCATGAAAACACGTGTAAAAGTTCCTGAAGGCACGCAAAATGGCCGCCAATTCCGTTTGAAAGGCAAAGGTATGCCGGTTTTGCGCCAGCAGGCTGTGGGCGATCTTTATATTCAGGTGACAATAGAGACGCCGCAGAAACTAAGCAAAAAACAACGGGAATTGTTGGAAGAGTTTGACAAACTATCTGTCGAAGAAAATTCACCGCAATCACATGGTTTCTTCGCACGAATGAAGGAATTTTTTGAAGGTATTGGCGGCAGTAACAGCGATAATAGTAAAAGCTAACAAGTGGCTCATACCATCGTAAAGTTATGTGTGAGCGGTCAGAAAAATACAAAGGGCGGAAAGATATTCCGCCCTTTTAGTTATTTGTTCCGCCTTTTTGATTATTGGCGATAATCTAATTTCTAGTAAAAAAATGGATATTGAATATTGGGCAATACCGTTACTTATTCATTGCTGTCATCAGCAAAGAATAGTTCTAGAAATTTTTCATATATTTGTGTGAGTTGTTCAAGATCGTTAATGGAAACACATTCGTCGATCATATGCATGGTTTGCCCAACAAGCCCAAACTCGACAACAGGGCAATAATCTTTGATAAACCGTGCGTCGGATGTTCCACCAGAGGTGGATAATTCTGGTGTGCGCCCTGTCACAGCTTCAATTGCGGCACTCAAACGACTGACCAGCCGTTCATTTTTTGTCAGGAATACACCACCTGGGCTTACCATCCAGTCAAGTTGGTAACTAGCCGAAGATGCACTGCCATGCTGCAATTTTACTGCAGCCAAACGATTTTCAATTTCTTGTTTTAAAGTATCGACATTCCAATTGTCATTATACCGAATGTTAAAGCGGATTGTGCTTTGTGCCGGAATAACATTGGTTGTCGGATTGCCGGTGTCAATTGCGGTAATTTCAAGATTACTTGGTTGAAAATTACTTGAACCTTCATCAAGGGGTGTATTTTTTAAAGCGTCACACAGCTTGATAGTTAAATAAAGTGGATTAGCCGCACGGTCAGGATAAGCAACATGCCCTTGCTTTCCTTGCACTGTGATAACGCCTGAAAGCGAGCCACGCCGACCAATTTTAATCATGTCGCCTAAATTGTTGGGATTGGTTGGTTCCCCAACAATTGTCGCATCCCAAGTTTCGCCCTTGTCGCTTGCCCATTTCAAAAGCTTTATTGTGCCATTAATACCAGGACCTTCTTCGTCATTTGTTATCAATAGGCTAAGTGAGCCCTTAAGCGGATTTTTTTCCAAATAACGGGCAACTGCTGCAATAAAACAGGCTATTCCGCCTTTCATATCAACAGCGCCACGGCCATAAAGTTTATCGTCTTTTATAGCACCTTCAAATGGCGGAAAGTTCCATGCTTTTTCGTCACCAACCGGTACAACATCGGTATGACCGGCAAAAGCAAGATGCGGCCCATTTTTACCCACACGCGCATAGAGGTTTTCAATATCAGGTGTGTTTTTATCTGTAAAAATTGGTCGTTCAACAGAAAAACCAAGGCTTTTTGCCCATGTTTGAACTTGCGTTAATACGCCATTTTCATGCGGCGTAACAGATGGACAACGGATAAGTGCCTGTGCCAAAGCTACAGGATCTTTGAGTGTCAACATTGCTATTGTCCTTTGTCTCAAACAGTATCGACAGTTATTATTCACTAATTTGATAATAATTAAGAAAATATATTGTTAATATTTCTATCATGCTGCTAAATAAATTGCGTGCCTGAATTTCGTCGCTTAGGTTAAACTAGTAGGGAAATTATAAGGGGATAGCAATTATGGCCGGATTGGTAGATACTCCTGACAATGATGAGGGGAATGTTGCCCTTACACCTGTCGGTAGTAAAACGAAATTGATTGTCGGAGCGGGTGTCGGCAATTTTCTCGAAATGTTCGATTTTACGGTTTATAGTTTTTTTGCCGCTATTATCGGGCATGTCTTTTTTAATTCTGAAGATAAGCTGATTTCATTGCTGATATCGGTATCAGTTTTTGGCGTAGGCTTTGTCATGCGTCCATTAGGCAGTATTATTATCGGTGCCTATGCCGACCGCCATGGGCGTAAAGCCGCAATGTTATTGACAATTGTATTAATGGCCATTGGCAGCGCCTTGATAGGATTTGCACCACCTTATGAGGCAATTGGTGTTTTTGCGCCGCTGATGATTGTTATGGGACGTCTATTTCAAGGATTTTCAGCGGGTGGAGAAGTTGGCGCGGCGACAACACTTCTTATGGAATCGGCTGAGCGTAACAAACGTGGATTTTTCGTTAGCTGGCAATTTTTCGGACAAGGCTTGAGTACTTTAACCGGTTCACTTCTTGCCGCCGTATTAATGAGTTGTCTATCCAATGAAGCCATGGAAAGCTGGGGTTGGCGCGTACCATTTATCTTTTCACTGCTTATTATCCCTGTTGGGCTTTATATCCGCGCCCATATCAAGGAAACATATAAGGCACCAACTGTTGAAGCACACGAAAAGCATCCATTTAAAGAGCTTATCAGCCAGCATACGAAACAGACGATTATCGGTATTCTTGTGGTTTTCCCAACAACCGTCATGATGTATATTTTGGTATTCTTCATGCCGAACTACTTGAAAACAGTAACAGAAATCGGAAGCTCGGAATCGTTCCTTGTATCGAGTTATGCAAGTGTCATTGTTATCGTTGTGACTGTTTTTGCAGGCTTTTTTTGTGATCGGTTGGAACGGCGTAAAGGCGCAGCTATTGCAGTTCTGGTCGTCACCTTTATTTCATCCTATTTTGCATTCCACTTTGTGCAAAATATGCACGTGTTCCTAGCTTTTTACACCGTGTCAGTGATTTGCATGGGGATTATGCTAACCTTATCGGTTCTTTTCATTATGGAAGCATTTGAGAAAAGAATTCGCGCAACAGCGACGGCGGTTATTTATGCTTTTGGTGTGTCAATTTTTGGCGGCACAGCACAAATGATTGTAACATTCCTTCTTAAAATATCCGACCGCAATATCATGGCGCCATTCTGGTATCTTGGTGTCGCTATCGTCTTTGGTGTGGCGGCATATCTGGCTTTCGACGAACAGCGCCATGAAAATTAATTATAGAAAATAGGGGAATTCGGATGAGTAATGAACACCACTCGCAAGAAGCAAAAAAGATTCTTCAAACCATGGCAGCCTATGTGCCAGAAATGGAAGCAGTGCGTCACGATTTGCACGCACATCCTGAGATAGCTTATGAAGAGCATAGAACGGCAAAAGTTATTGCCGACCTTTTGAAAAAATGGGGTTATGAAGTTACAACAGGCATTGGTAAAACAGGCGTTGTTGGACGCTTGAAAGTTGGCGATGGCAAAAAATCCATTGGTTTGCGTGCTGATTTTGATGCTTTACCGATTACAGAAATGACAAATCTTGAATATTCGAGTTGTCATGAAGGCAAAATGCACGCTTGTGGACATGATGGTCATACAACCATGTTGTTAACAGCCGCTCGCTATTTTGCCGAAACAAAGAATTTCAATGGCACTCTCAATCTCATTTTCCAACCAGCAGAAGAAGGTTTTGCTGGTGCAAAAGCAATGATTGATGATGGCCTTTTTGAAAAATTCCCATGTGATGCCGTTTTTGGTATGCACAACTGGCCAGGCTCTCCAACTGGCAAAATATCCGTTAATACAGGGGCTTTCATGCCTTCAAGCGATACGGTCAAGATCAAGGTGATTGGTAAGGGCGGTCATGGTGCTGTTCCGGATAAGGCAATTGATCCGATAGCGGCAAGTGCTGCAATCATTTCAAGTCTACAAACGGTTGTCTCACGAAACGTGCCACCGCTCGAAACGGCTGTTGTAACCGTTGGTAGCTTCCATGCAGGATTTGCAGCCAATGTTATTCCCGATAGTGCGGAAATGTTGCTCACCGTCCGTTGCTTTAATCCAGACGTAAGAGATTTGCTGCAATCGCGGATAGAAAGTCTGGCAAAGTTACAGGCTGAAAGTTTTGGTGCAACGGCTGAAGTTGATTATCAGCGTTCCTATCCAGTGCTGGTCAACCATGAAGCAGAAACGGCATTTGCTGTTGATGTTGCGGCAAAAGTTTTTGGTTCCACCAATGTCGATGACAATATGACAAAACCATCAGGCAGTGAAGATTTTGCCTTTATGTTAGAAAAAGTGCCAGGGTCATATGTTGTCATTGGAAATGGTGAGAGTGCGCCTTTGCATAGTCCCAATTATAACTTCAACGATGAGTTGCTCCCTCTTGGTGGTTGTTATTGGGTTTCATTGGCTGAAACATATTTGAAATGACTTTTGAAGGCTACATTCTCGAAGAATGTAGGATATAGGACTTAGATCTATGAAACATATTCGCGAGCATATTGATAAAACGATTGATGAAATGGTGGCTATCCGCCACCAAATTCATGAAAACCCTGAATTGGGCTTTAATGAGCATAAAACTGGCGATAAAGTTGCAAGCCTGCTTGAAAGCTGGGGCTTTGACGTTGCACGTGGTGTCGGTAAAACCGGTATTGTTGGCACATTAAAAGTCGGTAATGGCACAAAGGTAATCGGTATACGGGCCGATATGGACGCTCTTCCGATAGAAGAGCAAACGAATTTGCCTTATTCGAGTAAAAATGCCGGTATTATGCATGCTTGCGGTCATGATGGACACACAACCACACTACTAACAGCAGCGCGCTATCTGGCAGAAACTAAGAATTTTGATGGTACTGTTCGTGTTATTTTTCAGCCAGCTGAAGAAAGTCTTGCTGGCGGTAAGGAAATGATCGACGATGGTCTGTTTGAAAAATTCCCATGTGACAGGATTTACGGTTTGCATAATTGGCCGGGCTTTCCTTCAGGAACATTCCGCTTTACCAAGGGACCTATGATGGCTTCGGTCGATACTGCCTATATCACTGTTCGTGGTAAAGGCGGTCATGGTGCTCGTCCAGAAACAACAATTGATCCTATCGTGGCAGCCTCATCAATTGTTATGGCCTTGCAAACAATTGTATCGCGTAATGTACCACCATTGGAAGCAGCCCTTATAACTGTTGGTATGTTTAAAGGCGGCGCTGTGTCGAATGTTATTCCAGATGAAGTGAAGATGGAAGTAACGATCCGGTCTTTCTCGGCCGAAGTGCGCAAGCTGCTTGAAGAACGCATCTGCAAATTGGTAAAGGCACAAGCAGAGAGTTATGGTGCGGAAGCCATTATCAATTATGAACTTGGATACCCCGTAACGGTTAATGATGCGACAGCAATTGACTTTGCTGTTGGTGTTGCCAAAAAGGTTGTCGGTGAAGGCAATGTTGTTGAAAATGCCGAGCCTTTAACACCAAGTGAAGATTTTTCATATATGTTGGAAAAGGTTCCGGGTGCTTATATCATTATGGGTAATGGTGATAGCGCTGGTTTGCACAATCCGCATTATAACTTCAATGACAATGGTATTGCTATTGGTGCAAGTTTATGGGGCGCTATTGTCGAGGAATATCTCGCTAAAGCTTAAAACCCATCATAAGCATCATGAAATAAAGATTTTTGGTTTTACCAATCTTTGTTGTTGTCAAAGAAAGCCTCCTCAAAAAAGGAGGCTTTCCTATATCTGGCTTTAATTCTTCATCTATATTTTACTTGCAAGCCGGAATTGAGATTTAAAAACTGCGATTATGGATAAATAGCAAAGCCTATGGATGTTGAGGGATAAAACAATATCTCTGACCCGAGCATATGGCACTGTTTTTGTATTGGTCGCATAGGATAAAGCGCAAAAATCCATTTTGCTTTTTTGGTCGAAAAATACCCGAAAGATCACCAATATTTGATCTTGTGAAACTGAAGCGACATATGTTGTTGCGGTTATCGTTAAAAATCAAAAATACTGCTAAATACACATTTCTTACACAGGACATTAAGCGTTTTAAAACAAGCTTTTACGCCTTGAAGATAATGGCCACAGCATGAACTTTATGAAATGATTATAGCATTACACCAACGACACCTATTGATAAAACGGCTTAAAGCCATGTTGAACACAATATGTCGATGATAATCGGCATGAAATTAACATTTCTGCAACCGTCGTCATGCATGATCTAAGGTAAGACAATAATTGACAGCGACTTTAGGTGTTTTATGACAACTTCCGATATTAAATGTTCTCGTCGTGCATTTTTATTAGGCTCTGGCACGATGGCTTTGGGCACTTTAGGCGGTTGTTCCGGCGTTGGTATGGGATTTGGCGGTATGAGTGGTGGCGTTATGCGCCCCCCTATCGGCATTGATAAGGGCTTTACAGCGCCTGATAAAATGTATGCTGCGGTTCATGAAGGCCCTTATACATTGGCTGCGATTCCCTACAATAAGGTTCCAAAACAGTTTTGGCGGCAAATTGTACCAAATCCAACAGGTGAAAGACCGGGAACAATTGTCGTTAGCTTAAAAGAACACTTTTTATATTTCATTCAACCAGACGGCGATGCGCTGCGTTATGGTGTCGGTATTGGTGCGGCCGGCTTTGAATGGTCAGGGCGTGCAAATGTCCAGTTCAAACGCGAATGGCCACGTTGGACACCACCTGCAGAAATGATTAAACGTAAGCCAGAGCTTGTTCAATATCGTAATGGTATGGATCCTGGTCCGATGAATCCGCTTGGCGCGCGTGCTATGTATATTTTCCAAAATGGTCGGGACACCGGTTATCGTATTCATGGTTCACCAGAATGGTGGTCTATCGGACAGTCTATGTCTTCTGGATGTATCCGTTTGATGAATCAGGATATCATCGATCTTTATAATCGCGTTCCTATTGGCACACCGATTGTTGTTGGTTGATGCGTGTCTGAAAAGAAAAAAGGGGTACCCGGTAAATCAAGCGGGGGCATAATACCGGGTCCCCAGTTTGCCAAGCAGTTCCGGGCTCGGCATATCTTAAACGATTGAAATCGTACAAAGTTCCAAAAATATATCGCAAAAATATCATGGATTGGTAGTGGTCAGATTAAGCCACTCTATGATTGGTCATTATGTCTTTTACGTGGACAATCACGCATTTGTGTAAGCGTTATTTGTGGTAATCTTTCTATTCATAATTTTTAGATCGGTTCCATGATTACTACCTTCCGCATTGTCATTTTAAATGGTGGCAATATGATGAAATCTAATTTTCAGAAAAGTCTAACAGTCGGACAATCCTGACCAATCTTGCTGTGTTGATCGACAGTATTTACACAATACCAATTATAAAACATATTGGTTGCCATTGGCCGTCACAGTTGTTGAGGAGTGGGCATGCAATCAATTTTTGAAAGTGGATTATTCGGTAAATTGCGTAAACACGCCGGTGCAACTTGGGTTAATTACACCCATCATCCATTTTTGGAGCAACTGGCAAATGGAACTTTACCAGAAGTGTGTTTTAGACGGTTTCTCACGCAAGACTATTTGTTTCTCATTCATTTTTCACGCGCTTATGCTTTGCTCGCGGCTAAATCAGTGCGCCTTAACGATATAAAGGATGCGCTTGCCGGTTTGAAAAGCATCACCGAAGAAATGCCTTTGCACGTTGGTTATTGCGCAAAATGGGGCATATCTGAAAAGGATTTAGATAACGAAATAGAAGCAACACAAACGATAGCCTATACAAGGTTTGTTCTGGATATAGGGCAGATCGGTGACAGGTTGGATCTTATGGCTGCACTCATGCCTTGTGTTGCCGGTTATGCAGAAATAGGAATGCGGCTGGCCTCGTCAAAAAATACCGTATTTGACGGTAATCCATATGCCGAATGGATAAAGAACTATGAGAGTGAAGAATATTATCAAGGCGTGCAAGCATCTATCCATATGCTGAACAGATTGGGCGAAGAAGATGACAGTGTAGCACGGTTTGAAAGATTGGCGGATATTTTCACAACGGCAACACGTCTTGAAATTGAATTCTGGCAAATGGCGTTGGCTGGATAATAATTTTAAATTCTTATGAAGTTTCGGGATTGCCAATTTTCCAATTGGTTTCCTTGTCCTGAATAAGGCTACAAAGCACTATTTTACCCACAGTGATCGGCTTTAATTGGCCGATCTTTTACATATTGGGCTTTACAATAGAGCAAAAACAGCTTTACTTGTCTCGGTCTCGGTCTCGGTCTCGGTCTCGGTCTCGGTCTCGGTCTCCAGACACTGCAATCAGTTGCCTCATCATCCGCTTTTAAATGACTGATCGGCGCTTTTTCATCCTCAAGTCGTTTTAAATGCCAGCCATTTTTCTTTGTAATTCATGAAGGCGTGCGGCGTGAAGCTTATTGCATAATTATAAATTGTCGAAAACATTATGTTTTACCGACAATATGCGAGCCTACCTACAATATAAGCCTACACACAAGATAAGTTAGACCGACAAAATCTAACCCGATAAAATAAGCTTTATTACGTATCGTCCTGCTTTAGGCGCAACAAATTAAACAACGACAATGTAAAAGTAGTGTCTATAAAAATAATAGCTGCCTGAAAGTGCCATCAAGTATTAGGCACATAGCTCATACAGTATAAAAGGTTTTGTTACTTGAACTCTATCGCATGGAGCGCTTGTCCATTGCGTTTGAGCCAAGCCCTACAACGCTTTGTATCAGGGCAGAGTTTTTCACATAATGCCCAAAACCTTGCGCTATGGTTCATTTCTATAAGGTGGGCGGTTTCATGCGCAACAAGATAGCGTATAACGCTATGGGGAGCCATGATGATACGCCATGAAAAAGAAAGATTCCCTTCAGCAGAGCATGATCCCCAGCGACTTTTCGTATCCTTATAGCGAATGGATATTGGTTTTCTGCCAACTATTGTCGAATATTCTGTCACCAGCGGTGCAATTGTTCGTTCTGCCAGCTTTTTTAATGCGTCGGAGATCCGGCGCGGCAAATGGGCTTTTTCGCCATATACAATTATCTGCCCAGTTTTACTTGTTTTGTCTGTATGAATTTCGACAGTCCCCCGACCTTCACTATGCATGATTTCATGGGGAATGCCGAAAATTGGGATAGATGCGCCAGCTCTCAGCATTGGTGTTTCTTGTGGTGGTGGCAATCGTTGAACACGACTTTCAATCCAACCGCGATAACGTTCTACAAAACGCATTACTTCACTTTTATCCGTTGCTGGAGGAACCGTAACCTTAATGCCTTTGCCGCCTGCTTCAATTCTTAACGTCAGGCGTTTGGCACGGTTATTTTCGCAGATTGTAAGAGGCAGATTACGATCGGATAATGCGAACGTTAACACCAAAGATTGGTTTGACGGTATTCTATTGGCGGGACGAGAAAAAAACATGATCCGTATTTGGTTATTGTGCGCCGAATTTGCAATGCATCAAATGACCATATTTGATAAGCGGATTGGCAGGATTGTGTTGAGCAATCATCCGCGACAGAAATATGGCAGATACAAAGTGGAAGTGAGCTGTAATCTAAGGATAAATTGGGGCGAATTGAAGGTGTATTAACAGAACATCAATACACCAATATCTTTATCAATCGCCTGTTAACAGCGCTTTTTAACACCCACTCTGTTCAATAAGCATGGTCAGTGCTTTTATAATACAGGAAATGTCTTGTGGGCGGGAAAGATGATGTTCTCCATCACGAATGAGCGTTAGTGAAACATTGTCAACAGGCAAATGTTCGACAAGTTTCAAGGTGTGCTCATAAGGGACATCTTTATCATTCATTCCCTGAACAATCTGTACAGGACACTGAATATCAATAAGCCCATCCATTACCGAATTTCTGTCACCATCATCAAGAAAAATTTTGGTAAACGGCACCGCTTCTGGTTCATGCTCATACTTGACTTTAAATAACCCATCTTTTTCTAAGGTCTGGCGTTGATCGTCTGTCATAAGAGGGCGTACCAAATCACGGGTAAAATCTGGCGCTGGTGCAATGAGTAAAATGCCGGCAAGAGGGATATTTCTTTTACGCAATTCTTGCGCCATACGCAGCGCAATCCATCCCCCCATTGAAGAGCCTGCAAGAATTTGTGGCCCTTCGCTAAATCTTTCAAATATTGTCAGGCTTTCATCTAGCCAGCGTGAAATGCTTCCTTGGTAAAAGTCACCTTCGGATTCCCCATTGCCAGAATAATCAAACCGCAAAAAGGGATAATCGTTTTCCTCAGCAAATGCATTTAATGCCACCGCTTTACTCCCCAACATATGGGACAAATAGCCAGGCAACCACATAATTCCTGGTTTTTTATGGCCGTTCAAAACCCTTACAGCCAATTTTGTTTGGTCAACGATTGAATATTCCAGTTCACCCTTTGCCATGAAAAACTCCTTTAAATGATGTATCGCTTATATATTACTTGATAATGAAAATACTGTTATTCGCATTATACGGGCTGCTTTTCCTGCCTGTATCGAATAAAAACCCCCAGAAACGGTTGTTTTTAGTGGTTATTTTGTATATTAGGATTATATGGATACGCCTGTTCAACAACAGACAGAGTGCCAATAGAAATATTTGCACTTTAAGGCAGCTTAAAAGCTTTTCGTCTTATTGGACAGAAATTGTGTCATAAAACGATTTAATTAACTATTTGAGGGAGAATCGACCATTCGCCGACCAATCAAAACAACGCCAACCCCCAAGGATGGGCCGCGTTCTAATGAAGATATCCGCATCCCACGTATTCAGCTTATCGATCATGAGGGAAGCAATCATGGTATTGTTTTAACACAAGATGCCTTGGCTATGGCAGCTGAAGCTGGTCTTGACCTTGTCGAGATCGTACCCAATGCCGAGCCGCCAGTTTGTAAGATTATTGATCTCGGCAAACTGAAGTATCAGAATCAGAAAAAAGCATCTGAAGCGCGTAAAAAGCAAAAAACCGTAGAAATTAAAGAAATCAAAATGAGGCCTAACATTGATACTCATGATTATGGGGTCAAAATGAAGGCTATCGCACGTTTTCTGGAAGATGGCGATAAGGTAAAAATTACCCTTCGGTTTCGCGGGCGTGAAATGGCGCACCAAGAGCTTGGCATGAAGCTTTTAGAGCGAGTGAAAGAAGATACTACTAGTATTTCCAAGGTCGAAGCGGAGCCCAAGCTTGAAGGGCGACAGATGATGATGGTCATTGCACCAAAAAGTTAATGAATATCGAAAAGCACCACATTGTGGTGCTTTTTTATTATCTCGTTCTTTATTTAACTGCTGAGATAATGAACATTAATTGACTTGCTAAGTCGACAAATACCTGCAAGTTTGGCTTTTGCAATTCTTTATGTCATAAAATAAAAAATGAAATAAATGTGGCATCACGTGGGGAATATCTATTTAAATTAAATTTTGAAATAAAAGAGGGAAAAAGGGAGAATAATAATGTCAGAATGGCTCAGGCGTAAGCCTGTCGCTCATGAGAGGGCGGCTAGTGAGACAAAACTAACCCCGACATTGGGATGGCAACATCTTATTGCCTTGGGTGTTGGCGGCATTGTCGGGACAGGTATTTATACATTGATTGGTATTGGTGCGGATAGGGCAGGCCCTGCCGTTCTTTTATCTTTTGTAATTGCTGGTGTTGTTTGCGCCTGCGCGGCTTTTGCCTATGCTGAATTGGCAACATTAATTCCAGTTGCCGGTGGCGCTTATACCTATTCTTATGCAGCTCTTGGCGAATTTATCGCTTGGGTTGTGGGTTGGAGCTTGATTTTAGAATATTCGCTTGTTGTGAGTACTGTCGCCGTAGGGTGGTCTGCGTATGCGACCGGCTTCTTGCATGGCGTAGGGGTGCATTTGCCTTTCTGGTTAACTGCAGGCTATAGTGCTATTGACCCATCAACGGGGCAACATGGGTTGATAAATCTTCCAGCTGTCTTCATCGTATGTGTCGTTGCTGGTATGTTGATTATCGGTACCAAGGCAAGCGCCACGCTGAACATGGTGCTGGTCGTCATTAAAATGGCTGCATTGATACTCTTTATTGCTGTGACACTGCCGCATTTCAATGCAGAAAACTTTCATCCGTTTATGCCAAACGGCTTTTCAAAAGTCATGTCACCAGATGGTGTTGAACGTGGTGTTATGGCTGCTGCCGCCATCATCTTTTTTGCATTTTATGGTTTTGATACGATTGCAACAGCCGCTGAAGAAACAAAGAATCCTCGCAGAGACCTATCAATAGGTATTGTTGGTTCTTTGATTGCTTGTATCATCATTTATGTGCTTGTTGGGCTTGGTGCTGTTGGCGCGCTGCACTACACAGAATTTGCGCATAGTGAAGAACCGCTTGCCCATATTTTACGCAGTTTAGGGTCAGGCAATATTGCGGCAATTATCGGTATTGCAGCCGTTGTGGCTCTCCCTACGGTTTTGCTAGCTTTCTTCTATGGCCAAACGCGAATATTCTTTGTTATGGGGCGTGATGGTACGCTTCCTGGTTTTCTATCGCGTGTTCATGCAAAAACTGGAACACCGGTCACAACCACAGTATTTACCGCAATTATCATTGCCGCCGTTGCGGGATTTTTCCGTCTGGACGAAATAGCTGCTTTGGCCAATGCCGGTACGCTGATTGCCTTCACATCAGTTGGCATTTGTCTCATTGTATTGCGTAAAACAGCAGCTGATGCACCACGCAAATTCAAAGCACCTTATGTTTGGATCATTGGTCCATTGAGCGCTTTCGGTTGTATCTACCTATTTTTCAGCCTACCGGGAAAAACGCAGTTCTACTTCTTGATCTGGAATATTATAGGTATTGTGGTCTATTTCTGTTACGGCTTCCGCAAAAGCAACATTGCGCGCGGTAAAGTTGTTGTTGACCAAGGCGAGTGATATTGCTTGGGGGAAGACATTTTTTTGCTTTTATCGCGATTTATCCTTTATACATCGCGATAAGTTAAGAGCATAAAATTTGTAAAACCCCACAATATCGGAGGCCCAAAAGTGAATAAGTTTGTAAAACTGATTTATACCGTTATCGGTATTTTGGGCCTCAGCTTAATAACAGTTGCTCATGCGGCTGTTTATACAAAAGTACCTGGCACAGCCGTTTATGTGAGTGCGCCGGAAGGTTTTCAACTAACCGATCAATTCAGTGGGTTTATTGATTCCAAAACAGGGGCGACAATTCTTGTCGCTACCATGCCACCTGCCAGCTCTGAAATGCAGTCACTTTTTAATGACGAAAAACGGTTCAAAGCGCAGATGGTATCGCAGCATTATATCATCAATCGTCAAACGTTTAGCAAAACACGAGATGGTTTTTTGTTGGCTATATATCAGGGCAAGCAGGAGGCAGCTTCTGTCGTTTATGATAAATGGTCAACAATGATCTTTGCGTCTAATGCAACCTATGTTGTGACCATTCAGGCGCCAGAAAAAATATCATTTCCTGATACAACGGCAATGTCGATTTTCAACTCATTATCTGTTTCCAATGATAATCAGCCAGACGATCAGTTACGCGCATTGCCTTTCACATTTGCAGTTCAATTACCTTTTGAATTTGTTGGTTCAATAATGAATAGTTCTGCAATGTTGACGATTCCTGCTCTTGAAAAGGATGATGCAGGGCGTCCCGACATTATCCTCTCAAAAGGGCTTGAAAATGTTAAAGGGCAATCGCTTGATAATGTGGTCGAAACCTATCTTAAATCCCTCGATGGAACGGTTAACAATATTGAAAATCGCCAAATAACACCGGTTAAATTTGCTGGTCACGATGGTCTTCGTCTTCAGGCAACAGCCAGAATGAAGGATAAACCGGTGGATCTTATAATCTACGCCGCGATAGGAAATGATGGGCGTCCAATGTTTTTGCATGCAACTGGTGAAAAAGGCAAATTGGCTGCTTATAATACCCAGATTGAACAAACAGCCAATAGCGTTGCCCTACGGAATGAGCAAGAACGCCAATCAAACACTGCTGAATAAAGCGCTGGTGAGAGAGAGTTGGAGACGCTCATCCAATAAAGCTCAACAATGCTGATATATTTCTAATGTTTGCTATATATCCCAATCATAAGGCTTTATTTGTGTTGGGCAATGCAGCTTGCCACCATTTTATCAATGACATTAAGGCGAACGAATAAGTCCAACTCAATAAAACCTATAAGCAGAATTTTTGAAAATTGGTATTAGTTAGACTGTCTATTTTTATAATTTAAAACATCAAAATAATACTATCGCTTATCATGTAAGATAATTGTTTGTTATGTAAGACATCAGCAGAAATAAAACTTATTTCAACTGTAAAATGATAAAACATCTCTGTAAAATACCAGAAAATTTGAATGATGCACTTATAGTAAAAAATAAAGACCATTATTTGTTGTTTTGCGGCTTTATTGAGGGAGCTGTGAATATTTATCTTTTTTAAATTCCGTTGTTGGTTTCATCAAAACAGGACAAAGCAATGGCGGAAAAACGGCAGAAATAATTTTCTTATAGTTAATTGTCGCAATTGGTTAAACAGCATGAAATACAGTTTTTATAATTATTTTATGACCAGTTGGTTTGAGATTACACGATAGAGATTTAAAATATTTACACAGATTTTTTTAAAATAATAATAAATATAAAATAAGATTAATGGTCAAATAAATATTTAATTTAATTTTTATATATCAATATATTAGGTAAATTTTTAAAACTAAATCAGGTTTGAAGTCGAATATTGGCTATTGACCAATAGAGCCTATTTAAGAAAAGCGTTTTATAGCTTAATTGATGAATTATGTGCCATCACACGCTTAGCTTGCATCTTACGACGCTCATCTTGCATCTTGTGGTAAGACAAGGTAGTTAAATCTCTTAACAAACTATGAAAGTTTAAATCGTTGGTGAATATTAATAACCAATCAATGAATGGTTTGAGCTATTCTGGTAATTAAAACCGGTGATTTAAAAAGGTTGAAATCTTTATGGCGGAAAAAAAGCGTATTTCGGCATCTGATAAGCGGTTAATTCTACGTTTATTGCGTGATAATTTTCGTAAACATGCCCTCTGGTACATTTGTGCGATCATAGCAATGTTTGCCATATCAGGCACGACGGCTGCCAGTGCATGGATTATGCGTGATGTGGTTAACCACATTATTGAAGCAAATGATTTTACTATAATTGCCTGGGTGTCCGCTGGTGTAGCAGCAATCTTTATTGTTAAAGGCTTTGCGACCTTTGCTCAAACATATTATTTGAGCAAAGCCGGTAATAGTATTGTTGCTGAACAACAACGTCGTATTTACGACCGATTGATGCAGCAAGGGGTCGCATTTTATCAAAACAATGCATCATCAGACCTTCTGGTTCGTGTGACACACAATGCGAATTCCGCCCGTAGTATCATTGATATTATTGTAACAACATTCGTCCGCGATCTCTTCTCTGTGTTGAGTTTGCTGGCTGTTATGTTGATGCAGAACTTTATGTTGAGCATCATAGCCTTGACTGTAGGACCTTTGGCATTTTTTGCTGTTCGGCAAGTGGTAAAGCGCATCAAAAGGCTGATGGAAAAAGAATTGTCTTCCATTGCTGAAATTATCCAGGTGATGCAGGAGACCTCTATTGGTATTCGCGTTGTGAAAGCTTTTTCGCTTGAAGGGCTTATGAAACGCAGAATGAATAAAGCCATTACCGATGTTGAAATGCGTGCCAACGGCATTGCCACATTGGAAGCCGCAACGAGCCCGATTATGGAAACATTGGCTGGTATAGCAATTGCTATCGTCATTTGTTTCTCAGGCTATATGGCAACGCAACGTGCTGGTGTCCAAGGCGAGTTGATGTCTTTTATTGTTGCGCTTCTTTTAGCCTATGAACCAGCGAAAAGACTGGCAAATGTTCGCGTCAAGATTGAATCCGGCATGATCGGTGTTCGTATGATGTTTGAGATTCTCGATCACCCGATTACCATTATGGAACGTGAGGACGCAGTTGACCTTGAAAAATCTAAAGGTAATGTCCGCTTTGAGAATGTTGGTTTTTCCTATATCGAAGATCACATGGTTCTCCATAATATCAATCTGGATATTCCTGCCGGTAAAATGACCGCTTTGGTTGGTCCGTCTGGTTCTGGTAAATCAACCATGATTAACTTGATTATGCGCCTTTATGATCCGGTAGAAGGGCGCATCATGATTGATGGGCAAGACATTCGCGATGTGACATTCAAATCGCTGCGTCAGCTTATGTCTTATGTCGGACAAGATACATTTCTATTTCAGGGATCTGTGAAATATAATATCGGGCTAGGGCGCGAGGGTGCCACAGACGAAGAAATTATCGAAGCCGCAAAAGCAGCCAATGCCCATGATTTTATTCTTGGACTACCAAAGGGTTATGACACAGATGTCGGTGATAATGGCAATCACTTGTCTGGCGGACAAAAACAACGTGTTGCAATTGCGCGTGCCATGTTGCGCAACAGTGAGATATTGATATTGGACGAAGCAACCAGTGCGCTTGATTCTGAATCGGAAGCCTTGATCAAGGAAGCTTTGGCGCGTCTTACAACCAATCGGACAACAATTGTTATTGCCCACCGTCTGTCAACAATTTCACGTGCTGACAAAATTGTTGTTATGAAAGATGGTGAAATTGCCGAACAAGGAACACAACCTGAATTGTTGAGAATTGAAGACGGTCTTTATAAGCATCTTCATGATTTGCAGTTCCGTGATCCTGATTTTGATGAGGTCGATGAACTTGTGAAGCATGATGCCAGCAAGTGATCTGTCAGACGCTGATAATTCAATAAGATCATAAGACACTTTTACCGACCGGTTCAATTCGATTGAACCGGTCACTTGATTGGCGTAACCTCTCCCTTATAAATATATTCGCATCAGCTTTTTCATAAGTTGGTGCTGTGCAATGCTCTATTTTGAAGAGCCCTTATAAGGAGAATGATCGATGAAAGCTGTGGGCTATTTTGAGAATCTACCTATAACTGACGAAAGGGCGCTTCAAGATCTCACCCTTGATACGCCTGATATTGGCGACTATGACCTTCTTGTTGAAGTAAAAGCTATTTCAGTTAATCCGATAGATGTAAAAACCCGCCAAAGCGCTAAACCGACAGATGGCAAACCACGTATTTTAGGTTTTGATGCTGCTGGTGTCGTGGTGAAAAAGGGCAAGAATGTAAAGGACTTCAATGCAGGTGATGAGGTCTTTTATGCTGGCGCTATTAATCGGCAAGGTTCCAACAGTGAATATCAGGCTATTGATAGCCGGATTGTTGCGCTAAAACCTAAAAGTATTGATTTCAAAACAGCGGCCGCCATGCCGTTAACGTCTTTAACTGCATATGAGATGTTGTTTGATCGTATCAATATTTCAAAACCTGTTCACCATGGCAAAAATGCATTTTTGATGATTGGCGGAGCTGGCGGTGTCGGCTCTATTGCTATCCAATTGGCAAGGCATCTTTCCGATGTTGAGATTATTGCAACAGCTTCTCGCCCACAATCGCGCGAATGGGCATTAAAAATGGGTGCGCATCATGTCATTGATCATAGCCAACCCTTTCAGCCACAACTGGAAAAAATCGGTTTTCCCAATCCTGCCTTTATTTTTTCAACTGCAAACTCTGATGGTTATCTTCCTCAATATGCACAAATCATCAGTCCACAAGGCCGCTTGGGATTGATAGATGGCCCCAAGGTTTTTGATATAAATCCTCTGAAAATGAAGAGTATTTCGGTGCATTGGGAATCAATGTTTACTCGTTCAATGTTTGTTACAGATGATATTTCGCGACAAGGTGAAATATTGCGGCATGTTGCGCAATTGATTGATGAGAAAAAGATTGTCCCGACACTTTCAAAAGTTATGTCACCAATTAATGCCGAAAATTTGCGTGAGGCACACCGTTTAATCGAAACACAACGTTCTGTTGGCAAACTTGTCATTGAAAATTTCTAAATGAATGGCGGCAATATTGCCGCCATAAAACTCATATGTTGATAGGCTTAACCCCTATCCAGATCAGATAGTTACAGCAAGCGCCCAAGACGTACCGCTGTTGTTCCTTTACGGGCATGGCGCATTGTCGGTTGCACAAGGATGCAATTGTCATACGGTGTCTTGATTTCTTCGGTACCGTCATAAGCAATAACAGTGCCTGCCTTATCAATCTGCTGCATGCCCTCAAAATCATTTGCAAAATGAAACTGGTCGGTTTTAATCGTAACAGCATCTGTAATATCAACTAGTTTTTGTTGCAGTTCTTTTGTCGGTAGCAGGTAATTTTCAATATCTTCTTTATCAGCAATACCGGCAACCATTAAAAATCTCGCAGCGACATCAAGTGCAGCTGGATAGGCTTGCTTTTCAAAGTGATGGCCGGATTCAAATAGAACCGCTGCCTTCTCACTTTCAGGATCACCAAAACCTGCATAATCGCGTAACCGTTTCCCCGCTTTATGCCCCTTATCCATGACAATATAGTCTGGGACACCAATTGCACGGGCAAGTTCTTCGCCCTTTTTCAGGTATCCACCCATCATAATTGCTGGGTCCGCTTCATGCATAGAATGAAGATCTAGCAATAGGTCAACTTGGTCAACAACAGGGCGCAAGGCACGTGCTCTAAGTAGCTCTTTTGTTGTACGCGGTCCATCCAGTGCTTCTTCGTTCCATACGCGATTCATATCTTCATCAAGAAATCTGGTTGCATCAGGGGTGTCTGGTGAAAAAGCCTCATAGGCGGCAACATTGGCAAAGGCCAAAGTCAGTGTACCCCGTTTGGGCTTGAAGTTGTCTCGCAATAAACGGTCAACCACCAAGGCTCCACTAATTTCATTGCCATGAATCAAAGACATTATCATGGCATGTTTACCCGGGTTTTCGGACTTGAATTGATAGACATATTCAACGCCGCAATTTCCTTCTCTCCACGGTGTTATATCAGGAAAAGGCAATTCTATTGGATATTGTTTAAGATGATTCTTCATGATTGTTCCCTGTAATCTTTTACTCCACCGCTTTCGTGTGATGGCGGCGTGCTAAAAGGAAAATTGATATGAGACTGAGTAAAACTGTAAACATGACATAAAAGCTGGGTGACATGTTGTTTTTGGTTGTCTGGATAAGCCAGGTCGCTATCAATGGCGCAAAGCCACCAAAAATCGTTACAGACACATTATAGCTGACAGCAAGCCCTGTACTGCGCACATTGGTCGGAAAAATTTCGGCAATGAGTGCAGGCATTGCCGCCAAGCTACAAGCCAAAAGAAAACCAACGAAGGCCTGTACAGCAAACAACACAGCCGGTATCGGCATCGCGTTGAGAATGTAGAATAGCGGCCATGATGTGATACCAAGAAATAATAGCGATACACCAACAATCCGGATACGTCCAAACCGGTCGGATACTGCCCCAACCATTGGCGAAACAACGAGTAGCATAAATCCAGTAATCATTGCCCCGATAAAGGAGAAGGTTTCAGGCAAATGGAGTTGCTTGATGGCATAGGTTGGCATGTAAATTTTATGAACATAGTTGAATGCCGTGGCTGCAGCGACAACACCAATACATAATAAAATATTACGCCAATTATATTTGATTAGGTCATGTAAAGGTGTGTTTTTAGGACGAATTGTCTTTATATTTTCAAAATCGGCCGTTTCAGATACGCTGCGGCGTATGTACCAGCCAATGGGACCAATCAAGAGTCCGAAAGCAAAGGCTATGCGCCAGCCCCAATTATTCAGTTGTTCTGGCGTCAGTACCGCAAATAATAATGCGCTGAAACCGGCTGCAAATACAGTTGCCAATCCTTGCGTTGACATTTGGAAACTGGCAAAAAAGCCACGTCTATCAATGCCGGCGTGTTCTACGAGAAAGGCGACAGAGGAGCCAAATTCTCCACCAGTTGAAAAGCCCTGCAGCATTCGCGCAATGATGATGATGAGCGGTGCCCAAAAGCCGATCGTTTCATATGTTGGGCAAAATGTTATCAACGCTGTGCCAACCACCATCAAGGTGATGGAAAGTGACATAGATGCTTTGCGTCCAGCCTTATCGGCATAACTACCCAATATGATTGAACCAAGTGGTCTGGTAATAAATGATATGCCAAATGTTCCAACCGAGATGAGTAGTGATACGGCGCTGTCTTTATTTGGAAAGAACAAATGCCCAATTGTAATAGCAAAATAGCCGTAAATCAGAATATCATAGAATTCCAGCGCATTTCCTGCACTTGCGGCAGCAAATTCGCGCCAGTGTTGCCTGATACTTTGTCGGATTGACGGTTTACGTCCCCTTGTTTCTTGTCCCATGTTTCCCTCTACCAATTTCAGGTTTTTAAATTTTTGTAATTTTATTTATGAAAACCGTTATTGATCCGGTCTATTGCAGTTTCCGTGTCGCGAAGGGTTTTCACGACCGTTGGCAATCAACCAGTTTTGGTAAATTCTAAACTAGAGAGAGGGCAAAATACCCGTGCTTATTTTGCACAAGTCTGTGCTTATTTTAAACGGTCATTAGTATAGTACGCCCATATCTTATCAACGATAGGGTGGCTGGAAAATTTCTTGCGATAAAGCGCTATGTCAACCGGCATAAGCCATTCTGGTTTTTCAATTTGTACCACACGCCCACTGTCTATGGCTGGTTTACAAAGCTGATAGGGCAACCAAGCTAACCCTAAACCGCCAGCCACCAATTCAACGATAGAACTAAAAGAGTCTGTTTCGTGCACAACGTGCAAATTCGGCTTGTCCTCAAGTGTGGCAAGATGGCGTGTTATAATGGTTTTGAGAGCCGTTGTTGGTAAAAAAGCCAGAAATGGGTCAGACTGTTCTGTCATTCCCGTAAAAATTGGTTGCCCGGTTTCGTCCGCGGCACTAATGGGGACAAGCGTTTCATGGGCAATTGTCAACCAGTTAAACTGTGCCGGATTAATGCGCAATCGCGTATGATAGCTTGAATATGCCAATAAAAGGTCAGCTTCATTGTTTGCAAGGGCTGCAATTGCACTTTCATTGCTGCCTGCGATAATGCGCGTTTGAAATGTCGCGACATTTTCGTTCATTTCCTTGTACCATTGCGGAAAGAACGTGACCGATAAAGCAACACCTGTTGCTATTCTAAGATCAGGCTGGGCATCACCTTTTCGGGCGGTCAAACGCTCTTGCAGGAGGCGCATTGTTTCCAATATATCCGTGGCAGCTTCAAGAACAATGATACCATCTGCTGTAAGCTCTACCGGCTTCTTTCGCTCGACAAGCGGAACGCCAGCCCATTCCTCCAGCAGTTTAATGCGCCGCCCAAAAGCTGGATGGGTAACATGACGGTTTTCCGCTGCTTTGGTAAAACTACGGGTGCGGGCCAATTCCAAAAAATCTTTTAGCCACACCACAAGCATGATAGTTTCCTTTAGTCCGGACGGCGATAACAGGTTGGTTGTGCATAATGACGAGCTATACGGGCAATAGCTTGTTCTAACGGTTCTATTTTCACATTCATGGAAGCACCATTGGCATGAATGATATTTTGATGGTCGACCATAATGGCGACATGCCCTTTCCAGAATACTAGATCGCCACGCTGTAGCCCGTCAGATGGGTCAATGTCGGTACCAATTGTGTTTACCTGCATATCAGTGTCACGCAGTACCCGTTTGCCTGCCATCATCATGGAGAGTTGCACCAAGCCCGAACAATCAATTCCAAGGCCACTTTTGCCGCCCCAAAGATAAGGTGTGTGAATGAGATTTTCCGCAGTGCTAACATAGTCTGGGCTTATGTGTGCTATCAGAGCAAGATGATCGGCAATTACATAATTACCATTATCAAGTTTGGCATAAAGTGTCGCCCGCGTTTCACTTTCACCAACAATTGTCACTTTGCTGCCTATGGATAAAGCAGACACCATAGGGCTTCTTAAGTCTGCGTTTTCATATTGAAAGCTTCGTGGCGCAATAACAATATGTGTAGGCGTTGACTGAAAATCACCCAAATTTACCTGTTCGACATATCCCACATAGCCGTCTTGTAAAGATTGAACCCAGCAAAATTTGTCAGCTGTTTCAAAAACCAATACATCTTCACCAAAAAGACATTCACTCTGTCTTTCCGACTTTCTATCAGGAATTTTATAAAGTGCAGCCACTGGTGCTATAACCCGCATAAGCTTGCCTGTGACATAGCGCGGTGCGTCTATTATTCCTCGTAAGCGCTCATCAGCCAGATCTGGCCGATAAGCGTTAAGACGTTGGTCGAGATTATCCATCAAAGGTCTTTCAACACAGTGTACAGTGTACGGATACCTTGCGCTTCTCCACCGACAGGGAAACCAGCTTTTTCCGCAGGGGTCCAGCCGTAAATATCGAAATGACCCCAATGGGCGGCTTTATCGACAAATTTGCGTAAAAATAATGCTGCTGTAATTGAACCGGCAAATCCATCAGTGGTAACATTGTTGACATCGGCAATGCGTGAAAAAAGCTTGGATTGATAAGGCGTCCAAAGCGGCATTTGCCATAATGGATCATGTATTTGCATAGACGTTTTGGCAATTTTGTCAGCAAGCGCTTGGTTATCGCAGTAGAAAGGCGGCAAATCAGGTCCTAAAGCAACACGTGCCGCACCTGTCAAAGTTGCCATATCAAACAGATATTGCGGTTTTTCCTCGTCGCCATAACAAAGGGCATCAGCCAAAATAAGTCTGCCCTCAGCATCGGTATTTCCAACCTCGACACTTAGGCCTTTTCTGCTTCTAAGCACATCACCTGGGCGGAAAGCATTGCCTGCAATGGAATTTTCTACGGCAGGAATAATAAGACGCAGACAGATGGGCAGTTTTGCATCCATGATAAGGCG
Source organism: uncultured Bartonella sp. (assembly GCA_945285915.1). Lineage (GTDB taxonomy): Bacteria > Pseudomonadota > Alphaproteobacteria > Rhizobiales > Rhizobiaceae > Bartonella. Next base: position 27,425 of record CALYQL010000005.1, read on the forward strand.
TGCAAGACCAATGACATTGGCCGCACCCCCCATATCTTTCTTCATCAACAACATATTGCCGGCTGATTTTATATCAAGCCCGCCAGTGTCAAACGCCACACCTTTGCCGACAAGTGTTACTGTTGGGTGATCTTTTTGTCCCCACCGCAAGTCGATAAGCCGAGGTGCTATTGCACCAGCACGACCAACCGCATGAATCATCGGAAAGTTTTTATTAAGAAGGTCATCACCACGAATGCTGGTTACGTCGGCGTGATATGTCATACCAAGTTGACGCACAACCAGTTCAATTGTGTCCGGCTCCATGTCATTTGTTGGCGTATTGATAAGGTCGCGCACTATAAACGTTGTTTGAATTGCGCGGCGTAATTCATGGATATCAACATTTGCAGGAACAAAAAATGTCAGTTTCTTATCATCTTTTGTTTTGAAATAATGGCGGAATTTATAACTGCCTAATCCAAGTGCAAGAAATGTTGAAAAAGCATTTTCAGTTAGATTTTCAAAATGCCAGTGCCCTTGCGGCAATGCTTTAAACAGATTTCCACTGATAAAGGGTTCGCTACCATCGCCGATACCAAACAAGATTTTATCAACCTGTCCATGTGTATTGGGCACCACGACAAATTCACCGGCTTTGCCACTAAAGTTATTGATCTTTGACCATTGCTCCAAAAAAGGATCGCTGGAAAACAGTTTGGTATTGCCTTCTGCAACAAGCCAGATTGCGCGGCTGTCATTTGCCTGCTCGGTGGTAAATTCAATAGGGCAGGTTGTATAGGGAGAAATTTTTGCGGACATGTGTCACCTATAATTTGCGCAGTGCCACATATTCAACACGGTGGGTGCTGCCTTTTCGCAAGATGAGATCAGCACGTGGTCTGGTTGGTAATATGTTTTCCTGCAAATTCTTCAAATTGATATTATTCCATAAATCAGCAGCCACGGCCATGGCCTCTTCTTCTGTCATAATTGCATAACGATGAAAGAATGATTGAGGATTTTGGAATGCTGTTAGCCGAAAACGACGGAATCTTTCCATATACCAATCACGGATAATATCGGTTTTCGCATCAATATAAATGGAAAAATCAAAAAAATCGGAAACAAATGGAACAGCTTTGCCATCACATGGCAAATCGCGAACCTGTAATACATTTACACCTTCGACAATGAGAATATCCGGCCTATCAATGACAATATGCTCGTTTGGTAAGACATCATAAGCCGAGTGGGAATAGATTGGCGCTTTGACATCACCCATTCCAGCTTTTATTGCCGAAAGAAACCGCAGCAATTTGCCGACATCATAAGAGTCGGGAAAGCCTTTTCTATCCATGCGGTTTTCTTCTTTCAAAACAGCATTGGGATAGAGAAAACCGTCCGTGGTAATAAGATCCACTTTGGGGCTTGATGGCCACCGTTTTAACAATTCTTGCAAAATGCGCGCTGTCGTGGATTTGCCAACAGCAACCGAACCGGCAATACCGATAAGAAAGGGTGTTTTTGCGGTATGTTGTGTGCGCAAAAACCGTTTTCTTTGTTGGAAAAGCCCTTGGATAGCTTCAACATGCGTGGACAATAAACGGGATAAAGAAAGATAGATACGTTGCACTTCCTCAAGATCAATCGGGTCGCCAATTGATCTTAGGCGTTTAACTTCGTCAAATGTTAATGTCAGGGGTGTATCGGCACGAAATACCGACCATTCATGAGCGGTAAATATGCTATAGGGCGAATATTTACCAAAAACAAAATCACTCGGCTCATTAGCGTGCTCGGTATGCCGCTTTGCATCAACCATGTTTGCGGGACGCCTTTTCCTCAAGACCCGTTTGGGTTGTTCTTCTTTGTAACTCTGTTAGAACTTCATCCAACTTAATGCCACCTATATTCCACATAACCAGAAGGTGGTAAAGAAGATCCGCACTTTCACTAATAAAATGTTGCTTATCTTCGGTTAAAGCCGCGATAACAGTTTCAACCGCTTCTTCGCCCATTTTTTTGCCCGCACGTCCCATGCCTTTGGAAACCAGACTCGCTGTATAAGAGCTGCCATCTTGCACCAAAGCACGTTCAGCAATGATTTTTTCAAGTTTATGCAAGTCAAATTGGTCCATAAATCAATTCTCTCCAAATTCATCCAGACGCACTGGAATACCAGACTGTGCCATGTAGCGTTTTGCCTCTCCAATGGTATATGTTCCAAAATGGAAAATAGAAGCAGCTAAAACGGCTGTTGCGTGGCCATCACGAATCCCTTCAACCAGATGGTCGAGTGTGCCAACACCACCAGATGCAATGACCGGTACATGCACGGCATCGGCAATGGCACGTGTCAGTGCAATATCATAACCTTCTTTTGTTCCATCACGATTCATCGAGGTTAATAATATTTCACCTGCACCTTTTTCAACAACAAGACGGGCAAATGACACAGCATCAATGCCTGTTGGTTGACGTCCACCATGTGTAAATATTTCCCAACGGCGTTCGTTTCCCTCAGTGGGGACTTCTTTGGCATCAATCGCAACAACAATACATTGGTCGCCAAATTTATCCGCTGCTTCTGCTACAAAATCAGGATTTTTTACCGCAGCTGTATTGATAGAAACCTTGTCTGCGCCTGCCAATAACAATTTACGGATATCAGCCACACTGCGCACACCACCGCCCACCGTAACCGGCATGAAACACTGATCTGCAGTGCGTGCCACAACATCAAAAAGCGTATCCCGATTATCGCTACTGGCAGTAATGTCTAAAAAGCATAATTCGTCAGCGCCGGCAGCATCATATGCCTTGGCAACTTCAACAGGATCACCAGCATCAATCAGATCCACAAAATTCACACCTTTAACAACACGTCCATCTTTGACATCAAGACATGGTATAATGCGGGCTTTAAGGGTCATGCCATAGCTCCCCTTTTGCTTTTTGCCAGAAGATCAAGTGCTGCTTTTGCATCAATGCGGCCATCATAAAGGGCGCGTCCAGTAATGGCGCCATTAAGAATAGCGGCATCGTCTTCTGTTAGCCTTTTAATGTCTTCCATGGAAGCCAAACCACCTGAAGCAATAACTGGTATGGAAACCGAACGTGCTAGCTCCAAGGTTGATTGCCAATTGATACCGGTTAAAATGCCATCGCGGTCAATATCGGTATAGATAATAGCTGCAACGCCAGCACCTTCAAAGCGTTTTGCCAAATCAAGAACAGATAGTTCGGATTCTTCTGCCCAGCCTTCAACGGCTACCTTGCCGCCACGGGCATCAATGCCAACGGCAACCTTGCTGGGGAAAAGTTTGCAGGCTTCATAAACCAATTGCGGATTGCGCACAGCAACTGTGCCAAGAATGACACGTGCCAAACCTTTTTCAAGCCAGTTTTCGATATGGCCAAGTGTTCTAATGCCGCCACCAAGCTGCACAGGGTTAGACGTTGCCTTCAAAATGGCCTCAACAGCCTGGCCATTGACCGACTCACCTTCAAATGCACCATTAAGGTCAACAACATGCAACCATTTAAAACCTTGTGCTTGAAATTGCTGTGCTTGTGCCGCAGGATCAGCATTATAGACGGTTGCCTTATCCATATCACCGAGTTTTAGACGCACACATACGCCATCTTTTAAATCAATTGCAGGATAAAGAATCATGGCTTCCATTCCAAAAAATTGGCAATCAGTGTCAAACCAAGGCGTTGGCTTTTTTCAGGGTGAAATTGTGTGCCAATCATATTATCACGGATAACCGCCGCCGTCATTTCACCGCCATAATCTGTTGTTGCCAGAAGATTGTCATTGTGGGCGCAAACAAGGTGGTAGGAATGCACAAAATAAGCATGAAGACCTTTTTCACCTGTCGGAATATTTTTAAACAATGGGTGGTCACGTTTAAGGTTCAGCGTATTCCAACCAATTTGTGGAACCTTGAGATGCGCTGCCTTCGGTTCCATCAAAGTGACATCGCCTTTAATCCAGTTGAGCCCTTGTGTAACTGTCTTTTCCATGCCACGTGACGACATAAGCTGCATACCTACACAAATGCCTAAAAAAGGACGGGCAGCGTGGATAACAGCTTCTTCTAAGGCTTCTACCATACCTGCAACACTATTGAGGCCAGCGCGACAATCAGCATAAGCCCCCACACCCGGCAGCACAATGCGGTCGGCATGGCGAACATCATCGGCCTTATTCGTCAAAATGATTTCTGCAGCAATATTGTGGTCATGGCTTGCCCGTTCAAAGGCTTTGACCGCAGAACGCAGATTACCCGACCCATAATCGATAATGGCTACCCGCATTATTTTAGCCTTTCAAAGAGCCCTTGGTAGAAGGAACAGCATCTTTTTGTCTAGGGTCTATTTCAATAGCATGACGTAACACACGCGCAACTGCTTTAAAGCACGTTTCTGCAATATGGTGATTGTTGACACCATAATGATTGGTAACGTGCAATGTAATGCCGGCGTGCTGTGACAAGGCTTGAAAAAACTCCCGTACCAATTCGGTATCGAAGGTACCAATTTTTGCGTGGGAAAAATTAACGTTCCAAACCAGAAAAGGTCTGCCCGATACATCTACCGCCGCTTTTGTGCATGTTTCATCCATAACCAAATCAAGGGACGAATATCGTGTAATGCCGCGCCGCTCGCCTAAGGCTTTATTAATGGCATCACCAAGAGCAATGCCGCAGTCTTCAACCGTGTGATGGTCATCAATATAGGTGTCACCAATGGCTTTGATATTGATGTCGATCAGGGAATGGCGTGAAAGTTGTTCAAGCATATGATTGAAGAAGCCAACGCCGGTATCAATAGTAAACTTTCCGGTTCCATCGAGATTAACCGCAACGGAAATGTCTGTTTCATTGGTTTTACGTTTTATGTCAGCTATGCGAACCATATCTATCCCATTTCTCGAGTATTAAGAGCATTTCCTGAATGAACGTATCAATTGCTCCTAAGCATGCTTAAAGATTTTCCTTGAAGAGTAAATTGTATTTACGTCCGCTCTACAAGTAACTTCTATTAATTGCCCATATTATAGACTGATTATTTAAAACATCTCGAAATAATAACCAAATCCTTTCATTGAAAATAGGCATAAAGAACGAGCATATTGGTTAATATTTTTGCCAAATCTGCCAATTGGAAAGGATTTGCTGCCTATCCATGCCGGACGCTAATAATGACCATAAAATCAATCGGGCTTTTAAAGGTGAAAGCCAGCCACCCATTACGGCGCCACATTGTAACAAGTCAATTTCACCGCCTTTATAGCCATAAGTATTTTGGCTTGTTGAGCCGCTATAGGCCCGTGTGGCAATCACAACAGGAATGGTTTGGGCATATTGCCGAATAATATCTGCTTCTGCAAAACTGACGTGTCCGGATCCGAAACCAGCAATAACAACACCCTGATAAATGCCACTTTCAAACACAAGTTTTAACAGGTCTTCGTCCGAAGATAGGCAGGCTTCTATCAATGCAACTTTTGTATTCATCGCTTTTGGCATGACCATGGGCGTGGCAAAATTATGCGAAGCGCTAAAATAGACTGGCTTGCCTTCAATAATTGTTCCCAATGGTCCTACAAAACCAGATTGAAATGTTTGCACTTGCAGTGTGTTGCTTTTTTTCACCCAATAAGGCGAATGGATTGTGTCATTAAGCACAACCATAACACCGCGCCCCAGACTTTGTTTGTCGGCGATAACTTGTGCTGAGGCTAAAAGATTGGCTGGGCCATCAGCCCCTGCAGCAAGCGGTGCCCGCATGGCACCGGTAAAAATAAGTGGTTGCGGTCTATCCCAATAAAGCGACAGTAAAAATGCCGCTTCTTCAAGCGTATCGGTTCCTTGGGTCAAAATAACGCCGGTTGCACCATCATCGATTTGTTGTTTTGCCCATTGAAGTGTCTGAAACAAAACGTCAAAAGATAAAGAACCACTTGGTAATTGGGCTAGTGTCGTGGCATTAATTTCAGCAATGTCTGCGAGTGCTGGCACACTTTTAACAAGCATGTCTGCTGTCAGTGTCGGTTGAACCCCACCACTGTCAGAAGCAACCATAGCAATTGTTCCACCAAGGGCACCAATGGCAATTTTAGGTAGGGCTGGCATAATTTTTTCCTTGAACTATACTTTGTTACAACAAATCAAGTGGGACAGAATGCGCATTTAACACCAATTCCTCTATCCGCCAATCAGTGTTGTTTTATCCTAATAATAATGTGACTGTTAAAAACTCTTTTTTATTGTGGTTGAGTTTTTCGCTACTAGTTCCTAAATATGCATGCATATGACCGCTTTTATTGCTTGAAATAGGATAAAGCGTGTAGATAAAAGGAGTTTTCTTGTGATAGAACATAAGCCCGATACAATCTATGGTACAACCATCATTACAGTACGCAAAGGCAATAAGGTTGTCATTGCCGGTGATGGGCAAGTGACTTTGGGCCAGACAATCATGAAAGGCAATGCACGTAAGGTGCGGCGTATTGGCAAGACCGGCTCTGTTATTGCCGGATTTGCTGGAGCGACAGCAGACGCATTTACGTTGCTTGAACGCCTTGAAACCAAATTGGAACAATATCCAGATCAGTTGATGCGTGCTTGTGTCGAACTTGCAAAAGATTGGCGGACAGACCGGTATTTACGTAAGTTGGAAGCAATGATGCTGGTGGCTGATAAGAATGTAACCTTAGCATTAACTGGCCTTGGTGATGTCCTTGAACCGGAAGATGGTGTTATGGCTATCGGCTCAGGCGGTAACTTTGCCCTTTCAGCGGCGCGTGCATTAATTGATATGGACCTTGATGCCGAAACAATTGCACGTAAAGCAATGACAATTGCTTCGGATATATGCGTTTATACCAACAGCAATTTTATTGTTGAAACGCTTGATGCTGAATAGGCTGAATAGTTTGTAAAACAGCCTTCCATGCATAGTATGGACACTGGAAGTATGAAAGAGAAAGCACTTTAGATGAGTTCTGTATTTTCCCCCCGCGAGATTGTCTCTGAGCTTGACCGTTTCATCATTGGTCAAAATGATGCCAAGCGCGCTGTTGCTATCGCATTACGCAATCGTTGGCGTCGTCAGCAGCTGGATGGCCAGATGCGTGATGAGGTTATGCCAAAAAATATTCTGATGATAGGACCGACAGGTGTTGGTAAAACAGAAATTGCTCGTCGTTTGGCAAAACTGGCTGGCTCACCCTTTGTAAAGGTAGAAGCAACCAAATTTACCGAAGTCGGTTATGTTGGTCGTGATGTCGAGCAGATTATTCGTGATCTTGTTGATATTGCTATTAATCTTGTTCGTGAGAAAAAACGCGAAGAAGTTGAAGCTAAGGCACATCTTAATGCGGAAGAACGCGTTCTTGATGCGTTGGTTGGTAAAACTGCAAGCCCAGCAACGCGGGATAGTTTCCGCAAAAAATTGCGTGAGGGCGAGCTTGATGATCGTGAAATCGAAATTGAGGTTGCTGATAATAGCAATAATGGCGCCCCAACATTTGATATTCCTGGTATGCCGGGTGCTCAAATGGGCATTATGAACTTGTCCGATATTTTTGGCAAAATGGGTGGACGCACCAAGACCCGTAAAACAACGGTCAAAGATGCATTCAAGCCTTTAATTGATGACGAGTCGGACAAACTTCTCGATCAGGATCAGATTGTTCAGGAAGCTCTCCGCGCTGCCGAAAACGATGGCATTGTTTTTATCGACGAGATTGACAAGATTGCTGCACGCGAAGGTGGCATGGGCGCTGGTGTGTCGCGTGAAGGTGTCCAACGTGATCTGTTACCTCTTGTTGAAGGAACCACAGTTGCTACCAAATATGGCCAGATTAAAACAGACCATATTCTATTCATTGCATCTGGTGCATTCCACGTTTCAAAACCATCAGATCTTCTTCCTGAACTTCAGGGGCGTTTACCGATACGTGTAGAATTGAACGCGTTGTCACGCGAAGATTTGCGCCGTATCTTAACAGAAACAGAGGTTAGCCTTATCAAGCAATATATTGCGCTTATGGCGACCGAAAACGTTACGTTGGAAATCACAGATGATGCAATTGATGCTTTGGCAGATATAGCGGTAGATCTCAATTCAACGGTTGAGAATATTGGCGCGCGTCGTTTGCAAACCGTTATGGAAAGAGTTCTGGACGAAATTTCGTTTACGGCTCCTGATAAGGCAGGTACGATATTTACCGTTGATGCTGATTACGTCAAAAAAGCAGTTGGCGACCTTGCATCTAATACCGATTTGTCACGCTTTATTCTTTAGAAAAAATCTATAGCAAATCGGTATGATTTTTGCCCATTGGGTAAAAATAACAATTGCACTTTTCATAAGACAATCGAAACAGCCCAATTGGGCTGTTTCTTTTTGGTGCTTACGCAATATTCAAGGTAAAGATCATTATCAGGGCGGATAGCGCCAGAATAATGATGGAAATAACGGCTGTTGATATAACTTTGATACCGGATTTTTTAAGCGCATAAACATCAACCCCCAACCCCAATGCAGCCATGGAAATGACTGTTAATATCTTGGTCGTTGTCGCCATGACTTTTAAGGCTGCTTCTGGGATGATATTGGCAGAATTAGCTAATAATAACACAACAAAGCCGACGATGAACCAAGGCACAAGTTTGCCAAAACTCGGTCTATTATGACTTCCAGCACCTGCAATAAGTCCGATGATAAAAATGACAGGTCCGAGCATCAATACCCGAACCAGCTTGACCAAAGTTGCCATTTGTACGCTTACCAATGAAACGGGTGCTGCAGCCGCGAGAACTTGCGGTACGGCATAAACCGTCATACCGGCCAATATTCCATATTGGCTAAAAGATAGACCAAGGGCTGGTACAGCAAATGGTAAAACAAGGATAACAAAAATGCCCAGAACGGCAGTAAAAGCAATTGATGCAGCAACATCAGACGCATTTGCTTTGATAACCGGCGCGACAGCCGCGATGGCCGAGTTACCACATATGGAATTGCCACATGCAACAAGAATAGCAAGATGCCGTGTCAGCCCCATAAGTCGACCGATTGTATAGGTTATAACAATAACACTAAATACAATCGCCGCTATCCCTGCAATAAGACCTAGACCTGCTGATAATACCGCATGAACGCTGATACTGGCTCCGAGCAGTGCAACGGCTATTTCTAAAAGTATTTTGGCAGAAAAACCTATCCCCTCAGCATATTGTTTGGGTAATGTCTTTGCTGTTCGAAAAATTGCGCCAATAAGTATGGCAAGCACCAAACTTTCCAACCAAGCTTGGCCAAACAAAAACAGTTCCAGCCTTTCTAACACAATAGCGATCAGCGATATGATACAGCATAATATGATGCCTGGAGCATAACGATAGAAAAGTGTTTGAAACCTGTTAAGCATTTTTTATCTCGAGATAATGACGCGATGTACCAAAGTTGTTGCATATACGACAGTTGTTTCATGTGCCAAAGCTGTTGCATATGCCAAATTCGTTTCATGTGCTAAAGTTGTCGCAAATGTAAGTGAATTGCAGCATATTATAATCATAAACAAATGGCTGATATAAAATAATTATGCATATACAAATGTGTGATAAGCACAAATATATCGTTGGTATCAAACTATGTAAGCTGCTCTCGACTGAACTTAAACCTTGTGGTCGTTTAACAGGGTTAACATTGCTCGGCAGGATCAACATTGCTTAATCGGGGCAATATCGCTCAATAGGTAATTTACGTCTGGTCAATTAAAAGACTTTGTACATCTTAAACGCTGGTTTTAGACGTTTTAAACGCTGGTTTCATATGTTCGAAACAAAGCAATTATCGTTCCAGTCACTAAAAAAGCGCAAGTGCTTCAATATAGCACAAAGCTAAATAAGTATTATTTCAAGCCAAATTAAATCTTGTTCTATTGTCGGTTTGTTAAGCCAGAATTGATAATTTTCTTTTATAAAAAGGTTTTTGAAGAGTCGGTTACAGCATTTTTTGAAATGATACTGACAGTGGTTGGATTATTTTTGGCGTTTCTGAACAATCATAGGCCAACATAGAGGTTATGTTTCAAGTCGGGGATATTATGAAAAAGTTATTTCTGTTGATGGCAGTTTTTTCCATGATAGGGGGACACGCTTATGCCGAGCCTTCCAAACTGGATAAGGTATTGGAAAGCAAGACTTTGCGTGTTTGTACCACAGGCGATTATAAACCATACACATTTCGTAAATCGGACGGCACCTATGAGGGCATTGATATTTCGATGGCCAATTCACTTGCTGCGACATTGAATGTGAAAGTCACGTTCGTTCCAACAACGTGGAAAACATTGATGGACGATTTTCTAGCCGATAAATGTGATATTGCCATGGGCGGTATTTCAATTTCACTGGCAAGACAACAAAAAGCTTATATGTCCGAGCCTCTAGATGTTGACGGAAAAGTTCCATTTGTTCGTTGTGAAGATAAGGATAAATACGATACGATAGAAAAACTGAACCAGAAGGACGTTCGTGCTATCGAACCTGCTGGCGGCACAAATGAAGCATTTGTGCATAAATTTATGCCGCAAGCGCAGCTTGAGCTTTTTCATGACAACACGATTATTTTCCAAAATCTTGTTGATATGAAAGCCGATGTAATGATTACCGATGCATCAGAGGCACGCTATCAAAAACGCAATTACCCAACCTTATGTGTTGTCAATCCAGATATACCATTACTATTTTTGGAAAAGGCCTATATGCTTCCGAAAGGTGATCTCACTTGGAAATTTTATGTCGATCAATGGTTGCGGCTAACCAAGAAAAATGGCGAGTATAATCTTATCCAAGCCGAATGGCTCAAGTGATAGCCTGTCCGGTCGCAAATTCGTATAGCTATTTCAGTTTATCAATTATGATGCGCAGAGATTGATTATAAACTTTGTTTCAGCAAAAATTGACAAAAATTGACAAAGGAAACATTCTTGCTGTTCTAAGTGAGAAATAGCATAAAAATGAAGTATTTTGAGAAGAACACCAATTCAATAGAAAACTCATCTCTTATGAATTGTGTGTTTATACGATGAAATATTTATACCACTTTTAGAGATATGATGAAAAAACTGTTTTTTATAACGCTTATTTTTATGTCTTTCAGCAAAATTGCTTATGCCGAAACATCAACCTTGGATAAGGTTTTGCAGAGTAAAACTTTGCATGTCTGCACTACGGGTGATTATAAACCTTATAGCTTTAAAAAGGCAGATGGCACTTATGAAGGCATAGACATTGCCATGATGGAGTCTTTGGCGCAATCTCTTGATGCAAAAATAGAATTTGTTCCAATAAGCTGGAAAACCTTGGTTGAAGATTTTGTGGCAAGCAAATGTGATATTGCCGTAGGCGGAATTACATCAACACTTGAGCGGCAAAGAAAAGTTTATGTTTCTGATGCAACTGATATGAAAGGTTTGTCACAAATCGGGCGTTGTGAAGATAAAGAAAAATACGAAATGCTGTTTTATGACGAAGAGCCGGTCAAGGATCCAGATAAGATACGAGTCAATGTTCATGCAAATGACACGAATGAAGCCATTGTCCGTAAATCCGCTCCTGAAGGTGTAAAAATTGAAGCTTTTGATGATGTTCATGTGATTTTTCAAAATCTCGTCGAGAAAAAAGCCGATGTAATGATTACCGACATGACACAAGCAGAGTATGAGCTGCGCAATTATCCTAGTTTATGTTCAACGGAATTTTTTGCCAGCGAACAAAGTTATATGCTTCCTAAAGGCGATGATACCTGGAAATTATATGTTGACCAATGGTTGAGAATTGCCAAGAAAACTGGTGCTTATTACAAAATTCAACAACAATGGTTGCAGTAATACTTAATATGTTGGACGCAATCATCACTTTGGATAGAATACAATTGAGCTTTATTATTCATGATGAAATTTTTTAAGCATGCAGATTATATTGCGTAAATATCCTTAAGTCTGGAATAGATCTGCTGGTGGATTTTTATCATTTGCGTCGTAAACGAAAAGAATTGCATAAAATTTTATAAAACCATTTTTCCCATAGAGTGTGCCGAATATGAAAAAATTATTTCTCTTGAGCGTTGGACTTATTTGTATGATTGGCAACGCTTATGCGGAACCTTCGACATTGGACAAGGTGTTGGAAAGCAAAACACTGCGTGTTTGCACAACCGGCAATTATAGCCCCTATACCATGCGCAAAGAGCACGGTACATTTGAGGGGCTTGATATCTCGATGGCACAATCATTGGCCGAATCTTTGGATGCAAAAATCGAATTTAAACAGATAAGTTGGAAAAATCTTGTACCAGAATTTATTGCTAATAAATGCGATATAGCGGTGGGTGGCATTTCCATAACATTAGAACGGCAACAACAGGTTTATATGACAGAAGCAATGTTGATGGATCGCAAAGTTGCTTATATCCGTTGCAAAGATACAGATAAGTATCGGTCGCTTAATGATCTTAATAACAAAAATGTTCGGGTAAACGAGATTGATGGTGATGCAAATGACGCTTTTGTGCGGAAACAATTACCGAACGCACAACGGCAAGTGTTCGATAATATTAATGTCATTCGCCAGAATATTATGGATGAAAAAGCCGATGTTGTAATTACAGATGAATTGGCAAACTTTTACGATCCAACCAATACAATTTGCCTTATGAATAAGGGAAAGGGGCCAATATTAGCCTATGGCGAGCGCGGTTATATGTTGCCGAAAGGCGACGCCACATGGAAACGTTATGTCGATAATTGGTTACGATCCACAATGAGCAGTGAATATCACGTATTTGCCGAGAAATGGTTGAATTGATAGCGATTATAAATGGCCGTGGTTTAATGTTTAAAAGACCTACATAAACTTATGATTTTGTGGTGTTTATAACAAAAAATGCCGGTACGTCAGTGCCGGCATTTTTCATAAACGAACAATCAAAGTAGGTTTGTAAAGTAGAGAGTACGGTGATCGTTGTTATTTTCTGGTATAAATAGAGCGGGCAGAGAAAAGCAACAAAACACGCGTTTGGTTTTTTAAGTGGTCAACGATAGCATTTTCACCCACTTTGGCACCAATACGTAAACAATAGCGCAGCATTGGCGGCAAGGATGAAAAGGCTTCATTGGGGCGTATTGCTTCTTCTGGCATAATATCCATCGTGACGCCATGATTGGCTTTAACCAGCACGCCCGATTGTGAGCGGCAAAAATGATAAAGATAAGATAACTCCAATGCATGGGCCGCTGGATAGCGACTATTAAACGCTAAACTGCCAATGACATAATCGACATTTTTCAAGGTGCAAAATCTTGCAATTGCCTGCCATAAAAGCCCTTGCGCACGATGTGCTTTATTTTTGTCGGTAAATTCAAAGGGGGCAATTGTTAGCAAACGCGGCGCAGCCTGACCAAATTCAATTTCCAGCTGTTCACTAAGACCAATGGCTTTCAGTTTTTTATTGGAATGCATGTGTCCGGCAAGAGTCATGCGGCATAGCGCCATGATCTCGGTCGGCGTTTGTTTTTCTGTAATAACAATAAAAAATTCCGATTGAGCATCCACGTCATTTTGGACAGCCAATTGACAACTGGTTTCATTCAACAAGTTTGAAGCATCAACAACACGAGCTTCCAATGATCCAAGAGTTGCAAGAATTGCCGAATCTGTTCCTTCACGAGTCTCATAATGAGACTGCTTAAGAAGTGTCCGTGCATAGGCAGTCATTTCAATGCTCCTTTAGGCAATTAGCCAATAAAACAGATGAATAAACGGGTATTACCGTTATTTTACAAACACCGATTTAGACCTTTGATGTTGCACGACAATGACCGGAAAGTGACTTTTTTATGGCAGTGCACAACAGCACAAATTGATGATTAATGAAGTATTAATCTTGCCAGACAAAGGTTAACGGTTATGACCAGTATTCACCACAGATATTGCCAGTATTTACCATTAAATATTGATGATGCTTCCAATAGAAGAGGAAACGATCATCATACCATTTGGTAACACCAACGAAGCATATAACGGCACAAAGTGCTATTTTGTTCCCGATAGGGGTATTTGGGCTTATCGGGATTTCAACCAGATGATGATTTCGTCAAGGATTATGAAGCAAGCGCCAACCGTAATGAATGCATCTGCCAGATTAAAAATGGCGAAGGAAAAGACACCATCAATGTGGAATGAGATGTAGTCTATGACATAATGAAAACGTACACGATCTATCAAATTGCCAATCGCCCCGCCAATAACCAGTAAAAAACCAAATCGGGATAATGACTTTTCTGGACCAGCGTTTTTCCATAACCAGATAACAAATCCGATGATAACAATCGTCAGTGCAATAAGTCCCCAATCAGAGAAAGAAGACAGCATGGAAAAAGCGATGCCGGTATTTCTTGCATGATAGAGCGAAAGAAACGGCAGCAACACAATTTCGTCGCCAACGGCGAGCGTATGAATGACCCAATATTTAATTGCTTGATCCAGCCCAACTGTAATCAAAAGACCCAAAATGAGTAACGCTGCGGATTTTCGTGTCATGACCGCGCCTCACGTGGGTCAAGCGCTATTGTATTGCGGCGGATTTCATAAAGCATCACACCTGTTGCAACAGCAAGATTAAGGGAATCGGCGCGTCCAGCCTGAGGAATGCGAGCCAATGTATCGCAACTATCAGCAAGATTATCTGGCAATCCTTGTTGTTCATTTCCCATAAACAATATGGTGGGACCTTTGCTGTAATCTATTGTGCGATAATCGACAGAGCCTTTCAAATGCGTACCGATAATCGTTCCTTTGAAATTTTTGCGCCATTGTAAAAATGCATCGGCACTCAAGCGATATAAGGGCATAGCAAAAATTGACCCCATTGTGGCTCTGACCGTTTCTAACGAAAACGGATCTGTCGTATCCCCCACAAGAATTAATCCTTTGGCACCAACAGCATCTGCGGTGCGGATTATCGTGCCAAGATTGCCAGGATCTCTAACTCGGTCAAGGGCAATGTAAACATCATCGCCTTTTGCCTGCAAAGTTTCAATGGGTAGCCAACGCTGCTCGAACACGCCAACAACCATTTGTGGGTTATCACGACGTGTGACAGATTCCATGACCTTTTGTGAGGCTTCAATAATCAAACCACCGGCTGCTTTGGTGCGAGCTGCGGTTTTCTCAATAATAGGGTTGCCAAGGCCGGCTTTGGAAAACAAAAATGTACGAATGGTCCAGCCAAGATCTAATGCGTCAATAACAAGTTTCAGACCCTCCGCCATGAAAACACCTTCACGATCACGGTTTTTCTTGAGGCTTAAGGCTTTCATGTCCTTAATAATAGGATTGGCAAGTGAAGTAATTTCTTTAACTTGGCCCATATGTTTTTGTGTCATTTTAAGCAATCCAACGGCTAAACAAAGAGGTTGATAAGGCGCGGTGTGCCTGTTCTTCACGCAAAATCAATTCACCAGACTCGACTGTGCCGCCAAGTCCAGTAAATTCATCACGCATCAATTCATGAATGGCATAAAATGAAGCACGAATAGAGTAGGCAGTCAGAATAACGGCTAAGGGCGTGTCCGACAAAATAGCCCGACAGCTTTTTACCATATCTGGCAAGTGGTCAAAAAGTTGCCAAACCTCGCCATGTGGCCCACGTCCATAGGCTGGTGGATCAAGCAAAATAATGTCGTAGCTTTTTTCACGCCGTTTTTCACGTTCGACAAACTTGACCGCATCATCACAAATCCAGCGAATGGGGCGGTCGGTCAGTCCAGCCATTTCCTGATTTTCCTTAGCCCAAAGAATAGCTTTTTTGGAAGCATCAACATGTGTCACTTCTGCACCAGCGCGGGCTGCAATGAGTGAAGCAAGCCCCGTATATCCAAACAGGTTTAATACTTTGACTGGGCGTTTTGCCGATTTTATCAAACCTTCCATATAGCGCCAATGGGCATCCTGTTCAGGGAAAACACCCACATGACGAAATGATGTAAAACGGCCAAGAAATGGCATTCCATTCCATTCAAGTGGCCAAGTCTCACCCAGTGGCTGTTTGGGAAAATTCCAGCGCCCCATACCTTCTTCATCGGTATTACCAGTGAAAATTGCATCGACATTTTCCCACTCTTTTTCACTCAAGGCTGGTTGCCACAAGGCTTGTCCTTCTGGGCGAATGATCCGCAAAGCGCCATAACGTTCCAGCTTTCGCCCATTTCCACTATCAATCAGGGCATAATCGGCACTGGCAGTCGTTTCCATAATAATGGGTAGATGCTCTTGTGGTCGCATACCTGTTGGTCGCGGTTGGAAAAATTTGAGCGTATCGGTACTTGGCGTGTTAATGGTTTCCTTAGGCGCTTTATCTTTTACAGTCTCGTCTAAAATGTGAGATGGCGCGCGCTTTGGTTTCACGTGAAATTTGCTGTCACCAGATGCAGCTGTTAAAGCCGGCTTTTGCGTCCGTGCTTTTTTCGGGGCATTATCGCGTGATACCCGCGATGTTCTTTTTTCTTTGTTTTTGAAAGACGGTTTCACTGCTCGATTTTTCCGGTGGTTATCGTAATGATTCCATACATATAAAGCATCTTTATCAAAAGATGCTAAATATTTATATGGCTCTATCGCAGCAAGCCATCTTAATCAGGAATACGAGAAAAGATTTGGATTAATCCGCTAGAAACCGCAGGGTTAATGGTTTTCGACTGGAAGATTATCCTTATTTTGTAACTGCATTTTCAATCCCTGCAATTCAGTCTGTGCGTCTTTTAACGCTTTGCGAAAACGGTGTTGAGTAAACCACACCGTAATACCACCGATGACAATACCAATAACAAGGAATAAAAAAAGCCATACAAATAATGGCGCATGAAAAATCAAATTGCCAGATTCAGACTGAAACGGATTAAGAGATAAAGCAACTGTTTCCCGATTAGCAATGATAAATGCAATCAGAATAAGCGCTACCGGTATCAAGATAATGAGAGAAGAAATCCGTTTCGCTGTCATCATTTTATCCATTATTCAAACGGTCACGCAATTCCTTGCCTGTTTTAAAAAAGGGTACCCATTTTTCATCAACGGAAACAGTTTCACCTGTACGAGGATTGCGACCTGAACGTGCTGGACGGTTTTTTACAGAAAAAGCACCAAAACCGCGAAGCTCAACACGATTTCCTTCAGCAAGAGCCGTGGAAATTTCATCAAAAACTGCACTAACGATATTTTCTACATCGCGCTGAAACAAATGGGGGTTGCGATTGGCTATAATCTGCACGAGTTCTGACTTGATCACAATGATCTCCATATGAAACAACAATAATAAATCAATTCCTATTATGAGTCGCCAGTTCTAAAATTTAGTATTTTGACAGCCTCATAATAAAGCTATAACAACCATTTCTAACCACAAACTGCCGATGTTGACAATTGTTCCTTAAGATATCGTCGTTAGACTATAGTTTATTGACTGGAATAGGCATTTCGTCAACGCTGTTTGATAAAAAATGTTGCAGATAGGAAGAAAGCAGGCAAAAGAATTATTTGATTGTATGTTGTTTTGTTTTTTTTAAAAACTGCATAGTGAAAGCAGTGTTGAATAAAGAAAGCAGTATTGAATAAATGAGACAAAAGCCATAAATCAATCCAAGGGTGATGAGGGGTTGAAGCGGGTTCGTTGTCAAAAGGGTAAACGCCAGGAAGCAGAATGAAGAATAGTTCCGAGATATTTTCGGCTAGCAATAAGTCCGATGCTGTATTTAATGCGGCACGACACCATTCAACGCGTGTACGATTATTAAAGGTTCTCCTGCCGGCTTTTGCTATTTTTATTGCGTTTGTATTCTCTTGGTTTACATTTTTTGCAGCCCCAAGCTCTGCCGATCTTGTTGTTCTTAATGACGACCAGAATTCGGATGGTCGTTTGACCATGACCGACCCGAAACTTGAAGGTTATACAGCTGCAAACAAGCCATATTCCCTAAAAGCGGGAAAAGCGGTTCAAGATCCTGCCCGTCCCGGTATGATCGAGTTGGAAAACATTACCGCTGCACTACCCTTGGGTGAACGTGGGCAGGCCGCAGTTGCCGCCATTGGCGCATATTATGATAATATTAATGGCCGTTTGCAGTTTGATAAACCATTCGAGATAAAGACAGATGATGGCATGGTTGCCAAGCTCCAATCGGCAGATGTCAATTTGTCGACGAGTCAGCTTAATACAGATAAGGCTGTTGATATCCTTCGTGGTGGGCAACATTTGAAGGCAAACGGGTTACAAATTCGTGAAAATGGCCAAGTTTTATTTTTTAGTGGTGGTGTCAGTCTTGTCATTGACAACACAAATGGGCAATAGAGTTCGAAAGACTATGCTTTTTCGCCAATGTGGCGTTTAATTGAGGGTGATAGAATGAAGCTGTTAAAACAGTTTTCGCGTAAGACATGGGCGATAATGGCTATGGGGATTGCAGTATCAGGCATTAGCAATTTGCCGGCATCTGCCCAGAATGCCGACTTTGGCATCAATCTTTCTGGCGGAAAAGAGCCTGTTCAGTTAAACGCTGACAATTTGGAAATGCGTGACAAAGATGGCGTCGCTATTTTCACTGGCAATGTTTCTGTTGTTCAAGGTGATCGCATTATGCGTACATCCAAATTGATTGTCCATTACGCAAAACCAGATGATGACGCAGGTACAAAAGGCACAGCCAAGTCGGACAAGAAATCTACTGGTAAAACAGGCAAAGCCGTTCCAACAAGTGGTGTTGGGGGGCTTGGCTCAACAGGTGTAGAAAAAATGGAAGCCTCGGGTAAGGTTTACATTAAAACGGCAACACAGGTTGCCACCGGTGACGAAGGTATTTTTGACGGTAAATCAAACATTATGGTGCTGACTGGCCAACGTGTTATCTTGGCAGACGGTGATAATATCGCAACAGGTTGTAAACTGACGGCCCATATGGATACGGGAAAAGCTTTTATGGAAAGCTGTAAGTCATCTGGAAAAAATGGAAATAATGGGCGTGTCTCCATTATTATGAACCGTAATGAGCAGAACGGGAAATAATCCTGAATGTCACAAAGTAATTCTCAAGCAGCTTTCGAGAAAATCGCATATGAAGACAGTTCAAGTGACGCTTTGAAACAGCGGCTGAAAGGCACACTCGTCGCCCATGATCTAACAAAGACCTATCGTGGGCGTCAGGTTGTCAAAGGCGTTTCTTTTGGTGTTCGCGCTGGTGAAGCTGTTGGCATATTGGGGCCTAACGGTGCTGGTAAAACCACTTGTTTTTATATGGTAACCGGTCTTGTCGAAGTGGACAGCGGTAGTATCGAGATTGACGGTTTTGATGTAACAGATATGCCAATGTATCGGCGCTCACGCTTGGGCATTGGCTATTTGCCACAAGAAGCCTCAATTTTCCGTGGCCTGTCGGTTGAGAATAATATTAAAGCTGTTCTGGAAGTCGTCGAAAAAGACCGCCACAAACGTGCTGAAGAACTTGACGCGCTGCTGGAAGAATTCAAGATTGCGCACTTAAGAAAGAGCCCATCACTGTCACTTTCCGGTGGTGAGCGTCGGCGTTTAGAAATTGCGCGTGCTTTGGCTTCACGGCCAAATTTTATGCTGCTGGACGAACCATTTGCAGGTATCGATCCGATCGCTATTGCAGATATCCAGCAACTCGTACGGCATTTGACCAGCCGTGGCATTGGTGTGTTAATTACCGATCATAATGTGCGTGAAACATTGGGTCTCGTTGACAGAGCCTATATTATCCATAATGGTCAGGTTCTTACGCATGGCAAGCCAGACGATATTGTCACCAATGCGGACGTTCGCAGACTCTATCTCGGCGATCAGTTTTCACTCTGATTTTGGCTGCCGCTATATATTTGGCTGCTGCTATATATAAAGAACGAATTTTGTATCAAACACACTTTGGCATCTTTTGCCGATTAGCTATGGCGTTTTGGCAATAAGATCCAATTTTTGTATTTGATATTAAATGGTTTTGTTGAAAATAATTGGTCATCAACACGCATTTCAACAAACAGTCATCAACTGCAACACGACCAAAGGCGAATAGCAGCTCAATCCATTGCCAGCTGTGCTGCAATTTCTAACCAGTGACAAGGTGATTAATTTCAATCTGGTGTACAGTTCCAAGCCAGCCACTGCGCGATTGATTTTAAGTGGTTTTACAATTCCAGACCAGCAGAAAGGCGATCAAATTCCCAGCAGTAATACGATTTCCAATTAGCTTACGATTTCTAATCAACTAAAGCGTGACCAGTTATGGGCTGTCGTGCCAACCATTATGAGCGTTGACATATCGTGTTATCATCAGCGTCAAAAGTACCCCCAAAAGTCACCAGTGGCTATTTGATCGCTGAAATATTGATAGTTTTTGAATGCTATTGTCACAAAACCTATTAGGACAAGTTTATAAAAGTCTATTGGGATGACGTTATAAATACGGCAAGTATGCCCAATATGTGTGGGCTATTTAGTGCAATCAAGCACATGACTTTCGATCATTGTTCGAAAGAAGACGGATACAATTTATCTATGTGTGGGATTATTGATGCCCAACAATAATGATAGCTATTTTCATTAGCCTGTTTGATTGGAATAAAGTTAAGAGAAATAGAGATAAAAAGTGACGGCTTACGCATAATAAGCTTAGACCCCCATGATGTGGTGTTGAGGGATTTAACCAGACTGTCGGTATGCCTGTTATAGCTGGTAGTATGTGTTCAATAGAATGTAGCGTCATGGAGGACAGTCATGCGGGATAGTCATGGCGGGGACGGTATTTTAGAGTTTTCCATATGCGTCATCAGCTATAAAAATCACGCATTATTCTCATTTTATATCCAATATAACATGGTCAAATAGCGCTATCGTAGAACACTGCCAACAATGATTGGTCTCACATAATCAGGTAAGATAAGTAGAAAGAGGGTTATTTAGTGGGCAACATTATGAACTGACAGTATGCAACACTATTAACTGACAGTGCGCCACAAGTTGAACTAAAAAAGAAGCGTGATTGTAAGCCAGCATAATAAAATTTTATATTGACAAGCAAGGTTCATACCAGTTTTCATAATTAAAAACAGCATTGGTAGATCATCATATCAGTATGCCAAAAAGCATTCTGACGTCTCTGTTTTAAAGGTGGGGAGGGATTAGTAATGGCGCTTTCACCATCGCTTGATATGCATCAAGCGCAGTCACTCACCATGACTCCACAATTGATGCAATCTATCAAGCTGTTGCAAATGGCGGCACTGGAACTCGAGCAATATTTGAATGATGTGCTAGAAAAAAATCCATTACTCGAACGTGTAGACGCAGCCAATAGCATTGATAATGTTGAACCTTCAGTTAATAGCCCTGAAGAAAATAATGAACATTTGAATTTAGCATCTGATGATAGTGCAGAGAAGCTGATTCCAGAGTTTTCTTCGACGGAAGCTTTGCAAAATATATTCGATAGTGAAGAGACCTCCAATCATTCGCACGAAAATCAGGCGGAGTTGACTTATAATTCCGATAGGTCAACAGATTGGAACGAAATATCGTTAAAACCGCTTCCTCTCGAGATGACAAATATCGCAGAAACGGTTGCTGATAAGCCGAGTTTACAGTCTTTTATAGTAGAACAGATTGCTTTGGCATTTGCCAGTCAAAAGGAAAGAGATATTGCCCGCTATCTTGCCGATCAGCTTAATGAAGCAGGCTATTTTGTGGGATCCTTGAGCGAAACATCAAAAAAATTCGCCATAGACATGAAAGAAATAGATTCAATTTTTGCGCGTTTACAACAATTTGATCCCGCCGGTGTCTTTTGTCGGTCATTAAAAGAATGTCTCGCATTGCAACTCGAACGTGTAAACCGACTTGATCCGGCAATTGCGGCTGTGCTGGATAATCTGCCCGCTTTGGCAAAACGCGATTTTGCTTATCTATCGAAAATATCTAACCTCGATCAAAGTGAGCTTCTGGATATTTTGCAGGAAATTCGCCGACTTGATCCTAAACCCGGATTGGCATTCAGTCAGGATCCACTGGGCTTTGTTGTGCCTGATGTGATTATTCGTGCTTCAGGCAATGGAGAATTTTTGGTTGAATTAAATCAGGCAATTTTACCAAGATTGATAATCCATCGGGATTACGCCTTAAAAATAGGTCGCGATACTGCCGAACGCCATTTTATCAATGAGTGCTTGCAAAATGCCAATTGGTTATTGCGTGCGCTCGATCAACGCGCCACAACTTTGTTGAAAGTAACAGCTGAAATTGTCCGATTTCAGCAGGATTTTTTGCGTCACGGTGTTGGTTTTCTCAAACCCCTGACATTGGCAACAGTCGCGGAAGCAGTGGGCATGCATGAATCAACAATAAGCCGCGTTACTGCCAACAAATATGTGGCTACACCACGTGGCACTTTCGAGATGCGCAGTTTTTTTTCAGCCTCATTGCAATCGACCTCGGGGGAGGAGAGCCATGCTGCCGATGCGGTTCGTCACCGTATTCGTGAACTGGTTGATAATGAAGATGCCGACCATATTCTATCCGATGACACACTTGTCCAACTCTTGCGGAAAGAAAACATCGATATCGCCCGTCGCACGGTCGCAAAGTATAGGGAACTCATGAATATTCCATCTTCTGTTGCTCGTCGAAGAGAAAAGAAGGCCAAACAAAATACAACCAGTAGTTGAAAATATGATTGACATTAGCAGGCTTAATTAATAGAAGCCGCTAAAAAGGGTATCGGCCTTTGACCAAGAGGGGCGCGCTTACGGTTGCTTCCGATGGCAGATGCCGCTAAACTAACCCGGTCACGAATTATGAACGAGGTTTATAATGAGCTTGCGCATTTCGGGGAAACATATGGACATTGGTGATTCTTTCCGCACGCGGATAGAGGAGCGCATAAATGATGCTGTTTCCAAATATTTCGGTGGAAGTGTCACAGGTCATGTAACTGTCGTTAAATCTGGTTCACGCTTTTCAGCCGACTGTGTTTTGCATTTGAGTAGCGGTGCAGTTTTACAAACCACCGGTCAAGCACAAGACCCGCAAGCTGCCTTTGATGCAGCAGCCGAGCGTATTGAAACACGCCTTCGTCGTTATAAACGCCGTTTAAAATCACGCAGTAACCTGCAAAATGAAAACACGGCTATGGCAGAATATGCCTATCATATTATGGAACCTGTTCCTGATGTCGAGGACGGTTTAC
This sequence comes from uncultured Bartonella sp., assembly GCA_945285915.1. Lineage (GTDB taxonomy): Bacteria > Pseudomonadota > Alphaproteobacteria > Rhizobiales > Rhizobiaceae > Bartonella. The sequence goes on from CALYQL010000005.1 coordinate 50,733, forward strand.
CGGTTGATTACGCACCAACAATCGTGGCTGAAACATCTATGTCTTTAAGAGATATGTCTGTTGCTGATGCTGTTGTTGAACTTGATCTTATGGATAATCCGGTTCTCGTCTTCCGCAATGCAGTTGATAATAAAATCAATATCGTTTATCGCCGTGCTGATGGAAATATCGGTTGGATAGACCCCTCAACTGTTAAAAACAAAGCTTGAACGGGAAAATCATTGGATTGTCTGATTTAATTTGGCAATCAATACTGTAAAATCCGTGATCTTTATGGCTAATAGCTTTTAAACATATTAGCAGAAATCGGTCGCGAAATAAGGAAATGTTATATGGATCTTAGTGATTTAGTCGCACCGCAGGCCATAATACCCGCTCTTAAGGCCAATTCTAAAAAGCAGGTTTTGCAGATTATGGCTGAAAAGGCAGCCGATCTCACAGGATTGGAAGAAAGAGTTGTGCTGGATACCATCTTACAGCGCGAAAAGCTGGGTTCTACCGGTGTTGGTAATGGAATTGCCATTCCACACGGTAAACTTGCTCATCTCAATAATATTGTGGGTGTGTTTGCCCGCCTTGATACACCGGTTGATTTTGAAGCGCTTGATGATGAGCCCGTTGATCTGGTATTTTTACTATTGGCACCAGAAAGTGCCGGAGCTGACCATTTGAAAGCCTTGTCAAAAATAGCGCGCGTATTGCGTGATCCTGATATGGTGCAAAAATTACGCAATACCCATGAGGCACAGGCACTGCATACTTTGTTAACGCAAACACAGGCGGCAATTAATGCTGCCTAATGGCAGAGCCTAACAGCCAAATTGATGGTTCGGCATATATTATAGCCATGTTTTAAGTCATTTAACGAACCATGTAGATGGATTTTGCTTATCACAACTGTTGACCTTTGGGGGAAACGGCTGTTAGGTTTCAGCGAAATAGCATTATGCTATTGTTTTTGATGACAGGAAATAAAATGACCTCATTGGCTCATGTTCAAGACGATCGATTTCGTGAACCTGGCATTGCCGCGCCACTCACCTTTTTGATTATGTTTGTTGTGTTTATTTATGGCGCGCTTCTGGTTGGACTTTTGGGTGTTGCCAATTGGCTTATCCATACGTGGGATTTAAAATTTTTTCTTCATCTTGGTGGTTTCGGAATTTTGCTGGCTGCACTGCTTATTCCGGCATTATGGGCGGTATTGGTCGCTATTTGTGCCACTATTCCCTATCGTATTTTGCGTGCAGGCGGGCATTATATTATGGCATCGAAAGTGGCGACGATCATTGTATTTGCCATGTTTCATATTTTTGCATTGCCGTGGATATTGTGGCCAATGGTGCGTCGGGGTTCACCAAAATTGCGTCGGAAACATATGGAAAAATTACGCCAAATGGTAAAAGACGGCAAAATGACAGAGCGTCTCACAGAACGTCATAAAAATCTGGTAGCAAAAGGCTATCAGTTTTAATCGTTCATTGCATATAAAAAGCCGAAAAGCAGGGCTTTTCGGCTTTGTTATTATTGATAGAAATCAACATATCCTAGTTTCAAGTAAACCTAGTTGAAAGTAGACAATGAGCGGCGGTTGTAACGGCGCGGCGTGATTGCCCAATAGATTGTGCCAGAAATAACAGCGGCAACAAGATTAATCACAATATCCTTGAACAATAAGGTAAAATCGCTCAGCCAAAGAGAAATAAAATAGAGTATGGCAGCAATAACGGCCGCAACAATATAGTAGCCAATGTTATAAATCTGCTTGTATTCGCCAAAAATAATGGCGGCAAGAAAAACAATACCAACAATCAGAAAATGCGGCGGAATAGCATAAAGCGGATTATCTGGCGACAACATGTCATGCAAGCTAACACTTTGTCCTGAACACGCTATCGTAAGGGCTATTTGGACAATCATGAAAGCAGCTTCGGCAAAAATGCAGCCGACCAAAATCCATGTAATGTGAAAAGCTGTCATATTCTTCATATTGTTTCCTGTTCCAGCCATATATTACTCGCCGTGTCCGGCAATCATCATGGCTTCAAGTTTCAATCTCTCAGACTTACGTAAACGTTCCGATTCCGATTTTAGTTGCCCACAAGCAGCAAGAATATCTCGTCCGCGTGGTGTGCGGATAGGGGAAGCATATCCAGCCTGATTGATCGCATCTGCAAATCGTTCAATCTGTTCCCAATCCGAGCATTGGTAATTGCTACCTGGCCATGGGTTGAAAGGGATAAGATTTATTTTCGCCGGAATTCCCTGTAATAATTTTATGAGACGTTTTGCATCATCAAGACTGTCGTTAACGTCTTTTAACATGACATATTCAAATGTAATACGCTTCGCATTGGAAAGACCAGGATAGGCCTTGCAGGCAGCAATCAGCTCTTCCAACGGATATTTCTTGTTAATTGGCACAAGCATATCCCGTAATTCATCACGCACAGCATGAAGAGAAATTGCCAACATCACACCAATTTCTTCACCGGTACGAATAATGCCAGGCACAACACCAGACGTTGATAAAGTAATGCGCCGTTTGGAAAGCGATAGCCCATCGCCATCGGACGCGATTAACAAGGCTTTTTTCACCGATTCAAAATTGTAAAGCGGTTCCCCCATGCCCATCATGACAATATTGGTAATCTTGCGCCCTTCCGCAGGCACAATTGCACCGTCTGGTGTGTCTTTTTCTGGAAAATCGCCCAACCGGTCACGAGCAATAAGCAACTGCCCCAAAATTTCTTCGGCAGTGAGGTTGCGGACAAGCTTTTGTGTTCCAGTATGACAGAAAGAGCATGTCAATGTACAGCCAACTTGTGATGACATACACAAAGTGCCGCGCCCTTCTTCCGGAATATAAACCATTTCCACTTCGACAGGCTTTCCTGCGCCACGTGGAGGAAAACGCAACAACCATTTACGCGTACCATCATTGGATACCTGTTCTTCAACAATTTCAGGCCGCGCAATGGAAAAATGCTTTTTCAACGTCTCGCGCATTTCTTTGGAGATGTTGAACATATCATCAAAACTGGAAACGCCACGCACATAAAGCCAATGCCATAGCTGGCTTACCCGCATCTTTATCTGGCGGTCATTGACGCCTATTTTTCTGAGTGCATCACCCATTTCATCCCGTGACAAGCCAATGAGTGATGGCATTTGTTCATCGGTTATAGCAGGGCGCAAGGCAGCATTTGCACCAATAGGTCTGAGGTCGTAGGATACGCTCATGGTCTTCCGGTTGTTTGTTACAATTTGTCTGGCGCATTTAACACAAAAACCCGCCAACGTCACCAAACTTATACTTTACAAAATAAGCACCGCAACATGGCAATACCATGATACGGTGCTTAAATGGGTTAAAATATATTTCGTGAGAAATTATTTACACTTTTGCGCAGCGGCAAGTGCAGCCTTGACCCCTTTTAGGGAATAGGTGTAGCTTGTTTTTGTACCACGTTGTGAAACAGCTTTGATAGATAGTTTAGAGCCACTCTTCATTGCGGTAATCAATTGGGTTTCAATGGCAGGTGTTGTGGCCCATGCTGAAGAATCCTTAGTGAAGAATTCAAAATTCTTGCCATCAACAGAAACCGTAACCTTATCCTTCAAGGTATATCCTGCCATAAACTGCGGTTCATAGGATACAGTAGCACCCGCCCGTTTACTGATAAGAAAATAATTATCACCATGTGTGACAGATTTAGGTTCTGCCGTTACTGGTGCTGATAACACATAACAAACTGTGCTGTTACCTGATTTGTAGGAATAGGCACCCCAAGCGTCAAATTGATTGATGCGGGTTGGTGTCTGTGCCGAAGCGGTACCAGCAATAGCCATTACCATAACAGACGCAGCAACAAAAGTTTTTCCAAACATCATATACTCAGCTCACTTCTTGTTTTCCATTGCAAAGCCATTTGGCTTTAAACTGCTAAATTATATCAAACCAGCATACCACTTGCCGGATATGCAAACAGTGTTTCATGTAATTTTGACTTGTTTATGGTTACCAAAAGGTGAAATTTCAGTTAAATTCTATCAAATGACAAAAAACTATTATACGATTTTGTCTTCTGTTTTTTCTTCACCAGATAAAGCCTCGCGGGCAGCAAGACGATGGGCTTCTGTAATATGCGAGCGTACCGCTGCAATTGCTATTGTAAGAACGGCAATATCGTCAGAAAAACCTATAACAGCCAGCATATCGGGTATAAAATCAAATGGCATGACGAAATAAGCAAGGGCTGCTAATAAAATACCGCGCACCCGTGCAGGTGTCGCAGGATCAAATGCACAAAAATAAGCTGCAACAACATCTTCCATAAAAGGTATATGGGCTGCTGCTTTGCGAACAGTTTTCCAAAAACCAGCCCGTATACGGGCTGCCCGACTTGCTTGCTCTTTTTTTGAGCCAGGTTGCAGAATTTTGTCGATTGCTGTTTTGTCCATCTTACAATTTCCGTTCGGGCACATATCCCAAAGAACCTTTATTGGAATAGAAATAGGAACACAGATATTTTTTACAAGTTCTAGTTTTTAAAACCTGTTTTAGCCAATATCGCTGCACGCCTTAAAATACCGGCTTGACTCTCATTTGAAATAGATTCCATAATAGAACAAAACAAGAACATACTTGAGTCTCTTATGAAGAATATAGCACAATTGCGCCACCTTGTTGCCCGCATGGAAGGAAAAATTATTTCGCCACTTGTTGCGCATAATGACTTGAACCGTGCAACAAAAGCATCGGCCCATGCTGATGGGTCTTTTTGTTTTGGATATAAAGAACTTGATGATGCAACTGGCCCATTCTCGTCCTATGCCTTGCATGAAATTATGGCGGCGCCCACAGCAATGAATGTTGCAACGGGGTTTTCTCTTGGAATTTTGGCGCGAAGCCAGACGAAAAAGGGCTTTTTTATCTGGTTAGAAGATGAAAATGTAGCATTTGAATATGGTATGCCCTATCCATCAGGAATAGCCGCTTTTGGTCTAGAACCCACACGATTTGTTTTTGTGCGCTGCAAATCTGCGGTTGATGTCTTGAAAGCAAGTGAGGATGCCCTTTCTGAAAAAGGTGTTGCCGGCGTGGTAATAAGTTTGTCAGGTTCTAGTAAGGCACTCGATTTTACTGCCACACGGCGCCTGCATCTATTGGCAGAAAAGGCACATTGTCCAGCTATTCTTTTGCTTGCAAAAAAGGTTCTTAAAACAAGCAATGCCGCTACACGTTGGCAGATAGCGGCTGCACCGTCACAAAGCTTTGGAGCAAGGGCACCGGGTTTGGCAGCTTTTGACGTTACACTTTTGCGTAATAGAGCCGGAAATATCGGACATTGGTTGATGCAATGGGATTTCAATGAGCAGATCTTCAAAGAACTTCAAATACAAAAAAACGCAAGAACGTCTTTATCTGGCACTCACTTTTCCTCGTCTGCCAATAGACCGTCTCAAAGTGGATTTGCCGCCTGAGCAGGCACCCACTTTAGAAGAGCCTTTTGCAGTCATCGCGCGTGTTGCACATGGGTTAGAGCTTACTTGTGTCAATTCGGCAGCGGCGCGTGCTGGGCTTTATCCGGGGTTATCACTGGTTCATGCCCGCAGCCTTTGTGAAAGAATTGAAACGGCATATCAGGATGAAAATGCAGATCAAACCTGTTTACAATATCTGGCAAGGAATAGTGAGCGTTTCACACCTCTTGTTGCCTATAGTCTTCCGCATGGTTTGATGCTTGATGTAACCGGTTGCGACCATCTTTTTGGTGGGCCAAAAACAATGTTGCAGAACGTGACTTCTTATTTTCAGCGGCTTGGTTTTGAAACCTTGTCGGCATTGAGTCCCAATCCGGCAGCAGCGCGTGCTTTTGCCCGTTTTGGGGTCAATCGTTTTGTTACAGAACAAGAACTTGTTTTTGAATTGGATAGGCTAAAACTTCCGGCACTTGAAGCAATGCCTGCAAGCCAAATGGGACTAAGACGCGCTGGTTTTAATAATTTGCACGATGTCAGACATGTGCCGGCCAAGGCCTTAGCCGCTAGATTTGGCGCAGTTTTGCCAGCACGTCTCGATGCTCTTTATGGCAAAAGGAATGAGCCTCTTTCTTTCATTAATCCTCTTCCATCGCTTTATCAGAATTTACGTCTTGAAGAGCCCATTATTGATCAAGTCATGATTGAAAATCAGTTTGTAAAATTGGCACAATCTTTTTTCAAACGTCTTGAAAAACTTGGTTTGGGGAGTCTCTTGTTACAAGTGGGCTTATTCCGCGTTGATGGGCATATTGAAAAACTTGTTATTGAAACTGGACAACCTTTAAATGATCCAATTATTTTTCAACGCTTATTAAAAGAACGGCTTCAAAATCTTGCGACACCACTTGATGCCGGTTACGGTTTTGACACATTAACCTTGGCTGTTAGTCGTTGTATACCACTTAATCCTATTCAAACCGGACTGATAGATGATGGTGATAAACCACATATCGAGCAGCTGGTTGATCGTTTATCAACCCGCCTTGGAGCCAATCATATTCTGGTGGCTCAAAGTAAAGAAAGCCATTTGCCAGAAGTTGCCGCCTTTTGGGGGGTGGCGCAACACAATATGCCTCAAATATCTCCAAATACTGCGGCAAAAACAATATCTGCTGGGCTCATTGCGCAAGGATTGGTTCCCCTTGGAAAAAATCCGCCAGAACGTCCATTGCGACTTTTCTGTCCACCGCAACCGATTGATGTCATTGCAGCATTGCCAGATGACCCACCTGCGTCTTTTCGTTGGCGGCGCATTGTTCATAAAGTTCGCCTTGCAGAAGGGCCTGAAAGAATAAGTGCGGAATGGTGGAAAAATTCAGGTGGTGATCGGGATTATTACCGCGTAGAGGACGAAAATGGTCAACGTTTCTGGATATTTCGTCATGGACCATACACAAATCTGAAATGGTTTTTGCATGGTTTGTTTGCATGAATTTTGCATGGTTCATTTGCACAAAATGACACGACCCAAAACATTATGCCCCGCAATAAAAACACGGATCATAAGCCCAAGATATGCATCAGTGGTGATTGGGCGCTTATCTGAATTGTTATAGAACGGCTTGTCCATTATGTTTGCTTTATCCGTTAGAAGCAATTTTTCGTTTTTGAAAGGCGCTTCGCACCCTGAAGAACTTGTCGAACGCGCAGCAAAGCTTGGTTATGCTGGTATTGGACTTGCAGATGAAAACACATTGGCAGGTGTGGTTCGCGGTTTTGCAATGGCGCGAGAAATTATCAAGCAGCAAAAAACATTCCGTTATCTTGTTGGTTGTCGGTTGGTTTTTAGTGATGGAACACCTGATCTGATTGTGTATCCGCGTGATAGGGCAGCTTACGGAATGTTGTGCCGAATGTTGAGCGAAGGAAAAACAACAGCGGGTGAAAAAGGTGCCTGTGTATTAAAATTCAGTGATTTTCTATTTCGGGCACGGGGTTTCCAGATCATTGTCACGATTGGGCAAAATACCGAAGCTGTGTTGCAGCAATTACAAACTTTTGCCAAAGGCCAAATATGGCTAGCTTTACCAATGGATTATTCTGGTAAAGACGCACGCCGCGCAGAAAAATTGGCCGATATTGCAAAAGCCTGTGATATTGGTCTTATTGCAGCAGGCGATATTCTTTACCATAGCAAGAAAAGAAAAGTGTTGCAGGATGTATTAACCTGCATTCGCCTTCATAAAACCATCGAAACAGCAGGTTTTGCCTTAGAAGCGAATGGCGAAAAATATTTAAAACCCATTCAAGAAATAAAACGCCTATATCATCATTACCCCGATGCATTATTGGCTCATAAAGCTTTTACAGACCCCATTACCTTTTCATTGGATGATCTTTCTTATTCATATCCTAAAGAACCTGTGCCGGAAGGAAAGACACCCCAGTCTTACTTGGAAGAATTATCATGGGCAGGAATGGTAGAACGGTTTTCACCATCAGCTTACGATACGATAAAACCACTTTTGCAAAAGGAATTGGCACTTATCAAGAAGCTTGATTACGCGCCCTATTTCTTGACGGTTTATGATATTGTGCGTTTTGCAAAAGAGCAGAAAATTTTATGTCAGGGGCGCGGCTCTGCAGCAAATTCGGCGGTTTGTTATTGTTTGGGAATAACAAATGTCAACCCTGAGAAGATAGAGCTTCTCTTTGAAAGATTTATTTCGGAAGAACGCAAAGAGCCCCCCGATATTGACGTTGATTTTGAACATGAACGGCGTGAAGAGGTTATGCAATATATTTACCGCCGTTATGGTCGTAAGCATGCTGCTATTGTTGCCACTGTCATTCGCTATCGCTCACGCAGTGCAATACGGGATGTTGGCAAAGCATTAGGTCTTAGTGAAGATATTACCGGTGCTATTGCCGGCACTGTGTGGGGAACGTCCGGCAAGGGCATAAGCGACGAGCAAATCAGACAAGCAGGACTTGACCCTAAAAATCCCATGATTGGTTTGACCGTGCATTTGGCACAGGAAATTCTGGGGTTTCCACGCCATTTATCCCAACATGTTGGTGGTTTTATCCTTACACAAAGTCGACTTGATGAAACAGTGCCGATTGGGCCTGCTGCTATGCAGGGGCGCAGTTTTATAGAATGGGATAAGGATGATATTGATAGTGTCAAATTGATGAAAGTGGATGTTTTGTCTCTTGGTATGTTGACATGTATCCGTAAAGCCTTTGACCTGTTAAAAAAACATAAGGCCATCAACTATGGCCTGCATGATGTGCCAACAGACGATAAAAAAGTCTATGAAATGCTGTCAAACGGCGATTCCATAGGTGTTTTTCAAGTAGAAAGTCGGGCACAAATGAATATGCTGCCACGACTAAAACCAAAAGAATTTTATGATCTGGTTATCGAGGTTGCCATTGTCCGCCCAGGACCGATACAGGGGGATATGGTTCACCCCTATTTACGTCGGCGCAATCATGAAGAAGAAACGATTTATCCGTCGCCTTCACCGGAATATGGCCCACCAGATGAATTGAAACGCGTTTTAGGAAAAACGCTAGGTGTGCCGCTGTTTCAAGAACAGGCAATGCGTATTGCTATTGACGCGGCTAAATTCACACCGGATGAAGCCAATCTTCTGCGGCGCGCTATGGCTACGTTTCGGCGTGTGGGCACAATTCATACAATGCGCACCAAAATGATAGAGGGAATGGTAAAACGCGGCTATGAGCGGCATTTTGCTGAAAACTGTTTTAAACAGATTGAAGGTTTCGGCGAATATGGTTTTCCAGAAAGCCATGCTGCAAGTTTTGCCCATTTGGTTTATGTTTCGGCATGGCTGAAATGCCTTCACCCTGAAGTCTTTGCTACGGCATTATTGAATTCCCAGCCCATGGGATTTTATGCACCGGCACAAATTGTGCAAGATGTTCGCAATCATGGTGTCACGGTTTTACCCGCTGATGTGAATATGAGTGGTTATGACCATTGTTTGGAAAAAGCCAACCAACATTTGGCTTTACGCCTAGGGTTTCGCCAAATTAACGGTTTTTCAAAAGACTGGAGCGAGAAAATTGTAGAAACACGCATGGATGGGAGTTTTGCATCAATCGAAGATTTGCACAGAAGGGTTGCATTGCCGCAGCGTGCTTTCCAGCTTTTAGCCGATGCTGATTGTTTTCGTAGCCTCAATATAGAACGTCGTACGGCTTTATGGGCGGTACGGCGGCTACCCAATACCGAAACTTTGCCATTATTTGCCGCAGCGCAACAAACAGAACTTGCCGAAGAAGAACAGTTGGTTCTACCCACTATGAAAGCGAGTGAACATGTTATTCATGATTATGAAACAACACGCTTATCATTAAAAGCACACCCAATGAGTTTTTTACGCAAAACGTTAAAAATACGCGGTGTTCTAACTTGCCGTGATGCAATGGATGTGGCAGGGGGTGCCACTGTTACAATAGCCGGTATAATAACGGTGCGCCAAAAACCGGGTAGTGCCAAAGGTGTAGTCTTTTTAACAATGGAAGATGAAAGCGGCATTGCCAATATAGTTGTTTGGCCAAAAATTATGGAAAGGTTTCGCCGTGAGGTAATGGGCGGAAAATTATTGTCCATCACTGGAAAAGTCCAGCGAGATACTTCTGGTGTTACACATCTTGTTGCCAATTCTATAGAAGATAAAAGTTATGATCTTATTGCATTAAGCGATATTCCAGAGCAATTTTCAAAAATAGAAAATGTGCCTGTTGCACGTCATCCGCGCCAATTTCGTGCTTTGCCTAAATCGCGTGATTTCCACTAGGCTATGCGTGTTTTTCATTAAGGTTGTTGAAACAAAATTTACCGCCCATCAAATGACGGTTGTTGAGAAAAATGTTTTATATGTACAAATGCCGATGCATGAAAAACAACCTATCAATTGCCCATGCTGATGGTGATATGCGTTGCTTAGTTTCGCCGTCTGCTATCTATCGATGATGTTAAAGTTTCGAGACATATTAAAATCCTTGGATTTGTAAGGTTCAATACGTTCAAAAGTTTAGACCAATATCAAATGGACACGTGCAAAACATTGCTAAATTTACGCAAAGCCAACAAGCGCCGTTATTTACGCAACGGCAACAAGGCGTTCATTTCCTAAACGATAGGAAATAGCTTCAGCAAGATGGTGTCGATTTAAACGTTTTGCACCAGCAAGATCGGCAATCGTGCGAGCCACTTTAAGCACTCTATGATAAGCACGTGCGGAAAGGCGCATTTTTTCACTAACGTCACGCAACAATGCTGTCGCGCCAGCGTCGCAAATGGCTATTTGTTCAATAATATTTGCTGGACACTCACCATTGGTGCGAATGTTTGGTAACCCCAAAGCACAAAACCGGTTTGATTGTATCAAACGTGCTTTGGCAACTCTTGCAGCAACAACATGGCTTGGCTCAGCTTTTGCTGGTTTCATCAAATCCAGCGCTGATAAAGCCGGCACATCAATGCGCAAATCAATACGATCAAGCAAAGGACCGGAAATGCGTGCCTGATAATCAGCCTGACAACGTGGTCCTTTGGCACAGACATGCCCTGGTTCACCTGCCATACCACAACGACATGGGTTCATTGCCGCAACCAATTGGATATGTGCTGGATAGCTGACATGATGGTTGGCACGGGCAACAACACATTCGCCACTTTCCAAGGGTTGTCGTAATGAGTCGAGAACCTGTGGCGAAAATTCGGGAAATTCATCCAAAAACAATACGCCATTATGCGCCAATGAAACTTCGCCTGGGCGTGCCCTCAAACCACCACCAACCATGGCAGCCATGGAAGCGGAATGGTGCGGCGCACGAAATGGGCGATGCACTGAAACGGAGCCATTTGTCGTTTCGCCGGCAATAGAAGCAATTAAGGCCACATCGAGCAATTCACGCGCATCCAACGGTGGCAAAATAGATGGTAGCCGTTGTGCCAGCATAGATTTGCCAGCCCCCGGTGGGCCAACAAAAAGCAGGTTATGGCAGCCGGCCGCTGCAACTTCCAATGCGCGTTTTGCTACTTCCTGTCCCTTTATATCGGCAAGATCAGGCAAATTGTCTTGAATGACATATTGGCGGGGCGTTGGTCGTGATAATATTTGTGTGCCTTTAAAATGGTTGACCAAAGCCAGTAGATTGGAGGGCGCTAGAATTTCAATATCCGTTCCTGCCCAAGCGGCTTCAGGACCGCATTTTTCTGGACAAATCAACCCCTTATCCAAAGCAACAGCTGCCATTGCCGCCGGAAGCACACCATTGACTGCGGCAATTGAACCATCAAGCGATAATTCGCCGAGAATAATATAGTCTTGCCCCACGTCTTCTGGCAGAAGTCCCATCGCAACCATAAGACCAACAGCAATTGGCAAATCATAATGGGAGCCTTCCTTAGGCAAATCTGCTGGTGCAAGGTTAACCGTGACACGCTTGACGGGCATAGAAAGGCCACAAGCATGAAGGGCAGCTTGTACCCGCTCACGGCTTTCGGCCACCGCTTTATCGGCAAGACCAACAATCGACATTCCCATTTTACCAGGTGCAATCATAACTTGCACATCAACCGGTAAAGCTTCAATCCCGTTAAAGGCAACGGTTGTAACCCGCGCTACCATATCTCTGTCCCCCGTTAAAATATTGCTTGATAAGAGACAATCATGGATTTTGAAAAAAATCAAGAACAATACAAGAACATATAATTTATAAATTTCAATTATTCATTGTTGAAAATTTTTCAAACTTAACACTTCTTTGACGAAGATAGAGCAAATTTACTACTCTATGTATATTATTCGATATGTAGTTATGGTAATGAGGATAAAAAAGCTTGGCAGTCAAAATAAACGCTATTCTGAAAAGGGAACGGGTGCTTTCTAATCACTTTGATGACTAACAGTGCATCGGGCTTTTATCAGAAAAAACTGACGAGTTGAGAAACGGGAACAGTGCAAGAGTAACGGGTTTGATAGTTTTACGGGGAAAATCGCTATTAAAAAAAGGAAGTGCTGTAATAGCTCTTCTTAGCGGCTTTGCTTTGACTATTTCTGTTCCGCAAACTGCTATGGCGTTTGATCTTTTTGGTGTGCATTTATGGGGCAAGAAAAAACAGGACGATGCGAAAGATGTCATCGGTGTGCCCAAATATTATACTGTAGATGTTGTGGCAGCACCCGGTGCCGAAAAGGCTGGCGTTAAACTTGCAAAATCTGCATCCTCATTGGTAGGAGACCATAAAAAGCCGGCTTCAGGGTCTGCTGGTCTCTTGGCAAAGGCTCGTGGTGATTACCGTAAAATTCTGGCCGCCCTTTACGCGCAAGGTCATTATGGCGGCACAATCAGCATCACGGTCAATGGTCAGGAAGCAGCCAATATTCGCCCCGATGCCGAATTGCCAGAAAAATCAGAGATTGTTATTACAATCGATCAAGGGCCTGAATATCATTTTGGTCAAGCAAATATAAACACGCTTGCGCCACCGACAGATGACAAAAAAGATAAAGTGCCATTGCCACAAGATTCGGGCTATGCAACCGGTGATGTTGCAAAATCAGGTGCTGTATTCAAGGCAGAACAGCTTGCAGTCGAAGGTTGGCGTCAGCAGGGTTATGCAAAAGCCTCCGTTAAGGGGCATGATGTTGTTGCCGATCATGCAGCCCATATTGTTGATTCGAATATTCAGATTGATCCAGGTAGAAAAGCCACTTTTGGCCAATTAACCGTAAAAAATGTCAGTAAAAAACCACAAATGGATTCGGCTTATGTGGCTTGGATGACAGGGATCCAGCAGGGGGCAGAATATGACCCTGATGATATTACCAAGGCCAATAAACGGTTGGCAAAGCTTGATGTTTTCCGTGCCGCCAATGTAAGAGAGGCGGAAAAAATCAATCCTGATGGAAGTTTGCCGCTTAATTTGGTTGTTCAAGAGCGGCCTCCACATCGATTTGGCGTTGGTGGTAGCTATCCAACGCTTGATGGCGCAGGGCTTGAAGCCTATTGGATGCAGCGCAATTTGTTTGGTCATGCTGAACGGTTACGCTTTGATGCCCGCATTAGTGGCATTGGTGGGCAACAGGACGATTCGTATAACCCGAAAAATTTCAGCTATTTGCTGGGCTCCACCTTTACCCGTCCCGGTGTTATAACGCCTGATACGGATTTTGTAGCAAGCTTAAAAGGGCAACGCGAGGTTCTGGATAACTACACCACAACAGGTGTGACTGGTCAGGTTGGGTTAACCCATAATTTCTCGGACGAATTGTCAGGGCGTATCTATTTCAATGCGGCACAAACAAAGTCTGAAGATGACTATTTTGGTAATCGCGATTTCACAACAGTCGGCTTCCTTGGTGGGTTATTATATGACAATCGCGATAACAAAAATAATCCGAAACATGGCGTTTATGGCGAGGTTGTCTTAGAGCCGGTTTATGAAATTCAATATGGTAACTTCATCGGAAAGATGACGCTTGAAGGACGGTCTTATTTCGCAATAGATGCGAAAGATCGTTATGTCATTGCATTGCGTGGAAAGGTTGGCTCAATCACAGGGCCAGACGCCAAGGAAATTCCATCGGATATGCTTTTCTTCGCCGGTGGCGGTGGTTCCGTTCGTGGTTATGGTTATCGTAACATTGGTATTAAAACCAACACAGGTGATACAATTGGTGGGCGTTCACTGGTTGAAGGTTCAGCAGAGTTGCGCACAATGATGACAGACACGTTGGGGTTTGTCGGCTTTGTTGATGCTGGTGTGGTTGGCGAGGATTCCTATCCTGATTTTTCTGAAAATACCAAGATTGGTGCCGGTTTGGGTGTCCGTTATATGACTGGCTTGGGACCTTTGCGGTTCGATGTAGCTGTACCGTTGGATAAAGAAAGTGGTGATCCTGATTTAGGGTTCTACATTGGTATAGGGCAGGCATTCTGATGATGAAAAAAATATCCTTTCCAGCTTTTATCATCGCTATTTTCTTTGTTCTCGGCTTAGGTTTTGTTCACGCTGCAGATGGTTCAGCGCAAGATAATTCCGCCAATGAGGCTGATAAGTCTTGGATGTTGTCATTTATTGAAAGTAAGATTTCATCGCCTAACAGACAAATTAGAATCTCTAATATACAGGGCGCTTTGTCTTCAAGTGCGACGATTGGCTCTATTACAATTGCGGATCGTCAAGGCGTTTGGCTAAAAATAACCAATGCCAAAATGGACTGGAACCGTATGGCATTGTTGCGTGGCCAAGTTTCTATCAATGAATTGGCCGCTGAAAAAATTGAATTTTTGCGCAAACCCCTGCCAGAACCTTCAGCACCTTCACCGGAATCAAAAGGGTTTTCTATTCCTCAATTGCCGGTGGCTGTCAGCGTAAAAACAATTGAAGCCAAGGCGCTTGTTTTTGGCGAACCAATATTCGGTCTTTCCTCTCAAGTGTCGTTAAAGGGCGCTATCTCGCTTGCTAATGGTGATCTTGAAACAAAGCTCAATATGCAACGCCTTGATGCAGCCGGCCATTTCGATGTCTTTACAGATATCTCAAACAGCAAAAACAAAGCAAAAATTGATATTGCTGTTTCAGAGCCTGAAAATGGCATTGTTGCCAATGCATTAAAAATCAAAAACAAGCCGCCGGTAGACCTTACAATTAAAGGTGATGGTCGCTTGGACAATTTCCGTTTGAATTTGGCAATGCAGGCTGGGCAAGAACCAGTATTGAGCGGTGCATTTGAGCTCAAAGCCGATGAGAATGGAAAAATTATTGCAGGGGATCTTTCTGGTCCCATAGCTTTTTTGATGCCCGATGAATACCACGCTTTTTTTGGTTCTAAAACTGCATTGCAATTTAATGCCATGGTGAAAAAGGGCGGTGGTTTCCGGTTGGATGGGCTATCCCTAAATGGTGAAGGAATCCATATTGCCGCAAATGCCGAGACATTGCCGGATGGCTTTTTAAGACGTTTAAAGGTAAATGCAACGATCGCAGCGCAATCAGGTGGCGCACTTGTTTTGCCGGTTGCTGGTGGGCAAACCAAAGCAGACCGTATAGCACTTAATATCGATTACGGTGCAAACAATGCCGATATGTGGAATGGGCAATTTATTGTCAATAATTTTACCAATGAGAATTTTAGCGCCCATGACATGACATTCGATATGGGGGGTGACAGCCAAAATCTGGATGACCCACAAAATCGCCATGTCAGTATACAGGTTACGGGTGGCATAAACGGCATGTTGACGCGTGGCAGCAAACTGTCGGCAGCACTTGGAAATTCAATCAATTTGAAAATTGATACCGATATTTTAGCCAATCGACCAATTGATGTTCGGACTTTAAGTTTAACAGCCAATGGCCTAACACTTGGCTTGAAGGGCGAAATCGAAAAAATGGTTTTCAAGGGTAATTTGGGTATCAAGGCTGATACACTGCAGCCCTTGGCTATGTTGACAGGCAAACCTCTTTCAGGGGCGGCAGATATCGAGGCAAGTGGTACAATAGGTCTGATTGGGGGCGCTTTTGACCTTGATCTTTCTGGTAAAACGTCGGAAGTCAAAACAGGCAATGAAGCCGCTGACCGTTTGTTAAGTGGTGATGCCAAATTGTCTGGTGGTATAAAACGTGACCAGAATGGCATAACGACACGTAACTTTATATTGGGTAACGATCATTTGAAACTTTTGGCAAATGGCCAATTTTCAAGTGAAGAAGCCAATATGGACTTTCAGGTAGATCTTGCCGATCTTGCTCTTCTCAATCCGCGTATGCAGGGGCCAATAGCGTTAAAAGGAGCCGCACGTGGTCATAATCGGCTCGTCGCATTCAGCCTTGGTGCAAAAATTCCTGAAGCAACGCTTTCAGGCAAGAAGATGCAAAATACGGCCATTTTTATCAATGCTATCCTTGATAATACGTCGCCAATATCATCCTATCTCAATGGTTCAATATCAGGTAACGGAAGTTTTGCTGGACAAAAACTTGAATTGGCTGGCGATTTTTCAAATAATGACCATGGTAGAAGCCTGAATGGCTTAAATATTACCATTGGTGGGGCCAAGATATCTGGCGATATTGCCCAGAATATTAATGGTCTTATTGACGGCAATTTGCAGGTTAATGCACCCGATATTTCTACGCTTTCTGCGTTGGCCTTAACAGAGGGGCAAGGCAGCATGACAGGCAATTTTGCATTTGCCAGTGATAACGGCAAACAGAATGCAAATTTGCAAGCCCATATCGACAAACTCGTTTTTGGTGGCAATCATGTTGAAAGTCTAGACATGAAAGCCGCTTTGAGTGATCCAAAAGGCGCTTTCCGTATTGATGGTTATGTCAATGCTCGGGACATTCAAACCTCGGCCTTGGTTGTAAATAGTATAAAGGCCACAGCAAAAGGGTTGAATGGTCAAACGGATTTCAATCTGACAGCTGAAGTTCAAAACAATACGAAAGCAGAGATGTCTGGCGCGTTGGTTTATGCCAATTTACCGGATAATGACAGATTGGCTATCAATTTGGATACGCTCAATGTTACGCAGGATAATGTGCATGTAAAACTCGCAAAGCCGGCATCCATTGCGTTATCTGACGGAAATGTTCGGATTAATTCCTTTGCATTGAATGTTGATGGCGGAAATTTAACTGCCACTGGTAATGTTGGCAATCAGCTAGATTTACAGCTTGTTCTGGATCGCTTGCCAGTTTCGCTGGCAAATGTGGTGAAACGCGATCTTGGGGCGTCCGGCTTTTTAACGGGGCAGGCGGTTGTTAAGGGAAAAAGTGATAATCCCGACATTCATTTTGATCTGAAAGGTGAAGGCCTAACCGTTGCGACCTTGAAGGAAAAAAATGTTGCGCCGATGAGCTTTACCGCAAAAGGTAACACAGATGGTAAAATGCTTGGTGTTAATGCAGTCATTTCCGGAGGAGGACTTGATGTTAATGCTAATGGTAAAGTTCCGCTCGGTAATGGCAATCTCGATCTTAATGTCGAATTAAAAAATATACCTGTTGCATTGGCCAATGGTTTTGCCACTGGTCAGCGTTTAGGTGGTGACATTAAGGGACATGCGCATATAGGTGGAAATTTAAAAAATCCATCAGCCGAGTTTAATCTATCTGGACAGGGATTGACCGCCGATCTTTTGGCAAAAAATGGCTTGTCACCAATTAGCTTCGTTATGCAGGGAAGCTATCAGAATTCTGCGCTAAATTTAGAACGGCTAAACGCAAATGGACCACAAGGTCTCAATATTGCAGCGTCCGGTCATATTCCTCTTCTTGGAAATGGACTTGATTTACAAGTTAAAGGCAAAGCACCATTGGGCATCGCCAATCAGTTTCTTGCTGAAAGAGGCGCACAAATAACTGGAACGGCAACGGTTGATGCCAGCGTAAAAGGATCTTTTGCTAAACCACAGCTGGGGGGCAGTTTTGCTCTTTCAAATGGTAGCTTTATCGATTCACAAACCAATTTGCGATTGAATGGAATTGACGTTCAAGGCAGTCTGACAGGAGATCGTCTTGTTATCAATCATGTCAATGCAGCGTCATCTGCTGGCGGTTCAATAGCCGCAAGTGGTAGTATTTCGACAGATTTTTCAGCCGGTATGCCAGCTGATATTGCAATTAAGCTTAATCATATGCGCTATAGCGATGGCGAAATGATTGTTGCCACTGTTGATGGTACGGTGACTATAACAGGTCCTCTGCTGCGTAATCCTGTTATTGGCGGTGATCTTACACTTGAAAAGGCAGAAATTACCGTACCTGATCGGTTTGGTGGCTCATCTTTGATTGATGTTAAGCATAAGCATTTATCAAAGAATGTTCAGACAACGCTTGATCGGGCAAAAATTGAAACACGCCCGAAAAAGGGAGCCGCAACGCCAAATAAACCAGCCATTGCCCAAGTAAAAATGCGTATCCGTGCACCAAACCAGATCTTTGTTCGTGGTATGGGGCTTGATGTTGAATTGGGTGGCGAGATTGGAATTTTCGGACCCGTCAACAATATCCGTCCTGTTGGTGGCTTCCAGATGTTAAGAGGTCGGTTTGAAATTCTTTCGCAGCGTTTGACCTTCAGTGAAGGTCGGGTAACCTTGGTTGGTAATCTCAACCCAGAAGTAAACTTTGTGGCTACAACGGAAGGAAGTGACATTACGGTTACTGTTACCGTTAGTGGCACTGTTGACGCCTTGGTTGTTGCCTTTTCGTCTACGCCAACTTTACCGCAAGATGAAGTCTTGGCACGGTTGATATTCAACCGCTCAATTAGTGAATTGTCACCATTCCAAATAGCACAACTTGCCTCTGCTGCGGCAGAACTTGCCGGTGTTACCAATACGTCCCTCTTAGGGTCTCTTCGCGCGTCTACGGGGCTTGATGATCTTGATGTTGTCACTGACAAACAAGGCAATACAGGGGTGAAAGCTGGTCGGTATATACGCGATAATATATATTTGGGTGTTGAAGCGGGTTCCGGTGGAAATACCAAGGGAACAGTTAATCTCGATATTACCAAAGACTTGAAAGCCAAGGGTGCCTTAGGCGCAGAAGGGGATTCAAGCGTTGGTGTCTATTACGAAAAAGATTATTGATAACCGCGTCATCTGTGGTTGACGATTTATCGTGACTTTTAAATTTTCAATAATGCAATAAACAGGTGAAAGGGACTCATAATGCCTCGTTTGTTTACAGCATTAGAAATACCGCGTGATGCGGCATTATCACTTTCGCTATTACGCGGTGGTTTGCCAGGTGCGCATTGGGTAGAAGCGGAAGACTATCATATCACACTTCGTTTTTTTGGTGACATATCGAATGAAATGGCCGATGAGCTTTTAAATGCTCTGGATCGTATAAAAAAACAGCCATTTAAAATTCGCTTGTCGGGAATAGATGTTTTTGGTTCTAAAAAACCACATTCGCTTTATGCGCGCGTTGAGCCTTGTGAAGAATTGACACAGCTCCAAAGTGATATTGTTAGAATAGCCAATCGTCTTGGAATTAATCCTGATAAAGCAAAATTTGTACCACATGTTACAATAGCGCGTCTTAAGCAGGTAAAGCTTGAAGATCTTCTGCATTACCTGTCATCTCGAGGTAATTTTTCATCAGATTATTTTCCCGTTACGCGATTTGTCATGATGTCATCACGGGAGTCTGTCGGCGGTGGCCCCTATATTATAGAGGATAGTTGGTCTCTTAATGGAACACAGCCAGAGTTGTTCTAAAGTATCAATGACTTGTTATATTGTTTTTACGCATAGCACGTAAAAGCAATATATTTTATGACGATCAACAGTTTTAATTGAACTGCAATCAAGAATAACATTGCAATTCTTTATCGTTGCATTTTGACGAATAAGAAAGTCACCAACTATTTGAATAGCTTGTTTTTTAAACGGGTTAGAAAAGATGTCTTTGGTAATTTCTCGGTTTCAAAGCGTATTCTGTCTTCTTTAACAAGCAGTTTATCCAGAACACTCCGTGTTAGCTTTGATTTATCAATATTATCAAATTTGTAGCACAATTCCTGAAATGCAAAGGGGCTCAAAGCTGCTTTATAATCATGACCAGTTCTCTTTTTGGTTTTTACAAGATCATCGGCAATGGTTAGCAGGATTTGAACGATATCACCCTCTTTTTTTCGACTGCTCATGATAGAGTTTTTGCGGTTAATACGGTAATAGATCAAACGCTCCCAGACGATCGCGAGATTATGCGCATTCAATAAAGTGTTGAAGTAAAACGGCATATCTTCAAATATCAGACGTTCTGGAAAACGGGCATTGGTTTTTTCAATGAGAGACCGTTTGATAATTTTATTCCAAGCGACCACGAATGAATCGTATGAAAATATATCAAATGGATCCATTTGATCGAGTATGATGAGATCCGTGTTATCGCGATATTTCTCAAACAGAGGTAATGCCGTTTGATTTTTTTCTTCTGTAATATTGCCAGTTAAATCATCAAGATAGGCAGTTTGACAAAAAACAATGTCGCAATCGTATTTTTTGGCCTTTTCATAGAGCTTCGTATAAACTTCCGGATGAATTTTATCATCGGAATCGACAAATGCTATATATTCGCCCTTGGCCATTTTAAGTGCAACGTTGCGCGCTGAACCTAAACCACCATTTTCCTTGCGGATAGCAATGATTCTGTTGTCTTTCTCAGCATATTCCTTGATAATTTCCGGACTTGAATCCGTACTACCATCATCAACAATTATAATTTCCATATCACGGAATGTCTGGTTTAATACGCTATCCAAACATTCTTTTAGCCATGGAGCAACGTTGTAAACGGGTATAATAACGGAGATAGAAGGTGTCATTCTTATTTGCCATATATCGGTATGGTGTTAAACAAATAAACATATTCCCTATGGCGTGGTTTTCTTACGACCAAAAACGGGATACCCAAAATAAAGTATTTTGTCCCGTGACTCCGGCGTTTTACACGATATAACCATTTCAACTTCGAAGATTTTTTGTGCTCGGCATTCGTAGCAACTTCGGGTTTATGTTCGTATGTTTGCTGTTCCGCCTGATGACTTTCAGAGTTAGCTTGCTCTTTCTGGTTATCAACTTTATTTCTGTCATCAAGATGCGTTAAACGACCTGTTTGTAACCAGGCAATATCTTCTTCCGAATGCCAGCTGGCTTTCCACCAATGCACACTATAAGTGTTTGGTGTGATACAGGCGTCAGTATATTTTTCTCTGTAACGGAATGGATAAAAAGCTTGTTCTGGATATATAGTAATACCCTTCAGCTCTGTTATCTTTGGTGTTATGCGGCTGTCGAAAGGCACCATGCCATAATCTTTTTCCAAGATATAGGTGATGATTTCCGGCAAGAGATAACGTGAAGTTTTAAAAATGGAACCGTTTTCGTAATAGTCCAACATTGCCCGCAAAAACGGATGATGTTTTACACTACCAATAACCGCGCCATTAACCTCTGTCTCGCATTGATAGCCCATGAACATGGTATGTTTGCGCAATGGTTCAAAGCTCTGTGATGCTGTTACATCGGTATCCAAATAGATGCCGCCATGATCATGTAGAATTTTTATTCGGACATAATCAGATACATATGCCCATAATTTGCGTTCATAAACTGCTTTTAGCCAATCGCATTCTTTAAGGACAGCTTGGAAATCAAACCATTCCGTTTTTTCTTCGCCAACCTTTATAATTTCATAGTCAGGCATCGCAAGTTTCCATGTCTGGATGCAAGCATGCACATCGGCTGGTATGTCATTACCAAACCAGACGTAAAATAGGCGCTTAGGAATCTGCGGTAAATTTTCCATGATAATGTCTACTTAACTAATGCTTCAAATTAAACAAACGGGACAGCCAACTTCTTTTTGTACCAACAATTCCGTGGGCAACGTCTAGAAGATAAGCGCGCTCTGCTTTTTCCAAGCCAGCAAAAGGAGAGTTTATAAATTTCCGAGCCATATCCTCTTTACCCCATTGGATATGTTGCATGGAGATTTCTTGCAATGTTGGCGATATTTCATGCCGATAAGGCATTTTGAACGCTAATGAGAATATTTTCGCCAAAACTGTCAAACGATCATCGTTATTTTCTTCCTGTTTTGATGGAAGAGCACAAACAGAATTAGGATTGTCACGATTATAGAAGTAATATTCGTTGGGCACAAAGACGATTTTTTGGGCGCTATTGATGGCTTGAAAATTAAACAGGATATCTTCGGCAAAACCATGATATCCATCCTGCTCCAAGAATTTTACATTTGCACTTTGAAGTGATGTGCGGCGATATATCTTTCCATGTACGGCCGGAAAAATAATCTGGCATAAAAGAGCATTCTTTTCATCAGGTTTGGTATAAATCGTTTGGTGATAATCATCTCTATTGGTGATGTTATTATCATTAACAATAGCATGATTGGTAAAAGCTATATCTGCGTCTTCACTTTCACACGCATCGACCAAAGCATGAATAAAATTTGGCGTTAGCCAATCATCGGAGTCAACAAAGCAAAGAAACTCGCCTTTGGCTTCATTCATGCCACGGTTTCTTGTTTTGGTGATCCCTTGATTTTCTTGATGGATAACGCGTATCCGGGCGTCTGTTTTGGAAAATTGGTCACAAATTGCACCAGATTGGTCGGTACTGCCATCGTTTATGATAATAATTTCAGTATCGCGATATGTTTGATTGCAAACAGAAGTTAGGGTCTTTTCGACAAAATTTTCCACATTATAAACGGGTATGATTACAGAAACTTTCACCATTTTGTCTCACTAAATAAAGTAGAACCCTGCCTATCAATTATCGCCGTTGTTTTTTAACAAACGCATCATGTAATAATCGACGACCAAACATGTATACCCTGCTTGCATTTACATAACGTTAATTATGTTTAGCCAACGAATATAATACGCATAAAATCAGGCGATATTAGAGAGGCAAAACAATTAACAAACTAAAAACACTTACTAACAATGACTATTATTTTGACCACACAAATCCCATCTTATTGCGAATAATCAGTACCTATACGAATGTATAATTACCAACATTTCACAGCCAACGGTGTAGCGTTCCCCAAACGAATCGGATCTTGTCCTAGATACTATAAAAAGAAATTTTGTCAAATTTTACTCGGGTTGATTGTTTTTAGGAAAGCTCATAATAATATTAATATTAAAGTTTATATTAAAAATAAAAACAATAACTATTGTTTATTCATTTTCAATATAAATTTTATTTAACATTAATTGATAAAAAATAATTTATATATTATTTTTAGAATAAAAATATAGTATTTTTAAATGAAATATATTTATTTATTTAAAATAAAAAATAGAATATATACTTTCATATATCATGTTGATTTAAAATTATAATTCATTTTTTTATTGTATAAAAATATTTATAAAATTTTTTTCCTTGTGTTGTGAATAAGGTATGTGTTGTATGCGGACTGATATTTATATAATTTAATAATAATATTAGAATAATGATAAAAACCGATTGCAAATGAAATCTTAAATAAAAATAAAAATGATAGCCGTTTTATAAAAAGTTGTCGTAATCTTGAAAACGCGCGTAGTTTTTGCTATTTATTGGCAATCTGAAAGTTATGTTTTATCGTGAAAATTGCCCATCTAAAGCAGGGTTATATTTTGTATGAGCCACTTTTGAGCTCTTGTTCGTCATGACCTGACACTATGAAAGATTGCAAGCAATTTAGGCTCACTAGGGTTTTGTGTGGAAGGAAATATGGGTTTACGTCGATATTTAAAAATCAATCAATTGTTCGCGAAGTTGAAATCGTTAGACAATAAGTTGGATAAAAATGATCTGGGCGGTGTTGAAATCAATCTCAAGGGAATCGGTGAAAAAATCGATTCTTTAAGTCGGGCGGATGATTTAAATCACGAGAACATAAGAGAAATACAAAATAAAATTGATTCATTGGATAGCAATTACAGAACAAATTGTGACACAACCAATAATCATGTGTTGGCAGTGAATGATTTAGCTCAAAACAACTCAAATCGTATCAGCGCAGTTAGTGTACTTGTCAAAGAAAGTGGTAACCGCCTACAGGGTATTGCAGATGAGATCCATGCTATAAAACAAACCGGACAAAATGTTGAAGCACTGGTTAAAGACCCCATAAACAAAGAATTTGCTGGGGTTTGTAGCAAGTTGGATACGATATATAATAACTTGTTGTCGTTAAATAATAATGTCAGCAAAAAAGACTATATTATTAATGATGACCGACTCGAGATATTAAAAAATCTTATCAAAGACGAACGCGCCAGTAATGTCTGCTTGGATATGAAATTTTTAGGAAGCCATTTATCCATGCGGATAGATGATTCAGACATTCGCGTTTTCAAACAAATATTCGTTGACAATGAATATGATAGTTTAAATCTTCCAGAAACTGCAAACACCATAGTTGACTTAGGAGCCAATATTGGCTTGTCGGCACTCTTTTTTGTAAAAAAATATCCAAATGCACATATTATTGCGGTGGAACCCGATACTGTAAATTTTGAATTTATGAAAAGAAACCTTGAAGATTACTCCAATCATGTTGCCCTGCTACAAGCAGCTATATGGCCGAGCGATGGTGCGGTGTCTTTGGTGGAACATGATGAAAGCAATGAAGATTTGGGTGCTTGGGGGTATCGGACGGAAACCTTGACGGAAGGCGCTGAAGCTTCGGTAAGTGCAATCAGCATTCCAACACTTATGAACCAATTCTCAATGGATTTTATTGACATTCTGAAAGTGGATATTGAAGGGGCGGAATACGAGCTTTTTGAAAAGGATTATGAAAGCTGGCTGGATAAAGTTGGCTTGATTATTATTGAAACACATGATCGTTTCAAACCAAATTCGGAAGCGATGGTTCGCAATGCTCTGAAAGGTAGATTTACGGAATTACCGCTAAAGGGCGAGAATTTGTTTTTCAAGAAAAACAGTTAAACCACAGCTTTTACTGGCGATGATATACCGTAATTTTTGACGATTTCCTATGTGGTCATGATGCTCTTGTCATGACCACTTTTGTTTTTGAAGCACAACAGTGTTCTCTAGCCCTTGAGCCTCACAAAAAGCAAAATGACACAATTATTGATGGCGTGCATTATAGTTATGGTATTTGATCAACGGACAACACACTGAAATTGATTTCTGATTGTACTTAAATAGATTTCCAATTTTAAAAATTATTATGAAAAAATAGTCCTATCAGTGAAGACTGCCTTATATTGGTGATATAAAGTAATCTTTATGTCGTGGTTGCGATTATTCGGCATATCTGATAAATCGACACAGGCGGAAATCTTTAAGGAGTGCACAATGGCTGCGAATGAATACATAATCAGAGATATTGGTCTTGCTGAATATGGCCGTAGAGAACTTGATATTGCTGAAACAGAGATGCCGGGTCTGATGGCCTGTCGTGAGGAATTCGGTTCGTCTCAGCCGTTACGCGGCGCTCGTATTTCCGGTTCGCTGCATATGACCATTCAAACAGCGGTTTTAATTGAAACACTGAAAATGATTGGTGCTGATGTCCGTTGGGCATCATGTAATATTTTTTCAACGCAAGATCATGCAGCAGCTGCTATTGCCGCCGGTGGTACACCGGTTTTTGCTGTCAAAGGCGAAACATTGGAAGAATATTGGACCTATACAGATGCTATTTTCCAATGGCCAGATGGTAAGCCATCCAACATGATCCTTGATGATGGTGGTGACGCCACGGCTTATATTCTGACAGGTGCCCGTGCGGAAGCAGGGGAAGATGTATTGTCAAACCCAGAGTCAGAAGAAGAAGCGATCTTTTTTGCTCAGATCAAGAAACGTATGGCCGCAACGCCGGGATTTTTCACGCGTCAACGTGATGCCATAAAAGGTGTTACGGAAGAAACAACGACGGGTGTTCATCGTCTATATCACTTGCAAGAGCAAGGATTGCTGCCATTTCCGGCGATTAATGTGAACGACAGTGTTACCAAGTCAAAATTCGATAATCGCTATGGCTGTAAAGAATCGTTGGTGGACGGTATCCGTCGCGGAACTGACGTTATGATGGCTGGTAAAACAGCAGTTGTATGTGGTTATGGTGACGTTGGTAAAGGGTGTGCAGCATCGCTTTCAGGTGCTGGTGCACGTGTAAAAGTAACGGAAGTTGATCCAATTTGCGCGTTACAAGCTGCGATGGACGGTTACGAAGTGGTGACGTTAGAAGAGGCTGCACCATCTGCCGATATGATTATTACCGCAACAGGAAATCGTGATATTGTTCGTCTTGAGCATATGCGTGCCGTAAAGGATATGTGTATCATCGGAAATATAGGTCACTTTGATAACGAGATTCAGGTTGCTTCATTGAAAAACCTCAAATGGACCAATATTAAGCCACAAGTGGATATGATTACTTTCCCTGATGGAAAAAGAATTATCCTTCTTTCAGAAGGTCGCCTACTCAATCTTGGCAATGCAACAGGGCACCCATCTTTTGTTATGTCTGCGTCCTTTACAAACCAGACATTGGCACAGATTGAATTGTTTACGCGTGGTGACCAGTATAAGAACGAAGTTTATGTGCTGCCAAAACATCTGGATGAAAAAGTGGCCAAGCTGCATCTTGATCGTTTGGGCGTTAAACTCAGTAAACTTTCAGAAGAGCAGGCCGCCTATATTGGTGTAACACCAGAAGGCCCATTCAAACCGGATCGGTATCGCTACTAAAAGGTCTAGATATCCCTTTTACATATCTATCGAATTCAAAAGGCTGAACAGTTATCTGTTCGGCCTTTTTGTTATAGATGTACTTCACGTTACATATGGCACAATATAATGTAACATTGATTCGACACCTGAAATCATCGAGAAAACGTTGCAGTTAAAAGCTATCAATAATCGGCATTTGAAAACGGCATTTTATTATGGCGCTGCCCTTTTATTGTGCTTTTTTAGTTCGGTTAATAATGGCTTTTCGGCATCATTCAGTATTGCCCGCTTAAATAGCCATATATGGCTTGGCTTAGCTGTTTGTGGCGGTATTGTTATCAGCGCAGCTATTGTCTGCTTTTTTCTCATTCGTCGCATTGTACGCTTTTCACCATATGCGCATGACAATGGGCAAAGCGCTATTCTTCAACAGATTGGCAATTATGAAAGATTGCTGGCGCATACCGGCCAATGTGCTGTTATTTGGAATACACCTCTTGCGCAACCCATTATCGTTGGCCGCCTGATAGTGCTAGATAATATGGGCGTTGGTAGCCAAAATGTTTTGCGGTTTGGACAATGGCTGCATGAAAATGAACTGCGTATTCTTGATGACGCAATCACTGATTTAAGGCAGGAAGCACGGGTTTTTGAACTTTATCTTGAAACTCAAACAGGTGCCTTAATTGAGGTGAATGGCGTTATTGCGGGAACAGCTGCAATTGTCCGTTTTCAGGATTTGTCAGAGCGCGAACAACAAACAGCCCGTATCCAAAAAGATACGGCAGCTATGCGTGATATGTTGGAGTTGCGAAACACCTTGTTGAATGCCTTGGCAGAGCCAGTATGGCTAACCAATCATGAAGGTAGGATTATATACGCCAACCAAGCTTTTCACGATGCCAGCGGTTATGAGCCAGAAAAGCCAGACAATACATCCTTTTTTAATGAAGCAACGCGCGCAAGACTGGCAGATAGCAAGCCACTTTTTAAAGGTCCAGCCTATGCGATTGCACAAGGCGAAAGGCGCTTATTCGACGTTACCCAAATAACAACGGATAAAGGTGAGGCGACATTTGCGCATGATGTAAGTGCCCTTGAAAACCTGTCGGACGAAATGAAACGCATGATGCGGGCGCATTCTGAAACACTGGATCAGATTTCAACAGCGGTGGCGATTTTTGGTGCCGATCAAAAGCTGAAATTTGCTAATCAGGCCTTTGCCATGTTGTGGCCGCTGGATACGGTTTTCTTAGAAAGCGAACCAAGTCATACCCTGCTGCTCGACCGTTTGAGAGAAGAAGGGATTATTGCCGAGAAACCTGACTGGCGCGGTTGGAAAGATGAATTGTTTTCGGCATATCGCTCTGGTGAGCCCAGTCAACAAATATGGAATTTACCGGACGGTCGCACTTTGCGTGTGTTGGCAAGCCCACACCCCCAAGGTGGTGTAACATGGTTATTTGAAAACCTGACCGAAAAAATCAATCTGGAACGGCGCTACAATACGCTGATTGAAATGCAAGGGGAAACACTTGATCATTTGTCGGAAGGTGTTGCTGTTTTCGGTCCCGATGGGCGTGTTCGTTTGTCTAACCCAGCCCTTGCAAGGCTTTGGTCGCTGCCGCAAGAATTGATGGTTGAGGGGACGCATATAGCAAAACTACAAGCCGAATGCGCCCCACAAACAAAAAGTGATGCATGGAGTACATTTAGCGCATTTATCACCGGCTTTACAGAAACACGCGATGCTATTTTCGGCCGAATGGATTTATTGAACGGTATTGTTCTGGATTATGCGTTGGTACCATTGCCCAATAGCCAGACAATGATGACATTTGTGAATGTTACCGACACGGTCAATGTCACGCGCGCCCTGCAAGAAAAGAATGAGGCATTAACAAGCGCTGACCGGTTAAGAAGCGAATTTGTGCGGCACGTATCATATGAGTTGCGGACACCATTGACCAATATTATGGGATTTTCAGACGTATTGCGCAACGAACTTTATGGGCCGCTCAATCCACGTCAGCATGAATATCTTGAACATATCAGTACAGAGTCGGATGCACTGTTGAATATTGTTAATGATATTCTCGATCTTGCCAAGCTTGATGCTGGCATTATGGAGCTTGATATCCAACAAGTCGACATTGCTGATGCCATGAATTATGCAACCGAACGGACAAAAGAACGGTTGGGTGAGCGTCCGGTGGTTATCGAAGAAAATATAGATCCCGGTTTAACAGTATTTCCGGCAGATCCGTTGCGCTTGCGCCAGATATTCGTCAGCGTGCTTAGCAATGCAGCCAATTTTGCGCCAGATCATAGCGTGATTGAATTTGTTGCCCAAAAGCAGGGGAATGAAGTTGTTTTCAGCGTTCACGATCATGGCTGCGGTATTCCTGAAGATATATTGGATACCGTGTTCAAACGGTTTTCATCGCATGCTCATCACGGTTCGCGTGCAGGCGCTGGCTTAGGGCTTTCTATCGTTAAAAGTTTTGTAGAACTACATGGTGGCACGGTTGCTATAAAAACAGGAGAAGGTCAGGGAACAACAGTGTTGTGTTCCTTTCCTATTTCAAGAGTGCCAGTCGCATCATAAGTCATAGTCAAGGATATAGAATGACGTTTAGTTACTTTCTTGCAAATGAAGAATCCACGAAACGCTTTGCTGAAGATTTTGCGCTGTCTCTTGTCAAAGGGGATCTGGTTACGCTGCAAGGCGACCTTGGCGCTGGTAAAACTTCGTTGGCGCGTGCCATGGTTCGAACGCTTGTTAATGATGCGGATATGGAAGTGCCAAGCCCAACTTTTACATTGGTTCAAGTTTATGAGGCAAAACGGTTTTCCATTGTCCATGCGGATCTTTATCGTATCGGTTCACCAGAAGAAATAGATGAGCTTGGTTTTGAAGAGGCAAGAGAAAACGGAATTGTTGTTGTTGAATGGCCAGAAAAAGCCGAAGGTGATCTTGGGCAAGCCGATTTTGCTGTGACACTCGACCATGAAGGGGAAGGTCGTCGTATTACAATAGAAGCATCGGGCAACGCGGCTCATCGCTTAGAAAGATCACTTGCTATCCGATCATTTTTAGAAAAACATGGACGGGGTGACAGTGATCGGCAATATTTTACTGGTGATGCATCGGCACGCTCTTATGAACTGATAGAAGATCATGGGGTTGAGGGCGTGTTGATGAATGCACCGCAAATGGAAATGCCCGATAGTAAGGGGCAATCATATGCGGAAATTGCCCATTTGGGTACAGATATCAGACAATTTATCGGCATTGATCGGCTTATTTTACAAAATGATTTTGTTGCCCCCCAAATTTTGGCTGGTGATCCGGCAAATGGTCTTCTGCTGTTAGAAGATTTGGGGCGTAATGGTATATTGGATAGCAACGGAAAACCGATTGCTGAACGCTATGTTGAGGCCGCGAAACTGCTAGCAGATTTTCATCAGAAAAATTGGCCAGAACAGCATAAGTTTGATGATTTTACGTTGAATATTCCCCATTATGACAATGGCGTTTTACAAGCCGAACTATCTTTATTGCTGGATTGGTATTTGCCTTACATAAAAACGCAGCCGCTTGATGAAGCAAAAGGCAAAGAATTTTATAAAATTTGGCAACCCTTTTGTGATTTATTTGAAACAGCCGAGCAAACCTTTGTCATGCGCGATTATCATTCGCCTAATATTATCTGGCGAGAAAATGAAATTGGTTCCAATAAAATTGGTCTGTTGGATTTTCAGGATGGTCAAATTGGCCCTACTGCCTATGATGTTGCTTCATTGGCACAAGATGCGCGGGTTGCTATCTCAAGCGACCTTGAAGCCACAATTATTGATGCTTATTGCACCAGTCGCAAACAGATGAAACGCCCATTTGATGAAACAAAATTCCGCATGATCTATGCCATAGCAGGCGCACAACGTGTATCAAAAATACTGGGTATTTTTGTGCGTCTTGATAAGCGTGATGGAAAACCTGGCTATCTAAAACATTTGCCACATATGCGTGATTATCTAAAACGCAATTTGCAGCATCCATCATTAAAGCCTTTGCAACAATTCTATTTGGAAACCGGATTGTTAGATGAGTAATCAGATACATATCAAGAGCGCTATGGTTCTTGCCGCAGGTCTTGGAACACGTATGCGGCCATTGACATTGACAACCCCTAAGCCACTTGTTGAAATAGCTGGGCGTTGCTTGTTGGACCGCGCCTTAGATAGTTTGAAAAATGCCGGTGTTGAGACTGTAATTGTCAATGTCCACCATCTTGCAGATGCGGTGGAAGACCATTTAAAAAGTCGTTTGGATCTTCATATAGAAATTTCAGATGAACGGTCGCAATTGCTGGATTCTGCTGGAGGCGTCATCAAAGCTTTGCCACGCCTTGGTGATAAACCATTTTATATTCTGAATGCAGATACATTCTGGATTGATCGTGGGCAATCCAATCTTCAAGCCATGGCTAATCACTTCAATCCAGATACAATGGATATGTTGTTATTGACGGTTGAAAGACAACAGGCGGCAGCACCGGAAAGAGGCGATTTTCTTATATCTCAAGATGGTAGGCTCAAGCGTGCGCCGGCAAATATACCAGAGGCAGTTATTTACGGTGGGGCGCTTATTGTGCATCCAAATATTTTTAAAGATGCAACAATCGAACCGCAGTCGCTCAATACCTATTTTGACAAAGCCATTGCTGAGCGGCGTCTATTTGGTTTTCCGCTTCATGGTAACTGGTATACCGTCGGTACAATGGATATGATTGGAAGGGTTGAAGATCTGCTTCGTGAGCGGGGAGAACAAGCGTGATAGAAAAAGCAAATATATTTTCCATCACAACAGGCGCTCCCTTTCTTCCTACTTTTGTTGACGCTCTTCTTTCTGGTCGTTTGGTAGAAAGTTATCGGAACACCGAAGATGTGCAATCTGTTTTGGCCGAGACATTAATTTATGTTCCAACGCGCCGTGCGGCGCGTGCATTGCGCTCGTGTTTTGTTGAAATGAGCAAAAATCATTCCAGTTTTTTGCCAACAATCAGGCCACTTGGTGATGTCGACGAAGATGCCGCCTTTTTTCTCGATAGTGGTGCCGATGCTCTAACCCTCAATCCAAGAATAGGTGATTTAGAGCGTATATTGCTTCTTTCACAGTTAATCCGGCCATGGCGTGAAAAATTGCCAGCCCATATCCGCGCGATGTTTGGCAGTGAAGATGTGCTTATTCCAGCCAATACGACCGATGCTATATGGCTTTCGCAAGATTTGGTACGGCTGATGGATGAAGTGGAAACGGAATCGGCTGATTGGTCCAAATTGAACGAAATTGCGCCAGATATGGTGGCAGAATGGTGGCAGGTAACGCTGGATTTTTTAGAAATTGTCACCAAGAATTGGCCGATAATTCTTCATGAAAGAGAAAAAGAAAACCCAGCTGAATGGCGCAATCAGGCAATGCGTATTGAGGCCGACCGGCTTTTGCGTAATCAACCAAAACGACCTATTATTGTGGCAGGATCAACCGGTTCCATACCGGCAATTGCCGATCTGTTAAAAGTTATCAGCCGCTTACCAAACGGCGCTGTTGTATTGCCTGGGCTTGATCTGACAATGGACGATAAGCAATGGGAAACATTGGAAAAAACCCATGAAGATCCATCCATTTTCGGGCATCCGCAATATAGTCTGAAAAAGCTGCTACAAAGATTGCAAGTCAAGCGCAGCGATGTTGTTGAGCTTGGAAAACTTGATAAAAAGAAAGCCAAACGTGCGCAAATCCTGTCTGAGGCACTCCGCCCTGCAGCCACAACCGATAACTGGTCAGACCTTTCTCGCGATGGATATGACGAGGTTTTTTCCGATCTTACCCTGATAGAAGCGGCAAATGAGCGTGAAGAGGCTTTGTCTATTGCTGTTAGTTTGCGCCACGCAATTGAAAACCCTAAAAAAACCGCTGCACTTGTCACGGGTGACCGTAATCTGGCACGCCGTGTTGTTGCAGAACTTAACCGTTTTGGCATTGAAGCAAATGATTCTGGTGGTGTTCCGCTGACAGAAGTGCAACCAGCCACATTATTGCGGCTTATTCTGGAAAGCTTATTTCACCCTGGCGATCCAGTGGCGTTTTTATCGCTTTTGAAACATCCGCTTACATCACTTGGCATGCCACGCGGTCAGTTGCGACAATGGGCTGAATATTTTGAGCTTTTTGCACTTCGTGGCGGCACAGGCAGGGTTAATCTGTCTTTATGTGACCAATTTGTTGAAGCTCGTATTTTAAGCCTTTTAACAAGCAATGATGATTATGTGACAATAAACCAGCAGACTATTGAAGCATCGCGTGATCTTGCTGCTAGTCTTGTTCAGTCCGTATCCCCCATGATAGCGCTTATGCAACAAACAAAGCCGGTATCAATCAATGAAGCGGCACGGGTTACGACGGAAATTTTTGAAAATTTTGGTCGTGATGAAGATGCGTCCGTTGCTGCATTATATGCAGGAGAGAGCGGCAAAGCCATGGCGGCTTTTTTGCGTGACCTTGTTGCGGATAAATCGGGATTAACTTTTGATATTTCAGAATGGCCAGCAATTTTTCAAGCACTAATGGCTGTTCGCTCGGTAAGTCCGGCAGCAGGCGGACACCCCAGACTGTTTATTTGGGGTGCTTTGGAGTCACGCTTGCAAACGGTTGATACTATGGTCATAGGTGGGTTGAACGAAGGCTCATGGCCAGCCTCAACGCGCAATGATCCTTTCATGTCACGGCCGATGAAAATGACATTGACCTTAGATCCGCCCGAGCGGCGCACTGGTCTTGCCGCACATGATTTTCAAATGGCTATGGGCGCAAATCAGGTTATTATGAGCCGCTCATTGCGGGCAGATAATGCGCCGTCGGTTCCGTCCCGTTGGTTGCAGCGGCTTGAAACAGTGGTGGGGCAAAAAATAACGAAGCATATGCGGCATCGTGGACAAACATATGTCCATTGGGCACGTGAGCTTGATCATTTGAACACGGTTGATTTTGTTACGCAACCTTGCCCCAAACCACCCCTTGCCGCGCGTCCGAAACATTTTTCGGTCACTGAAATTGAAACATTGCGGCGTGACCCATACGCCATTTATGCAAAGAAGGTTTTACGGTTAAAGCCGTTGGACGACTTAATCCATGACCCCTCTGTTGCTGAACGGGGAACGTTATATCATGCGATCGTGGCCGGTTTGGTCGAGCAGAATATCAATCCGGCATCACCAGCGGCTTTAACACAGTTGCTGGAATTTGCACGCGCAGAATTTGACCGTATGCAATTACCAATCGAGGTGGAGGCAATATGGTGGCCGCGTTTTGAAAATTTGGCACCCTCGATTATTGATTGGGAAAGGGGCTTGGAAAAGCACGAAAGCTTTGTAGAAATCTCGGCACGTGCGACACAAATTGATGATACTGGTGTTACCTTGTCTGGACGGGCGGATAGGATTGATATTCTTGATGGTAAAAACGCCGAAATATTGGATTTCAAAACAGGCAGCACACCATCACCAAAACAGGCGGCAACACTCATGGCACCGCAACTTGCACTTGAAGCTGCCTTGTTGACGCGTAATGCTTTTGAAGATTGTAAAAATGTAGTTCCGACAAAATTGGCTTATATCCGCCTGACATCGAAAGGCGAAGTGATCGAACAATCACTCGATAAAATGATTAAAGATACGGTTCAGCAAC
Source organism: uncultured Bartonella sp. (assembly GCA_945285915.1). GTDB lineage: Bacteria > Pseudomonadota > Alphaproteobacteria > Rhizobiales > Rhizobiaceae > Bartonella. Next base: position 85,273 of record CALYQL010000005.1, read on the forward strand.
TTTCCGAGGAAGCATGGGCAAGATTGGTCGAGCTTATGAATTATTATAAAGATCCGAAGATCGGATATTTATCGCGGGCAATGCCGCCATTGACCAATTATGAAGGGGATTACGACCATTTGGCGCGGGTCATGGAGTGGTCATCGGGGATAGAAGCAGCAGGTGACGAATGAGCGCTTTGATTATTCCTAAAGATGCAACCGATGCACAAGGTAAGGCAGCCCATCCATCAAATAGTGTATGGGTTTCTGCCAATGCAGGCTCAGGCAAAACCCATGTTTTGACAGAACGCGTTATCAGGCTTTTGCTTAATGGCACGGAACCTTCCCGTATTTTATGCCTAACTTATACCAAGGCTGCGGCTGCAGTTATGCAAACGCGTATATTCAAAACCTTGTCTGGGTGGACAGAGTTTGATGATGAAACACTTTCCAAAGAGCTTTTACGTTTGGAAGGAAAAAGACCACAGCAAAAACAATTGGCTGAAGCTCGCCGCCTTTTTGCCCGCGCACTCGAAACACCTGGTGGTTTAAAAATACAAACCATTCATGCGTTTTGCGAAAGCCTGTTACACCAGTTTCCTTTGGAAGCAAACATTGCCGGCCATTTCGAGTTGATGGACGATTTGCAACGTGATGAATTGTTGCAAAGTGCGCGCCGTTATGTGTTAGAAAAAGCTTATTTACGAACCGATAGTGCTTTATCCGACGCTTTAATGCTTGTTTTAAAAACCGTTGGGGAAACCGGTCTTGATAATTTGTTATCCGAGGCTATCGAAAAAAGACAAGCACTCAATCATTTTTTGCCTATGGTCATAAGCAAGGAAGGAAGCCAGTATCTTAAAAGACTTCTACAATTGAATGATGCAGATACGGAACAAGACATCCTCATAAAAATTCGAGAAGCGGCATTCTTTTCAGCTGATGAAATTGAACAATTTCTGCAATATGGACATAGTTATAGCAAAAATTTTGTAGAAAAATTATTGTCTGTTCAACAGGCACAAAACGACGATATTGTTGACACAATTGTCGATGCATATTTTACAAAAGACAAACCGAGGTCCATTTCAAATCTTGCGTCCAAGGCACTGTTGGCGAAGTGGCCAGACCTTGAGAATAATTTGACCGACCGTCAGGTTAAACTGCAATATTTTACAGATAAAATACGCCGTATACGTTTGCTGCCTTTGAATGAGGCTGCATTTTTATTATGTTATCAATTGTTGCAGCGCTACGAGAAACTAAAAAAAGCAGATGGCTTACTTGATTTTGATGATCTGATAGAACGGACATTAAATCTTTTGCAGCGTGATGGAGCAGGCCTCTGGGTGCAATATAAGCTTGATCGCGGTATTGATCATATTCTGGTAGATGAAGCACAGGATACAAGTCCGGCTCAATGGAAAATTATCCAGCTTTTGGCACAAGAATTTTATGCTGGAGAGGGACAACGTGACGTTACTCGCACGGTCTTTGCGGTGGGCGATGAAAAGCAATCAATCTATTCTTTTCAGGGAGCGGTGCCAGAAGATTTTGACTACAATGGCCGCATTATTGAAAAAAAGGCAAAGGCTGCTAATCGTGTTTTCAATCGTATCAGGCTAAATTTCTCTTTTCGGTCAACGGCAGATGTCTTGCAAGGCGTTGATCTCGTGTTTAGCACGCCGGAAAATTACAAGGGATTGTCGGCTGAAAACATCAAAACTGTGCACCAACCAGTTCGTGCAAATGATCCAGGTGAAATCATTATCTGGGATACATTGACACCATCTAGTGTGGACGAACCAGAAGATTGGCGCCAACCAGTGGATCAACTGCATGCGCCAGCTGTGCGGTTGGCTGATGAAATTGCCAAAACAATTACACAATGGCTTAAACAGGGTGAAATCCTACCAGGGCAAGGGCGTGTGATAAAAGCCAGTGACATTATGGTTCTGGTGAGAAAACGCGATCAGTTTGTGCCAGCATTGGCCAAAGCATTAAAGAACTATAATGTTCCGGTGGCAGGGGCAGATAGGTTGCATTTGACAAGTCATATTGTCGTGCGTGACTTGATGGCGCTAGCACGTTTTGTGTTGCAGCCACAAGATGATTTGTCTTTGGCGGCGGTATTAAAAAGCCCATTGTTTAATTTGAATGAAGAAGATCTATACCATATTGCCCATGGCCGTGAAGGCTCGCTTTATCAGAGTTTGAAAAACCATGCTGCTGATAAGCCAAGTTACAACGATGTTGTTACTCTGCTGACAAAATATCGTAATATCGCCGACAAAACCCCAGTGTTCGAGTTTTATAGCCATGTTTTGAGTGATGATAAGGGACGTGCCAGAATTCTTGCCCGTCTTGGTTCAGAAGCAAGTGACGTGTTGGATGCATTTATGGATTACACGCTTTCCATACAGAAAACAGGTCTGCCGGGGCTGCAAGCTTTTTTGGAAACACTGACAATTTCTGATCCCGAAATTAAGCGTGAGCTTGATCAAAATCGCGAAGAGGTTCGCATTATGACAGTCCATGCCGCGAAAGGCTTGGAAAGTGCGGTTGTGTTTTTGGTCGATTCCGGTTCCCGTGTATGGAACGTACAACATGAGCCAAAGCTTTTACAAATAGGCGACAACAATCATATTGGATTTTTCTGGCAACCTAGCAAAGACTATAAAATATCATTGGCTGAAAATTACATAAATACGCTTAAAGAAAAGGCTAATGAGGAATATCGGCGCTTATTATATGTTGGCATGACACGTGCGGAAGATAGGTTGATTGTTTGTGGGTATCGTGGGCAACATAAGGTTGATGGGACTTGGAGTGATCTTGTTAGTAAAGCTTTAAAGCCGGTTTCACAAGAAATTTCGGGGCCGTCACCAGAGATAGCCGCTTGGTGTTTTTACGCTGATAATGTGAAGAAACCGCGCGACTTGACCGATAGAGTAGACGAATCTGCAGATGCCTTACCGGTGTTACCTTCATACTTTCAACGCCATGTAGCAGTAGAAGCGGAATTGCCAAAGCCTTTAACACCATCTGGTGCTACTTTGGATATTGATAATGATGTTCCAGCCGATCAGAAACAGCTCGAAATATCGCCAGTGTTAGGGGAAAAGCCCGAAAATGCGTTATTTGCTATCGAGCGTGGTAATGTCATTCACCGTTTGCTACAATATCTGCCACAATGTAAAGAAACAGAGCGGCGAGAACTGGCGCTGAAATACTTGGAAAAGACAGCATTGGACTGGACCGATAACCAGCGGAAAGATGCGTTTGACCAAGTGTTTAAAGTTATGGATCACGCAACTTTACAACCATTATTTGCACCGCAATCACGTGCGGAAGTTGCATTAATGGGTATCGTTGAGATAAAAGGAAAAAAATATGCTGTTTCCGGCCAGATCGACAGATTAAATGATGCTGGTGAAACAATCATTCTAGGAGATTTTAAAACTGGTCGGGTACCAAAAAGCGAAGCGCAAATACCAAAAAGTTATCTGCTGCAAATGGCACTTTATCGCAATTTGTTAAAGGCAATTCATCCCAAAAAAATGATGAAAACCCTTTTAATTTATAGCGATGGGCCAAAAGTCTTTGAACTGGATGCCGAAAAATTGGATAATATGCTCTATAAAGAAAGCAACAATTTACATAGCTAATACGAGATCAAACGGCTTGCACTTGACGGATACAGTTGGGCACGCCAATTTAAAGAAATAAGAATCAAAAAGGATAAACCCATGAGCACTGTAAAAGTCGATACAAACAATTTTGAAAGTGATGTGCTACAATCATCAACACCTGTTGTTGTGGATTTTTGGGCGGAATGGTGTGGTCCATGTAAAATGATAGCACCATCACTAGATGAAATAGCCGCTGAATTGCAGGGCAAAGTTAAAATTGCCAAAATTAATATTGACGAAAACCCAGAACTGGCTACCCAGTTTGGTGTTCGTTCCATACCAACATTGTTGATGTTCAATAATGGTGAAGTTGTGTCAAATATGGTTGGCGCAGCGCCGAAAAGCCGTTTGGCTGATTGGATCAAGGAAGGCGTTAAGTAATTAAACGCTAATATTGATGATTTTAAACGGTGGCAAGAATGACAGCCACCGTTTTTTTGTGAACAATATTAAGCAGAAATATAAGAATAATTTTCAAACAGACTGTTCTATGAAAAGGTCAGAAAAATAAAACCAAAGATTGTATTGCGATATTGTTTTAACGTTTCGTGATAACACTCTATTATTTTGAGAATACGCTTTTTATTTTTTCATGAGGGTATTTATACAAGCATTAAGAGGCCGCAACAGACAATTTGAGTTTGTTATATTTGTTGTATGCCCCACAAGCTTTTTCTGATTTTAATTTTTCTTTCTTTTATAGGGTAAAATTCAACCCTTTGATATGTCATATGATTTGAAAAATTTACGTTTCAAAAAATGCTTGTCATTATAAACTTTGGACAGGTGTTCTCCCCTCTTTTCAATGTATGTTCCACTTGCTAAGAACAAAATTGTTCAACCATGACGGTGGTTGAATCGGGATTGCAACCCCGATCTATGGAATATGTCAAGCACTGGATAAGTGTTGACCATCGGTTTTGGGACCGGGGGCTTGGGTTATGTCCAAGTTTCATGGAACCAAAAGCCTAGGGCTATTCATAGATTAGCTGTTGCAACCCCCGGTCTCTTGAAACAGATGGTTAGCGTGGACGCGCGTATTCAACCTTAGCGGGGGGAATTTTATGTCAAGTAAAGAAAAAGCGGGGCAAGCTTTATCGAATACACGCCAATATACCTATATTGGTGCATTGCGTGAACATGAAAAAAATTGCGACCTGAAGCTTGGTGCGCTTTTGCGCTCTTTCCGTAATCAAAACGGAATAACACAAATAGAATTGGCAGCGGCTGCTGGCATTAGTTTTCAGCAGATACAAAAATATGAAAAGGGATTGGACCGCATATCTTTTTCACGCCTTTTGACTTTGCTTGACTTTTTGGGCGTTGATTTTACCGATTTTTTCCGTGGTATGGAGTGGAGCCCCATTCAATTCCAATAGAATATTGATGGATATTGGCTCAAGCCGTTATATCCGAATTTGCGGACACTATCGGTTTTTAAAAAAAATCCGAAGTGATAATATTTACGTTAAAAGCCCGTCCTTACAAACGGCGATAAAAAGTGATTTATCGCCGCTTATCAAATGGTTTTCCTAAGATTTGCAATGTCTGGTAACGGTGATCAAACATTCCGTATCTGATAATCTTTGAATGTCGCAAACTTTATTTTCGGCGCTCTTTCCGCCTCATAATTCAAAGAAAATCCATTTTCAGCCAAAAATACCGGATCACCATCAAGATCCGATGCAATGGCTGCACGGTGGCTGGCAATAAATTTTTGCAGATCGTCTTTATCTTCAGCAGAAATCCAACGGCAAACGGTAAACCGTGCCGGTTCAAACCCAACGGGCAAAGAATATTCAACTTTCAATCGCTCGGTTAGAACATCAATTTGCAACGCCCCAATCACACCAACAATAGATGGCGAGCCATCATCTGGCATAAATAACTGTACGACGCCTTCTTCAGCCATTTGTTGCAAGGCTTCTTTCAGTTTTTTGGCCTTCATCGGGTCACCCAAACGAACACGCCGTAATATTTCTGGCGCAAAGTTGGGCACACCTTTAAACAATATGTCCTCACCCTCTGTCAGGGTATCACCAATGCGTAACGTGCCATGGTTGGGAATACCAACAACATCACCGGCATAGGCTTCATCGGCTATCTGACGAGAGCGGGCAAAGAAAAATTGTGGTGCTGAAAGCGTCAAGGCTTTGCCAGTTCTTACAAGCTTGGCTTTCATGCCGCGAGATAAAACACCTGAACAAACACGTAAAAAAGCTATTCTATCGCGGTGGTTGGGATCCATATTGGCCTGAATTTTGAAAACAAAACCGGTCATTTTAGGTTCCGTTGCATCAACCATACGTGTATCAGCAACTTGGTTGCGCGGCTTGGGGCCAAAAGCGACCAAAGCATCAATCAGATCTCGTACGCCGTAATTTCTTAAAGCTGAACCGAAATAGACAGGCGTCATATGTCCTTCACGAAAAGCTTCTATATCAAACTTTTTGCAAGCATCGCGTGCCAGTACAACGCCGTCAACAAAGGCATCACGTTCGTTTTCGGGTAATAAAAGGGCTGCTTCTTCCGGACCTTTTACAGGGCGGGGTTTCAACTCTTCATCTTTTTGCCGCACAGAATTATTGTGTAAATCAAAACTGCCTGCAAAGCTTTTTCCAGAACCTATTGGCCAAGTTACAGGCGCCGTATCAAGCGCAAGCTTATCTTCAATCTCATCCAATATTTCCAAAGGATCACGCGCTTCACGATCCATTTTGTTAACAAAGGTCACAATCGGTATGTCGCGCATGCGGCAAACTTCAAATAATTTCAAAGTTCGTGGCTCAATACCACGTGCCCCATCAAGAACCATAACGGCACTATCCACCGCTGTTAATGTCCGATAGGTATCATCGGCAAAATCTTCGTGACCTGGTGTATCAAGCAGGTTGAATATGTGGTCATCATATTCAAAAGTCATAACCGATGTTACAACCGAAATACCACGCTCACGCTCAATCTTCATCCAGTCAGAGCGCGTTTGAATACGGTCTTTTTTGGCTTTTACTTCACCGGCAAGCTGAATTGCACCACCAAACAAAAGCAGTTTTTCTGTCAGTGTGGTTTTACCGGCATCCGGGTGCGCGATAATTGCAAACGTTCGGCGGCGCGCGACCTCTTGAGCCTCATTCATGGTTGTCTCCTGTCAGTACATTCTACAAGACCGTCCTACAAGACCGTCGTGTTTTATCTGTTGCATTCACGATTGTATCTTGTCAGTGTCTTTTTCTGCTTGGGGTTTATCACCAAAACGCAAGAAATATCATGGATTTTTAAGTCTAATACAGTCATTACGTCATGACAAAACAGTTTTTAAATCCCTTGCAATGAGGGGAGAAATTTCCCCCCATTTTTCATACTTTCGTTTTTCTTGTTAATGGACAAGTTTTCCAGCCAAAGCATCAGCTATGAGCTTTCGTGTTTCCGTTATGCCATAAAGCGCAATAAAGGATCCAAAACGTGGTCCACGTTCTTGCCCGATCAGAACCTCATACAGCATTTGGAAAAATGAAACAGCAACACCTGGGCCCCCTTCAGGGCTTTTCTTTGTATGATCTTGATAGCGCTCGGTAAAACGACCAACATCCAGAAGTGCATTTTGCAGGGTATGGGCATCCGCATCCATCGGTAAATCAGCCAATTTCTGATCTATCTTTTCCAGTGTTTCACGTTCAACATCATCTGGTGCGCGGAATTTCTTGGTCGGCTTAACAAAATCATTAAAATAGCGAATGGCAAATCCAACGAGGCTATCCAATTCCGGTTGTGTTTCTGGTGAAGCGCCCTTGGCATAACGCGAAATAAAGCCCCACAGAACATCGGCATTTTCAGCATTGGACGCACTGACAAGGTTCAATAACATTGCAAATGGTACCGGCAAATCGACAGCCGGTGGGTTACCATTATGCATATGCCAAACAGGATTATTCAACCGGTCTTTCCATGTCTGGCGTGGATATGCTGAAAGATATGTATAATATTCATCAACCGCTTTTGGGATAACATCAAAATAAAGCCGCTTAGCCGTTTTAGGCTTTTGGTACATATAAAGCCCCAAACTGGTTGTTGGCGCATATGTCAGCCATTCATCAATCGTCAGCCCGTTTCCTTTGGATTTGGAAATCTTCTGTCCCTTATCGTCAAGGAAAAGTTCGTAGTTAAAACCTTCTGGTGGGGTGCCACCTAAGGTGCGGCAAATTTTTGAAGAAAGCGTTACTGAGTCAATCAGGTCTTTTCCGGCCATTTCATAATCAATGCCCAAAGCTGTCCAGCGCATTGCCCAATCGGCTTTCCATTGGCATTTTACTTTGCCGCCCGTCACTTCTGTTTCTATTTTTTCACCTGTTTCAGGCTCAATATAGGTAACAGTTCCCTTTTTGGCGTCACGTGCAATCATTGCAACTTGCAGTACCTTGCCAGTTATTGGGGATATTGGCAGAAAAGGCGAATAGGTTGCGCGGCGTTCTTCGCCCAATGTTGGCAAGATGATGGACATAATCTTGTCATAGGCAGCAAGCATTTTTAACAATGTCTCGTCAAAGCGGCCTGATGTGTAATAGTCCGTTGCACTGGCAAATTCATAATCAAAGCCAAAGCGATCCAGAAAAGCTCTTAAACGCGCATTGTTGGCTGAGCCAAAAGAGGGGTATTCATTGGAAAATGGATCAGGCACACGGGTTAATGGCATGCCAATATAAGTTTCCATCAATTCGCGGTTTGGAACATTTTCCGGTACTTTGCGTAGGCCATCCATATCATCAGAAAAGCATAATAGCTTTGATTTTACCTTGTTTTCGGTCAAGACATGGAAAGCGTGGCGCACCATCGTTGTGCGGGCAACTTCACCAAAAGTTCCAATATGTGGCAAGCCTGATGGACCATAACCCGTCTCAAACAAAACAGTTTCGGGAAAACCGCTTTTTTCATAACGTTTGACGATTTTGCGCGCCTCTTCAAAAGGCCATGCTCTGGAGTCTGCAGCAGCTTCCAATAATTCTGGAGTGAGGTTATGGGCCGCGAAATTGTCTGTTGCCATGGGGTTTTATCCTGAACTTGAATCGTTTAAGAAAGCTCTATGGTTGTAACAGCATTTCGTCAATAATTGCATACGAAAAGCGCAAAAAAAACGTTAATCAAATAGGCAATAAGGCAAAAATGGCAAAGCTAACAGCTCAAGAAGCTCTGATTTATATTATGGTTGTAACATCGGCAGCTGATGAAACCATTAGCAGTCGGGAATTGCGGTTGATTAGCGATATCGTTTCGCGGCTGCCCGTTTTTGATGGCTTTGATATGGAACGTCTTGATGCCTTGGTTGCCGAATGTTGTACTTATCTGGAAAATGCCAATGGCATTGAACATATCCTAAATATCACCCAAGCAGCTTTATCAGAAAAATTACAAGACACAGCCTATGCTTTGGCTGTGGAAGTGGCAGCCAGTGGCTTGGATGTCAAACAGGAAGAATTGGTTTTTCTGCAATTACTTGCCGATCGTTGGGAATTGGAAAATCTCACCGTTGCAGCAATAGAACGTTCCGCGCGGATACGTTATCGAAAAGGCTAGAAAGATTATAAAAAGGGCTGAAAAATATACGGTGATTTCACAATTGATAGTATATTAACGGATAATAATTTTAAATAATTTAAAAAATAATAAATAATATTAATGGATGTATCAGAAAAAATTTTTGTAAGAATGTAATATATAATTATTATTCTAAATTAATTATTTATTCTTGTATTAGACAAATATTGAAATAAAAAAAACGATTATTTTGAAAAAATAATATTGTGATGACGCGTTATTTTTCGCTGATATATGGCTAAAATGATGAATTGTTCAAATTGTGCTGGAATTGTTTTGGGGATAGGCCGCTAAAAGAACGAAAGAAATAGCTAAATGCACTATCATTGGCAAAGGGCAATTTTTCGGTAATTTTGCAAATAGCACAACCATTAGCCAATGCCTCAACTGCAAAAATAAAAAACATCTGCTGCATCCATTGCCGATAAGTAAGCCCGGTTTCTTTAGAAAAATTTCGTGTTACTGTTTTCACATTATAAGAACAATATTGAGCAATCTCTTCTAGGCTCGGTATTTTTTCAATATTTTTATAATGATCGAGCGCTGTTTTGATTTTGATATTTTTGGGTAATTGCAAAGAAATGGGTGTGGTTGGAAGAACGGATAATTCTTCCATAATCAAGCCAAGCAAATGGCTATTTTGCGTCAATCCATGGTTGAAGGGTAACAAGGCTATCCGTTCGATCAGCGCTCGTAAAAGTGGATTAACCGTAAACGTTCTTTCTTGATCCAGTGTTTTAAACAAATCTGTTTTGAAATAAAGGAAACGACATTCTTTTGTTCCGATAAATTCAAGTTGGTATGAAGCACCACAGGAAACAAGAATGCAATGTTGTGGAAGACAAATCACAATACGGTCAGAAAAATTAAACTTAACCACTCCTCTGGGCGAATAAATGAGTATGTGCCGTTCTTTGGTCAATGGTTGCTCTATTACTGTGTCCGATAAAACCGTAACACCAAAAATCGGCGTGTTTATTTGATCAGGATAACAAGTTTTTCCATTGAGTAACGGCAAAGAGATGTCCTTTTGAAAACATTTTTTCTCATTTTATCGACAATCGGACATATTTGAAAGCGTCTTTTTCCAATGTATTGGCAATCAAATTGCCAAGATATCAACAATATTGCGATTTCTATTGTCTATAAAAATGAGAAATGGTGATATAGCCACAAATATGAGAATATGGTCACCAGTATAAAAAATGATGATATAGCCGCAATCTTGATACACCTGATTTTCAAAGGTGTTGATTTCTTTGTCGGTTCATGCGTTGGTGTGTGTAAAGGAGACTTAATATGAAGCCAATCTTTATCCAATTACAGTGTGCTCCGGGCACAGCCTATAATGTTGCAAACACACTTTATGAACGCGAGATTGTTTCAGAACTTTATTCTACCAGCGGTGAGTTTGAGCTTTTAGCCAAGATCTATATTGAAGAAGGTAAAGATATTGGCAAATTCATTAATGATAATATTTTGGATATTCCCGGCATTACACGGTCTTTAACCACATTAACATTCACGGCTTTCTAAGTCATACGATTTGATTGCTATGATGGGGGCTGTGTACAATAACCGGCGGTATAAAATAGGTCATATTTTGGCGCGTTTTATGCTGGCTGTAGCTATTCTATTACAAGCCATGGTTATGTCTGCGGCGCAGCCTGTAACCCATCAAGTTGCGTATGACATTTACGGCAGTGATATTTGCTCCAAATATCAACACTATCCCCGTTCTAATCAGGATGATTTACCAATATGTTGTGTTGGTGGCTGTATTTTAACGGCAGTGGCCGCCAATTACCAACCAAATGGTGCATTTATTGTTCTTTCAATGCGGAAAAGCTCTGCATTGCAGTTGATAACTGTTATTGATCGATGGAACAGCCAATATACGGTCAATCAGGATGCGCGCGCACCGCCTAAGCGAAATAAACTTTCATTGGCAAGTTAAATCAGTGTATAATTTTATCTGATTTAATCATTATTCATTAAATGATCTGAAAAATTATTTTAACTTTAGTAGCTTTTTTCAGATAGATATTGGAGCGTCCTATGTCGTATGTTTCGTTAAAAGGATTGTCAGGTTACAAGCTGTTTGTAGCAACTTTAATGGCTTTGGCATCAATTGTATTTTTCTCACAAATCAACGCTGCTTTTGCACAAAGTTATAAAATTGGTGATATTGAGGTTGTAGACCCATGGTCACGTGCAATACCGGATAGTGCCAAAGTGGCAGGTGGTTATCTAACGATTATCAATCATGGCAAAACGCAAGATCGCCTTGTTTCCGTATCGTCAGAACTTTCCAATAAAACAGAAATCCATGTTATGCGCGTTGATGGTAAAGTTATGGAAATGCGTCCGGTTGTAGATGGTGTTCAAATTCCGGCAGGTAAAAAAGTTGTTTTAAGTCCTGACAAAATGCACGTCATGTTTATGGATATTTCAAAGCCTTTAAAAGAAGGTGATGAAATAAAAAGTAAACTCGTTTTTGAAAAAGCAGGAAGTGTCGATGTGGTCTTTCATGTGACGGCTATGGGAGCCCGAAACCACGATACAACCTCCATGCAACATGAAATGCACAATCACTAGATTGAGCCTGATAAGCTAGGCGAATATACCGAATGATATTCGCCTACACTAAATTTGTAAGCATATTTATAAGCATTTTATGGCGTGAATTTTTAAGCTATTTGTATCGTAATAGAGATACGATTTTTTAAGTCTACCCAGCTGTGGGACAACAACTATTTTAATGTGACAATAGCTATTGAATAGGGAAATATCTATTGCTTGACGCGAAGTGTTTTGCCTCTTGCAGATAGCCGTTATCAGTTCGAAATAGATGAAATACGACGCAAAGTGAGATTAACACGGCCAGGTACCTTTAATAGTGTAGATGTATTGGGATAAATTTTATCAACGCCGTGGTAAGCAAGACGTGCCTTGCCGCCAAACATAATAACATCGCCACTGTTTAAACGTATTGAATGTGTTTTACCTTGTTTTTCGGTGGTTCCTATACGAAAAAGACAGCTATCACCCAATGAAATAGAAAGAACCGGTGCGTTTAATTCCATTTCATCTTTATCTTGATGCATGCCCATACGCGCTTGCGGTGCATAAAAATTGATAAGACACGCTTCTGCCGGTTGCGGAAAGCCAGATAATTTTTGCCAAAGGTTTTGTAACAATGGCGGAATATCTGGCCAGGCTTTCCCTGTGATTGGGTGGTTTTTTTGATAACGATAACCTTGCTCTTTATCCGTGACCCAACCAAGTTCACCACAATTGGTTTGCCGCACGCTCATTTCTTTTCCGGTTTTTGGCATGATAGGCGTAATAAGCGGCGCTTCTTTGACAATATGCCTTATATCGTTAAGCAAATCTTCTTGCTCAAGCCGGTTATAATAGTTTGGAAAATAGTCGAATCCGTAAATATCCATGCCGTTTATAATAAAATTGTTTTGTCTTTATCACAACAAAACCACATCAATTTCTTCACACAAAGACACAGACTGACCGAATGGAAACATGAGATCACACAAGATATAAAGGCAGAATAGAAACATCGGTTCTATAGCTTGGCTGTGGTGCGCAATATGGTTTCTACTATCACAACAAAGGAGTTTTCGTGCCATTGCAAGGTGGCAACAATGAATGTGACCACAACAAATATTGCCTGTTATTTTATTCGTTTATGACCGATATAATCCAACAACGTTTGGCACTCGCGCATCTATGAAACAATATTTCATAAATTTTAGATGCGCGAGAAAGTGATAAAGCAATCACCGAAGTGCTAGATTTTGCTATAAGAATTAAGCCTGATTAAGCTCTGGAATACGAAGCTTTTGCCCAGGGAAAATTTTATCTGGTGATTTAAGCATTGGTTTGTTTGCTTCAAAAATAATGTTATTTTTGTCGCCATGTCCTTTGCCATAAACTTCTTCAGCAATTTTCCAAAGTGTGTCGCCTTTTTTAACTTCGTAAAAATGCGGTTCTTGTGTCTGTCCGCCATTGCTTGTGGACGTGTTTGATGGGGTAGATGTTGCTTGTGCCGTTTGGTTGGCTTGAGGCGCGTTTGTAGTTTGATTATTTGCTACTTGCGCAGAATTTTGTACGTGTAAATTATCTGTATTGACGGACTCGATGTTGTGCAAATTGCCAACAGCAAGGATAGCCTTTTCCAAAGTTGCTTGATCTTTAACGAGACCTGTCAAAACGGCTTTCCCATTTTCAACCGCAACATTCACATTTTCTGTGCCGAGATGTAAACCATCAAGCGCGGTTTTAATGCTTTGTGCATCCGGCGCATGATCATCTCCAAGTCCCAGTTTTTCACCAACAGATTTTACGAAATTAAAAAGTCCCATTGCATTCTCCTTTCAAGAAAATGCGCCCACTGATGCAATCGCTGAAAATGAATTATCAGTATAGTGGCACATTAAGCGGATGCGCACGCTCCACCTTCTATTATGTGAGATAGGGCAAGAATTTTTATTTCAATCCTCGGATATTTTCGAACGAGTCTTCTTGATTTCCGATCGGATTGTTTTTGCTTTTAAACGACGTTCGATAGAACTCTTTGTTGGCTTGGTTTTAACACGTTTGGGTGGCGGCGGTTCGGCAGCTTTGGTGAGTAGGGAGACAAGCCGGTCACGCGCATCCTGACGATTTCTTTCTTGTAACCGGAAACGGGACGCTTCAATAACGATTTCGCCTTCTTTTGTTGCTTTCTTACCAGCCAGTTTTATCAGGCGTGCATAAATATCGTGCTCTAAACCAGCACGATAGGCCGAGAAGCGCAATTGAACCGCTGTTGCAACTTTATTGACATTTTGACCACCCGGACCTGATGCGCGAATGAAACTCTCCGCTAAATCGCTTTCGCGTATGCGGATATTTTCATTGATATAAATGTCTCGGGTCTCATCAGTCATGAGGTTATTATAGGGGCATTTTTGACAATAAAAAAGCCCGCTGAATATAGCGGGCTTCTATAACATGAAAATTTGCTATTACGCCTTAGGACCAGCGTTTTTAACATCATCGTCAACATGAGCGACAAATTTATCAAAATTTTTGATAAACATTTGTGCAAGTTTTTTAGCCTGAGCATCATAGGCCGCTTTATCTTGCCATGTTGAACGTGGGTCAAGAATACCAGTATCAACACCTTCGACAGCTTTTGGAACCATAAATCCAAAATTTTCATCTTCACGGAATTCTACATTTTTAAGCGAACCATCAAGTGCTGCAGCAAGAAGGGCACGTGTTGCCTTAATTGGCATACGGCGACCAACACCATAGGGGCCACCTGTCCAACCGGTGTTGATAAGCCAGCAGTCTACTTTATGGTCTGCAATTTTCTGGCGTAGCAAATTACCGTAAACAGAAGGGTGTCTTGGCATGAATGGTGCGCCAAAGCAGGTCGAAAAAGTTGCTTCAGGTTCAGTAACACCTTTTTCTGTACCCGCAACTTTTGCTGTGTAACCAGATAGAAAATGATACATTGCCTGTGCTGGCGTCAACTTGGCAATTGGTGGAATAACACCAAAAGCATCAGCCGTTAGCATAATGATGTTTTTTGGCTGGCCACCTTTTCCTGTTTTGCTGGCATTATCAACATAATCTATCGGATAAGCAGCACGGGTATTTTCGGTAAGTGAACCATCATCAAAATCCGGCTGGCGGTGCTCGTCAATAACAACATTTTCCAATATTGTGCCAAAGCGTTGCGTTGTCGAATAAATAACTGGCTCTGCTTCCTGTGAAAGGCGGATAACTTTTGCGTAACAGCCACCCTCAAAGTTGAAAACGCCCTCATTGCCCCAGCCATGTTCGTCATCACCAATCAGTGTGCGGCTGGCATCAGCAGAAAGCGTTGTTTTGCCTGTTCCTGAAAGACCAAAGAAAACAGCTGTGTCGCCTTTTGCACCTTCATTGGCAGAAGAGTGCATTGGCATAACGCCTTTAACTGGCAAGAGATAGTTTAGCGCTGTAAAGACAGACTTTTTCATTTCGCCAGCATAAGATGTGCCACCGATCAGCACAATTAAGCGGGTCAAATCGCAAGCAATAACAGTTTCTGACCGAACACCATGACGTTTTGGATCTGCCCTGAAAGAAGGCAGATTAATAATGGTCATTTGCGGGACATAGCTTTTCAGATCTTTTTCGTCAGGCCGGATTAGCAGATTGCGAATGAAAGTGGCATGCCACGCATATTCTGAAACAACGCGGGCGCGCAGCGAATTATCGTGGTCGGCACCACCAATCAGATCTTCAACAAAAAGGTCACGACCCTTTGCATGCTCAACAAAATCAGCAAATAATTGGTCAAAATTCTGCTGGTTTATTGGGCTATTATTGTCCCACCAAATATTGGGTTCTGTTTCAGCCGTGCGTACAATAAATTTGTCCTTTGCTGAACGTCCAGTATGCTGCCCAGTATAGGCGACAAGTGCACCTTGTGCTGTCAATTTTGCTTCATTGCGGCGAATTGCTTCTTCATAAAGCAATGGTGCTGTCAAGTTATAATAGACATTTCCAAGATCTTTAAAACCAAAATGCGTTAATGATGCTGCAGGATTAAATATGCCAATTTCTTTCATAATAGCTCTGCTATACCTCCCAAAAACAAATGCGCCCACAGACATGTGGGCACTCATTGAAATATGAAGCAGAAAAATATTTTAAAATCAAATATTTAATCGATTGAAATAAAATTTAAAAAGTTTAAATTCTGTGGACAGGAATTGAACCGCAAGTTGTTATAGACAACTATTCATTGCAAAAATTTTGAATTTTCTTTGTATTATCAATATGTTTTAGCACCAATGCCACAATTTGTACCACATTTGTTTTGCAAAAAGCATAAACCCAACCATATAATAAACATAACATACATATTGGTTGGTTGGCGTATTTGCTCGTAAAGCCAATAGAAAGGGCCGAGGAACATGAAAGATATTGCAACAACGACACAGACGATCGCTCTTGTCGATGATGATCGCAACATTCTGGCATCGGTATCGATTGCCCTTGAGTCGGAAGGTTATAAGGTTGAAACATATACCGATGGCGCTTCCGCATTAGAGGGATTAATAGCAAGACCTCCAAATTTAGCTATTTTCGATATTAAAATGCCACGTATGGACGGTATGGAGCTATTGCGCCGGTTGCGCCAGAAGTCTGACTTGCCCGTCATTTTCTTGACATCGAAAGATGACGAGATTGACGAGTTATTTGGTTTGAAGATGGGCGCCGATGATTTTATCACCAAGCCATTCTCGCAACGTCTGCTGGTTGAACGTGTCAAGGCTGTATTGCGCAGGGCTGCTGCGCGCGGAGAACCGGTCAAACCGGGGGCTCAAACCTCTACCTCATTGGAACGTGGCAATTTGGTTATGGATCAGGAACGCCATACATGCACATGGAAAGGCGATCCGGTTATTCTGACTGTTACAGAATTTCTGATTTTGCAGGCTTTGGCGCAACGCCCTGGTGTTGTCAAAAGTCGTGATGCATTGATGGACGCAGCCTATGACGATCAGGTTTATGTCGATGATCGTACAATAGACAGCCATATCAAGAGACTGCGTAAGAAATTCAAACAGGTTGACGATGACTTCGAGATGATTGAAACCCTTTATGGGGTGGGCTATCGTTTTCGGGAAGTATAATCCCATAAACCTATCACGGTGTTAAACCAGTTTGTAAATTAGTTGGTTGCGAAAGAAGGTCTTAACGGCTCGATGGTCAATAAGGAACAACAAGCCGACAGGGAAAGTAATAGCGGAAAGCTTAAGAAATCCCGAAAACAATCGCGTCCGCAGCGTTTATGGATGCGCGGACACCGCCTTTTCGAGCAATTGTTCTTTTCCAGTTTGACACGGCGTATTGTCATTCTCAATTTGGCCGCGCTATGTGTTCTGGTCGCCGGCATTATGTATCTTAACCAGTTTCGTGACGGGTTGATTGATGCAAAAATAGACTCCTTGCGAACACAGGGAAAAATTATTGCTGGTGCAATTGCCGCTTCAGCCACGGTTGATACAACATCCATTCTGATTGACCCTGAAAAACTGATGGAGTTGCAGGCTGGACAAAGCATTACCCCTAAAGCGGAATCCACCGATAATTGGGATTTTCCCATTAATCCGGTAAGGGTGGCACCACTCTTGCGCCGTGTTATCTCACCGCAGACAACACGCGCCCGTATCTATGACCGTGATGCCAATCTTCTGCTCGATTCTCGGGTGCTTTATTCCAGCGGGCAGGTGTTGAGCTATAATCTTCCACCTATTGTCGAAGATAAGCCTGGTTTTTTTGAACGCTTTCGCAACTGGTTTACAAATACAATCTATGGCAGTGATATTGTTATGGATAATGACCAGCCAAATGGCAATGGCGCTGTTTATCCGGAAGTGGTCAAGGCAGTTAATGGACTTCTTGCAACAGCACAAAGACGCAATGCACAGGGTGAATTGGTTGTTTCTGTTGCCGTGCCGGTACAACGTTATCATGCGGTGGTAGGCGTTTTGTTGTTGTCAACTGTCGGCTCTGATATTGACAATATCGTACGGGCTGAAAGATTGGCAATTTTTAAGGTTTTTGCTGTTGTTGCCGCGGTTCTGTTGGTCTTGTCGTTATTCCTTGCCTACACAATTGCCAATCCATTACGAAAATTATCTGCAGCAGCTGATCGTGTTCGGCACGGAACAAACAAACGTGTTGAAATTCCAAATTTCTCGGATAGACAAGATGAGGTTGGACATTTGTCAACGTCAATTCGCGATATGACAGATGCACTCTATACGCGTATTGAAGCGATTGAACGGTTTGCTGCTGATGTCAGCCATGAATTGAAAAACCCGTTAACGTCCTTGCGCAGTGCCGTGGAAACATTGCCTTTGGCAAAGACAGATGACGCACGTAAACGCCTGTTTGATATCATACAGCATGATGTGCGTCGCCTTGATCGTTTGATAACCGATATTTCAGACGCTTCACGGCTTGATGCCGAGCTGGCGAGGGAAAACTCGGACAAGGTTGATTTGACACCACTTTTGGAAAGTATTGTTCGCGCCTCGAGAGAAGTGCGGCGCAATAAGACCGCTGCCAATATTGCATTGGATATTGCTCCGCGTAATGGCGGAAAACCCTATATCGTTGCTGGGCATGATTTGCGGTTAGGGCAGGTTGTTTCTAATCTTATTGAAAATGCACGGTCATTTATTCCCCCTGAAAATGGTGAAATTCGCGTTGCAATGCGCAGCGTTGGGGCAAAAGTTATTATTACTGTAGAGGATAATGGACCGGGAATTCGAGCAGAAAACATAGATCGTATTTTTGAACGCTTTTATACCGATCGTCCGGGGGCGGAATCATTCGGACAAAATTCCGGTCTAGGACTTTCTATTAGTCGGCAAATTATTGAAGCCCATAATGGCACATTAAACGCTGAAAACATCACGGCACCAAATGACCCAGACAAAAAGCTTGGTGCCCGTTTCACCATTGTTTTGCCTCTTGAAAAATAGGAAAAACGATAGTGTCGACAGTAAAAACCATTCATGCAAATTGCCTGAAGATTGGCAACAAAGGTATAATTCTGACTGGACCGTCGGGTAGTGGTAAGTCGGTTTTGACACTTTCACTTCTAGAACGGGCACATTGGACACAAAGGGATAGTATCCTTGTTAGTGATGATTACACAGATCTAATAAGTAAAAATGGCAAGCTTTATGGGCAGTGTCCTGAAACTTTGCGTGGCGGTATCGAAATAAGAGGTGCAGGCCTCTATCAAATGCCATTTCTACCCGAAGTTGCTGTAGATTTCATTGTTGAACTCGGAAATGATTATGAGCGTTTTCCGTCGGGGCAAAAAATGACTTATTTTGGGATATCCGTGCCACTTTATCGTCTTCCAGCACTTGGTCAGGCCGATTGCACAGCAATTTGTCAGGCAATAGAGGCGATTTGTTTTAAAAAGCTCTGGACAAATCACCAATAATTAAACAGATTGTAACAAATTTTGATAAATTATGCCGAGAATTGCATTTTGTTCTTGGCACTTATGGAATCCCCTGACAAAATACAACATTCGCTGCCGGCTGCTATGGGTCAAGATGGTCGGGTCTTTAATGACAGGAGCTTTTTTGAATGATCGGACTCGTGCTTGTGACGCACGGTAGATTGGCTGAGGAGTTTCAACGTGCGGTTGAGCATGTTGTAGGCCCACAGACTAATTTTGCCACGGTGTGTATCGGCCCTGACGATGATATGGATCAACGTCGTAAAGATATTCTCGCCGCAGTTGCTTTGGTTGATGATGGTAATGGCGTTATTATACTAACAGATATGTTTGGTGGTACGCCATCCAATATGGCTATTTCTGTTATGCAGGAAGGCCGAATAGAAGTTATAGCGGGTGTTAACCTGCCAATGTTGATTAAATTGACATCGGTGCGTCAGTGCCCTGATATTTCATTGGTTGATGCGTTAAAGGCAGCTCAGGACGCGGGACGAAAATATATCAATGTGCCAAGCATGATATTATCGGAAGAGTAAATGACTAAATGCGCTCAGGAAATTGGCGTTAATCCTTTAACGCGAGAATTGGTTATTTGTAACAAACGTGGTTTGCACGCACGCGCTTCGGCAAAATTTGTCCAAACGGTTGATAAATATGATGCCGCGGTGGAAGTTGAAAAAGACGGACAAAAAGTTGGCGGTACGTCAATTATGGGCTTAATGATGCTTGCCGCATCAACAGGGTCTAGTGTGACGGTTCGCGCAAGTGGTGTGCAAGCGACCGATGTGCTAGATGCACTTGAAGAGCTGATTAATAATAAATTCGGCGAAGAGTCCTAATACCTATTGCTTGTCATGCGATAATTCGTGTTGAGCCGGCTGATGCCTATTGCTTCAGTTAAGCATAACTATTCTTTTCAATACACATTTCATAAGTACTTGTTGTAAGTATTTGCCATAAGTCATAAACGCTTGAATTTATTGACAGTTGAATACACCTCACTAAATTTTCTCTTCCCATGAACACCGCATTCGTTTGAGGTATTCGAATACTTAAAAATTACCGTTTCTATAAATAGGTTATAGTGTTCTTACAAAGTTTGACTGTAAGACGAAAGTTTAACTGTAGGACGAAAATTTGGTTGTGGGGCGAAAGTTTGGCTGTAGGACCTGTGATTGTGTGACAGCGTTCCTCTAACAATTTGAATTTTCGTGCTGTTTCTACTTATTGTATAATCATGGAGGGCATCAATAACGTGATTTGCCGCCATCAATTTTCTTCATTAAATGTGGCAAAATATGTGAAATATTAAATTTGGTAAAATATATGAAATTTGGCAAAATACACGGCACTGCCGGTATTTTAGGAAATATTATGCTGCTTCATTGGATTGATGTTATAGGAACCTTTGTTTTTGCCTTGAGTGGAACGAGTGCAGGGATAAGACGGGGTTTTGATTTTTTAGGGGGTTTTGTTGTTTCCATGGCCACGGCTATTGGCGGCGGAATTATTCGCGATGTCTGCCTTGGTGATACCCCACCCGTGGGGCTAACAAATATAGAATATTTTTATGCCATTATTGGCGCTGTTGTCATTGGTGTCTATTGTCAGGGACTGATTGTTAGAATGGAAAAGCCAACCTTATGGCTTGATGCTGTAGGGCTGGGGTTCTTTGCTGCATTTGGTGCCGATAAAACCTATCAAATGACCGGCAATATCCAAATAGCAGTTATTTTGGGGTGTGTTAGTGCGGCAGGCGGTGGTTGTATGCGCGACATTTTAACAGGGCGCACACCGGTAATTTTCCGCAAAGAAATTTATGCAAGTGCGGCAATTGTCGGTTCTGGCGTGGCATTGTTGGGATCAACACATCTGATAAATCCGACATATGCTATATGGGCGGCCATTGGAATCTGTTGTGCCATACGGATCATTTCAATGCATTATCAGATAAATCTTCCGCCAGTAACGTTAAAAACACCCAATCGGCCAAAATAGAAAATAATGGATATAACAGAACAAAAAAGCCTATTATGGGGCATTGATTATAGCGATATGGCTATTGTTAACGCTGCTATTTCACGAGATATTTTGTTATAATTTCTATCAATAAAACCCTATTGGGAAATAACGCAGATAAAGCTCTGTCAACTTACCCTTACGTTCTAGTGATTTGAGGGCATAATTGAGGGCAGTTTTAAGCTGTGGGTTATCTTTTGCCACCGCAATTCGCATACCATTGTGAAGAAATTCTGGAGCAAGATAAGCGCCACCAACAAAATGGCAGCAGCTTTCTGAAACCGGATTGTTTAACCATTGAGCAAAGCCCATTCCATCACCAAAAGCCAAATCTATGGTTTTGTTTTTTACGGCATCATGGAGTGCATCTTCATTTTCAAACGCTTGCCATTTGACGTCAGGGAAATAGGCTGCAAATATTTTTTCATGCAAGGTATTCTTGACAATTCCAATTTTCAATCGACGCAAGCTGTCTGTTACGGGGTCAGTAAGATTGATATTTTCTGAGCTCACAAATCGTGCAGGAAAGCGCAAATAGCTTTGCGTAAAAATGAAATCCTTGGTTGTCGTCGGCGTTTCATTTAATCCGGCAATGATGGCTTCCCCACCATTATCTTTAAAATGGGGTATCAATTCATCCCATGGAACAGCTTCCACCTGGCAAACATTTTCAAGTTTTAGCTCGGCACAAATGGCACGTAACAGATCAATATTATAACCTGAAAGACGCCCCGTTTGATCTATAAAGTTAAAAGGTGGGAAATCGACCGTCGTTAAAAACCTTAATCTTGTTACTGTGCCAAGATTAGGATGGCTTAACCGTTCCTGACTATCAAAAAAGTGCGGCAAATTGGTGGTTGGAACGGTTTGTGTATATCCGTTTTGTACCACGAAAAACATTAGAAAAAGGGCGATACGTATAGCAATGGAGTTCTTGTTATGCAGCATGTTCCTATCCGCTTAACCGGAATGTCTAAATGCCACAAAAACCAAAAAAAGCAAAGTAACTATACTCTGCTTTTTTCAGTGATTGTCTAAATTACCAAGAACATTAACGTCCGTTGCGCAAAAATTCTGGTCCAACGCCAATGATTTTTTCATCTTCTGGGCCGATAGCCGCAATGTTACGATCGGCATAAGGTATTGACAGCAAGACACGACGGATAACCGCAAGACGGGCACGACGTTTGTCATTGGATTTTACAATCGTCCATGGTGCCATAGCGGAATGGGTACGCTCGATCATTCTGTCTGCTGCTTTGCCATATTCATCCCACAGCGTAATGCCGGCTTCATCCATCGCTGAGAATTTCCAGTGCTTTAAAGCACTATGGCGTCGTTCATGGAACCGTTTCAGCTGCATTTCCTGTCCGATATCAAGCCAGATTTTAAAAAACCGTATTCCGTCGGAAACAATTAGTTTCTCAAATGTTGGGGCTTCTGCCAGAAACGTCTCAACCTGTGCAGGAGAGGCGAATTTCATGACAGATTCCACACCAGCACGATTGTACCAAGACCGATCAAATGTAACAAATTCTCCCCGTGTTGGAAAATGGCGAACGTAACGTTGGAAATACCACTGGCCACTTTCTGTCTCGTCAGGTTTTGGCAGAGCAACATTACGCGCTGTACGAGGATTCATATATTGGCGCAATGTAAAGATTGTGCCACCTTTACCCGCGGCATCACGCCCTTCAAATAAGGCAACAACTCTTTCGCCAGTTTCCAAGAGCCAGGATTGTAATTTTACCAGTTCGATTTGTAGCGCTTCAAGTGTTGTTTCATATTCTTTGCGCCCCATTTTCTTTTCATAAGGGTAATTACCCGAAGTCAAAGCGTTTTTCTCAATCCATTCTGGAAGCTTTGGTTCACCGATATTGAAGACGCGCTTTTTGTCGCCGATTGTCAGTTTAATGCCGGTTTCTTGTTTATCCTGTTTTTCAGATTCGTTTTTTTTCGATTTTGCAGCCACAATCATTCCCTTATCAATTATTTGTTCACTTTAAATAAACACTTGGACAAATTTAGATGACAAGAAATCTGTTTTATCGTGTATCAAAAAAGTATAAATTATCTTCAAATCCATGTCCCAATTTATCGAAAACATGACGATAGATATACTGATTATAAAACTTACTAAGAAAAAGAAAATGTATTTTCTTTTTAACGCCTAATAAAAATAGCAAAAATATCGTGTTTGCTATTTAAAAAGCTGCTTTTGGCTGAATTTCATAAGTATTTTTTTGTTTTTTTGATTTTTTCACTGTTCTTAAGGTGGGTGAGATAGGTTTTGAAAGAAAATAAGATAGGCAATGTCCACCCGTGGCAATTGGGTGTTACTTTATTGCCTATTCACCCACAATGCACAGCATAGCAATATTTTAAAACGACATGATCTGATTTTAATAATCAACCTGTGTCAAATACAATCCCGATGGCGGCGCAACAACGCCACAGCGTTTACGGTCTTTTGCTTCCAATGCACTGGTAAGATCATCGGCTGTCCAGCGACCTGAGCCAACTTCCATCAGGCTACCAGCAAACGACCGAATTTGATTATGCAAAAATGACCTTGCACTGGCATAGATATCAATGTGGTCACCATTGCGTATCACATCTAGCCGATCCAGTGTGCGAATTGGGCTTTTCGCTTGGCATTGGCTGGAGCGGAATGTTGTGAAGTCGTGTTTGCCGAGTAGACGCTGCGCAGCATCATGCATTGCGGTTGCATCAAGTTTTTTCGGCACCCACCAAACGCGGTTATTTTGAAGAACGGCCGGAGCACGGCGGTTAAGAATAATAAAATGATAATGACGTTTTGTTGCTGAAAAGCGGGCATCAAAATCCTCGGTTACTTTTTCCGCATGAAGAATTGCAACATTATCTTCATTCATCACAAGATGGGCGTTGAGTGCATCGCGTACCTGATCGGCGCGCCAATCCTTGGTCAGATCAACATGCGCCACTTGCCCAGAAGCGTGAACACCGGCGTCCGTACGACCGGCGCCTGAAAGGGTAACAATTTCACCAGAAAACGCATGAATGGCAGTTTCTATAGCGGCCTGAATGGTTTTTAACCCATCTTGCCTTTGCCAACCGGCATAATTTGTACCGTCATATTCAATTGTGAGTTTATATCGTGCCATATCAATAAACTGCACTTACAAAACTGCACTTACATGAAAACCATGTAGAAACGTCTTGCTATCAAGGGCTTTGCCGCCGGATTTTTGCAAACGGGTAATTTGCAAGCGACCATCTTTACAATGAATGATTAAGCTATCTGGTTCGATATGACCGATGCCTAGTGATTGATTGTCGATATATTTTGCACCAAGCAGTTTAACACGTTCGCGCTTTCCGGCAATTTCCATTTCGCACCAGCTGCCAGGAAATGGAGAAAGCCCACAAATTGTTTTTTGAATTTCTAAAGCTGGTTTTGACCAATCTATCCTTGCTTCATCTTTGCTAATTTTGGACGCATATAACACACCTTGTTCCGACTGTGGTGTCAGTTGCAGTGTGCCTTTTTCCAATTGTTCCATTGCATCGACCATTAATGGTGCAGCAAGTTGAGAAAGCGCATCATGCAATTCTCCTGCTGTCATTTCAGGTTCAATAGCAATTGTTTTAGTGAGGGCAATGGGACCTGTGTCCAGTCCTTCATCCATTTTCATCACCATCATGCCGGTGGTTTTATCACCAGCCATAATAGCGCGTTGAATGGGCGCTGCACCACGCCAACGGGGCAATAGCGATGCATGCCCGTTAAAACAACCATAACGCGGTGCATCAAGAATAGCCTTTGGTAGCAAAAGACCATAGGCAACAACAACGGCAACATCCAAATCAAGGTCGGCAAATCGCTGTTGTTCTTCAGCACTTTTCAAGCTTTTTGGCGTATGGACAGGCAACCCAAGCGAACGAGCCGCTTGTTCAACCGGAGAAGGTGTGAGTTCCAAGCCACGGCGACCTGCCGGCCGCGGTGGCTGGCTATAAACAGCAACCACATTGTGTCCGGCATCATGCAAGGCACGTAAAACAGGTACCGAAAATTCAGGCGTGCCCATAAACGCAATTCGTAATGCCATTATAGAACGGCTCCGTTTTTGGCATTTTCTTTGGCAAGTTTCTTGAATTTGCGAATGACCATGTCCCGTTTGAGTTTCGAGATATGATCAATAAAGAGCACACCATCAAGGTGGTCTATTTCGTGTTGCAAACAGGTTGCCAATAATCCATCGGCCTCACATTCCTGCTTTTTGCCATCTCTATCAAGATAACTGACACGTATACGTTTTGGACGCTCTACCTCTGCATAATAATCAGGAATAGATAAGCATCCCTCTTCATAGACATTGGGTTCGTCTGATTTCCATAGAATTTCAGGATTAATGAAAACTTGCGGTGCCTTTGGCTCATCTTTGCCAGCAACATCAATAACAAGAAGACGTAGCGGTTCGCCCACTTGAATCGCGGCCAAACCAATTCCTGGTGCTTGATACATTGTTTCCAACATATCATCGGCCAATTTTTGCAAATTGGCATCTACGCGCTCGATTGGTGTGGAAATCTTGCGCAAAATGGGATCAGGTAGAATAATTAAAGGTTTTATCGACATAAAGATGAGTTAATCAATCGGCATTCATACGTCAATGTGGAATTATAGTTTTTGTTCTTGTTATGATCGCATTGTGAACGGAAAAACGCTAAGTTAACCATATGTCTGATTCGTCTTCTCAAATTTTATTCACCTTTGCGGGTGTGCCTTTCAACTTGATGAATGGCTTTTTGCTCGTTCTTATTGTGTTTCTTATCGCTGTGATATTTTTTATCATGGGCGGTAATCGTCGCCGTGCAGTCCTTGATACGCAAGTGGCGGAACGGGCAAGAGACACGGAAATGCACATGAATGCGCTGTTAAAAACCCAAGCAGAAATGCAAGGGCGTATGCAAACAATGGCGGAAATTTTTGGTCGCAGACAAGCAGAGCTCAACCAGTCTATCCGCGACCAGTTAAATGGTATGACAAATAGCTTGGGGCAAACCATCAATGCGCAAACAAAATCAACCCATGAAAACCTTGCACGCTTGCAAGAGCGTTTGGCGGTGATTGATACAGCGCAAAACAATATCCAGTCACTTGCCGGTCAAGTGGTGCAATTGCAGGCTATTTTAAGTAACAAACAAACACGCGGTGCTTTCGGGCAAGGTCGTATGGAAGCCATTATTGCGGACGGCTTACCAAAAAATGCCTATGCTTTTCAGGCAACGCTTTCCAACGGGACGCGTCCTGATTGTCTGGTTTTTATGCCAAATCATGCACCATCACTTGTTATAGATGCTAAATTTCCACTTGAAGCATGGAATGCAATGCGTGAAGCCGCCACACCAGATCAAAAGCAATTAGCTGAGCGACAGTTTCAAAGTGATATGGATACCCACATCAAAGCAATAGCGGGCAAATATCTTATATCTGGTGAAACACAAGATACGGCTTTCATGTTTGTTCCTTCAGAATCCATTTTTGCAACAATTCATGAAGATTTTGAAGCTGTTGTTCAAAAAGCTAACCGCGCACGTGTTATTATTGTTTCACCATCGCTTCTCATGCTGTCAATTCAAGTGGTGCAAGCCATTATGAAAGATGCCCGTATGCGTGAGCAAGCCCATCTTATCCAATCGGAAGTTGGCCATTTGATGGAAGATGTTGTTCGCCTAGATGACAGGGTTCGCAAATTGCAAAGCCACTTCATGCAAACGTCAAAAGATATTGATGATATCCTGATTACCACTGGAAAAGTGAAACGGCGCGGCAATCGTATAGAGGGTTTGGATTTAAAAGCGCCGCAACAAAATGGCGCATCGCTGGATGACGATGCGCCACAATTGGGATTAAATATAAGAGAATAAATCCGTTAAACGTGGGATTGGTTACCAGCGGTAACCAACACCCAATTTACCAGAAAATTCTTGGCGTGTACCAGCAACACCCTTCAAGCCTGCATTGGCAACCCAGCCTTGCATACCAGGAATTTGCTCGTATTTACCACCAACTTCAAATACCGCACTTGCGCCACTGAAGTCTGGCTTGTCAACATGATAACCGTCAAGCTTGCCTTTTACTTCGCCATCAAGTTCCTGTTCCCAACCAGCACCGGCATAAACCTTGACTTCCGAGGTTACACGGTGGTCAATCTGTGTGCCGACATGTGTCCGTACAGAACGCGCACTATCGAAGTGGAGCCGTTCAGCAGCTTTTGATGTTGTTGAGAAATCGCCAGTTTCAGTCCACAACAATTTACCTCTGATGGTAATCGTATCATCTGGTGAAATCTGGATTTCCTTACCGCCACCAATATGGAAGCCGTAATAATTGGAACTCTTATCGTTGAAGCCACCATCGACCATGCTGGAACTTCTGAAGTCGCGTTTCACGCGACCAATACGCCCAGAACCATCAATAAACCAGCCATTATCCCAAGTTTGTTTGCTATATGCACCGACACCAGTGTAGCTGAAGTCGCCTTTGCCATGAATACCTTCATGACGGGTGCGTAAATCGCCATCACCATGTTCAACAAACGCAGTTATCAGCAAATTGCCCTGATCCTGATGAAGGCGGACACCGCCACCACCCATAATGTGGTAACCATTGTTTCTGACATGGCTTCCGGTTTGAACCTTCTGGTTAAAACCACTGCCTTGCAAGAATACGACACCCTCAACAGGTTGGTTGGTTTGTTTCGGATCCATTGGCAACACATAGTCATCAATAGTGGATACCTGATCAGCACCATAATTCAGAGCATTAAGTGCTGCGGCGTTACTCTGGAAATAGGCATTTGCTTTGGCGCGATTGATGGTAATAGCACCATAATCATCCGTGTAGATGTTGCCTTTTCCATCATCCTTACCAATGATACTGTTTGTAGAGCCGTTGTTATTGCTTGCTGGCGTACCGGTGTTTTTGTTGGTATCACCTTTTGCTTCGCTTTTATTGGCATCTTCTTGCGATGGTGTTTTTTGGTTTGAGGCATTGTCACCTGCTGGTTTTGCGTTGCTATTCGCATCAGCATTATTTGCAGGTGTATTCTGAGCCGGAGTATTATCGCTTGCAGGTTTTGTATTGCTGTCCGAACCAGCATTGTTTGCTGCATCATTTGATGCATTCTCACCAGAAGGATTGTTATCGGCTTCCTTGTCAGTGTTTGGTTGGTTCGTATCTCCACCCGACGTGTTATTTTCCTCCTTATCATCAGCAGGAGGCATAATAGGTGTTTGATCTGAGTTAGTCTCTTCCTTGTTCGTTTCATCAGGAACAGGTGGTTCAACCTTAGGAGCTTTCAATGAGGCTGTCAGATTTGCATTTTCTGTCGCAATATCGAAATTCCAGTTTTTTGCACCATAAGAAAGCGTCTGTTCTGTTGTTGCGGTGTTTCCGACAACTTGACCTTCAATCAGTCTGACATTGTCACCTGCTTTCAGGTTCTTCAAATCTGTTCCAGCCAGACGTAGATCAACTTGTACATCGTCAACAATGATATTTCCCTTACCAGTATTTCTAATCAGGGAAGCACCATTTTGTACCTCTTCAGGCAGATAAAAAACCAGTTTGGATTTTGAATCCATTTTCAGGTCTGTGTCAGTTGAAAACTTTGCAGGTGCAAGATCAACCTGTCCTGGCTTGCCAATAGTTATCGAACTAACACCGTAATGACCATTACCTTCAATTGTTACCTGATGACCCATGCCGATCATCATATCACCAAAAGTAACGCCTTTATCGTTGTTGTTGGTCCATGCTTGCGTATTGTTCAAACTGATTGTTACATCGCCCTTGGACGCATCAAACTGTTCGGTTTTGAACATCAAGTCGCCATCATTGCGCGTCAGGTCGATTGTTGTATCTTTACCTTCGCCGACGATCAATTTTCCAGCAGAAAAAGCAACTTTACCGCCTTCGCTCTTCTCTGTTTCAGTATCCCCAAACTTACCGCTGGTTAAACTTAAACTGTTGTTAAATGTAATTGTTTGGCCTGAACCGTTCAGTTTTGCGTCACCACCTTGTCCACCAACACCAATCTTGCCAATTACACCTTCTTGGGCATGGCCAGATTCACCGCCATTACCGCCTTCAAGAATGATATCATCGAAAGTTGTCGCTTTGGTTACATTAACGGTTACATCACCGCCTTTGCCACCATTGCTGCTTTTTTCGATATCGGTAATACCATTACCAATTGATGAAGTTGCCATATCATCAGATGGAAGAACTGCATCGTCATCCGGCACAGATACAACCTCACTTGAAAGATTGTTTTGTCCGTCAACTTTGCCAGATCCCCCGATGCCACCGATGCCGCCCGCAGCACCTGCACCAGTTTCACCCCGATTGACTGTTTTTGGTTTTTGACTATCGATTAAAGCACCAGAGCCGCTACCTCCGATACCATTTTGCGTGCCACCGCCGCCGCCTCCACCAGAAAGATAGAGTGACTTAGCAAGAGTTGGTTCCGGTGCTATGCATGTAACTAATACGACACCAAGACCCCCCGCTAGCGCTGTCGCACTCAACCAGTTCGTGCGACTTTTAATATTTACGCCGTTCATTGACATCCCTCGCATTGAAAATAAACAGGGCATATGTGCTTTATAAATCCTAAACAAAAGGTTGCTAGGGCGGCGGAAAAGCACCATCAATACAGAAAATTTCGAAATATGGTTAACGGAACTATTAATAATCTGTTAAGAGCCACATTATATCTTAGCCATATAACAGAGGTATTAACAATGAAGCGCATAGTGTTTTTCGTGGCGCTTGTGGCGATGCTGGGTGGTTGTGCAACAAAGCCTCCAACACACACAAATAATGTCTGCGCCGTGTTTGACCAAAAGAATGGTTTTTTTAATAATTGGGAAAAGGACGCCAAAAGGGCCGAGGCTCGCTATGGTATTCCGATGCCGATTATCATGGCAACGATGAATACCGAGTCGAGTTACCGGCATAATGCCCGCCCACCAAGAACAAAGCTGTTTGGCTTTATACCATGGAAAAGGCGCTCAACCGCTTACGGCTATTCGCAAGCACTCAATGGTACATGGGACCATTACGTAAGAGCGACAGGTAATCGTGGTGCTAAGCGCACAAATTTCGCAGATGCTGCGGATTTTATTGGCTGGTATCACCGTGAAAGCGTAAGACGTAACGGCATTAATCCTAATAATGCTTATGCGCTTTATCTTAACTACTATATGGGGCATTCTGCCTATGCCCGTACTGGTGGTAGGGCAAGTAGTGCCATTATGGCAAGTGCTGAACGTACCGACAGAATGGCACGACGTTATGACCAACAATTGCGTAGGTGTGGCCGGCGTTAATATAGCTTGAGCGGTTAATATATATTTTAAGCGTTGGTTAATAAGTTTAATTGTGCCGTTTAACCAAAATATGAAACACATGGCGCGATTGCCATGTGTTTTAACACTCGGAACTAATCTTGTTTTGCCAAGTGGGAATAATCAAACAACTAGTTAATCTGTCTCATATTCCGTTGACGCATTGATTTAACGGAATTTATTCATTTCCAATTTATGGCGTGCCAATGCGGCATTACGATAAGTATTGATTTCTTGGATGATCGTGTCCCGATTGGTATCGAGGCGAAAATTAACGCCCGAAATCATCAATTTTTTCTTTTGTTTGTCATAATAGGAACCAGGGCGGCATTTTTCATTTTCTTCCGGCAAAAAACGGTCGGCTATGACAAATTCCATACCAATCGCGATGTTCATGGAATTGCTTTTTGATGAATTGATGAGAAAATCTTCAATACCACGCCATGGAACGACCGTTTTAAACACCGTTGTTTGTAATCCTTCGGGCGTTAAAACCATCATTGGTGTTCTTCTTCTCAGCATTATTCGCAGCAAAATGAACAATAAAAGAATAGCCAAAGCGGTTAATATTGCCATGGTCATCATTTTACCGATTTGGAAATTTTGGTAGGCCGTTCCCAATAAAGCTATACCAAGGATCAAAAAAGCTGCTGGTATAAAAACGCCACCTTCTTGAACAACAATATTGCCATTAACTTCTTTGACCATTTTTTCCAATTTTCTTCGGTCATTGGGCAATTTGACATCGCCAATAAAATGGGTTTCTTCTAATTTATTGTCGGCCATTTTCCTCTCCAAGCTGCATAGAGAAAACAATATCTACGCTTGTAGAATGTTACAGTGAATTTCGCCTTCTACATTATTCATATTATAGGTGTGTCTATTGTTATTTTCTATTGTTGTCTAACAATAAATAAAGGGGGTTTAACCATTTAAGGGGTATAAAGGATAGCGCATTTCAATATCGTTTATCTGCGCTATCAAAGAAAAGCGCCTTACCGCTTTGTCAGGAAAAATACTCCTGACGCCTTGTCATTCATTCTTCTCTAAAACGTAACTCTAAAACGTAATAAGTGGTCTAACTTCAAACATGACAAGTTGTCTAATCCAACAATAAAAGCACTTTGTTGGCGTGACAAAGTGCTTTGTTTTTCAAGTATAATGGCTCGGCTTATTGCAGAGTCATGAATCGGTTTATTGCATTTCTTGCAATTTTTTACGTGCCAACGCAGCCATACGGTAAGCTGCAATTTGAGCCAATACTATGTCGCAGTTGGAGTTAAGAATACCACAACCGTTGATTACAAGAACATTGTCTCCATACATTTGGTTCTTTTTATAATAAACAGATTGAAAACGTGGTTTCTTATTTTTTTCAGGAATACAATTTTCATCCAGATTGAAAATAAATGCTGCACCCATGTTTAGACCTTTGTGTATAAAGGATGCTCTGTCGCTAAAATCCAAGATAGCGTCCCATGGCACAGGTGTTGTAAAGACTGAAGTGTCCAGCCCTTCAGGTTTTATGGTTAAGAGTGGTACTTTACGGGACTTTATAATATTGAATAGCAAATATACGAAAATCAATACCATAAAAGAGACAAAAACTTTGAGAAAAATTGCAGAATCAGGATCTTTAAAAACAAAAATCGCCAGAAGAATAGATACTGATGATAATATACCTGTCACAACAACCCAGGATACGGTTCTTTCTCTTACGACGATATTTTGATTAGTAGAATTTGCCAATTCAAGTAATTTTTGTCGGTCTTCTGGTAATTGCACATCGCTTATCGGATGCTTTTTTTGTGGGACAATTTCTGCCATTTTATTCTCCTGAATATGTTCTTTGAACAAAACAAGCCGATAGCTATCAATTTTGTTAAAGTGTTATTGGTGACGCGTTATAATAAAAATACTTTTCTTGCCATGAAATTCTGACAAAGAGAAAAACCAGATTTATATGATGGGTAGGTCTATGATTGCTCCATGCCAAATAAAAAGGAGATCAGTTGTTTGTCGAATGATAAATGATAATTCATTGCAAGACTATTTCGAAAATGAAGTTTAAAAGTTGTAAAAGCGTATTGTGAAGGCACAATACGCTTTGATGTTTCGAGCACAATAAATTCAATTAATTATTGTATGCCGCTTCGTGTTTTTCAATTGCTTGTAACATTTGACGCGCATAGGCAGCAGATTGATAAAGTTCAAGCTGTTCCAAAACTGTTTCACAGTTTGTGCGACGTAA
Source organism: uncultured Bartonella sp. (assembly GCA_945285915.1). Lineage (GTDB taxonomy): Bacteria > Pseudomonadota > Alphaproteobacteria > Rhizobiales > Rhizobiaceae > Bartonella. The sequence continues at coordinate 118,252 of CALYQL010000005.1, forward strand.
GGTAACACAAGAGATGCCCAGTGTTTTCGTCCTCTTCATATAACCGGAACGAAACCTTGATTTTGCATTTTGTTCAGGCAAGTATTTTTCGTTGAGAACAAATGAAAATGCCTCGGCCACTGTGATTATTCCTTTACATGTCGCGGTGCTGCCGTCAAAATTTTCTATAGCTGTCCACGGTATTGGGGTTTTGAATACACTCGTTTCCAATCCTTCAGGCCTTAAGGTAAACAGTGGTATGTGCAGGGTGGTATAAATGCGTAACCCAAACAAAAGCGATGATAATGCAGCAATTATCCAACCAATTGCTTCGTTACCGCTGATCTCACCTTTGGGATATCGTATAACCACCATAACAATGAAAAGTATACCAAGGCCAAAAAGACAGAAAAGTGTTATACCAAAGCCTTCTTTGACCTCGATCGAGCCTTTCGTTGCATTTACGACCCCAGACAGGTCTTTTTTATAGTTGGCTTTTTCTATATCGGTCATACTGTCATATTCAGACAAAGCATTATTTAATTCGTTATCAATCAATTGAAACTCCTAGCAAATTTAAAAACTATTCATCTATCCATTTATGAATGAAATTACTTTGATACGGGGTAGGTAATCCGATGTTCTTTAACACGTCACAAGCTTCATAATCGATGATGAAAGCACTTCATTGTTGTAACGAAGTGCTTTTCATCTTGATTGCAATGATCCTGCTTGTTGTGTGCTGGAAAATTATTTTAAGCCATATCTTGTAATTTTTTACGCGCCAAAGCCGCAGTGCGATAAGTCTGAATTTGTGCAAGCACTACATCTGATGTTGTGTTACGAACACCGCAACCAGAAATAGTAAGCGCATTGTTTCCCAATGATTTGCTAAGTCTTACAAAACTGGAACGAAAGCGCGGTTTACCAGTTTTTTCCGGCATATAATCAGGATCGATGTTAAACGTAATTGCTGTTCCGAGGTTTAGGGATTGATGGAAACTAGATGCTCTTTCTTTGAAATCCAATATACCTTCCCATGGGATAGTTGTTTTAAACACCGAAGTTTCCAGTCCTTCAGGCTTCAAGATGAATAAAGGTATACGACGTGCCGAAAAATTGCGAAAAATCAGATATAGAATGAATACTGGGATACAAGCCACAATGATTTTTGCTAAAAATGAAGTGTTGGGTTGAGGATTAAAATATAAAGCAAGATTGAAAAGAACAAATATCAAGAATGAAAAAATGAGCATAATAATTATAAACGTGGTCCTATCACGCACCACGATGTCCTGATTAACGGAATTTGCCAATTGCAGCAATTTTTGCCGGTCTTCAGGTAATTTTACATTGCTTATAGGATGATTTTTTTGTGCGTTATTGTCCGCCATTTTTACTCTCCGGAACGCGTGTCTTTAAGAAAAACACACCAGTAAACTTATTAGCCTCATTAAAATATATTGAGTAGCTTTGCGTTATTATAAAAATATGCGTTTTGCTATGAAATTCTGATTGGGAGAAAAACTTGAGCCGATTTATTTGTTGATAGCGAGATGCATATGGCAAGCTTCAAGTCTATGAACCCCATCTAACATGGATAGCAAATGATGTTTATGAGAAAAACATCTGTCCTTTTTTAAAACGTGTGACCATTTTATGAAGATATCGATTCTTCTTTTATAAGGTGAGCAAACAATTCCGTGTGATCGGTTAAGAATTGTCTCATAAATTGGTATCAAAACTATTGGACAAGATTTAACCTATCTGGCAATTTTTACGCAAAAATAGCGTGATTCACCAACGTAATGATATAGTGAGATGTGCTGTAATGAATTGGTTTAAAGCGATAAAGATGTCTGACCAGGCTGTATTGCTCGGCATTTTTCTTATGTTATTGGGCGACTTTATGTTCGCCGCAAATGATGCCTTGGGCAAGTGGATGGTTGCATCTTTCTCGGTAGGGCAGGTGCTATTATTACGGTCTGTTGGTGCATTTGTTATTCTTGGGCCTATGTTAACGACGGTAAATGCACGTGATTTTTTTAGGCCGAAAAAGCCACTGTTAATTTTTCTCCGCGTTGTCTGCGCAACAATGGATACTGGTTTGTTTTATGCCGCCGTTGCATATTTGCCTTTAGCCGACGTGGTGACATTTTATATGGCAGGACCGATTTATGTTGCCGCCGTTTCGCACTTTTTTCTTAAAGAGCGCATTGGTTGGCGTCGTTGGTTGGCTATTATGATTGGTTTTGTTGGCGTTATCATTGCACTGCGCCCATCATCAGCAATGCTGTCTTGGCCATCCGTTTTCGCGCTTTTAGGCAGTGTAGGGTTTTCTTTGGTTATCGTTTTCAGCCGTGTGCTTAAAGATACCAGCGATACTGTTTTGGTTGCATGGCAAACATTTGGTGCATTGGTTGTGGGGTTGGTTCTAACCATTAACCATTGGGTTGATCCAACATTAACGCAATGGGGGGCTATGGCTCTATTAGGAATTGTGTCGTGCTGTGGTCATTTACTAATTGCCCGGTCTTTGAAATTGGCGCCTGCATCGGTTCTGGCACCATTGCAATATACACTTCTTTTATGGGGCATCATTTTTGGCATCATATTCTTCAACAATTATCCTGATCCCTACATTCTTATAGGGGCAGCCATTATTATTGTTGCTGGGCTATTCATATTCCACCGCAAACAGGTTGTGGGAAGCAAAATTCACCCAGAAGACATTGCCAAAATAAAACAATAATGCATATTTTATATTCAATGTATTATAGTAAACATGACAGTAAAATTGCGAAGATTTAATGTAACGTCGCATTGTTGCTGCCTTTTTACCACATTGCCGCCTTTTTCTATCGGCACATTGAATGCATGCAAAATACTTTGCTGAGGTCCGAATGTTCGGCGCCAACAATCAGTATTGTTTATCGGGAGTTCTACATATGAAAAAACTTATTCTTGCTTCGGTATTAGCGTCATCCATGCTTGCACCAGTAGCTGTTTCTAGTGCATTGGCAGAGCCAACACCTCCACCAGCGAAAGAAGATCATAAAGCTGAGCCTCATCACCATAAGGGGCCAGAAGATAAAGGCTCTGAAGAAAAAGGACCTAAGCATCATAAAGGTCATCATGGACCTCGTGCCGGATTGCATATGGCAAATAAGCTTTCGGCTATGGAAACCGCTATTGGCATTCGCTCAAACCAGTTAGATGCATGGCGTAAATATACATCGAGCCTTGTTGACATGGTAGAAAACAAGGCACCAGCACCAAAAGAAAAGGCTGATGCAGCCCCTGATGCAGCTAAAGCAAAACCTATTTATGGTGAACCTATCGCCGATAGAGCACTTGATCGTGCAGAAAAAGCCAAGGCCTTTAAAGCTGCTGCAGACGATTTGCGTAAAGTGTTAGATCCAGATCAGCTCAAAAAGATGGAAGATTATGCCCTTCCACACCATGGTCCAAAGGACGAGCCAGATGCTCCAAAGGGACCAGAAGCTCCTGAACCAGACGCTGAACCACAACAATAATCCCAATAAAAAGCGTTCACTTTTTATGTATGTTATGTGGATAAAAGTTACTAACCCCGGGCATTTCCGGGGTTTTTTATTCACAAAATCTGTGTGGTACGAAAATTTTGCCAGTTTATCTGCTTGTTATTTTAAATTAAATAGATTTAACTTCGGCTGTTTATGCCCTATATTATCGCTGAACATCATTCAGGAACTTTCTTGTTTTTAATGAGTTTCTGCGTAAAGAAAAGGAAGATGGTTATGAAATATACTAAGACACTTTTAACTTCATTGGCTTTTGCCGCTACAGCAGTTTTTTCAATGCAGGGTTCAGCAAATGCTGGCAGCCTTGTTTCAGGTACACTTACCTGCGAAAGCGAAGGCAGCATTGGACAAATCATTACTTCTAAGAAATCTTTAGTTTGTGAATTTAAGCCAGCTGACACAAAAACACCTGCTGACCGTTACACAGGCCACATTGAAAACTACGGTCTTGATCTCGGCGTAACAGGCAAAACAAAGATGGTTTGGTCAGTTCTTGCTGCTGCTCCTAATGCTTACACACCAGGTGCTCTTGCTGGTACATACCGTGGTGTAGGTTCAAGTGTTAGCGTTGCTGCTGGTGCTGGTAGCCAGCTCCTCGGTGCAGGTCCTGCTAATGGCTTGACATTGCAGGCATTGAGCGTTGACGTTCACCAAGGTGCAAACCTTGCTCTTGGCGTAACAAAAATGACTTTGACATCTGCAGAGCCAACAAAGCACGCTACCACACATCATAAGAAAGCCCATAAGAAGGCTTCTCACCACAAAAAAGCTGCGCATCACAACAAAGCTCATAAAACAACACACAAAGTAGCACACAAAACAGCTGCTCATCACCACAAAAACAGCAAATAAGAACACGCAATTTAGGTGAGTTTTTCATCTAAAATGATGTTTTTATAAAGCTGAATTAGCTTAAAAAGCGGGTTGCATCATATGATGCAGCCCGCTTTTGCATGAGCTGACCATCTTCGCACAAGTTTCATGACGTAAAGGATGATGAAATTTTGCGAGGAGTACATATGTTTAAACTGGATCTATCCTTAAAAAGTCATCGCGAGAACCCTTTTGCGGACAATGAAAAAAAACACGCAAAAGAAAATATGGATAGACAAGAAAATATTATATTTTTTAGCGCTTTTATCATGTGTGCACCTTTATTGGTGGTTGCAACACTTTATGGGGTTTATGACCTTATCAACTATTTGGAAACGGGAAACGGCACAATGACCAGGCTGGTTGATATGGCTGGCGTGACAATCGAAGAAGAGCTCTGCCCATCTTGGTTTTTGGTGGTATGCGACAGTGTAGCTGCTTCAATAGCCTTTTTTATACTGGCAATTGTCTTACCAGCAGGTATCTTGTGGCTACGCCCCAAGCGCGATTGAAAATCCGTAAGTTAGTGCGTGTTGCCTGGACAATTTGCCATGACAAATGTTGAAGCCTGCTTCAGACCGGGCATATCGGCAAATTCGAAATTCAATATATTCACCAACCCATCAGGGGCGTTTTTCCCACTGAGATAAGGGGAGTCAACATGCCAATCCTGCAAAGGATTTTTGGGTAGTTTTAGAGTATATACAACTTGCCCATCCAGTAGGTTGGCCTGTAAATCGGTTATAGCGATATCCATGCCCCATATTTCAAGTGTTGAAACGGCTTGCCGGTAAGCCTCAAAATTTTCCAGTTTGAAATGCGTCGGTCCATATATTTCGAGGAAAGGGGTTTTTTGATTATCACAATAAAGCCGTGCAGTGGTTTGTTGGTCAGCACTGAATGCAATGGCCGATATTGTATTTTCAGATCCAACCAGATGCCACTTTCCGATGAGATCAGGTGAGTAGGTCAGACGATAATCGATTATTTCATCTGTTGTATAAACATGAGGATTAGCATTGTCCCAATTGATAAATGCAATTTTTGGATCAAATCCCATTTCCTGCGCATAGTCGGCGATATAGGCAATGTCAGTTAGTTGTTGTTTGCGCACATCCACTTCCTGCCCGGATGTTGTACCGGCACCGTCCAATGGTGGGCGAAAAGTACGCAATGCTATCGTGCCTTCAGGAGCTGTGCGGCTTCTTCCACCTAAAAAAGCCCATAAGCAACTTTCAAAACATACACCATTTACACGTTTGACATCGGTTTTATTATCAGCAGCAGGTGTAACCAATGTTTGCGCAACTGTGGTATCAATATTGCCTTTACGAATTTCGCGTCCAAGAGCGATAGAAGCTAGTAAATCGCCCCCATTGGAATGAAAAGAAAGCAATAATCCATTTGGATAAGCTGATGGATTATCAAGCTTGTTGTCCGTTAAAAATTGCGTAAAACGGGCTGGCGTATCGGGTGTAATATTGCCTTCCGCACTAATCCACCGACAATAAGGGCATTGCCCGCCCTTTTCTTCATGAAGGGAAAATTCCATATCACTATCTGGTGGCGGTGTTGGCGTAACTGTTGCGCTGGCTTTATCCGTATCGGTTTTTGTCGTATCGACCTTTGTTGTATCAACAGTATTGGCAGGGGTATTTTCTGTTGTATTATTTTCTTCAGCAAAAGAAACAGATGATAGGGATAAGCACAATAGTAATGCAACGAATATCGGTTTCATAAGATATACACCGCCTGAAAAACTCCAACTACCTTTGAATCTTAACACTGCCGCAAATATTGCGCAATGTATCAACAGTTTATCATTGCGTAACATCTTGGTAAGCACCAATGATTTTACGATAAAATATGCGATTAGCGTCTTTTAGGATTAATGTGTGACACGAACTTGTTTGCAACGCGATAAAATGTACCAAGCAAGGACGGCAGCAGGTGCCAATAAGAGCATTGACCATCCTATGAAATTGTAAAAAATGCCAAAATCAACGCCCAGATAGCTCATGGGAAGAAAGAGACTGCAACATGCGGAAAACAAACTGGCCAAGATTATCGAATTAAAATCGATAGCTTTTTTGAAATGAGCAATAAGCGCGACACTTCCACTGAAAACCAGCCCTGCATTGAGATAGGCACTTGAAAGATTTGCCGTAAAAAATGAAGCTGGCGGAAGAGAAAATAATAGGCCACGCCACATTAATGTGCCGCATTGCCAAACAGGTGGGGCAACAATAACAAATATGGCTAGCACGAAAAGCGCGAACATAATTGGTTGACCGTGGTGGTATTGAACCGACGGATAAATTGTTGAGCGGAATCTATTACCGTTAAATGCCACGCCCATGAGGCGCAAAAGCCCGCCACCGATAGCAGTAAGGGCAATTGCCGTTAAGCTATAGACGGCAAGTAATTGAAGACCCGTTTGTTGCCAATCCACCTTGTTGACAAAAATGCTGTCAACAATCCAGAAACACAATGCAATTGTAAAATTGACAAGCAACAACCAGCGCCATGCAAGACCTCCATCAAGCCGTAGTTTCCTTACGCCACAGAATGTCGCAAGACTGATTAACATAAGACCGGACGTGTTAATTTCACCCGACACAAGCCCACGTGCCGCCATGAACACGAGATTGTCACCAACTATGACCCACAAAGTAATAATTGCATAAAGGATTGGCCCGAAAATAGCGTAAACTAGCGCAAGCTTAGCGGCATCATAAAGCCGTGGGCGTTCTGATATTTTATAGCGGCGTGTTAAACCACTAAGATGAAGGATAACCCAGAAGACTAGGCTTGCACTAACCCATGCCGCAACCCAATAAAATAGCGCTTCATTGGCAAGGCCAAGTTTTGTCATTTCTTCTGGCCAAAAGTGTGTTGTAACCCGCAATAGAAGGTCGACAAACAGCGAAACAACAAATGCGGCAATAAGAGTATAGCGAAGTGAAACACTTCCCCAACTCATACTTCTTAAAGCAATGACAATCGCCATGAAACAGGCGGTTACAAAACTTGGTGGATAGATCTGATAGGGGCGGAAGAACGCTATTGAAAGAGAAAACCCAAGTGTTTTCAACCAGCCACCATAGGCAAGAAAAAAGAATGACCAGCAACTGGGCAACATGATAATGGCAGCCGTGGCAACGAGTAAAGCTTGCAGAAACCGTGTTTTCCAGAAACTGGATTGAGCAATATTGGTATCCATTTGTCTGTCCATCAGGATGCCTCACGCTCCATTGCAATTATTACGATATCAAATGTACCATACGCTTTTGATAAATGAAAAGTCCTAAACGCAACATATCTCTTGCTGTGCTTATGCAGGCGTCAGGAAAATTCATAAGAAACAGCGTTTATTTTCTCTATAGATTTGGAAGTATAGTTAAAAGTAGCAACTTACAGCACAGTCCAAAGTATAAACTTAGCACATAGTCGGACGTAGAGGCTTATAATATGACCAACTGTAGAGGTTTATAGCATGGTTGGACTTAGAGACTTACAGCATAGTTGGACATAAAGGCCTATAACATAGCTGACTGTGAAGGCTTATAACATAGTTGGATATAGAGACTTACAACGTCAACAAATGTAAAAACCAATAGCATCACCCGAAATGCAAATGCTTTTCGTTCTTTCCCCGCTTGTTATTGAGCATCATTAACTGGTTTATCAAGCCTGAAGCCAGTTGCCAAAATCCAACATATCCAGCCTGTTGCAATCCATTGGACAAAGCCAAATGTAAGATTGCGCAGAATATCTTCGCTGGAAATCTGATCCATATAAGGGCGCGCCACAATGAGATAAAAAATCTGGATACAGAGACTGACAAATATCGTCCGCCCGATAGAACTAGATAAAGAAAGCCCTTCACCCCGTGATGGTGGTAAGGAACATAAGACACCACTGAGAAACACAGATGGCATATAATATGAATAGCCCGGTAAAATACGCGGCCATGCCTGTTGGGTTAGCACGTCGAAAATTTCGACCAATAAATTTTTACCACCCACCCATTGATGAAAAAGATATGTTCCAGCAATTGTTTGAACAGCCGGACCCAATAATAGGAATATCGTAATAATACCGAAACCGCGCATCGGATAGCTATAAAGCGGTTTTTTGTTGTGTTGTGTCATATCAATTCCAAGCCACGCAATAATGTATGACTTTTAAAAGTTCATTTATTGCTTCGCAAGCCAATAAATACGGTAAACACCATAAGCAAACCAAATTGGAAAGATTGTACAGACAAATGGAAGAACGATAATGTAGATGCTTAATGCCCCCAGTGGTAATGTCAGCCTTACGAAATTAATGTAAAATGCTGCACATATTGCACTGATTAAAAAAACCGCAAGCGAATATGATGCCATGAAAGAAGTTGGTAATCGTCGAGCCTGATATAAGTAAACGCATGGTACAATAGCGATAGCACAGGCACTTGCACAATTAATGATATAAAAAATCAATGAACTCGTTATATCTTGGAAATTACCCATTATTTCAATGAGAAATCGCTCATTATTGAAGCGTTGTGAGAGTATATAGCTTGATATAACCCTGCCAATCACTAACGCAAAACCGCCGAATAGTGCAAAGATGAAAAATGTGGTGACTGTTCTTTTTATCACATGACCCCCTGGTCAAAATACTGACCACGTTATCAAATATAAACAAATGCCGAGAAAACGGCATATGTTTCATTGAAACCCCGAATATATGTATGCATGACGCACGTTATATAAGTATTGATTAATACATAAATCAAAATAATACAACTATAAATTGTATTATAGAATTGATTAGATGGGTTTTATTTGCATCAACTGTATAAATGGAAACAAGTATAACACATATAGGATTGTTAATTTTTGTTACGTGATAGGTTCAACGCATATAGTAGATAAAATAGTATAAAATCTAATTTTCATAACAGAAATTATTATTAGCCCAACAAAGTAGCAATAGGTCAAACCGCGATAATTAAGCCTAACAGGGTAGTAATGTGCCTTTGTGCTATTTGCAAATAGTACGTTATGCACGAAAATACCCTGCTTCTAAGTGTATTAGAAGCAGGGTAACAACAAGATAGTTTTAAAGTCGCTATAGTTTTCAAGTATCTATAGGCTTAAAGCAACGTCACGCTATAGGTTTAGTGCAATGTCACAGTTGTAAGGTCCTGATCGTTTGCGCCTTCAAGTGCTTTGGCACGAACATCGGATAGAATAATAGGTTCACCACCTGCACCAAACAACGCCCATAAGGATACTCCTGGTTCCATTGGTGGCATATTCGGAAATTTTTTAGCCAATTCTTCACTACTGATCTGGCGCAGATATGCAATCTCACCTTCTCCCAAACGGGCAAACTCCTTGAGGGATAGCGATTGTTTTCCTGTTTTCATTTTTTTCTCCTCACGCATCAATCGTCATCACTTTCTTTAATGGCAATACGTTTTACGCGTTTTTCAGGCTCAGGACGCTCTAATTCAATGGAGAGTAAACCATTTTTCAGGTCTGCTGCAAGAACCCGCATACCGTCAGCCAACACAAATGTGCGCTGGAACTGACGTGATGCGATACCACGATGCAAAAATTCACGCTCTTCAGTGTCTGCGGCCTGCTGCCCACGAATGACGAGCTGATTGTCTTCAACCGTGACATCCAATTCATTTGCAGAAAAACCTGCAACCGCCAACGTAATGCGCAGCCGATCATTTTGATCTTCTGTGAGCAGCCGTTCAATATTGTAAGGAGGATATCCATCGCCAGACTTGTTGCCTAAGCGATCGAGTGTTTTTTCCATTGTTTCGAAGCCTAACAGCAACGGATTGGAAAATGGTGTTATACGTGTCATAAGATAGTCCTCTTCAAAGCGACCATATGACAGAAAACCCTGAAAAGGCGTTCTCATCATTGCCTGTATATGGCAATTTGATTTTCGTAAATCAAGAACAGCTTATCATCTATTTTAGAATATTGTTGCCGTAGAAATGATTTCAAAAAGTGGTCTTAGATGATTTTTGAGCGTTTTCTCAGCCAGTTCTGCGTTACGTTTCTTTAAGGCGTCCAACAATGCCAAATGCTCGACTTTTACCATTGTGCTTCTTTTCCTGTAAACATTCAACGCAGCATTTGTAACGCGCAATTTTCGCCCTTGTAGGCTATCATACATTTCCAACAGCACATTATTATGAGTTGTTGCCACAATGCGCCGGTGAAACTCCAAATCCGTCATGATGTATTGGATATAATCATCGTTTTCGGCAGCTTTATCCATTGTAAAGAGAAGTTCGTCCATGTCGTCAGGTACGTTAATGGATGGATCTTCACAAATGCGTAAAGCGGCGTGAACCTCAATTAACTGGCGTGCTTCGTAGACATTCTTCAACTCATCAGCTGTAATCTGGCGCACCAAAGCACCACGGCGCGGAATAAGTTCCAAAAAATGTTCCGCTTCCAGTCGTAAAAAAGCCTCACGCACCGGTGTTCTTGAAACACCCGTTTGTTCAGAAATATCTTGCTCTTCAATAAAAGTTCCGCCGGCAACTTTGCCAGTGACAATTTTATCGCGAACATATTGGTAGACGCGTTCGTTTGCTGGTTTATTCATACAATATCACCCCCAATAACCCGGCTTCATATTAAATGTTTTTTGCATAGAAAGAAACATTAGAAACATTACAAAGATGTATTTTACTAAAAATGATATTATTTGTGATGATAAGTTTTGCATAAAATACTCATTACCTGAATATAGTTATACACTGGATTTTATTGCTTGTTCAAAACTGTTAGATTTTGTTTACATTTTATAAAACCCGTGATATACGCTGTGCATACACGGAATATTTGGATTGCTTCCGTGTATGAATTTGCCCCCAGAAAGGTCTCTCGGTTGGTGTTCAATTGCATACTATAACTGTGGCAGAAATTTTATTTCATATTGGGAACCACGTTATTAGTGGCAATTAAAAGCTTAATGCTTTTAAAGGTATCAATCGGTTGGTTTTTATTGTTGTTGGCGGCGGGTCAACATTGATAAAAACTCTGGGGGTACTTTTTTCTTCGCAATTTCATAATGTTTGATGATTTCTAAATTGTTGATGATTTTTATCCTCATTAAGACATAAGCAACAATTCAAAGAAAACAAGCAGACTGAGGCGTTAAATATTTAAAATAATTATAATCGTTGCTTGCACAATATATAATCATTGTTTCAGTAATTGTATGGTATCATAAAGACCATATCAAAACAGATCATGAAAAACGTCATATCCATTGTTCGTTCAATTCATCATTTGTAAGATTTTAAAAGGATAGCGACGATGAAGATAGCGGTTGCACAATTGGTTGCCAGCACGGACAAGCAAGAAAATTTGAAAAAAGCGCTCGATATTATTGTTAAGGCAAAAGCGCAAAAGGCTGATCTTGTCGTTTTACCTGAAACTTTCATGGCCTATGTGCCAGAAAAGGCACCAATTGTTCGGGCGGATATTGCCGAGCCCCTCGATGGTCCCTTTGTAACGGCTTTATCACAGGCTGCCAAACATCATGGCATTTACGTTGTTTGCGGCATGTATGAAAAGCACCCAGAGGAAATGAAACGCTGTTACAATACGGTTGTTGTCATCGATGATCAGGGGAAACTTATTCATAGCTATCGTAAAACGCACCTATATGATGCTTTTTCCTATTGCGAGTCAGACAATATTATTCCCGGTGATAATGGGTTTGAAATTGTTGAAACCAAATTTGGCAAATTGGGTGTCATGGTTTGCTATGAATTGCGATTTCCAGAAATTAGCCGAACATTGGCACTGAAAGGTGCAGAAATTTTATTGGTGCCAACCGCATGGGTTGCTGGGCCAATGAAGGAAGAGCATATTCAAGCAATGGCCAAAAGCCGCGCTTTGGAAAATACTGTTTATTTATGTGTGGCCGATCAGACAGGAAATGTATATTCAGGCCGTAGTGTTATCTTCAATCCAATGGGTATAACAATGGCCAGTTGTGGTGATGAGGAAGGGTTGATTTTCGCCGAGATCGATTGTGAAAAAATACAATCCATTCGTAAGAAATTGCCATGTTTGTCGCAACGCCGTCCAGAGCTTTATCAATTGGATTAAGCTTGTTATAAGCTGCGCTAAATAATATTTTTTGTGTTTTATGGTGCTTAGGAATAGTTCTGTAATGGCGCCAGAATGAAGTTAACGCCACTATTATGAACGATAAAGTGAAAAAACAGAAACTATCAGGAACGCTTTATACAAAAGCCGAAATTGAAGAAATTTTCCGTCGTTTTTCTGTGCAGCGTCCCAGCCCGAAAAGTGATCTTATTTACAAAAGTCCTTTTACCTTGCTTGTTGCGGTGGTTCTGTCGGCACAAGCAACCGATGCCAGTGTTAACAAAGCAACTGAACCCCTATTTGCGGTAGCAGATACACCGCAGAAAATGATTGAATTGGGGGAAGAAGGTATTGCAAATTATATCCGCACAATAGGCTTATGGCGCGCAAAGGCAAAAAATGTTTATGCCTTATGCAATATGCTTGTTGAGAAATATGGCGGACAAGTGCCCAATACGCGTGAGGCGCTGATGGCATTGCCGGGTGTTGGACGTAAAACGGCCAATGTTGTGTTAAATGTTGCTTTTGATCAACCCACCATGGCCGTGGATACGCATATTTTTCGTATCTGTAATCGTATGGAATTGGCTCCGGGAAAAACACCGGAAGATGTTGAAAACAAGCTTATCAAAATTATTCCCGCGCAATATATGCGCCACGCGCATCATTGGTTGATTTTGCATGGACGCTATATTTGTAAGGCGAGAAAACCAGATTGCACTCAATGTATTATTTCCGACTTGTGTAAGGCAGCCATTAAAACCAATGCAATACCGGCACCATTGGTGGAAGTGCGCGGTAATGGTGCTCCAATACCGGTTTAAAATATAGAAAATTGTCTTTGGTCATGTTGAGGAAACAAGTCCAGAGATTTCCATAGAGTATCAATATAAAACTTTGCAAAGAATAGTGGTACGATAAGCGGAATAACCACTCTAACCACCACGAATTTATCAAAGATATAACGCGCCATTTGCACAAGAGTTGTCGGGTATTTGACAATCTTTTGAGTAGTGGGCAGATGCTATTTATTTGATGATCTGCCCATTTGGTTTTCACAAAAAATAGCCCCTGTTATTTTATAAAAGTGTATTTCGATGCACTCTCACCAACCACCTGTTGGTATGAGCTTAAGTCTTACGGGTGGGTAAAAGCAATGTTATTCGCAAACAACATTATTTAAAATGTGCGTCATTGAAGAGAATATTATTGGATTGAAAAATCATATTGGGTTTAGTGGTTGAGTTGGCTTTTTTCCGTCAAATTCAAGTTTAAAAATTAAGCTTGGGTTTTAACGAATAAGCGCTTTGGCAAGGGTATAGATGGCAACACCGTGAAAGGTAACATTTGTCGTATAGTCCACGTGGCAGTGCAAAAAAATGCTTGCCCGATTTCAGGCGCACAAAGCCAATTTTTAGTCTATAAAGAGCGCTATGACACTCATTCTTAATAATTCTGATGCGCTTTATGAAGCGCTTTTAAATAAAGACCGCTCTTATGACGGGCACGTTTTTGTTTGCGTAACAACAACGGGTATATTCTGTCGGCTTTCATGTAGCGCACGCAAGCCAAAACGAGAAAACGTATTTTTCTGTGAAAGTGTAGCAGAGTGTTTGGAGCAGGGGTATAGACCTTGTTATAAATGCCGCCCCTTGGAAGCTGGTAGCCATATCGATCCAATTTATTCAGATTTAATGGCCCGGCTTGAAGCACAGCCACATCGGGTTTGGTCAGAAGATGATCTGGTGCGTTATGGCTTTGATCCTTCAACCGTTCGGCGGGTTTTTAAACGTCAAATCGGTATGACATTTCTGGAAATGGCACGATTGAAACGGAAAAGTCTGGGGGCGGAAGCGTTGTCCGAAGGGCAATCTGTTATTGAGGCGCAATTAACCGCCGGCTATGAATCGGGTAGTGGCTTTCGGGAAGCCATTATAAATCTGATTGGTAATCCACCGAAAGAACTAAAAGGGCGTCAGCTTTTAAAGGCATCATGGATAGATACACCAATCGGACAAATGTTGGCAGTCAGTGACGAGCATGTGTTGTATCTGCTTGAATTCTTTGATCGCAAAGGATTGCCTGCTGAATTGCGAAAATTGCAGACCAAGGCAGGATCATCAATTATCTTTTCACGAAGCAAGGTTATTGATACCGTAGAAGCAGAACTTGCAGATTATTATGCTGGAAAGTCCTGTGATTTTAAAGTGCCGTTAGCCAAACTTTGTGGTGGGTTTACAGCATCTGTTTGGCAAGCATTAAGGCAAATTCCAGCAGGAGAAATACGCTCATATAGCCAACTCGCCGCAGACCTTGATAAGCCAACCGCTATGCGCGCTGTTGCCCGTGCTAATGGTCAAAACCAGATTGCTATTATTATTCCCTGCCACAGGGTTATTGGCGCAGATGGCTCGTTAACGGGCTATGCTGGTGGATTATGGCGCAAAGACTGGTTGTTACGTCATGAAAAAAAATGCTTCAGTTAAAGAGTCTGCTTGCTATTTTTAAATTGCTGTTTTATGAGAAAACCGTTCAAGCCGTCCGGCAGGGCATGCCGTGACGACTTTTGTGCTTGGTCAAGCTTTGGTCAGCTTGATCATTAATAATAACGATGGAGAAGCAAAATGCCCAAAATGAAGACCAAATCGGCTGCCAAAAAGCGGTTTAAAGTTACCGCTACAGGCAAAATTAAGGCGGCTGCCGCAGGCAAGCAGCATGGCATGATCAAACGTTCAAACAAGTTTTTGCGTGATGCACGTGGCACTATGGTTCTGGGCGAACCGGATGCC
>CALYQL010000006.1 GCA_945285915.1 uncultured Bartonella sp.
CCCGCACCCGAACCACCACCCGCACCAGCACCAGCACCAGCACCAGCACCAGCACCCGCACCAGCACCAGCACCAGCACCAGCACCAGCACCAGCACCAGCATCAGCACATCGAAACATTATTGCTTAATGAATTGGGGTTTAGGGCATAGACACTGGTTTTTTAAGAATCTTGGTGGCAAGGCACAATTGATATGCATCTTGAGTGATATGTGATATGCATTTTTGGTGATATACAATTTTGAGCGATTGGCCGCATGGCATCAAGAGCGGTAAAAGGTTCGCATATATTTTTCTATATAATTTGTGCCACTTGTTTAACAGAGCTGGAATAATAGTGTTAATGGAGCGAATTATAAAATTTAGTCTCAATTTAAACGATTTAAAATTATAATCATTTTTATTTATTACTTATAGAATTTTATAATTATACAATTGTTTAATGAATATTTAACAAACTATTATTGATATTATAAAATATATCTTATTTAATATTTTAGATAATTATAATATTTCTTAAGTTTTTGAATGTTTAAAAAATATTTTTCCTATTGTTTGGGTGAAACTAAACAACACGCCAGCTATTTTCCATGTAAAAGACCCACATATAACCCTTTACATTTCATCTATAGGTTGTATTTTATAGACAAACAACTACTGTTTTTTCAGATCTGAAGTCGGGTTATTTTCAGATCAATTGCTTCATCCTTGGGGTACGGGGATGAAGTTTCGGGTCGGTTTTGGGGAAAACCATCATTTCCATTGGGTTTGTTTTGTGTGGCTTGTCACGAGCCGCATGTGTGGATTTGTAAATATATTAGGGGTTACAGCATGACGAAGTCGGACATTATCAATCAACATCCGGTCGTTAAACTAACTGAGAAGAGCGGTACTGTTGATGCGGGTGGTAAACCGCATAATTTTGTCTTGACGGCCGATAAGGAAAGTATTTCCAATTACGCACGGTCTGGTGATGATTTAATCATTAGTTTTGCTGACGGTAATACGGTTCGCATCAATCATTTTTTTGCATCTGGTCATCCAATTAGCAATTTGATTTTCATTGATGATAATACAACATGGTTGACCGACTTCAGCCAATCTTTGACCGATAATGGCGATGGTATCCTTGATACCAATGTTTATTATGACGAAATTAAGGATCAAAGTGGTTTTTCTGGCAGTGTTCTGCTTGGTATATTGGGCGCGGCAGCCGCTGTTGGTGGCATTGCAGCGGCAGCATCTGGTGGCGGCGGTGGTGGTGACCACGATGATTATGTTGCCCCACAACCGCCGAAAGAGCCGGAAACGCCAGTACCCGATGCCCCTAAATATTCTGTTATAAACAATAATAACCCCAACAATTTATTGGTTGTTAGAAACGGTGGTTCGCTTAATGACCAGACACCATTGCTGTCAGGTAAGGGAGGCGTAGGCAATACCGTTCGTATTTATCTCGACGGATATCCGGTTTTTACAGAAATTGTGAAATCGGACGGTACATGGCAGCATGAGCTGCCAGCGTTAAAGGACGGAACCTATACGGTAAAAGTAACGCAGACGGATTCCCACGGTAAAACAAGTGTCGAGTCAATCTATACATTTGTTGTTGATACGGTAGCACCCGACGCGCCAACCATTGCTCAGGCGCTTGATAATGTTTCACCGGATCCGGTTGGTGGAACTGGCGAGCTCAAGAGTGGCGATTATACCAATGATAGTACGCCCGCTCTTACCGGTAAGGGAGAGCCTGGTGGCATTGTCCGTATTTATGATAATGGCCCCAATGGTGAGCGTATTTTGGTTGGTCAGGGGGTTGTCGATAAAGATGGCAACTGGAATGTTGAAACCAATAAATCACTGAGTGATGGGCATCATACACTAACGACAACGGTAACTGATGCGGCTGGAAATGAAAGCAAGGGTAGCGATTTCGATATTAATATTGATACGAGCAAGCCATCTGGTATCGAGAATTTTCGTGTTGAAGACCATTATCCGGAAATTATGGGGCCATTGCCTTTAACGGGTGGTACAACTGATGATGAAACACCAGTCTTTGCTGGTAAGGTTGATAAAGATGTCAGCCAAATTATTATAAAACTGAATGGCCACGAATTTATTATTGATCGCGATAGCGTCAATGAAAGCAGCATATTGCGTTCTGGTGGCGAAAAAGTTTTCCATGATGACGGCACCTTCGCGTTTAAATTACCAGAAGCCTATAAATTGTCGAATGGTAATTATAATTACGAAATCTATACTAAAAATAGAGTTGGTAATGAAAGCACCCACATCAATGGTAATTTTGCCTTTAACCGTTCTGTGCCACCAGAATTAGACCATGATAGCCTTGATGTTATTGATAATGCAGGTGCTTATACCGGATCGTACAAGACTTGGCATCAACGCAATACAGACCAATTGAAAGTAACTGATGATGACCATGCTGTTTTTAAGGGTAAATTGCCAAATGGTTATGACCCTAAAATGGTGGATCATATCAATATTTATGATGGCGATGATAAGATAGGCGAAGCCAAGGTAAATGATGATGGCACTTGGCAATATAATCAAGAATGGTCGCAAGGGCGCCATCATTTGAGTGCTGCGATTGTCAACAAATATGGCACTGTCGGACCACGCAGCAATCCTGATGACTTTGACTTCGTGCTTGATCTCAACCAACCAGGTGCGCCATCTATCAATCAGGTAACCGACGATCAAGGGCATTATCATGAATCCGGCTATCCAACGAATAGCAATAGCTTCTTTTTAACGGGTGATGGGCCGGCAAACGGTAAAGTCATTTTGAAGCTTTATGATAGTGACGGCAATCAGGTTAAAAATTTCAAGGGGGAACCTTTGGAATGGACGGCTGACGTTTCCGATACCGGTTCATGGTCGGTTGAAACAGGTGATATTGGCCACCTCAACCCACCGCTGAAAGATGGCGAATATAATTTCAGAGCAGATGCGATTGACGATAAGGGAACTGCGACAACACCGTCAGGCACACATACACTTGACCGCGATACGCAACCGCCAGCAACACCTGATGCCCCTAAAGCGGAAGATAATGTTGGCGACAGGCGCGGAGAAATTACGGATAACGCGACCACCGATGATGATACACCAACATTATCGGGAAATGGCAAATCTGGTGAAGTCGTCAACATTTATGATAATGGTCATGCCGAGCCGATTGGGCAAACAGTCGTCGGAGAAGATGGTAAATGGACTTGGACACCTACCACGCCGCTTGAAAGTGGTAGCCATAGTTTAACAACCACATTGACTGATGCCGCTGGAAACAAAAGCGCCCCTAGTGCGCCGCTTAAAGTAACCGTTGATACATCGGATGTTCATGTGGTGATTGACGGCGCTCATGACGATGAAGGGTCTATTCAGGATGACATTGGTAATAAGGGTATTACTGATGATCGTAGCCCAACATTGTTTGGCCGTGGCACGAAGGGACAATCTGTTATCGTTACCGATGAAAACGGTAAACAATACGGTCCTGTTATAGTTGATGATAACGGAAACTGGCAATTGGAGCTTAAAGACCAGGCTGGTTATGGGCAAGAAGTTACCCACCAATATACAGCAACAATTACCAATGCCGCGGGTAATAAGGAAACGGCCCAATTTGAACTGACAATTGATACAAAAGCACCAGATGCGCCAACGATTGGTAAAGTTATCGACAATGTCGGCAATGATACCTCTGACGGCAATCGGGAACTACATAATGGTGATACGACAGATGATTCAACACCCACCTTCCAAGGTAAGGGAACACCTGGAAATACAATTAAATTATATGATAACGGAGAGGTTGTTGGTGAAACAATCATTAAAGATGATGGCACGTGGAGTGTCACACCAAAAAATCCAGTCAATGGCTCGTCAAACAAGCACGACTTCACTGTAACAGAAACTGATCCTGTCGGGAATGAAAGTAAACCATCGGATAAATTTGGTCTTGGTTTTGACTTTGATCCCGTACCACAGTTGGGGGGAAGTGATGAGGTTGATGTTTATGATGATCAGGGAACGATAACCGGTTCCTACCGCAAGGGAGAATGGGCAACTCGTGAAGGATTGCACGGAAGCACAGTTGTTATCACCGATGATACCACGCCAACGTTAAAAGGACAGTTGCCGCAGCAATTATTAAATTCAGGCAAAATTTCGTCCATCAATATTTATGATAACGACACATTGCTTACCAAGATTCCTGTCAGCAGTGATGGGCATTGGGAATATACGCCGACATTAGCAACAGGCAACCAACATAAGTTTGAAGTGGCTTACGAAAATAAAGCCGGTGTTGAAGGCGCACGAACATCATTTCCATTCATTTTGGATTCTTCACCTGTTGGACAGACTTCAATCGATTCAGCAACTGTAGGGCAGGATAGAACGGACTATACATGGGATAGTCCGACGAAAGAAAACCTGTTTCATTTGAATGGTAAAGCACCGGCTGGTTCAACTGTTACGGTTTATTTGAAAAATGAACATGGCGATGTTGTTCATACATTTAATACAACTACAAGTGACAGTACCGGACATTGGAGTTTGGATACAGATCTGAGTACGGTAACAACGGCCTTGCGCAGTACCAATCTGGCTGATGGACGATATAGCTTTGTTGCTGACGCTAGAAATGATGCAGGTGCCGTTGGGGCGCCATCTGGCGATAATTGGATTGATCGTGATACAAGCGCGCCGGCAAAGCCCGATATAATTAGAGCTGAAGACCAGTCTGGCGATAAAACTGGGCCTATCACTGAAGGGCAAACCACCGATGAAGATTTACCGCATTTATCAGGGAAAGGTGAACGCAATAGTGTTGTAACGATCTATGATAATGGTGCAGCAATTGGCACAACCACAACTGATGGTAATGGTGATTGGTCGTGGACGCCCGATACACAACTAACGGGAAAAAATCATAGTTTAACCACGACGATAACAGATGCCGCCGGCAATGTTAGTGATCATAGCGATCCGCTGAACTTCCTCCTCGATACGGTGAAACCAGACGTTAAAATTGACTATGCTGTTGATGATTACAATAAAACAGCAAAGCATATCGGCAGTGGTGGAGCGACCAATGATGCGACACCGACATTGCACGGGCGTGGCACTGCGGGTCAAACAATCACTATTTTGGATAAGACAACTGGTTCATCATGGACAACGGTTATCGGGAGTGACGGTAACTGGCAATTGCAACTGCCTGAACAACAACAGACAGGGCATGAGATTGAACACGAATATATTGCCTCATTGATTAATGCCGCTGGTAACAAGGTTGAATCAAGCTTCAAATTGAAAATTGATACGGCTGCCCCCGACACACCAAAAATTGAAAAGGTCATTGATAATGTTGGTAATGACCCAACATTATACCCTGATGGAAGCCGTGAACTTCATACGTCTGATATTACGGACGACTCTACGCCGACCTTCTATGGTAAAGGTACGCCTGGCGATATTATCAAGCTTTATAACGACAAGCAGTTGATTGGACAAAGTATCGTCAAGGAGGATGGTACGTGGTCTGTTTCACCGAGTAAGGAACTTACCGATAATGCAGAGAGCAGCCCAACCAAATACACTTTCCACGTTACGGAAACTGATCCAGTAGGCAATGAAAGTGCGCCTTCTAATCCTTTTGACCTTTATATCGACCGTACGCCACCAGTTCTTGATGATAGCACCATTAAGCTTGTCGATAACAAGGAAGCGTTTACCGGCGAGTATAAAGACTGGGTCGAGACAGATGACGGCAATGGCGGCAAAATCAAGCTGACCAATGATGATACGCCAACCTTTAGTGGCCGTACGATATCAAGTGATACCAAATCTATTAATATTTATGATAAAGTTGATGGGGTACTCAAGCTTATAGGCACAGCCGATGTCAACCAAAATGGTGATTGGCATTGGGAACCCAAAACGGATGAAACCGGACATGGGCTTAAAAACGGTTATCATGAATGGATAGCCCGTCCGGTTGACGCAGCCGGCAATGAAGGGCAGGCGACACCTGCCTATCGCTTTATCGTTGATAATACCACGCCACAAGGCGGTTTAGGCAGCGATGTTGGCTTATGGGATGATGAAGGCAAGGAAACCGGCGAGTTTGACGGCGCTCAAGGGAGCACGCCGTGGCATACAAATGATGCCAATGTTAAAGTGACCGATGATAAGACACCCGAAGTAAAGGGCAAATTGCCTGCTGGCAGCGATGTAACCAAGGTTAACATCTATGTTGATGGTACATTGGCTGCCGTTGCCAATGTGGACCATGATGGTAACTGGTCATATACGCCGAAACTTAGCTCTGGTAATCATAAAATTGAAGCTCGCCCCGCTGATGATGCAGGCAACGAGTCGACAGGACGTGTCTGGCAATTTAACATTGTTGGTGCTGCACCAGGTATGCCGGCCATTACTGGTATATACAATAATTCGGATCCTCATGCGGATGAAAAGTTCATTGATAAGAACCAATTTACCAATGACGCAACACCTGTAATAAGAGGGACAGGGGACGCTGGCTCTTTCATCAATATCTATGTCAATAATATTCTTGTTGCACAAAATATTCGTGTCGGAAATGATGGTCGTTGGTCAGTTGAAATTGATCCTTCGATTAAAAACATTTTGCCCAATGGAGAAAGCTGGAAAATCCAAGCATCGGCTTATGATGCCGCCATTCAAGAAAGTGATAGAACAGCACCATGGGCTATCAATGTCGATACGTTAAAGCCGGTTAATACCGTTGCACCAACCGTGACGGATCATGCCGGCGACAAGACTGGGTCAGTCAATAGCGATGAAACAATTGACGATCGCTCGCCGACAATTTCTGGCAAAGCAGCCGAAGGTAATGTTGATGTTACCATTTATGACAATGGCCATGCAATTGCGACAGTCCACGCTGATGGTGAAGGCAATTGGAGTTATACGCCGACAAATTTGAGTGGTACAGACCACAGCATTACCACCAGATATACTGATAAAGCTGGCAATATGAGTGACGAAAGTCCTGCTCTTCCGTTCAAGATTGATACAACCAATGTTGAAGTGTCCATCCTCTATGCGGTTGATGATGAAGGGCGCATTCGGGATAATATTGCCAATACAAATTCTACTGATGACAACACCCCTCAACTCATTGGTAAAACAAGTCCAAATACAGTTGTCACTATTAAAGAGGGTGACAATGTCCTTGCAACGGTAACATCGGATGGATTTGGCAACTGGTCCTATCAACTGCCTGTCCAGTCTAACGGTACACATACCTACACAGCTACGGTTGTCGGCAAGAATGGTAATGAAAGTTCTGCCAATTTCCAGATTAATATTGATAACACAAAACCAGCCGCACCGATTATTACCCGTGTTGAAGATGATGTTCCGCTTAATACTGACGATCTTGCCAATGGTGCCAAGACCAATGATACCACACCAACGTTCCATGGTACTGGTAACAATGGTGATACGATTACCATTTACGATCAGGCAGATGATGGTACTTTGACGGAAATTGGCAAAGCTGTTGTTGCCAATGGCGAGTGGGTTATCACTGTCAATGAACTTTCAAAGGGGGTACACCATTTCAAGCTGCAAGCAACCAACAAGCTTGGGGCTGATAGTGCCACAATGACCGATTATCAGTTAACGGTCCAAACAGATACACCACAGCAAACAGCAACATTGGTTGGTATAACGCAGGATCTTGGCTCAAGCGATCATGACTTTATAACAAGTGATAATACACTTGTCTTCAAATTTGCTGTGAGCGCGCCATTGCCTGCCGGTTACAAGGTGCAAGCATGGGTGGATGGTGCTTGGCATGATGCAACACTTGGTGAGGATGGTTTGTGGTATTATGACCATACCGCCCATGCATTATCCAATCAGGTCTATTCAATCATGGGGCGTGTTGTTGACGATGCCGGCAATGTCAAGGTTGGTCCAGCACAGGACGTAACAATTGACACAACGGCTCCAACAGGCGGCAGCTATAGCATCACCGTTGATAGCTTTACCGATGACGTCAATGAAAGCGGTGGTTTTAAAAACCGTTTAAGCGGTGAAGTCACTAATGACAATACACCAATATTGAACGGGCGTACCACTGGTATGACTGATGGTGATTATATTACTGTACAGGTTAAAATTAATGGTGAGTGGGTTTCAATCGGCACAACCACGGTTGATAGCTCGGGCAATTGGAAATTTGCTCTGGCAGGCATACCGGGAGGTACTGCAAAAGACCATCTTGATGATGGATATCATGAATTTAGAGGTGTTATCACCGATAAAGCGGGTAACCTTGGAACGGCGTCATCTGGTTTTGGTATGGATGTTGAGACAACGCCGCCAGCGCCGATTGATGAAACGAAAAATCTTGACCTTTATGACGATCAACGGCCAGATGTAGGCACTATTCGCCGTGGTGCGACGACAGATGATAGTCGGCCAACATTGTCAGGCTCAGCACAATCGGTTGATCCGAAAAAGGTCGAGTCGATCAATTTGTATGACAATGGAAAGCTGGTTGGAAACGCCAAAGTTAACAGTGATGGTTCATGGAGTGTTGAGGCCAAATTACCACTGAGACAGGGCGCGCATGAATATGTTGCAAGACCGGTTGACCATGCTGGCAATGAGCAATCTCAAGGTACAACCCCTTGGCAGTTCTATTTCCAAGGTCACGCCCCTGCAACGCCATCCATTGTCGATGTTGTTGATGACAATAATGAAAGCATCCAGAAAAATGCTGTCACCAGCGATACAGCTCCCGTTGTCAAGGGTACCGGTACGACTGGAACAACAGTTTATATCTATGTAGATGGCAATCCAGATCCGGTTGCTCATACAGATGTAAAAAGTGACGGTACATGGGAAATTGCTATTCCGGAATTGTCAAATCCAGCGTCTGATACGCATGGAACATTGCATACAATTAAGGCGAGAGCGCAAGATAAAAGCGGCATATGGAGCCACCCAACTGGCGAATATCCGATCATTGTCGATACAATTGCGCCAGATGCGCCTAATCAGCCTACTGCGACGGATGATAAGGGTGATACAATTACCACCGCGACAGATGACCCGACACCAACCTTGAGTGGTAAGATTGATGATCCGCAGCCTGGCGATAAGGTAATTATCTATCAGGACGGCATCAGGGCTGGCGAAGCTCATGTCAATACAGATGGCACATGGACGTGGACGCCTAAAAATCCGATTTCCAATGGCGCACATAAATTTACAACCTCTGTTACAGATGCAGCTGGTAATGAAAGTGACAAAGGGCCAGAAAAAGATTTCAATGTTGATACGAGCAATAAAGCTATCTGTATCGATTATCTGATTGACGATCAGGCACCGATTGAAACACATATTACCAATAATGGTGCAACCGATGATACAACGCCCAATATTGTTGGTAAGGCATCAGCCAATTCAACTGTTGTTTTGACCTATACCGATAAAAATGGCAATGTTCATGCACTTGGCACTGTCACAGCAGATAGTGAAGGCAATTGGTCTTATCAGGTGACTGATAGCCAGAAATTTGCCGAAGGGCATTACGTTATCAATGCGGAAGTTACCAGCGCTTCCGGTAAAAAATCATCAGCCCAATTTGGCTTTGATGTCCAACTAACCAATAATCATATTCCGACAATAACAAATATCGGTGATGATGTTGGGGCGATACAGAATGATCTTTCATCTGGCGATGTTACAGATGATACCACGCCGACAATTTATGGTAACAATGCCATTCCTTTTAGCAAAGTCAATGTTTACGACACTTATGAAGATGGCACAGCGAAATTGTTGGGCACAGTCATAGCCGATGGAGATGGTCATTGGAATTACACGCCAACATCACCGCTTCCTGAAGGTAAACATCACTTTACAGCAAAAACAGTTGATGAGGTTGGTAATGAAAGTACCGCTTCATCGGGGTATGATGTGGTTGTTGATATTACCCCACCACAACCAATAGACGATGACTCATTGTCGGTTATTGATGATGTTGCAAAATATCCGGGCGATTTCACCGGCAAGCTTGCCAATGGGCAATATACCAATGACAACCGGCCAGAATATACCGGTAAGGCACCATTGGATGCCAAACAGGTCAATGTCTATGATAATGGGCAATATATCGGCTCCACCACAGTTAATGGCGATGGTACATGGTCATTTACACCACCAGCAGATAAGCCTCTTGGTGAAGGCAAGCATACATATACGGCGCGCCCGGTTGATGTATCGGGTAATGAGGGAACAGACTGCCAAGGAACAGAATTTATTGTCGATACAAAAGCACCAAATGCCATACCTTCCATTGCAGGCATTTTGACAGATACTGGTGCGTCTGACCACGACTTTGTAACCAATACCAATGACCCGACAATTCTGGTCAATGTTGATAAGCCATTGAATGCCGATGAGCATGTCGAAATATCCTTGGACGGTGGGGTTACGTGGCAACGTGCAACATATAACCGTGATACCAACCAATATTACTATTCTGTGCAGCACGGACATGAATTGGCCGACAATACTTATGACGTGCGCGCGCGCGTGGTTGATAATGCCGGTAACGCAAGCCGTGAAGCCCAGCAATATGTTGTCATTGATACAAAGGCCCCGAATGATGGCTATACGGTAACAATCAACAGTTACTATGATGATGTTGACGAAAATGTCGGGGAATTTCCTGACAATAGCCTGACCAACGACACCTCGCCATTATTGAAGGGAAAAGTGACCGGTGCCGTTGATAGCGATGTTATCAATCTTTATTCGGTTGATGACAATGGAAACAGAACACTTGTTGCGCGTAACATTCATCTGACAAAAAATGCCGATGGAACCTACAATTGGCAATATCAGCTGACAAATCTTGCTGAAGGCAAATATAGTTATGTTGCAGTGGTTGCCGATGCGGCAGGTAATGCTGGTAAGGAAAGCAATGTCTTCCATATTAATGTTGATGTAACACCACCAGTCTGGGGGGATAGCAACAACATTATCGTTTATGACGACCAACAACCAGTTGTCGGCAACATACCGCATAGTGGTGGGCAAACCGACGATAACTATCCAGAAGTGCGTGCTCAACCCGGTACGGTCAGCGGTGCAGAAGGCGGCACAGTTGTGCTTTATGATAATGGTAAGGAAATTGGCCGCGGTGTCATTAGATCCGATGGTTCTTTTTCAATCTTGCCAACCAAGCCTATTACACCAGGAAATCACAGTTTTACGCTAGAAGCTGTCGATCGTGCCGGTAACCGTGCAAGTCTGAAAGATAGCGAAGGCAATGATGTCAAATGGGACTTTAATTTTTCTGGTCATGCCCCTGGAACCCCAACCATCACCAATGTGATTGACAATTATAACAATCCCGATGGGCAACCCATTTACCTACAAAAGGGTCAATCAACAGATGATCCGCAACCTGTATTACATGGTATGGGAACCGTTGGCACAATTGTGCATATTTATTGCAATAACAATAAAATAGGCGATGCAACGGTTGGCAAAGATGGCTCTTGGGAATTTAAGGTACCAAACCAATATGCGTTTACCGATACGTCAGCTGATAAAAATGGGACAGGTTATGCCTTTACCGTACAGGCTGAAGATGCCAACCACACACTTAGCAGCATGACAGGAGAATATGCGGTTGTTTACAACAATGTATTTCCTGAAAAGCCAGATGTTCCTACTTTAACAAGTGACCAATCACCAAATACAGGTTCCATATCTGGCACGACGGTCGATTCAACACCTACTGTAAGCGGTACGGTTAAGAACGCGAAACCGCATGACAAGGTCAATATCTACGATAATGGCAATAAAATCGGTGAAACAGAAGTTGGTACAGATGGTAAATGGACATGGACACCGGATACACCATTAAAAGAAGGTGACCATAAAATTACTACCAGTGTGACCAATGCTGCCGGCAATGAAAGTCCAAAGAGCGACGAGACCGATGTGGCTGTTGACACCAGCAGTGTCGCTGTTAGCATTCTCTATATTGTTGATAATGTTGAGGGTAAAACTGGTCATATAGCTGATGGTGGTATCACCAATGATACGACACCAGAATTGTTTGGCCATTCCTCAGCCAATGCCAAAATTGACATTTATCAGGATGTTAACAATATCCGCACACTGATTGGTTCTGTCGTTGCTGATAATAGTGGAAACTGGTCATTCCAGTGGCCAGACAGCAATAAATTGTCTGATGGTAACCAAAAGATTGTTGCTGTTGCAACGGCTGTTAATAACACCACGGCTGAAGACAGTTTTGCTATCAATGTTGATACGCAGAATAATTATGTTCCAACCATTGATAGTGCTACGGATGATGTCGGTATTGTGCAGTCGAATTCGCTGGTTTCAGGGGCTGTCAGTGATGATACAAGCCCAACTTTGCGTGGCCATGGCGCGGAGCCAAACGGTTGGGTCAATATTTATGAAACGCGAAGAGATGGGCAAGTCCATCTGATTGATACTGTTCGTGCCAACAGTGCTGGTTATTGGGAATATACTGTGCAAAGCCCATTGCCGGAAGGAGAACACAAATTCTTCGCAACATCGGTTGATGCTGCTGGCAATGAAAGTGGGCATTCGAACGAGTTTGACTATACAATTGATATAACAGCGCCAAATGCGCTTGATTCAAATTCGCTCAATCTGGTTGATGATGTGCCTGAAATTACCGGCACCATCAATGGCTTTACCAATGATAATCAGCCAACATATAGCGGATTGGCAAATGCCGATACGAAGAAAGTTTACATCTATGACAAGGGTGTAAAAATTGCTGAAGTTGATGTGGTTGAAAACAATGGCACCTATACATGGTCATATACGCCGCCGACCGCATTGGGTGATGGAACGCACGAATTTCAGGCAAAGCCGGTTGATAGTGTTGGTAATATAGGTCCTTCAACCTCGTCATGGGAATTTACCGTTGCAACAGGCGATATTGCTAAAACGGTGCAGATCGACAGTATTAGCGAAGATACTGGTCTCAGTTCCACAGACTTTGTGACCAGTGATAGACAGCCAACAATTTATGCGACCGTATCACAAGCGCTCAACAGCGACATGGGCGAGAAAGTGCAGTTCAATATTGGTGGTCAGTGGTATGATGCCTCTTATGACAGCAATAGCGGCAAATACTTCTTCAAGCCTGCTGTTCCACTGGTAGGAGAAAATGATAGTGGGGAATTTAGTGTTAAAGCACGTATCATAGATAATGCTGGACGTACATCGGCTCTATCATCGCATTTTATCGTGATCGACAGTACGCCACCAACTGGTTCGATAACTTTGGATAAGATCTATGACGATGTTGGTCTCATTGAAGGTGAATTCAAAAGTGGTGTCCATACCGATGATCGAACACCGGAATTAAGAGGTACTGTGCAAAGCGCACAAGGTGGAGATTACATTGTTATCTATCTTGCCGACGAACATGGCAATATCCTGAAAGATGCATCTGGCCAACCCATTAAACTTGGTACAACCACCCCGAATGGTACAAATTGGTCATGTCAAATCCATCTTGATTCCGCCAACTATCCAGATGACAAATCATACTATTTTGTTGCTGTGCTGGAAGATTCTGCCGGTAATCAGGGGCCAAAGTCGGATAGCTTCAATTTGTGGCTATCAACACAAGGACCAAAATGGGTTATACCAAATGATCCGTCAGATCCACATTATATCGATCCTTATAACGTCTATGACGATCAGGCACCGGATACAGGATATCTTCAAAATGGTGCCGTCACTGATGACAATACGCCAACGGTGCGCGGCGTTTCGGGGTCCCTTGATCCAGCAACAGTCGATCGCGTTCTGCTTTATGACGGAGATCCGAACGACAAGAACGCGAAACCAATTGGTAGTGGGATTGTTAGGGATGATGGTTCGTGGGAGGTTGAGCCATCAACACCATTGATGCCTGGTCACCACCACTTTTATGTTGTGCCAGTCAATAAGGCTGGTGTTATTGGTGAAAAAAATGCCAAAGAATTTGATTTCGATCTTATAGGAAATGCGCCGGGTACACCCTCTATCACGCAGGTTCTGGATGATCGTGATCCAAATGTTGTATTCCCTGCAAATCAGATACAGAAAAACCAGATAACTGGTGATAAGTCGCCAACAATTAATGGTACAGGTACCAAGGGTGCGACCGTTAATATCTTTGTTGATGATGCTGATACACCTGTCAGAAGTGTTACTGTTGACGACAAGGGGAATTGGTCGTGCGTCTTGCCGGATTTGAGTGATGGCAAACATAATATCTGGGTGCAGGGTGTCGATAAGCAGGGCACTAAGAGTTCTCCAACCGCTTATTATCCTATTATTGTTGACACAACAGCGCCTAATTCAACAGCGCGTCCTGATATAACAAGCGATGTTGACCCGACACACGGTAAAATTGCCGGTGCAGACACACAAACCGCCAGCACCAATGACACCACTCCTACCTTCTCCGGCAAGTTGGAAAAATGGGATACTGGTGATGTTGTAACTGTTTATGATGGCGACGTGGCCATTGGCCATACCAGTGTCAATTCTGATGGTACGTGGGTCTGGACACCAACGACGCCGATGAAGGAAGGTGACCATAAGTTTACCACCACGGTTAAAGACGTTGCTGGTAATGAAAGTAACAAAGGTTTGGCGACCACTGTCACCATTGGCAATACAGCAAACAATGTTACTGTCGATGGAGCAATTGACGACCAAGCACCGATAATGGGAAATGTTGCGAATGGTGGCTCTACCGATGATACAACACCAGAACTTTATGGTCGCGCGCCAAACGGATCTGTTGTTACAGTCTATTCGGATAACACAAAGAGTACTGTATTGGGCCAATTTAACGTTGGTACCGATGGAAAATGGAATATGGTTCTGCCGCAACAGGCAAGTGGTAGCCATAGCTATTATGTTGAAGCAAAAGATCAATCAGGCAATGTAATTGGACATCAAGATTTTGCCCTGACGATTGATAACAGAGCGTTTGCTGCGCCGACTATTACGGGTGTTACCGATGATGTCGGGCTTTATCAGGGAACAATTGCCCAAAACGGATATACCGATGATACCAATCCGACAATAATTGGTACCGCACCAGCCAATAGCATGGTTATCATCTATAATAATGGCGTGGAACTGGGGCGTGTCTATGCCGATAAGGATGGCAATTGGTCCTATACAACTGGCGCAATGCTACCTGAAGGTCATTGTTCGTTTACAGCGGTGGCGCAAAACAGTGTTGGTACGATAAGTGACAAGTCAAATAACTACGATATTAATGTCGATGTTACGGCACCACCACAAATTACCGATCAGATTGTGCAGGACAATGTCTTGCCAAATGACAATAATGGCAGCGCTGGCCCAAGTATTATAACGGTGGAACAAGATGGTGTTACCAATGATGCAACGCCAATATTTAGTGGTACAGCATCAACGGATGCCAAAGTTGTCCGTATTTACGACAATAACAAGTTTATTGCAGAAGTACCGGTAAACGGCGACCACACTTGGTCGTGGGAAGCGCAAAACCGCAACTCAGATCAACCCTTGGCCGATGGGCAACATGCATTAACTGCTCGTGCGGTTGATGCTGCCGGCAATGAAGGACCAGCCTCTAAAGCACAGGCATTTACTGTTGACACGCATATTCCAATAGCAACAGCAACTTTGGAAAGTATCACCGATGATACAGGCTTTGATAACACGGATTTTATCACACAAGACAAACAATTATTGTTTACGGCAAATGTATCAGGAACAATAACGAGTACGGATAGAGTGCAGGTTTTTGTCAATGGTGCATGGCAAAATATGACCTATAACAGCCAGAATGGAAAGTGGGAGCTTGATTGGCGTAATGGACCGGCACTTGATGACGGTACCTATAATATTAAAACCCGCGTCATTTCTAGTACGGGTCAGGCTGGTGGGGAAACAACCACCAAGGTGATTATCGATAGCGACGGCTCATCGCAATATGCCATTTTTGACTATTTCACCAATAGTAAGGGCGACAACAAGATATTCCACAGTGGTGATTATGTTAACGACCGTACAGCCATTTTACACGGCAAGCTTAGTGGACAACTTGCAAATCTTGAAGATGGCGCAAAAATTGGCATCTACCGCGATCATGTTCTATTAGGTTATGTCAACAAGTCCGATATTGCCGCTGATGGAACATTCAAATTCGCACTTCCGGCAAATAGCCTGACAGATCATCACAGTTATATCTATAAAA
This sequence comes from uncultured Bartonella sp., assembly GCA_945285915.1. Lineage (GTDB taxonomy): Bacteria > Pseudomonadota > Alphaproteobacteria > Rhizobiales > Rhizobiaceae > Bartonella. Next base: position 16,366 of record CALYQL010000006.1, read on the forward strand.
TGGCTATTGTTTCAGCCTCTGGATATGTTGGAGATGTTCATAGTTCAATGGAGGTTCGGGTTGACACGACAGGTTCACCGAATGTGCCAAATTATGGGGCTTCCAACCAAGGACCAAGAGACACATCAATCACCCAATCGGTTGCATTAGATAATAATGGTGAGTGGCAGGTTGTTTCAAACTCCAATGTCTGGATATTCCGCAATGATGGAACAACATCCAATATATATCTTAATTATCAGGCTGGTATCAATAATGGTAATGTGGGTGATTATTGGTTTGAGCCGAATTACTTCGGCTCGTACACCATGGCCGATTATAACCATGACGGTTATATTGATATTTGGACCACGAAATCACGCTATTCCAACGGCACGACAGCAGCCTATGTTGGAACCGGCGATAACCAATGGAACTATATAGAACTGCCTTATCAAAACATGGTCAATGGGCAGTATATTGAAAACCACTTGGGCGGTATTGCTACTCTTGATATCAATGGTGATGGATATTTGGATGTCATTCAAGGTGACTCTGGTACAGACTCTGGGTCTGTTTTCTTAAACCGTGGTACCAGTGGTCTAGGAACTTTGACCGCCGATCAATTCATCGGTCTTGGTAAGGGCTTTGGTCCAAATCAAACGCCATTAATGGCTGGTTTTATGACAGATCACCACGTTTCCGCAGTTGATCTTGATAATAACGGAACGATCGACTTTGCAGGAAATGGTGCGCGTGCCATTGATCCCAATAGTAACTGGGATCCTCTTTGGTATCAATTGCTAACGATGAAAAATGACGGTACAACCAAGGCCGATGGTTCCAACTGGTCAAATGGCCAGTCTTTCCCTCTGGCATTTCCAAGTTACGGTAATAATTCCGATGACGGATTTGACAAGGATACGTGGGGCGATACCATTTCCATGACATGGGCCGATTATAACGGCGATGGATATATGGATTTGTTCTTGTCCAAAAACCGCGGCACAAACCCACTCGAAAGCCAAATTTTCTACAATACCGGTGATGGTTCGGGCAATTTACGCTCGGCACAGAAATTCGGTGACTATGTTGACGGGCGTTGGTCTGTTGCTATCGACTGGGATCATGATGGCAAAATGGACATTATCGAATTGCCCGGCATGAATGGTAATGCCAAAGATATCACATGGTGGCACAATTCGGGTAGAGTGGATTTATCCAACAATGTCATCTGGGATTCTGCAACATCAGCTAACAAAACCTATAGCATCTTTGGCGATAAAGGTGGGCGGCTTGCCAGTGCCGATGGTGATGTGAATCCTAACAGTGTTTCGGGCATTTATGGTGCCAGCATCGTCGATTACGACTGGGATGGCGCACTTGACCTTACCGTGCAGCGTGATGCTACGCAAAAATCCTTGATCTTAGTGAATAAAAACAAGGTCAATTACGGTGAATCTCTCCATTTGCGCATTACCGATAAGGATGGTGCAAACGTCTTTTACAACAACACTGTTCAACTTTATAATTCTCATGGTGATCTTGTTGCCTCGCAAATCATCAATCCTCAAGGTGGCATCGGCACATCAGATAATACTGGTTTGGTACACTTTTACGGTTTGAAGAAAGACGAGACCTATTCGGTTGTCCTATTGCGCAACACCAATGGGCAGTCCAATGACATTGGTGGTTTGCATCAAACCGGCTCGGGGGATCATGTCAATACGATTGAAAACTACAATTCATCTTGGAGTGGCTTGAAAGCTGTTGAAGCCGACCATGCCTATATTTTGAATGGTAATAGGGATAATGACGTTGTAACCACAGGTGCTGGTAATGGAAATGCTGGAACAGCAGGTTATAGACCAGGTCTTGTTGGTACCGGTTATAATGACCTGTTTACCGCGGAAGCTGGCAGCCAAAGCTATTCTGGTGGCGGTGGTTGGCATAGTGATGATAGTGAGAAATACTGGCAATCCAAGGGTGGCGCCGATATCGTTGATTTTGGCAAATCCGATAAAGGTATTACCGTTGATTTAAGCCAGACCGGCTATCAGTCTACTGGCTTCAACAACGCCAAGTTCAACGATATTGAAGGTATTTACGGTAGCCGCTACGATGATACGTTAACGGGTAACGATAGCGACAATATTTTTGATGGGCGTGGTGGTAACGATACCTATCATCTGGAAAAAGGTGGGCAGGATCTTCTATTGTTCCATCTTCTTCAGGGGCAGGAGTCTGATGCTACCGGTGGCAATGGTAGCGACACGGTTTATGGCTTCCATGTCGGTGCTTATGGAATTGCAGGTAATAGAAGTGACATAGACACGGATAGCGACCGCATTGACGTGAAAGACCTGCTAATAGGCTACCGTGCCGATGCTGATGGTGCTGCCCATTTTGATAGCAATAATAAGGCCAATATAGATTGGGGCGACAATATAAAGGACTTTTTGTCTACCCGTGTCGAAAATGGCAATACCATTATCAGTATCGATAGGGACGGCAAAAACGGCTCAATGCAGTTTACCGATCTATTAACGCTCAATAACGTTGACACCACTTTGGAAACGTTACTCGCAAATCATCAAATCATTGTCGGATGATGTCATTAAGGTGGCGTATTTTCAAAATCCGCCACCTCTTTTTCAATCCATGAATATCGGTTTTTAGCTGGAAAAATGGAGAAGCGAATTGCTTGATCTTAGGCGTGCAAAAAGAATTGCTGTCATAGGTGGGGGGATTGCAGGTTGGTTTGCAGCGCTCATGCTACGACGGGTATTTAACCCGCAAGTGGAGATTATCGTTTTCGATGTTCCGTCCCAAAATACCATTGCCGATGGTGAAGGGGGACTCGTTAATTTTATCAATGGGTTGCAACGTGCATCCATTGATTTTGATGATTTTATGCAAGTTACCGGTGCCAGTTTCAAAATGGGCACCGAGTTTTGTGGTTGGCGCAATGGTGGTGCGGACGATATTTATTATCACCTTTATCCCGCACGTGACGATCATGTAGAGGAACTCGATTACCATTTCCATGGTATCTGGCCCTATTTGGCGATGCGCATAGCAACCCAAGCACCGCTTGATAGTTTCATGCCAGGTTTCTCGCTTATCCGCAGTGGTGCCTCACCGATTGAAGCCAAGGCCGTGTTTAATCTGCGCCGAAGTGGCGTCTTGCCAACACTACATTTTAACCGCGGCAAAGTCGTAGAATATCTGAAAACTCTTGCACAAAAACGCCAGATTACTGTTCGGGATCAACAGGTGGATGACGTTGTCATCAATGAAAAAGGGTTTGCAACGGCGCTCAAGCTGCAGGGCAGTGATGACCTTGCAATTGATTTCCTGATTGATGCAAGTGGCATAAAGCGCTTTGTTATCGGCGAAAAGTTCAAAGCGAAATGGTTATCCTATTCCGCGTGTCTTTTGCAGGATAAGGTAGTTGCGTTTAACACCCCCAATATAAGCCGGATATCAGCTCTTGTAACACGGTCTCTTGCTATGAAAGCCGGTTATTTGTGGCAGGTTACCTTACGGGATAATATATCCAATGTTTGCGTCTATTCCAGCAAATATGCCGATGAGGCGGCGATAAAACGAGAGATTGGACAAAGGCTGGGAACGCCAATTGACAAGACATCTTCCTTGTCTTTCACACCCGGTAATTTTGAAGATGCTTGGGTCAACAATGTCGTCGCACTGGGGAAATCTTCTGGATATATCGAGCCATTGGAAGCAACATCAATCGGGCAATTGATGCTTGCGCTTAGCCATTTGGAAAATGCTTTGATCGATTGTCATGGCATTATCTGTCACCAAACAATAGCAGCGTTTAACCGTGGCAATTTTGAAAGTTGGATGAAAGCGGCCGATTTTGTCCGTATGCATTATGATGGTGGGCGCAATGACAGCGCATTTTGGCGTGCGGCAAATGCGGCAAAGCGGTCTATTTATTATGCAGACATGAAGTCATGTTTTCAGCAGCGTTTGCCGCGCCCTATTGATATTGAAGCCTATGGTTCATCCAGTTGGCAATCTCTGTTTCATATCATTGACTGGCTGTTTGTGGCAGCACCTTTGGGCATCATAACGCCACAGGCGGCAATGGCCGATCTTAATTCTCTTAACCCCACAATACGGCAACGCATGGAGCAATATGGGCGGGAAATTATGCGGCAGAAAAGCGGTCATGCTTCCATGTCTGGGCAAAACTATCATTCCTATTTTCAGGCACAAGCGCAATCATTGCCATGGCAAGACGCAGCCAGAATAGCGAATTTATCGCAATACGGTTTTGGTGAAACAGGGGAGACTTTGCGTGCCAAAGAACGTTAATGTTTATCATCACACATTCAAACTTATAAGATGCAGTGGGAATTTTATAAGATCCAGTGGGAAATTTATAAAACGCAATGGGGATTTTATAAAACGGAACGGCGATTTTATAAAACGAAGTGGTGCGTTTATAAAACGATATGGCATTTATCTCGGGGTACTGTCACTGGAAGCGTGTACTGGTACAGCATCTGAGCCGCGTATTGTGCGACACCACCCAGCGCCAATGCAAAATGCAGCAAAAAATGATGCCCCATCAACCGCTGCAACTGTGTCGGTTTCACCAGAGCATACAGATGCCATCAATAAAAAATCGGCAGATAAAATTGTGCCGCCGCCAGCAATGACTGCTGAACCGCCGGTTGTTACTGGTGGGCAAAAGGCACTGCCTGCCAATGACAAAACTATGCCGATTAAAACAATTGGTGTGAATGGTATCAACCTAAAGGATTCTATCGGAATTGCACTGGCGCGCCACCCCGATATTGGCCGCGCCAATGCGGTTGTTGCACAAGGCAAAGCGCAAATTGCTATCGAGCGCGCGGCTTGGTATCCAACGCTGCAATATAGCGTCAATCCCGGTTACAACCGTTATTATTCAGGCTCAAACAGAAATAATGATGACAATGGCAATGTGCGTGGAACGGTTGGCGCATCGCAATTGCTATATGATTTCGGGCGCACCTCAAGCCGTATAGCCGCCGCCAAAGCCACCAATGAAAAACAAATGCATCAACTTTCCAGTACGATGGAAGATGTTGCACAAAATATGGCCAATATTTTTATAGAACTTTCTGCCGCGCAAGATTTGATCGCTGCGGCAACGCATGAAAACAATCTTCTTCGCGATACACGCGACAAAATTGCACAACGTGTCAAAGCTGGTTTGTCTGATGCCTCGGATCTTAATCAGGCGGAAGTGGGTATGCAACGTGCCAAGTCGGATCTTTTGCAAGCAACAACACGGTGTGATGTTGCGGCTGGAAAATTTGCGCAAATTACTGGTTTTCGCCCCACAAGAGTGGCAACACTTGCCGAAACAACCCGTTTTATGGATAGTATGAGCAACGGCAAGGGCGATGTGGACCATACACCTGCCGTACTTGCTGCAGAAGCGGAAGTTAGAGCATCACAACAAAGAGTGCGCACTGCAAAAGCTGACCGCTTCCCGTCTATTAGTCTGGGCGTAAGCCAATCAGGGGCAACAGGACAAAGAAATGCTACCAATGATAGCACCTTTGTTGGTTTGCAGTTAAGCGGACAAATATCCACCGGTAAGCGCGAAAAATATCAGATTGAAGCTGCGGAAGCAGAATTAAGGGCAGCCCGACAGGCGCGCGATAATGAACAATTGGTTTCGCGCACCACTCAAGGTTCAGCCGAAACAGAAGAAAGAGGTGCGGCAGCGCGTATGGATAATGCCAAACAGATGATGGATCTATCCCTTTCTTCAAGGGATCTCTATTGGCAACAATACACGCTTAATAAGCGCCCTTTGACAGATGTTATCAATGCCGAACGCGATACGTTTATGGCAGAAAGCGACCATATTACAGCCATTTCTGATCGCTTATACGCAAAAATCAAAGCCTATTATGCCGTGGGGCAATTGGTTTCTCGTTTGCGTGAGCGTGTTTAAGAGTTTTTATCATTATGACAAATTTTCATACCAGCTCAAACAGGGCCACAATGCCTCAAAACAACCATGCCGCTCATGCTGCGCGTGACGAACAAGACGTTCGTGCCACTCGTGACGCTCGCAACAGACAAGACGTTCGTGCTGCTCGTGACGTCCGCGACAGACAAGATGCCTATGCCGCCGATGATATCCATGCCATTTATGACGGACAACGTGCTGCAGATGATATCCACGCTGTTCATGACGGAAAATATGCTGCCGGTGACGCCTATAACGGACACTCTCGGCAAGACGTCCGCAACGAACAAGTGGCTGGGCAATTATCCAGCGCATCAGAGAGATCTGTGCAACCGCCTGCAGACAAGATTGATCATATTGATAATATAACCCCACCTGACGCGCCGCAGCAACAAGCAGAACCACAAGCACCAGCCATTGCCAAATGGGTGGACGTTATTCTTCTTGCCGCGCGTCAGCTTAGTATTCCCATTTCTGATGAGCTTGTGCGCAATGCGGCCAAATGGAGCGATCGGGATGTCACCGAACAAGCTATTATTGATATCGCGCTTGCTGCAGGTATGGACGCCACTTTTATTGAAATGTCGACCAATGACATTGCCCCTGTCATGTTGCCTGCAATTATTCAGGTAGATGGTGTTTTAGGTCTTCTGGTTGCCAAGGATGGGGATAATGGCATTGTCAATTTTATTGTCAATGACAAGACATTTGAAAAACGAATTTCTTTTAAACAAATAGCCAAACAGAACAAATTAAGATTACTGCTGTTAGAGCGTGATCTGCTTGTCCATGACGATCGCCTTGATGAATATTTGCAAAAAAAACCGCGCTCATGGTTCAAAGGCATTTTTGTCAGCAATTGGCCAATATTTTTTCAATTGGGGCTAGGCTCTCTTGTCGGTAATTTATTGGCCATTGGAACATCGCTTTTTGCTATGCAGGTTTGGGATAGGGTCGTACCTGGACGATCAACCAATACATTGTGGGTATTGGCTTCAGGTGTTGCCATTGCACTGCTGTTGGAGTTCATTCTCAAAACAACACGTGTGGCTGTAACAGACCATTTTGGTAAACAGGCTGACCTAAAGCTTTCTTCAATGTTTTTTTCACGCGTGCTTAATATCCGTAATGACGCGCGCCCACGCTCACCGGGAACGTTAATTTCGCAATTGCGTGATCTTGACCAAATGCGTGAGCTATTAACCTCCAGCACATTAGGTGTTTTGATTGATCTGCCTTTTGTTGTTTCATTCCTATTCATTATTTGGATGATTGGCGGCTATGTCGTGTTTGTGCCAATTGCAGCCATTCCCTTTATTGTCATTCCTGGCATCATTGCGCAGCTACCGCTGGCAAAACTGTCTAATGAAGGACTGGAAGAGTCTGCCATGCGCAACGCAATTTTGATGGAGGCCATTTATCGCGCTGAGGATATCAAATTATTGCAGGCTGAACCCCGTTTTCGCCGTATGTGGAATGAGGTCAATAATGTAAGCGGCAAAATCAGTTTGCGCCAAAGAAAAATCGCCGCCATGTTGATGAATTTTTCTCAAACCATTCAACAGGTAGCCTATGTTGGTGTCGTCATTGTTGGTGTTTATGGCATACTGGACGCAAAACTATCCTTTGGTGCTGTGCTTGCTTGCTCTATTCTGACAAGCCGCACGATCGCACCTTTGGCACAAATTCCGGCGATATTGAGCAAGTTACAAAATGCCCGTGTTGGCAAGCGCGGTCTTGATGGTCTTCTCACTTTACCGGTCGATCATGATACTGATAAAGATTATTATCATAAGCCAATCTTACTTGGCCAATATCAGATGCAAGATGTGGTTTATCTCTATGGGCCACAAGAAAAACCAGCACTCATAGTCCCACGCCTGCATATCAAAGCCGGAGAAAAAATTGCCATTCTTGGTCGTGTAGGTGCTGGAAAATCCACTTTATTGCGTATGCTTGCTGGGCTTTCTGAACCGGTGCAGGGCAGAATATTGTTGGATGGAACACCTATCGGAATGATTGATATTGCCGATATCCGCCGCGATGTCGGTGCAATGTTTCAGGAATCCAGCCTGTTTTACGGAACATTACGCGATAATCTTCTTGCCGCAAATCCAATGGTCAATGATGAGCAAATTCTCAAAGCCATGCATTTATCCTGTGCAGATCAATTGGTACTCAATCAACCGCATGGGCTTGATTTAAAACTGCGTGAAAGTGGGGTTGGATTATCTGGTGGACAAAAACAAAGCCTTATGTTGGCGCGGCTATTTCTGCGCTCACCCCATATTATTCTTCTTGATGAACCAACGGCATCTCTTGATGAAGCAACAGAGGTTGCAGTGCTCAATCGTATGCATTCTTGGCTTGGTAATCGCACATTGATTGTTGCAACACATCGCTATCCTGTCTTGCAACTGGCTGACCGAATTATTGTTGTCGATAATGGGCGCATTGTGCGTGACGGTTCTAAAGATGAAATATTGGGAGCCTTGTCTGGCAAAACAACTGAAAAAGTAGTGGGTAGCGCGCCCGTATCCATGCAGCATCAAGGAGCGTTGAAATGAATATCGATGCTCTTGTTAAGGTACGCGGTGTAGCCCAACAATCAAGAACCATTTTATGGATTATTATCGCCATGATGGGCATCTTTATCGTCTGGTCCTATTTTGCTGTGCTGAATGAAGTTGCAATTGGCGAGGGCAAAGTTATGCCAGCGTCCAAAGGTCAGATTATCCAGAATCTGGAAGGTGGTATTCTGGCAGAATTGAATGTGCGCGAAGGTGATGAGGTTCAAGAGGGGCAGGTTCTGGCATCGCTTGATCCGGCAAAAGCGAAATCCAATGTTGATGAAACATTGGCAAAAATTGTTGCTTTGCAAGCAAGGGCTGCTCGTCTTAATGCCGAGATTAATAATAAGGATAAAATCACTTATCCATCAGAAATCCGTAACCAGAAAGATGTGGTCGACAGGGAAACCGAGCTTTTTTACACCAATCGGCAGGCTTTCAAAGAAAATGTATTGAACCTCACAGAACAGTTACGCTTGGCACAAAATGAGGTTGAGATTGCCAAGCCATTATTAAAAACAGGTGCAGCTAGTGAAGTTGAGGTTCTTAAATTACAACAAAATGCAGCCGAGTTATCATCGCGGCTGGCAGCGACAAAAAACGAGTATTATGTCGCGCTTCGCGGCGATTATACAAAAACCATGGCCGACCTTGAACCATTGTTGAAAGCACGCGATGGTTTGAACGATCAGCTCACCCGTACCGTTATACGCGCGCCCACAAAAGGGATAGTCAAAGATATCCGCATCACAACAATTGGTGGTGTGGTTGCACCAGGTGGCACGTTGATGGAAATCGTTCCTCTGGGGGATCAATTATTGATCGAGGCAAAGCTTAGTCCACGTGATATAGCATTCATTCATAAGGATCAGAAAGCAAACGTAAAAATTACTGCTTACGATTCCGCAATATACGGGTCTCTACCCGGATCGGTGCAATTTGTTTCACCCGATTCAATCGAAGATGATGTCGACAAACGTGTCTATTATTATCGCGCTTATATTTTGACCGACCATAGTTATCTGGAAACAAAAGACGGTAAAAAACACCAAATTATTCCGGGAATGGTTGCCACAGCAGAAATTAGCACTGGTGAAAAGACAGTGCTGGACTATCTAATAAAACCACTTAACCGAGCCAAGGAAGCACTGCGTGAGCGGTAATATTGGGACGCGCGTTTAAGGGATGACATTAAACAACAACCAAAGCACACAAAAATGATGCGTGCCAACGGAATTGTCTATCGGGCATTGAGGGGTAAGATGTTCAATATTGCGGATCTTCTCAAGAAGTCCATTGAAAAGCAGAAGTTGAAGCCCACCTTGGAGGTGCGCCAGCACATTTATGAAAAAGCGCGTCTTGTTATCCAAAACAAGTTAAAGGAAATGGACGCGTTGGAGCTGGTGGCACGCTCTTATATGTTGCAGCTTGAAGCTGCCATTTGCGAGGTGGAAGCATTTTATGTTCTGGAACCAGAATTTTTTGAAATGGAAGATGACAATATTAGCTGTCATTTTGCCTATCATGCCTTTTTGCCTGATTATTTCGGTACGCGACAAGATGTGACGATTGAAGCAAACAATTTTCTTGGTTTGCCTCAAATCCGCAGTCAAAACCGGCTTGGCTTTAATACGCCAATGCACGAAAAGAGTAATTCTTCAAAAAATACAGAAACAACCTTTTTGAAAGAGATATCAGAAGGCCAAAACACTGTTCAGATTTTACCAGAAAATGCCTATCCGGTTGAAAACGTCGATAAGGTGCCAAACCGTCCAGATAATCGTGATGTATTTTCACGAGACAATGGGGATTTGCAGAATTTAACCCGTCCGCCTGTTATCAAAGATGATCTGGATCATGGAGGTTTGCAAGAACGACATATCGAACCATTGATGAAAGAGATAGAAGAAGAACTTAAAGAGCTTAATAAAACGATATTTGATAATAATGCTCTCGAAGGTGAGAATAACCATCTCAAAAACATTGATCGTTTCCAGCCACAACCAAAGCCTGACGGTGCCGATGCGATTAATTTTTATGAGCCACCTGAAGGTAGTGTTCCTGACAATAAATCACCGTTGAATGAAACCTCGTTAGAGGGGCAAAAAGCTTCTTCAGGGCGCGAGGCAGAACCAGAAACCAATAATTATGATGATTATCTGACCAAAACGCAAGATGCGGCAATACCAGCTTTGTCACAAGATGCATCTTCGTTAGTTTTATCGGTGAAACGTGATGGGGATAAAAAGAATGGTTTAGGAATAGGTATAAATACGCCAATAAATTCCCACACCCTTAGCAATGTGCAAGCACCCATTGAGAACTTTGAACAGCTTCGCCATACATGGTCGCCTAAAAATAAGATTACGGAAGAACAAGAATATCCATTTTTTATTGATACAGGTGCCAATAGAATTGACGAAAATGCGCTTTTTGTTGACTCGTCTAGTGGGGTGTCAAATAATCAATTATCCGAAACGCCCATTGCCAATTTTTCCGATCGTGACCCCATAAAAAATGCTGCTATCGCCAATGAAACAATTGGCCAAAATTATACGAGAGAAACGGTTGTTTATGCTGAAAGCAATTTTTTAACAAAACAAACGGCATTTGGTACCGATTTGACCAGCGAGCAGGTACAAGAGGCAAATAATCCGCTCAGCAATCAAGACCAGACTTTAGAACCTAATCACAATGAAACTGGCTTATCAGAGGCGGTAAAAAACAGCTCAAAAGAAACAGTCAAAGAACAAGAATTTGATGGCAGAGCGGCCAATATAACGGTTATGCATGAAGACAAAAAAATAAAATTTCAGACAGAACCAGCGCAAAAAAATGATGATGAAAAAGTTTTATCAAAGCCGATTGATGACAATGAACCACAAAGTGATGCAGCGTTCGAAGGTGAACAACAACAGCTTCAAAATAATCAAAAAACCTTTGCTGATAAAACCTTTGTCGTGGTTGAAAATTATAAGCCTGAGCAGGATGCTACAGATAAATTAACAACGGCAGACAATAACAAAACAGCTAATAATGATGCGCTTGAGCAATCCGAAGTTCTACTGCGTGAAGATGTCATAACAGAAGAGACTGACACTATAGCTGAAAAAAAAGACGCTGATATATCATCACTTGAACAGGAGCATGAAAATGCGTCGGATAGGGAAGACGCTTCGGCTGATGAAGAAGACATATTAAATAAAGAAGCCGCATTAAGCAAAGAAGACGTATCAGCTGACAAATATGATGCTTTTTTGCATAATTTGGAAAGCACAAAGTCTCAGCCATTCGAACAGGATTTGTTTCCCAAGGATCCATTGTTCGAGGCTAAAAATGCAGTGCAGCCAGAAGACAATAACGCAAAACTACAATTTTTAAATATACTCAATAGTACCTTGGGCAGTGCACGCGTGGCGGCGATTGGATTAGGCGTTGCCATTGTTCTTGGGGTTATCTTTTTTCTTTATTTTAACGGGCATGGCTCGGTAACGCCATTGTCTGGTGATGATCGTTTGCCTGATAGGGATCATTCGGCTTCACAGCAAGCTACCAATGAAGATGGTGCATCGGCAGAAAAATTGGCACAATTGTTAAAGAAAAAATACGCAAACACCCAGTTGAACGGCGCTGATAAGCCAAAAAAAGGAGTGGCACAACAGGAAAAACCGATAAAACCCCACGGCAATGATCTGGTTGAAAAAGTGGATATGCCAATTGCCGATAATGGCGCTGTTTCTAACGCGCAATCATCAACAACCCCTATCATCAAGGTGCAACAAACGGCTATGTCAGCACAGAAGTTACCTGAAACCTTCAAGCATGATAAAGACGTTGATAGCGGGGATGAGCAATCCAATATGGCTGATGTGCTGGTTCCCCCGACACCTTTAGAAACCAATGAAAAAACGCAGGAAAGCGGTTTGCTATTACTGACAGACAATAAGGGAAAACAGCAAAAATTATCTGGCAATGTTGAATGGACATTAGCGCCACCGCATAGCCTGAAAAACCCACTTGATGAAACAGCTCTTATTGGAAATTTTACAACGGATGATGGAAGACTCGGCGTGAAAATGACCATCCGGAAAAACTATCGCGATAATCTTGCCGCTACACATCTGATCGACCTTTCTTTTAATGAATCGAAAGATTTTGATGGTGGATTGGTGGTTGAAATAAAGGGTATGTATTATGGAGATAAGCCCAATATTCTCAACAAACAGGCAACGACAATTATCGCGGATCTATTTGATAATAATTACGTTGTTTCTTTACGTGATGATCGCGATAACAAAAGCAATAATGATGATTTTCTAAAAAAATCAGCCGTTATAGGGACTCAAGTTGTTTTTACTGATGGGAAAAAAGCGGTTTTCATGCTGAATAAAGGTAAGGCAGGAAACAAAATATTCTTACAATTCAATGAAAAAGAAACGTATTGATTTTTATTTAAAAATTAAAAATAATAAATTTATTTTATTAAAAATGAATATATTTATGTTATATTTATAATGGTTATAAAATAAAAATATTCATAATTTAATTGAAATACTTATTATTCGTATTATTTATTTTATATATAAATAAATATTTTGAAATAAACAGTTTAAAATGTTGGGGTCGTGCCAGCATTGTTACCAACAGTTGGCAACGCCCCCACAGCCGATGAAGGAGACTAGCATGGCAAAGACGATGCAAGCTGCGGTCGTACGTGAATTTGGAAAGCCATTGACAATTGATGAGGTACCGATTCCGGAACCTGGTGAAGGTATGATACAGGTTAGTGTGCAGGCATGTGGTGTTTGCCATACCGATTTGCACGCAGCCCATGGTGACTGGCCGGTTAAGCCAAACCCTCCATTTATACCGGGGCATGAAGGCGTTGGATATGTTTCTGCTGTTGGTCGCGGTGTCAAACATGTTAAAGAGGGTGACCGTGTTGGGGTGCCTTGGCTATATACCGCCTGTGGTTGTTGTTCTCACTGTCTGAGTGGTTGGGAAACGTTATGTGAACACCAATTGAATACGGGATATTCGGTCAATGGTGGCTTTGCAGATTTTGTTGTGGCTGATCCAAATTATGTTGGCCATTTGCCAAAAAATATTGGTTTTGATGAAATTGCCCCAATCTTATGCGCTGGTGTTACAGTTTATAAGGGTCTCAAAATGACTGAAGCAAAAGCCGGTAATTGGGTTGGTGTTTCTGGTATTGGTGGCTTGGGGCACTTGGCTGTCCAATATGCAAAAGCAATGGGCTTTAATGTTGTGGCTATCGATGTTGCCGATGATAAAATTGAACTGGCAAAGCAATTGGGCGCAGATATTGGCGTTAATGTTACCAAACATAAAGATGCAACAACAGAAGTCCGTAAACTAACAGATGGTGGTGTCCATGGTATGTTGGTTACAGCGGCTTCCCCGAAAGCCTTTGAACAGGCTTTTGGTATGGTGCGCCGTGGTGGTACCTTGTCGATGAATGGTTTGCCGGCTGGTAGCTTCTCTGTGCCAATTTTCAATATGGTGCTAGATGGTATTACACTGAGAGGTTCTATTGTCGGTACACGTTTGGATTTGCAAGAAGCGCTCGATTTTGCTTCGGCAGGCAAAGTAAAGTCACATTATTCAACAGACAAATTATCAAATATCAATCATATTTTTGACGAGATGATTGCCGGAAAAATTGAAGGTCGTGTTGTTCTCGATATGGCAAAATAGACAATAGAGATAATTGAAAGGGCCGGTTTAAAACCGGCCTTTTTATAATAATTTTTATTTTTCAATTTTATGATGAAATATGTTTGTTATTTTTTATTATAAAAATCTAATTATTCTAGATTTAAATATAATATAAATTATAAAATTTAATTTTACATTGTAGAATCGAACATTTTGATTTACATTAAACTTGCGGGTTTAAAATTCTCAAAAAAATATCCTTTGTTTTACAAGTAATCATACTGCCCGTTTGGTAACTGTCCAATGTTGCCAATATGTTGGTGGTATCTTCCCTTGTTAGTTATTTTTATCATAAATTAACAAAAAACGACGAAAAAATGTTATTTTTTGTGAAAATGTGTTGAAATGTTGTTTTTAGATGGATAGTTTGTAACAAATTTTTGAGGGAGGCATTCATGCCGGGAAAATATAATGTCTGTGTCGTTGGATTGGGGTCAATGGGCATGGGGGTCGCACGCTCTTGTATTGCGGCAGGCTTGCAAACTGCGGGTGTCGATCTTGATTTAGAAAAATGTAAAGCCTTGGTTGAAGCTGGCGCTGTAGATGCCGGTGCTGTTTGCAAAGATGCCGAAAATCTAGATGCTCTGGTTCTTTTGGTTGTTAATGCCAAGCAGTGTAAAGCCGTTTTGTTTGGTGAAAATGGTTTTGCTAATCGCATGAAGCCTGGTGCTGTTGTTATGGTATCATCAACAATATCGGCCGCAGATGCCAAGGAAATTGCAAGTGGGCTGGAACAAAAGGGGCTGCTTGTTTTGGACGCACCTGTGTCGGGTGGTGCAGCAAAAGCCAATACTGGCGACATTACAGTTATGGCTGCCGGCAAAAAGGAAGCTTTTGACCGGTTGAAGCCAGTTCTCGATGCTGTAGCAGGCAAAGTTTACAATATCGGTGAAGAGATTGGTCTTGGCGCTACTGTCAAAATCATTCATCAACTTCTTGCAGGGGTGCATATTGCTGCTGGTGCTGAAGCTATGGCATTGGCTGCCCGAGCAAATATTCCGCTTGATGTTATGTATGATGTGGTTACCCATGCAGCCGGCAATAGCTGGATGTTTGAAAACCGCATGAAACATGTTGTTGATGGTGATTACACAGCAAAATCGGCTGTTGATATTTTTGTAAAGGATCTACGCCTTGTAAGTGAAACCGGACTGGCGTTGAATTTCCCGTTACCATTAGCAAGCACAGCCTATACAATGTTTGCCAACGCGTCCAATGCGGGCTTTGGTAAGCTTGATGACTCAGCAGTTATCAAAACGTTTTCCGGTGTAAAATTACCAGAGAAGGATGCCTGAAATGAAGCTCGGTGTTATTGCCGATGATTTTACCGGTGCAACAGATATTGCCGGTTTTCTAGTTGGAAATGGTTTAAAGACAGTACAATTGAATGGTGTTCCGTCTGGTGATCTTGATATTGATGCAGATGCTGTTGTCATCAGTTTAAAAAGTCGCTCTTGTGCGCCGGAAAAAGCGGTTGCCGACAGTCTCCATGCCTTGGATTGGCTAAAACAACACCAGTGTGAGCAGTTTTTCTTGAAATATTGTTCGACATTTGACAGTACCCCTAAGGGCAATATCGGACCAGTAACCGATGCATTGCTTGACGCATTGGGTGAGGATTTAACCGTTATCTGTCCTGTATTGCCGGTAAATGGGCGGACGATCTATTGCGGTTATCTGTTCGTTAATGGTGTGCCATTGAGCGAGTCGGGTATGCGCCATCATCCAGTCACGCCTATGACCGATTCAAACATTATGCGTGTTATGGAAGCGCAATCAAAAGGAAAGGCCGGTAATATTTCTAGCAATATTATCGATCTTGGTGTTGATGCGGTTAAAGACGCTTTGAAACAATTACGCCAAAAAGGCATTCGTTATGCTGTTCTTGATACGTTAAACGAAAAGCATATTGAAATATTGGGTAAAGCGGTTGCCGATATGAAATTGGTAACGGGTGGTTCTGGTCTTGCTGATGGTATGGCACGCGCTTGGACGGATTTACATGGCGATGTAGAAAAAGCTGAAGCGGCAGGCGCACCTCGTGAAGGTAAGACTGTTGTCTTGTCAGGCTCTTGCTCGCAGATGACCAATGCGCAGGTGGAAAAATATCGGCAAGAAGCCCCGTCATTTGCTGTTGATGTGTCACGCGTCATTCATGATAAAAATTATTTTATTGAAATTGCTGATTGGATTGTTGCCAATAGCGATCAGAAATATGCGCCTATTGTTTATGCAACCGTTATGCCAGACGAATTGAAAATTACGCAGGATCGTTATGGGGCAGAAGGGGCAAGTGCCGCAATAGAAATGCTGTTCGCAAAGCTTGCAAAAATATTGGAAGAGAAGGGCTATACACGGTTTATCGTTGCTGGTGGTGAAACATCCGGCGCCGTTACGCAAGCCCTTGCTATTGATGCATTCAAGATTGGTCCGCAAATCGCTCCAGGTGTACCGTGGGTCCGTGGGGTTAGCAAACCACTTTCACTTGCATTGAAATCCGGAAATTTCGGCAAAGAAGACTTCTTTTTTGCCGCTCAACAAATGAAGACCAGTAAAGGAAATTGATATTATGCCACGTTTTGCTGCCAATCTTTCCATGATGTTTACCGACGTTCCTTTTATAGAGCGTTTTAGCCGGGCGGCCAAAGCAGGATTTGAAGCGGTTGAGTTTCTCTTCCCTTATGATTTTGCGCCAGAACTGTTGGCAGAAGAGCTGAAAAAGAATGGGCTTACCCAAGCTTTATTCAATATGCCAGCTGGCAATTGGGACGCGGGTGAACGCGGTATGGCAGCTATTCCTGGTCGCGAACAGGAATTTCGTGACAATGTTGATAAGGCATTGGAATATGCTTTGGCACTTGGTTGTAAAAACCTACACGCTATGTCTGGCGTGGTAAGTGGGTTGGATTACGATAGCTGCAAAAAAACCTATATCGAAAATTTCCGTTATGCTGCCGATAAGGTCGCACCACATGGCATCACGGTTTTGACTGAACCAATTAATACACGCAATATGCCGGGTTATTTCATCAATCATCAACTTGATGCTGTGCGTTTTATGGAAGAAGTAGGTCGACCAAATGTATCAGTACAATTTGATCTTTATCATGCCCAGATAATGGATGGTGATTTGACAAAATTGGCTGAAAAAATGGCTGGTAAATTTGCTCACGTTCAGGTTGCTTCGGTGCCAGATCGTCATGAGCCTGATGAAGGCGAGCTGAATTTCCCTTATCTTTTCGATGTTCTTGATCGGATAGGTTACAAGGGATTTATCGGTTGTGAATATAATCCACGCGGTAAAACAGAAGACGGTTTAGCTTGGTTTCAGCCTTACAGGAAAAATAGACAGTGATACCAGCCGAACGTCAAGCCATAATCATTCAACGTTTGTCAGAAAGACGTGTATTGTCGATTGCTGAAATAGCCGACATATTGCATGTTTCTCAAATGACGGTTCGCCGAGATATCCGCGCATTGGAAGACCAAGGACGTGCTCTTTCAGTGGCTGGTGGTGTGCAACTACCAGAACGGTTATCAAGTGAACCGTCACATTTGGCAAAACGGGTTATGGCACATAACCAGAAAGCTGCTATTGGACGTTTTGCTGCAAATTTGGTCAAACCGGGTAATGTCATATATCTTGATGCCGGAACCACGATTTTGGAACTTGCAAAACATTTGACGACAATTCCTAATTTGACTGTTGTTACAAATGATTTTGTGATTGCCAGTTATTTAAGTCAGGAAAGCCAATGCCGGTTATTTCATACTGGCGGTGAAGTGGAACGTGAAAACCAATCCTGTGTTGGAGCAACAGCTGCTGTTGCTGTCCGCCACTTCAATTTTGATTTGGCTTTCATTTCGACATCATCATTTGCCTCACGTGGTATTTCCACCCCTCAAGAAAACAAAATTCCGGTCAAGCAGGCAGTTGTTGAAAGTTCTGCACGGCGTGTTCTTGTAACGGATAGCAGCAAATATGGCAGGGTTGGAACGTTTAACGCTATTCCTCTCGATGTTTTAAATATGGTTATCACTGATAGCGCACTTCCTCAAAATGCTCAGGATACCATTAAAGAACGTGGCATTGAGCTACACCTCATTGAATATGAAGAGAACCTTATAGAAGGACAAAATAATGAATAAGATCGTTGTTACCGGTGGCGCCGGTTTTTTGGGCAGCCGTTTGATCGGTACTCTTTTGAGCCAGCAAGGCAAACCGTCTATGCCGGCTTTCGATCAGATCGTATCGGTTGATTTGGCTGAATGTCCGGTAAAGGACAGTCGTGTACAATCGTTAACAGGTGATATTGCCGATCCTGAATTTGCCCGTAAAGTAATTACAAAAGGCACAGTGGCAGTCTACCATATGGCCGCCGTTTTAAGTGGTCAATCGGAAGCCGAGTTTGATGTTGGTATGCGTGTCAATGTTGATGGTACACGCGCGCTTTTGGAAGCTGCCAGACAGACAGGTGAAAAGCCATTTTTCATCTATACATCATCTCTTGCTGTGTTTGGCGGTGCAATGCCAGACGTTGTGCCGGAAGATCTAGCCCTTATGCCGCAATCGTCTTATGGTGCTGAAAAAGCTATTGGCGAACTGTTGGTATGCGAATATAGCCGCAAAGGCTTTGTTGATGGGCGTGTATGCCGCTTGCCAACGATTGTTGTGCGTCCGGGCAAACCGAATTCGGCTGCTTCATCTTTTGCAAGCGGTATAATCCGTGAGCCTCTTTCAGGGATTAAATCAAATAATCCGGTTCCACCAGAAACATTAATGTGGCTGTCATCTCCCAATGCGGTTGTAAAAAACCTTGCGCATACATTGGAAGTAAGTGGTGAGAAACTTGGCTTAAAGCGTGTTCTCAACTTGCCAGGTCTTTGCGTAAGTGTAGCTGAAATGTTGGCAAGTCTGGAACGTGTTGCTGGCCCAGAGGTACGCGCATTGGTTAGTGAAGAGCCAGAACAACGCGTCATTGATATTGTCTGTTCTTGGCCAGGTGATTTCGACGTAACACGCCCACTTTCTTTAGGGTTCACGAGAGATGGCGATTTTGACAGCATTATTCGCCAATATCGCGACGAATTTGTCACAAAGTAGAACCGCACGCATAGATAGTTAAAAATAGGGTAAAAATGATGACAGAGCAGGAAGTTCGTCAGTTGCTTGTTGAGCTTGGCGCAAGCCTCTTCCAAAGAGGATTTAGCGTTGGTAGCGCAGGCAATATTTCGGTGCGGCTTGAAGATGGTTACTTGATGACGCCAACAAACTCATCTCTCGGTCGGTTAAATGCCGAGAGCTTGAGTAAGCTTGATAAGGATTGGAACCATATTTCTGGTGATCGTCCTTCTAAAGAAGTGTTCATGCATCGGGCGTTCATGACGGCAAGACCGCAAGCGGGTGCAATTGTCCACCTTCATTCGACATATGCTACAGCCATAAGCTGTTTGTCCGATGGCAAAAGCGATACACCAATTACACCTTACACACCATATTTTGTCATGCGTATTGGCGCTAGATTACCGATCATCCGGTATTATCGACCGGGTAATAGTGCCATGGAAAATGACATATTCGAACAGGCAAAGACAGCTTCCGCGGTTCTGTTAGCAAACCACGGACCTGTCGTTTCTGGGAAAACACTGACTGATGCTGTCTATGCAGCAGAAGAGCTGGAAGAATCTGCACGACTAGCTTTGATGCTTCAAGGCAAACCAGCACGGTGTCTTAATGCGGAAGAAATTTCCGATTTATTGACCACCTTCAAATAGCTATAAATAGCGGGAGGACTATTCATGAGTACTGCTGGAACAGTAAAGAATATCGATAGAAAGAACGAGGATCGAACTTATAGAAAAATAGCGTTTCGTATTATACCAATTTTAATGATTTGTTATATTGTTGCTTATCTTGACCGCGTTAATGTCGGATTTGCAAAATTACAAATGGAGGGAGATCTTGGCTTTAGCGAAACAGTTTACGGACTTGGCGCTGGGCTATTTTTTATCGGTTATTTCTTCTTCGAAGTTCCCAGTAACATACTTTTACATAAGGTCGGTGCGAGAGTTTGGATTGCCCGTATCCTGATTACTTGGGGCATCCTTTCCGGATTGTTTGCATTTGTTCAAACCGAATGGCAGTTCTATAGTCTGCGCTTTCTTTTAGGTGTTGCAGAAGCAGGGTTCTATCCTGGTGTTATTCTTTATTTGACATATTGGTTCCCATCCCATCGCCGTGGAAAAATGTTTGCTATTTTCCAAGCTGGTAGCCCTGCCGCCGGAATTTTCGGTAACCCACTTTCTGGTTGGATTATGGATACTTTCCACTCACCAGATAGTTGGCATGGTTGGCAATGGATGTTTGTTTTGGAAGCTATTCCTGCTGTTGTCATGGGCGTTGTCGTTTTATTATATCTCGACAATAGTGTGATGAAAGCCAAATGGTTGGACAATAACGAAAAGGCTTTGGTTGAGGAAGATATTTCTGCAGACTATGCTGGCACCACTGGTCATCATTCATTTATGGATCTCATCAAAAATTCCATGGTTTGGGTTATGGTGCTGATTTATTTCAGCTTTGTCATGGGGCAATATGGTCTGACATTGTGGATGCCAACCTTGATTAAAGCATCAGGTGTGACCGACAATCTTACGATCGGCTTATTAGGTGCAATTCCTTTCATCTGTGCAATTATAGCCATGGTTATATTCTCACGCAGTGCTGATAAACACCGTGAACGCCGTTGGCACCTTGTTGTACCAGCATTGATGGCTGCGGTTGGTTTCATCGTTGCCGCCACTGCAAGCAACACGACAATTGCTATTATATTCTTGTCACTTGCCGCAGCAGGTGTTTTATCATGCGCACCATTGTTCTGGTCATTGCCAACAGCAGTGTTGAGTGGGGCAGCTGCTGCCGCCGGTATTGCGATTATCAATTCCGTTGCTAATCTGGCAGGTTTTGCAAGCCCATATATGGTTGGTTTGTTGAGAGATTATACAGGTTCGTCAGCCGTCGGCATGTATATTCTATCTGGTTTCATGGTTTTAGGTGCCATTATTGTGCTTACGATACCGGCAAGCAAGGTTAACCGTTAAACCGCGCTAACAACCGATTTATTGTTTAGCTTGGACGAGGTTTATTCGCCCAAGCTTTTTTATATATTTCTTTATCAGAGTGTTGTTTTTCGACGCAGCAAATCTAATGTTGATTTTGGATCATAAGATAATTTCTTGATGACAATAATCTTATGACAACTATATGACGGATTTTATTTAAGTTTTTCGTTTTATGGAGATATTGGGTATTTAAAAATAGATGGTCTTAAGATATTTTCTATCCCATATCCCATATCCCATATCCCATATCCCATAAGCCTTACGCCACCGCCACTATTACGCAGTTTTCTTATCTACATATTTTTGACAATAGACATAGAGGTGGTTCAGATTTGCTGATTGATGCCAATCGTTATTCGCGCGACGTTGCTAGCGGTAATATCTATTGCGGGTATTTATAGAAAATTGCTTTGAGGCATGATGAGGCAGTATGGCACTGCTATTATATGCGATGGATTAATAGTTCTTTTCTAGTAATCATGATTAAGCACATTCGTGCCTCATGTTGCATTGCGCTGCTGCTTCATAAATGGCTTGAAGGTATATTGCCACATAATGAAAACAACCATCTCCGTAGAAGATGGTTGTTCTGGTTTTCAATTTTATAACACATACGCTCACGAAATAATCATAAGCGATATTTGCTTGTGATTTTAAAATGACAGAAAACCAATGCCTATAAAATAGCTATTCATCTTCTGAAGAATTTGACCTTAGTGCAATTCAGTTGCATAAGTATTGATCGGATAATCACTTCTTATGATGCCCTTTTTGTATAAAAAGGTTCCATAAGACGTATATTTGTCTTTATTCAGATATGACGGGTCATCACTGAATAGGTTGGCAGTTTCTAGCCATATTTTTTTATTGAGATCGTTGGCAAGTTCGCTATGTGTTTTTGCAAAAACATCCCATGTTTGTTCTGGATGTTGTTTGAGATAATGCGCACCTTCAGCCAAAGCAGCTAAAAAGTCTTTATATTTTTGGGCATCAATTGTTTCTTTATTGGCAACAAAAATCAATTCGTCATAAGGCGGCACACCAAAATCTTCTACATTCATAATCACAGGCTCAATGCCTTGTTCGCGCAGTTCATTGCCTTCAACATTGCGATAGCCACCAATAATAGCGTCAACCTGATTGGACATTAAAGAGCTTACAAGATTGAAATTGACATTGATGAGATTGACATCTGATATTTTTAAGCCCTGATTTTCCAGCATTGTACCCAAGATAACGGGTTCAATACTGCTGACTGAAAAGCCAATTTTTTTTCCTTTAAGATCCTTTGGTGTTTTGATGCCTTTATTAGGCAGTGCAATCACGGTGTTCAATGGATTTTCAATCAAGGTTCCAATTCTAATTAATGGAAGATCTTCTTCAACAAACATATATAATTGTTGCTGATAGGTCAGTGCGATGTCGGCTTGTTTAGCCGCAACCAATCTAGGTCCCATATTGGGGTCGGATGGCGTGATAATTTCAACATCAAGACCATATTTTTCAAAACTGCCAATTTGCTGCCCAACAATTAGCGCTGCATGATCGGGATTGAGATACCAATCAAGGACAACGCGCAGTTTTTCATTAGCAAACGCACCAGAAGAGAAAAACAACAGACTAAAAAATAGTAAAAGTGTCTTTTTAAACATTTATATTTTCCTCATTTCTAGTGAAAAACTATATTTTATTTGTATCATGAACCCAATATAGCAACCGTTTTAGTACTATATCAATAATATACCACAATATCATTGCAATGATAGAAAGTATAAATAAAGCTGCAAAACATATTGGTGTTTGCATACGTGCATTTGCATTAAGCATGACATAGCCTAAGCCGCCAGATGAACCGACCCATTCGCCGATAATGGCACCAATTGGTGCGATTGCCGCTGCAACGCGCGCTCCTGAACCTAGGGAAGGCATGGCAGCAACAAGTCTGATATGGATAAGCTGCGACAGGCGTGAAGCACCCATGGTTTGTGCGAGTTCCAGATAGCCTTTGTCGGTGCGTCGTAAACCATCGAAAAACGCCGTTGTGACAGGAAAAAAAATAACCAATATGGCTGCGATAATTTTTGATGATATGCCATAGCCAAACCAAAGAACAAGGATAGGAGCCAGTGCAAAAATAGGGATGGATTGGCTGATAACGAGAACCGGCATAAACCATTTCTGCAATAATTTTGACGACATAAGCACAAGGGCAATGATTGCGCCTAAAACGATACCGCAAATAAACCCCAACAAGATTTCAGTTAAGGTTATGCCTGCGTGATATAATAAATAGCTTTTTTCTGTCCAAAGTGCTTTTGCCACAACAAGCGGCGAAGGTAAGATGAATTTGGGTAATTGAAAAACAACAACAACAGCCCACCACAAAGCCAATAGGCCAAGGAAAATACATATTGTCTGGAAGAAAGAAGAAAATCTTTTGTTGACGTGCATAGCCATTTTATCCTTCTTTCAATAGGTTCATAAGTTGTGTTTCTGTCTTGATGCGATTGTTATCATCAAAGTTTCTAGGCGGTATTCCTTCCACGATAATAGGATCGAGCAATTTTGCCGGTTGGTTTTTTAGCAGTAATATCTGATGGCATAGTCTTGCTGCTTCAGCAGGATCATGGGTTATCAGCAGAACAGTTTTTGTCTGTAATAAATCAACCGCTAATTCTTGAATATTGGCTCTGGTAACAGCATCAAGTGCAGAAAATGGCTCATCCATCAGGACGACGGGTCGGTCTTCATAAAGGGTTCGTGCAATTGCAGTTCTTTGGCGCATACCACCGGATAAGGCATGGGGCAATTCATGTGCTGCGTCTTGTAATCCAACGCGATCCAGCAAATGCATGGCCTTGTTGATATCTTTTGTTTCATGGCGTAATTTTGAGCCAAGGCAGACATTATCCAGCACGCTTAACCAAGGAAACAATAAATCCTGTTGCCCCATATAGGCAATTTTTCGATCAAGGCTGTTACCATCTGTTCCTAAAACTGTGCCTTTATGCGGTTTTATTAAACCGGCAATAATCCTTAATAAACTCGTTTTGCCAATGCCACTTGCCCCCAAAAGACCGGTAAATTTGCCCGCAGGAATTTGAAAAGACAAATTATCAAAGATAATTTTGCGATCATATTCAAGCGAAAGACCTTCGGCGATAATACCTAATGGTGCGGCTGTTTTTGACATGAAAGACACTTTTACATTGTATGAAACCGGAATTTTGACGTGGAAGACAATTTGTCCATCAAAACCTTACAAATGTCTACTGTTGAGAGAGATTTTTTGGTCTGTTTTTGTAGCTTTAGATGGAATAAAATTTTTAAATGTCAAATTAAGACAGTATAGACCATCAATAACGCCTTTTATCCAGTTTGCTATTACCTAGTGAATCATCTTTCTGGCATTTATAAAATCGTATTGGTCGGTTTTCGCAATGCATCGAGAAATAATTGAAAGGCAATCGTATGGTGGCGCCTATTGGGATAGTAGAGATAATAGCCAGGAAAGGGTAAACAGAATTCATCAAGCACACGAATGAGTTTGCCATTGTTGATAAATTCAATCACTTCTCCTTCAGGGATATAAGCCAGACCAAAGCCATCAAGTGTTGCCTGTAGAATATGTGGGTAGGTGTTGAATATTAATTGGCCCTTTGGGCGAATTTTTACCTCACCTTTATCATCGTCAAATTCCCATGGGTAAAGACCGCCAGATGTCGGTACTCTAAGGTTTATGCAATTATGCTCCATAAGGTTTTGCAGCGTTTGCGGTTGCGGATATTTTTTAAAATATTCAGGCGTTCCCACAACTGCCATGCGCATATCCGATCCAATAGGTAGCGCAATCATGTCTTTTGCTAAATGTTCACCAAGACGGATTCCGGCATCGAACCGATTTTCAATAATATCGGTTAATCTATAATCAATACTGATTTCTACCTCTATATTGGGATATCGACTAAGAAATGGTCGAAGTTTTGGCCATAAAATATGCGTTGCAGGGTAGTCTACTGTTGTGATGCGAATTTTACCTTTTGGCTGGTGCGATGAGGTGCTTATCATATCAAGCTTTTCCTGCATCGAATTGATTAACGGCGCAAGTTCATCAATCAAACGTTGACCCGCATCTGTCGGAGAAACATTGCGTGTTGTGCGGGTGAGAAGACGCAGCCCAAGGCGCTCTTCCAGCGCACGGATGGCATGGCTTAATGCAGATTGTGATACGCCAAGTTGGCTGGCGGCGCGCGTAAAACTTTTTTCTCTGGCAACAACAAAAAACGACATGAGATCATGAATATTTTCGCGCAGCATTTTTTTACCCTATATCGGCTCAGTGGCCTTTTTTGACGCATAGGTCTTTTTTATAGCACATTCATTCATGAATAGGATTCATAGCTTCATACATTAACAATACGCTTAATTTCATGCAAAATTGCGCGTTTAATAGCATCTATATTCGGTGGATATGTCGTTTGCTGAAACAAGATGATGGTCTTTGCAAAGAATAAATTCATAGCCCACAAGAGGGTAATTATCCGAGTTGTTGGGTGGGTTCATCACTTTGGTAAATCCTGTTGCAGAATTTTCCTTAAAATAGATGCGCAACCCGATAGGTTCAGGTTTGCCCACTTATAGAGCTGACTTTTTGTGAAGAGACTTTAACGCAAAATTCTGAGTGGAGAAATACATTGCTCACGTTAACGCAGAAACACATGATACCTATTGCTGCCTTTACAGCCATAGGAAATATAGAAAAGTTGAAAACAGCTTTAAATCAAAGCCTTGATGCTGGGCTTACAATTAATGAAGCGAAGGAAGTTTTAGTACAAACTTATGCTTATGCAGGCTTTCCACGCAGTATTAATGGCCTTGTCGCTTTGATGGATGTTGTCAAACAGCGGCAAGCTTTATCCAAGCATGATGTGGTTGGTAAGGACGTAACCCCTTTGCACGACGACCGGACAATGCTGGCAATTGGAACAGAAATACAAACCAAACTTGTTGGACAACCTTTAACGGGACCGCTTTATGCTTTTGCGCCGGCAATCGATCAATTTCTAAAAAGTCATCTGTTCGGCGACATTTTTGTGCGCGATATATTGGACTATCCCACGAGGGAAGTGGCAACCATCGCGATACTCACAACACTTAATGGCGCTGAAGCACAATTGAGCGCTCATTATCAGATTGGTCGCAATAGCGGATTAAGCACTCAAGATTTGCATGAAATTGTTGATATATTGCATCAAGAGGTGAGCGCTGAAATCGGGAACCGTGCTGAACAAGTGCTGCAAAAGCTTTGAAAATCTTAAATTTTTTCAAACAGCACAGAAATAAGGAGTTTGGCTATGTCGCATTGGAACAATAGCGAACTGGAAGCAATTAATGATGCAGATGATTTAAAAATTGCGCCCTTTCATGAAGATCAAAAGACAACCGGAACACCTACTTGGATTTGGGAAGTTGTTGTCGAGAATAATCTATATGTCCGCGCCTATAGCGGTGTTTCATCGCGCTGGTATCAATCTGCAATCAAGCAGAAACGCGGAAAGATTATCGCTGCCGGTAAAACCATAAATGTCACATTCGACATGGTTGATGATCCACATTTATTGGAAGAAATAGATAAAGCCTATCAAACAAAATATAGCGGTAGCCCATATGTGTCGGCAATGGTTAGTTCACGCGCCAAGACTGCAACTGTTAGAATTGATAAGATTCGATAACCGCACATAAATGGAAATATCCAATTTCCTAAAACATAAACGATCAGTATCGTGAAAAATATACGCCCCGCTGACCCCTTTTGTGACCCGTAGCGGGGCGTATTCTAAGCGCATGATAAGACTAGCGGTAGATCTTATTTTTGCGACTTAGAAGTTGAGTGTTTCACCTTCCAGTGGAATTGATACATATTGGCGGATATGTTCCTTTTCCAAGAAATCTGCTAAGGCTTTCCGGCTTAGCATGGCATGGTTGACTGCTTCCATGTGAATAGCGACAATGTGTGCCTCGGGTAGCACTTGATGGGCGTGCAATACATCGTTTTTGCCCATAATAATGGGACCGAAGTCTTGCATTCGGGCATCTCCGGCGTTGAGAATAACAACATCTGGCTGATATTGGATAAGGTTTTGTTCTACTGCATCAATCCAGATTGTATCACTAACAAAATAGGTTGTTGGTTCTTGCGCGTGTTCAAAGATAAAACCGCAAACATGCCCTAAAGCTTGAGCGATTTTTTCATTGTCATAAGCCTGTTTGGTACCATGTTGACATTGTGTTTTTGTAATGCTGATGGCGTTATCATATTCCAGTGACGCACCAAGAACTGAAACATTATTGAAACCTTGCGATATCAGTAAGTTTTTATCGGCATTATCCTGAACAAATATTTTTTGGTTTTTTGCTATGAGCGTCGCTGCCTCATTATCCCAATGATCTTGGTGGGTATGGCTTAAGAATATTGCATCAATATTTTTGATAATGTCGGCGGCCGGAAAAGGAAGATCCATACAAGGAAATCTCTTATCACTGTTCATAGTTCCTGCTAAGCCTGCATAACTATCCTTTGCAGCCAACATCGGGTCAATAAGCAGTCTTTTCCCTCCATATTCCAGAATGATGGTTGCATTGCGGATAAATATAATTTTCATTGATAGCTCCTGTTTCGCGGACAGAAGATCAATCTTTTCATGATAAAAGAAAAGTGGCCTTATGGACAAATAGCAGTCACATTGGGCCAATATGATAAGAAAATGTTTTACGCCAATCGGAAGGTGTTACTTTGAAATGCGTTAAAAAACAGCGCCGAAAAGATGTTGCAGAGGTAAAACCTGAATCGATTGCAATTTGTTCTATCGATAATTGGCTCGTTTCCAATAATTCCTGACTATAATGTAAACGTTCAATTGTCAGCCATTCCATGGGGCTCAAGCCTGTTGCAAATTGGAAACGCCGTGTAAAAGTTCGTCTGCTCATGCCTACAGTTGATGCCATCATATCAAGAGAATAGGGTTTGTTGATCGTCTTTCGGATGGTTTCCAAAAGCGCATTGATACGGTGATCTGCAGTGGAAGAGGGCACAGGTGTCGAAATATATTGGGCTTGTCCACCTTCTCTGTGCGGCGGTGTCACAATCATGCGCGCCACACTATTGGCAACCGCACCACCATAAGTTTTACGGATAAGGTATAGGCAACAATCAATTCCTGCGGCCGTCCCCGCCGAGGTGATAATATTTTTATCCTCGACATATAAAGCGTTATTATCCAATTTTATATTGGGAAATTTCAATGCAAATTCTTTTTCATAAGCCCAATGGGTTGTGGCTTTTTTCCCATCCAGCAAACCGGCTTGTGCCAAAACATAGCTTCCCAAACACAACCCCATAATTATTTTGTTCTGCTTTGACAGCTCTTGTAAAACGGTTACAAGTTTAGTTGGCACGGGACTATTCTGATCCGGCCAATAGGGGATAATAATGATGTCAACGGGGTCGAGATGATCGAGATCATAGGTCACGTCAACATTGAAACCATCATATGAGTGAACAGTCCCAACATGATCTGAAAACATAAATGGTGAATAGAACTTCTCATTTGGCATTGCTTTTCCAAATGATATGAACGGCACCGAAATATGGAAAGGGCTGAAATTGGGCATAACATAAATGCCAACACGCTGTGGCTGACGGGGCGGTTTTATTCTCTGTGCCATTGTTTGTGTCATTGTGAGGGTGCTCTATTCAACGATCTTTCAATAAAATCATTAAATATATTTTTGTAGCGTTTCACAAATCAATTTAAAGTTGTGGGGGGGGAGCCAAAGACTATTGGAAATTGTCAGCATCTTATTGGCCAAGTCATCGGCATTTGGTGTATCTATCTGGTTGCCCAGCAATGGCGCTAGATAATCATAACCTTTCAACGAGTGGATAAATAACCGCGTAACGCCATAAGGCGACATCCATAAGATTTTTAATGCACTATCACGACTTTTTTTATCGGGCATAATGATTGATAAAAACGGCCAAACATTTGTTTGATCGGGTTCACCTTTTAAAATTGTAATATTCCCGATTTTTTCCAGATGCTCTATTCTTGCTTGTGCCTGTTCTGCTGTATCTTTTAAAAAATCCTTTAGCCGTGTTGCTGCATTAGCCCCACGTCGGGCGCGAAATTTGCTAACCCGATGGATTGGTATATTAGCATCAAATACGTCACCAACAGCTTCTTCCAGATTGCCTTTTTTCAGCTCTTTTCGCCGACCAGCACCATATATAAGCGTGAGTAACGATGGACGATAAAATGCATAATAGCCAAAAAGCTCAACAATTCGCTTTAACTCAAACAGTGGTCTTTTAGGCACAATTTCGTTATGGGTTTGTTGCAATAGGGCGCGCAATTTTGCATCTTTCGACGTTAATAACCCACCTTCGAACAATGTTAGTCCTTTGCCAACTGCAAGGCTGAAAAACGCTATGTCGCCAATTTTACCGGCAGATGAGCCCAAGGCTTGTGCGCCATCTTCGATAACATAAGCACCATGACTATGCGCCAATTCATAACATTTTTGCACATTTGCTAGTTGTCCGCCGATATGTGTTGGTAAAACACATAAGGTTTTTTCACTCAGCAATTTTTCAAGACAGTCAAAATCAAAGTCGAAATGATTGATTGCGGTGTCACAAAGCCGTGGCGTCAATCCACAATGAACCACGGCTAAGACCACAAGGGGACAGTTATATGCTGGAATGATGACTTCATTGCGCCCAGAATTTTCTGGCATTTTTACTAAAGTTTTCAGCGCAACGATAAGAGAAGCCGTGCCAGAACATTCCAATATTAGTGGCGGTAGATCAAACAATCCGGCAATATCATCTGTCAATTGGCGTTTTGTTGGTAGCCAATCCTGCCATAGCATCGGGAGACCTGCGGTGGGTGGAATCTCGACCGATGAAAACATTGCCATTTACTCTTTCTTCTGTTTGTTTAACTCTTCACGCTCAGCAAAAGCCAAACACACAATACCACCAACAATGCAGATTGCACCGATGAGATTGGAAAGTGAAATAGTTTCACCGAATATGATGACTGATGCGATCATAACCGTGACAACTTCTAGGTGCGATGCGGCAAAAGCTGGACCAACCGGCGCACGCCGCAACAAAGTCATCCAAGTAAAGAATGCACCAATATAGCCGCAAATGGCAAAATACACATAAGGATGTGAAAAAATTCGGGAAATCCACATCCAGTTTGCTTCCAAGGGCTCTGCAGCGGTTGCGGCAAGTTTGAAACTGATTTGTCCGACCGTATCGAACAGCATGAGAAACAAAAATCCAAGAATATAGAAGCGACGCATCACATAGCTCCCACAATTGCAACGCCTAAGGCCACAAGACCTATGCCGATAACCCGCATAGGGGTTAGTTTTTCTTTAAAGAAAAACCGCCCCAATATCATAATAACAATGATATTGATTGAGCCTAACAATATACCTTCGGATAATGGCACCAACGTTAAAAATGCCAACCAAAGCAAAAATTCAGCAACATATGCAAAAATACCCAACCACAATGCAGGGCGTTTCAAAAGCGCAATCCAATATTGGACAACCGATGTCTCTTTATCTTCGGTTTCAGGTTCTGTCGCTGCCTCTTTAAAAGCAAGCTGACCAACCGTATCGCAGACAATATTTCCTAGCCAGACTAAAAAAATAAGCCAACTCATTACTACGCCAATTCACGGATAAAAGGGTTTACGCTTGGTGGCACAAGCTCTGTATCAGGGCATAATGCACTGAAAAACGCCACGCTTTCATTGATAACAGTTTTTCTATCGCGATCAATTGTTATCATATGATAGCTGTTTTCCAACGGTATCATTTTGACAGGTCCCGATACAGATCGCGCAACAAGTCCTGAATTGGTTTCCATATTGGCAATATCATCATCGTTGGAATGCATGATAAGGCATGGCGCCTTTACCATTGGCAATTGTGCCTTTGTAACTTTTGCCAATTCTTGCATTTCAGCTAAGGATCCAAGTGGGTTTCCTGCAAGGCCACCCTTTGTGCTGTCGCCTGAAAGCATACTTTCTGAAACAGTTTTGCGAATACGCTCATCTTTAAGACCATAAGGCGGACGTTCGATAAAAACACTTTTGCGGAAAATTCCGAATGTTTTAAACCATTTTAGAAGAAAGACGGATTTCTGGATATAACGCGGTATCGACCAACCATCATAAGAAAATGTTGGCCCATATACGCCCACACCCTTAACGTCATCAGGCCGATCAGCCGCAAGTTTGAGTGATAAGACTGCCCCCATGGAAAGGCCACCGACAAACAATATATCGACATGCTGCAAAAGCCTATCAGCAGCGCGATTAACACTGTCGTACCAGTCATGCCAATTGGTGGCTAGCAGGTCATCTTCATCGCCACAGTGGCCAGCGAGTTGCATACCATAGACTGTGAAGCCGGCTTTATGCAGCCCTTTGCCTAAAATTTGCATCTCGGCGGGTGTGCCGGTCAAACCATGAATGAGTAAAACGCCGGCGCGACCACCTTTGAAAAAAAAACTGACGTCTGTAATCATGATGCTACCCGTTTGCGAACTTTTGCAGGGCGCTGTAGCTGATGCCAAATCGACATGATGTCAGAAAAATTCTCAACCCTGACATGATCAATTGCATTGACAGAGCAATAATCGGCAAGCTTGCCTTTTGCCAAAACAAGATCGGCTCTTCCGCATGCACAAAAATCCGATGTTCCATCACCAATATAGAGCGTAAAGCCCTTTTGTATATTGTTGAAATGTTTGCATTTGCAGTTTCCTGCTGGGCAGGCGGTGTTTTTGTAAGGAAATTGTAACTGCCAACGATCATCACCCTTATAGATTAAACGATTGGCAATAACCTTGACATCATCAAGCTTATAACGGTGCAAAATAGATTTTATACTATAATCAAGCCCATCACTTAGAATGGCAACATCCACATTATCTTGGGCAAGCATATGGATAAAATCGGGAAAAGCAGGGTCAATCTGCATTTCGCCCAAACATTCATTCAATTCCTCTGGTGATGCTTTGATTAAGGCAATCTGCTCGGCCATGCACTCACGCGCACCGATCTTGCCTGCCAACCATTCCTCTTCAAGGCTTTCCCATTGTGGTGCGGCAAACCGTTCCAGCAGGACGTCTGTCACATCATTGTCGGCTATTGTGCCGTCAAAATCGATAAATACTTTTGAAAAAACAGGAGCGCTAAATACCGGAAAGGCATTTTGGGACGTTTTTGTCATATTCGCTCGGTCTCCGTTGTCAATCTATCAATAGGATAAGAGGTTAGCTTGATACGTAACCGTCTTTTACCTATAAACAGTGAATAGGAATATGCGTTCTTTGTTGCAATTCTGTAACCAGAAAAGATACATTGTCATGAACAAAAAAATTCTTATCGTGGAAGATGATACGCGTCTCGCCGAGCTGGTATCCAATTATTTATTGCGGCAGGGATATGATGTAACTGTTCACCCACGCGGAGATACAGCAGAAGCTACAATAAAATCGCTGGAACCCGATCTTGTCATATTGGATGTCATGTTGCCAGGAAAATCAGGGTTTGATGTTTGTCGCGATGTTCGCCCGTTTTTTAGCGGGGCAATTTTGATTATGACGGCAAGTGAAGACGATATTGATGAAATTATCGGCTTGGAGCTTGGCGCTGATGATTATATGTCAAAACCGGTTGAGCCGAGGCGTTTGCTTGCGCATATTCGGGCATTATTGCGCAGAAAAGAAAATGAAGTGGTTGAGGATAACCGGCCAGATAATCAAAACACGGCATTATCGCGCGCAAAACTGGTTTTTGGCAACCTTGTCATTGATGCTGACAATCGGGCAGTTTTGATTAATGATAAACCGGTTGATTTTACGACCGCTGAATTTGATTTGCTATGGTTGCTTGCCAGCCATGCAGGTCAGATATTATCACGCGACGATATTTTGAATGCGTTACGTGGCATTGAATTTGATGGGTTGGATCGTTCGATTGATGCCAGAATTTCACGATTGCGCAGACGTTTGGGAGATGATTTGGAAAATCCGCGTTTCATCAAAACTGTTCGCGCCAAAGGGTACCTCTTCCTGCAATGGGAAGAACAATCATGAATGATGATTTAGATGGATTGCATAAAAACCGACGTCGTTGGGCGCTGTTGAGGGCAATCAGTGTTCTTGTTGTCTTGTTCTTCCTGCAAGGGGGCGTTGCATATGGCACTTTGCAGCTTTTTTTATCATTGCCAGCAACATGGACAGGGATTGTTGATGATGCCGATATTGAACGGGATGCGCATCAAGGCACCGTCTATATGATAGACAAAGCAATAGAGAATGAACCAACAAAAACAGTGCAACAAGTACTGGCCGAATTGCAACCCTATTTCCATTTCCGGTTAAGCTATGTTGAAAATGCAAACCATTTTTCTGACGATGTTAAGGAGCAGTTAAAGTCCTATACGTTGGCATATGACGATGAAGATGATCGCATCTATGGCAAGCTTAGCAAGGGTGGATATTTGAAACTCGGGCCATTGGTTTCTACCGATATTAATGATGCCAATGCCAGTGCAATTTTCGTATTGTTGGCGTTGTTGACGATTGTTAATGCTGTATTGTTCTTTGCAATTCTTTATTTTGCATTTTCAACTTTGTGGCGCGAAGCACGTTCTATTCGATTGATTGCCAACCAGTTAGGTGAAGGTAATCTGGAAGCACGGGTTCCCAGAATTCATAGTGAGCCACTGAAAATGATTGGCCACGTTATTAATGACATGGCAACGCGGCTTGAGCTTCTTGTTGGTCATAGCCGCACAATGATGCACGCTATGGCTCATGAATTTCGCACACCATTGGCGCGATTACGGTTTGAACTGAGTATGCTGGAAGACTCCGATCCGGCAGAAAAATCCAAATTATATGACGGTATAGAAAAGGATATTCAGGAACTCGAACAGCTGATAAAAATTTCGCTCGACTATTTCCGTATGAACAATAAAAATATGCCAACAAAGCTACAATCTGTTCATATCAAACGTTGGGCGGAAAATATTATTGATAATCTGACATTGTTAAAACCTGCCGGTTTTGAAGTAAGTTATGATATTGCCAATGTTGATAGTGTAATAGACCCTGAATTGGCGGCTATGGCTTTTCGCAATATTATTCTTAACGCATTTAAATATGCGCATTCAAAAGTCTATATTCATATTTATAAACAAGACGATAATCTGATTTTTGAGTTTGATGATGATGGACCGGGCGTTCAAGAAAAATCCCGGGAAGAAATCTTCTCACCATTTTTCCGATTGGATAATGAAAAATCTGGCTCAAATGATGGTTATGGTGTGGGACTAGCCTTTGTTCGTGCTATTGCGGAGTTACACCATGGTTCGGCATTTGTATTATCAAGCCCACTGGGTGGAGCCCGTTTTGTTATTAAATTTGGCATTTAATGATAAGAACAGCAAAGCTATTTTATAAATAGGGGCGTAAACGATCAATCAGTTTACTGTTCAATACATGCTGTTCTTGTTGCCATGCCACTAAAGATGCTTCGGGGATAGTCGTCTGTCCATCCAATTTGCTCATAAGGCGTTTCCAGAAGTTTTTATATGTATAATTGGAAACTTCGCCCGTAACATCACAACCAATAATCTTTTTTCCAAGATTGGTTATAAGATCGGTCAAATGGCGAACTTCCATGTTGCCTTGATCCCAGTTTGTATGAATGAATTTGGGTGATAAGGCATCTTTGTCGATGGAAAGATAAACGGGATAATTTCCTTTATAAACGCTGCTTATGAAAGCAGACATCATATCATCAACATTTGCAAATGATCTAAATGCGGCTTTCAATCCCAAAAAATGAGCCCATTGTACGTTCACATGCGTTGACCAATATGTCAGCTTATTCGATATGAGTGGTTTTAGTCGGTTTTCAACCGCATGTTTGATGCTGATATCGCTTGATGTGATACCGACAACATGGACATGATCGACAAATGGTAAAGAGGCTGCATGGCTAATCCATGATCCACAATGAATGCCAAATGGATAACGCATATTGTCAGGGTGATTATCGATAACAATAACAGTCAGATTTTGGTTTTTTGTTATATTGTGTTTGTGCTTAATCAACAGGTGGCTAACATGGTGATAGTCACCACTGCCGAGAAATACGGGGCCGTAACTTTCCGGTAATTGGTCTTGCAACAAGGTTTCAAGGTTGTGAAAATCCCGCCATTTGGTGGAAAACCGTATAGAATCCTGCCAACTTGCGAGATCAAGCGTGAGCGATTTGTCAAAGCTGCCGACACTGTTATCAAAATTCAGAATAACTGGTCTTGTCATTGATTTTCGCCTCCTTGAAGTTGCAGATGAGCATCACTTTCAAAATGATGCTGAAAACGTTTCAATATCCACCTTAGAACAGGGTTTTTAATGAAGACTGCATGGCGCGTATAAACAAATTTTGCACCAAGATAGGCCTTTATTTTTGGATCTGTCCAACCAGCAATATAATATTTAAGTCCGTTTTTACGGGCATATTCCAGATTATAGAACCAACTAATAAAGTATAGGTTATTGTTTGTTGCATCGGGGTAATTTAGCCCGATATACTTATCAACCAACATATCATTGACAATGAAGCAAATATTATACCCGATAATGGACCCACTTTTATCGCGATAAAGCATTACGCGTAAATTTTTATCATCTGTCTGCAAGAGATCGCGGAAGAAATCTTTGCTTAACTGGTCGAACTTTATTTCACTCTGATTAAAAACCTGAATGTAAAGCTTATAAAAATATTCAAGTGTATCTTCATCATGAAAGAGTGAATCACCGCTTTCCAGTACTTCTATAGCTAGATTATCCAGTGAGCGTAATTTACGGCGGAAATCTTTGCGACGATTTTTTGAAAAATTTGCAAGATAATCGTCAATCGACGTATGTGTGATAGGGACATAGGCCAAGGCTTGCCCTTCAACAGTTATAAAACCATTTTTCTGTAAAGCATCGAGAAATTCGGCTGTTTTTTGTGTGTCGCTATCTGGTAGCAGCGGCGAATGTTGTGGAAGATCCTTTACGATAACCAGCGAATAACCTTCTTTGGATTTTTCTTTGAGATATTGCGCTGTATCTTGCCCATCAAGTGCATTGGGCAGAGGGGTGAACTCTGACACGGTTGTGCCAACAAATAATGTTTTAAAACTTAAAAACCGTGACCAGATCCGGTAAAACGGTAATGAAGTCAGGCGTTTCCTATCTTCATCATCCATTGTCGTCATCAAGTCGAAATTGGCAGCAAAAGTTGGCAAACCATTGGGCGACAGCAAAGCTTCAAATCCAATAGGGGGATTTTGTAAAAAATCAGCATAGAGGAAGTCGGGTTCCAATTTATTGACCCAAGTACCAACTACTGTCGAGATTTTTTCTTGCAAAGCCATTGTCTACCAATTTTCAAATTAGGATAAATCATGCGGCCAATATGTTTTGCATATCCGCATATACAGAGGAAATTGACAGTCTTTATAGGGCTTTAAACAGCTTTAGCATCATATGTTAAAGCCATATCAATCAATTTCGCCGAGTGGGTTTGCACCCACCCGGCTTTATATTTATTGTTCTTTTTTTGCACGCGTTAACAATTGATCCAACAAGGAAATTGCTTGGTCAATTTCTTCTGTTGAAATGTGCAATGATGGTGCCAAAGTAATAACGTTCTTGTAATAACCGCCAACGTCAAGCACCAGACCAGTCTTTTTACCATTCCAATCCAGATCACCAGAAAGGCCGATATCCACCATGCGGTCGAGCAGGGCTTTATTCGGGGTAAATCCGTCTTCAGTACAGATTTCTGCACGGAGTGCCAAACCAAGACCATCGACATCACCAATTTCTGGGTGACGTTTCTGGAGATCCTGCAACCCTTCAAGGAAGTGTTTGCCTTTGGCCATAACCATTGCTTCATAATCTGTTTCAGCAAACATACGGAACACTTCCATACCAAGTGCGGTACCGAGTGGGTTTGATGCAAATGTTGAATGTGTTGATCCTGGAGGAAAAATCTTTGGATTAATCAACTCTTCGCGCGCCCAAAGACCACCTAATGGATTAAGTCCATTGGTGAGGGATTTAGCAAAAACAAGAACGTCTGGTGTGACGCCAAAATGTTCTATCGACCACAATTTACCTGTGCGATAGAAACCCATTTGAATTTCATCAACAACAAGAAGAATACCGTGTTCATCAAGAACCTTCTTGATACCTTTAAAGAAGTTTAATGGAGGAATAACATAACCACCTGTACCTTGCAGCGGTTCAATATAAAATGCTGCATATTCGGTTTCATTGGCTCTTGGATCCCAAACACCATTATATTCTGTCTCAAAGAGACGAGCGAATTCATTGACGCAATGCTCACCATATTCTTCAACTGTCATACCTTTCGGGCGACGGAAAGGATATGGGAAAGGCATAAACATGGCTCTTTCACCAAAATGCCCATAGCGGCGGCGATAACGGTAGCTTGATGTAATGGAAGAAGCACCCAGTGTTCTACCATGATAGCCACCTTCAAAAGCAAACATAAGGCTTTTGCCAGCTTTGGCATTACGAACAACTTTTAACGAGTCTTCGATACATTGTGAGCCACCAACGTTAAAATGGATACGCCCATCAAGACCGAATTTCTTTTTCATGTCTTCGGCAATGGTTTTTGCCAATTCAATTTTTGTCGGGTGCAAATACTGGCTGGCAACCTGAGGTAATGTATCAATCTGTTGCTTTAATACATTATCAAGACGCGGATTGGCATAACCGAAGTTAACCGCAGAATACCACATTTGAAGATCAAGGTAAGGTGTGCCTTCCAGATCATACATATAGGATCCTTCGCAACCGGCGAAAACTTTCGGTGGGTTTACATAATGAACCGTGTCACCGAATGAGCAATATTTTGCTTCATCTGTGAGCAGTTGCGCTTCAAACGCTTCGGCATCATTTTTTGTCATTTTTTCTGGTTTAGCCATATTTGCTCTCCAAAATTGTCGATGGTACACATTTAAGAGCGATCAAAATATAGGGCTGTTGTTTTTATGTTTCGCTTTAGTAACAAAAAGTACGACGACATTTGAATTTCATGTCGGGTGAAAACTACAAAATGATTTGTCACCCAAAGCCCAGACAATATGGTGTTTTTTAAGGGGGTGATGCTATTTCATATCGGGCTTCTTTTTGTCATCGCAACAATGTCTGTAACAGAATGATTGTAACAAAAGTATCGGCAAATTGGTTATCTGCTGCAATCAAATATCTATAGAGGAATTGATTGCTTGTATTTTCAGACAAGTTGTATTTTTAGACAAATTGCTTGAGGTTATTAGGCTGAGTTTTGCACATCTTGTTGCAACTCAAAGGTTTTGTTGCAATTACAGGACAAACATAAGGCAACCATAGGGTGATTAAGTGATATTTCACCCCATAGTGTATATTTTATATATTGGGCACCGCCAAATTAGGCAAATTACATATTGGGATAAACAGGACCTTCGCCGCCTTGTGGGCATGTCCAAATGATATTCTGATTAGGATCCTTAATATCACAGGTTTTACAATGGACGCAGTTTTGCGCATTAATGACATATGTCTCGCGTCCATCTTGTTCTACCCACTCATAAACACCAGCAGGACAATAGCGGGTTGAGGGACCAGAAAAAACATCAAGTTCTGATTTTTCCTGCACATCCATGGAAATGACTTTCAAATGTGAAGGCTGGTCTTCCTCATGATTGGTATTGGAAAGAAAGACGCTTGAAAGTTTATCGAAGCTGATAACGCCATCCGGTTTTGGATAATCAATGGGTTTATGTTTTTGCGCGGGTTCCAGACAAGCATAATCAGGCATGCCGTGTTTCAATGTACCAAAGAAAGAGAAATGCAACAGACTTTGGCACCACATATCAAAGCCACCGAGTTTGACACCAAGGTTCGTGCCATATTTGCTTAATAGTGGTTTTACATTGCGTACAGGATAAAGGTCTTTGCCAATTGCACTTTGTCGCCAAGTCTCTTCAATTTCGGTAATTTCATCATGGCTACGGTCATTGGAAATAGCTTTGGCGACTGCATTTGCGGCATAAATACCGGAAAGAACAGCATTATGTGAGCCTTTGATACGTGGCACATTCATGAAACCAGCCGAACAGCCAATAAGCGCACCACCTGGAAACGTCAATTTGGGAACAGATTGCCAACCACCTTCTGTAAGGGCACGCGCACCATAGGAAATACGTTTGCCACCTTCAAACAATGGTTTGATTGACGGATGTGTTTTGAAACGTTGAAACTCTTCAAAAGGTGATAAATACGGATTTTTATAATTGAGATGAACAATGAAGCCGACAGCAACCTGATTGTTTTCCAAGTGATAGATGAAGGAACCGCCACCGGTTTGGTTATCCAACGGCCAACCAAGTGTATGTTGCACCAATCCAGCCTGATGTTTTGCTGGGTCAACTTCCCACAATTCTTTGATGCCGATACCAAATTTTTGTGGGCAACGATCCTTATCAAGTTCAAATTTCTTAATAAGCCCTTTGGCAAGTGAACCACGCGCCCCTTCCGCAATAAGAACGTATTTGCCCAATAATTCCATACCGCGCATGAAATTGGCACCACAACTGCCATCTTTGGTAATGCCCATATCACCCGTTGCAACACCGATTACAGCGCCTGCCTCATTATACAGAACTTCTGTAGCGGCAAATCCTGGATAGATTTCAACACCAAGTTCTTCTGCTTTTGCGGCTAACCAGCGGCAGACATTGCCCAGTGATACAATATAATTGCCATGATTAGACAAAAAGCTGGGCATCAAAGCATTTGGAAAGCGCTTTGCCGATTTTTCGTTCAAGAACAATATATCGTCTTTTTTAACTTGTGTTTTGAAGGGGTGATTTTCGTCAGTTTTCCAATCTGGTAATAAAGTATCAATGCCAATTGTATCAACAACTGCACCCGATAAAATATGAGCGCCCACCTCTATGCCTTTTTCAAGAACAACGATGGATATATCAGGGTTAATCTGTTTTAACCGAATGGCAGCGGAAAGCCCAGAAGGTCCCGCACCAACAATAACCACATCAAATTCCATACTTTCGCGGGCAGGCATTTCACTCATATTATAGAGCCTTTTCCAGTTCAGGAATAACGTCAAAAAGATCCGCTACAAGCGCATAATCTGCAATATGCATAATAGGCGCATCTTCGTCTTTATTAATGGCAACGATTATCTTGGAATCCTTCATTCCAGCCAAATGCTGAATAGCACCGGAAATAGCCACTGCAATATAAAGCTCTGGTGCAACAACTTTGCCTGTCTGCCCAACCTGCCAATCATTGGGTGCATAGCCAGCTTCTACAGCGGCGCGACTTGCACCAATGGCAGCGCCAAGTTTATCCGCAAGGGGTAAAAGTAGGGCATTGAAGTTTTCTTCCGATCCAAGGCCGCGGCCACCAGAAACAACTATTTTAGCCGCCGTTAAGTCTGGTCTTTCTGTTGTTTCCACCGTTTCATCAACATAGTGTGACAAATGAGGATCAGCGGCTGCATCTATTTGTTCAATTTTTGCATTTCCATCGCTAGCCGCTGCTTTAAGCGACGCCGTACGCACGGTGATTACTTTTTTCGGATCAGCGGTTTGAACAGTTTCAATAGCGTTTCCAGCATAGATAGGACGCTTGAATGTATTGTCAGAAACAATTTCTATAACGTCTGAAATCTGCATAACATCAAGAAGGGCTGCAACCCGTGGCATTATGTTTTTTCCATTTGCTGTTGCTGCTGCCATAATCACATCATATTCGGCACTGTATTGATGAAGTGTTGCGGCAACTGGTTCTGCCAATTGATGCTCAAGATAATCCGCTTCAGCCAATAAGACTTTGCGCACATTATGCAATTTGGCGGCTTCTTCGGCAACTGCCATGGCATTTTTACCGCAAACAAGAATGTCTACATCACCGCCAATTTGATGGGCAGCAGCAAGAGCTTTGGCGGTCTGGTCCGATAGGGCTTTGTTGTTATGTTCGGCCAATAAAAGAATGGTCATCGAAAAATCCTTCCCTTACGCTCAGAGTACACCGGCATCTTGTTTCAGTTTTGTGACAAGTTCGGTGACGCTGCCAACTTTTATACCAGCTTTACGCGCTGCTGGTTCTTCAACTTTGAGTACGGTCAAACGCGGCTTGTTTATAATGCCATAATCTTCCAAGGTTTTTTGTTCTATAGGCTTTTTACGCGCTTTCATAATATTAGCCAGTGATGCATAACGTGGCTCATTCAAACGCAGATCAACGGTCATAACAGCCGGCAATTTGACAGTAATGGTCTGTAACCCTTGGTCAACTTCACGTGTTATGTGCGCTTCATTGTCCTTGATTTCGAGTTTAGAAGCAAAAGTTGCTTGCCCCCAGTTCAACAAGGCTGCCAGCATCTGACCAGTCTGGTTGCAATCATCATCAATTGCCTGTTTGCCAAGAAAGACCATATCTGGTTTTTCGCTATCAACGACAGCTTTTAGAGCCTTTGCAACCGTTAGTGGTTCAACGGCATTATCTTCCTTGATTAAAATTGCACGATCAGCCCCCATTGCCAAAGCGGTGCGCAATGTGTCCTGCGCTGCTTGTGGGCCAACACTGACAGCAACAACCTCACTAACCGTACCTTTTTCTTTTTCTCTGATAGCCTGTTCGAGCGCAATCTCATCAAATGGGTTCATTGACATTTTGACATTGGCAACTTCCACGCCTGTGCCATCACTCTTGACGCGTGCCTTGATGTTGTAGTCAATCACACGTTTTACAGCTACCAATAATTTCATCGGCTCTATCCTTTGCTTAAACCGCTGACTATTTGCTTAATCGTGACGGTTTTTATTCGCTTATATAAAGATTGTATAGAAGGTGAAACGTTTCAATCCAACCATTTTTCTGATTATTTTTGTTTTCACAAATAGGTGACAGCGTTGATTTGGCTAACTTATTGCCAAGGTTAACGTATCTGCAACATGAAAACCCGACAAATTCACCCTCAGAAACCAATAAGTTGAACGTTACGTCCCATTAAGTTCAACACCAAAAGCAATAACCATCACTTTTGGTGGGCAGTTAACATCACAATATTCTAATTGCCTTCTTTATATTAATTGTTTTCTTAAAAATAGCAGGGTTAGTCCGGTGCGACACGACCAATCTCGTAATAATCTAAATTGCGAGACCCCATATGGTTTTATCTGTCTTAGTATGCTTGATTAACATTTATAGCGCAAAAGCATAACTTTCCAACCTGTAAAGCCCTGTTAGAATACAAAACTGATATAGCATCATTGTTATCATTATTTTTTGATGCGGCTTACCCTAGCTTACTTGAGTTCACTCCAAATTATAGATGCGATAATAATAAGAAGAGTTCCATAGGATATTATTTATAATTAGAATAATTCTAATATTCGTAAAGAAATCTATTATAGCGATGTTAATACTGTCGCGATAAAGTTTATGTATACTTGACGTTTTAGTTTATCAAATGTAATACCCAAAAGATAAAACTTGATAAATTTTATATAGTTTAAGGATTGCGTGGTTGGCACTCTGTATACAGAATATTACTGCGAGCTATGGTAAAAAGAAGATTTTGCATGATCTTTCTGTAAACATTGCCGCTGGCCGGTTCACTGCGTTGGTTGGTCCCAACGGTTGTGGAAAGTCTACTATGTTGAAAACCGTTATGGGTTTTGTTCCTCATAGTGCTGGTAATATTCTGCTGGAAGATCGCCCCATTGATGGATTTAGTCGAAAAGAACTGGCCAAAAAAATTGCCTATTTACCGCAGGAGTCACGCTGTCCAGATTATATGACTTTAGGCGAGCTTGTCGAATTGGCAGGCTATGCCCGCAACCCTTTGTTTGGTGGACCATCAGAACGTGATCGGGAGCTCTTTCGCAACGCGCTTGAAA
Source organism: uncultured Bartonella sp. (assembly GCA_945285915.1). Classification (GTDB taxonomy): domain Bacteria; phylum Pseudomonadota; class Alphaproteobacteria; order Rhizobiales; family Rhizobiaceae; genus Bartonella. Next base: position 59,875 of record CALYQL010000006.1, read on the forward strand.
TTGTTGGGCTTTCCGATTTTGCCTCTGCACAGGTCAACTCGTTATCGGGTGGGCAGCGCCAGCGTGCTTGGGTTGCCATGGTGTTGGCTCAGGACACAGATATTATTTTGCTAGATGAGCCGGTTAATCATCTGGATATAAAATACCAATACACGGTTTTGGAACTGGTGCGTAATTTGTCGTTACAACACGGAAAAACAATTGTAACCGTGCTGCACGACATTAACCTCACCACGATCTTTGCTGATGACGTTGTGATGATGAAAGAGGGACGAGTCATTACAGCAGGTTCGGTGGAAGAAACAATGACACCCGAACATATCAAGCAGGTATTCGATATTCCAACCGATATATTCGATCATAATGGCCGTAAGGTCTGTTTGCCATTTCCAACCATGCTTCCAAACAAAAATGACATGGGAGCCGAGTGTTGAAAAAGCTCTTTTTTGTATTGGCAACCTTATCCGTTATTATTATTTTTGCTTTAAGTGTTATGCTTGGTAACGGGATTTCTTCGCCGGCAAAAGTTTACGCGACATTTGCTGGCATGACAGCCCACGATTTCGAGCAGGCAACAATTTTATATCAACGTTTTCCGCGCGTTCTTATTGCCCTTTATGTTGGTGCTGTCATGGCGTATTCGGGTCTTGTTTTTCAAGGTCTGATACAAAATCCTCTATCATCTTCTTCAACATTAGGAGTAAATGCAGGGGCAACATTATTTGTGGTTGGCGGTGCCATTCTGTTCAATTTTTCTCTTGCAGCACAAGGAATATTGGCACTTTTAGGCGGTATATTTGGCTTTCTATCTTGCCTTTTTGTTGCACGGCTTGCCGGCCTCAACGGTGCTCCGCGCGGTTTGTTGCTAATCTTAGCGGGAACCTTGATTACAATGCTTTATCTCGGTGGAGCTAACGCAATTCTTTTGGCCAATCCGTCGCAGCGTACAGATTTTCTGGCTTGGATAGCTGGTAATATCAATCACGTCTATATTGACCGTTTCTACAAGTTTTGTTGGTTGGGTGGTGTGGCATTTGTTATTCTTCTCAGCTTGTCCAAACCATTGACATTAGGTCTTTTGGGCAAGGAAAAAGCCACTTCTATGGGTGTTAATGCAATATGGGTTTCACGCATTGCCATGGCAACAGCAATTGTTGCGTCGAGTTCTGCTGTAGCAATTTGTGGTCCTATTAGTTTTGTCGGTTTGGTTGTGCCGCATATGGTAAGACCATTGGTCGGGCAGAATTTTGCAGTTGGCTTGACGGCAAGCGCTTTGGTTGGCGCTTCGGTTTGCGCGCTTGCAGACCTTTGCGCGCGTGTCGCTTTCCAACCTTATGTCATCAATACTGGCGTATTACTGGATCTTATGGGGGGACTTGTGTTTATTTTTATGATTAGAAAATTCTATATTTCTTCATCTGTTACGCGGTTATCATGAAGAGAGATAAAGCAACAGATGGAAAAGCGATTATCTGTTTTTCCAATGGTTTCAGTATGCGCGTGGTGGATATCTATATTGGTATCTGCCTCATTCTTATAGCTTTTTTGTTAGCATTCATTTCTTTGAATGTCGGTGTTGCCAACGCTAGTTTTGTCGATTTTTGGCATATTATCTGTGGTCTGCAATTAAGTGATGAAAAAACATATGCGATTGTTATGGTGCGGTTGCCCCACATTATATTAGGCTTTTTGGTTGGTTGGTGTTTGGCATTGGCGGGGGCTATATTGCAACCAATTGCACGTAATCCATTGGCTGACCCGGGATTATTTGGAATAAATCACGGGGCAATGACGAGCATTATTTTATTGCTCGCTTTTGTTCCGGCAGCGCCAAAGGTCTTAATTGTTATATGCGCTATTGCTGGTGGGCTTGTGGTTGCATTCTTGCTCATTTGGCTGGTTGGCAACGAAAAATCGAGTGGTCTCGCTATTTTATTGATGGGGGTTGCTTTGGCAACTGTGCTCGCATCGATCAATTCCTTTCTTATTTTATATTTACCACCCGATCTTTCTTATAATCTTTCGACATGGCTTGCCGGCACGCTATTTAATGCCAATTGGGACGCAATAGCAGCTTTTGCGCCATTGTTTCTCATCAGTGTCATTGGAATATTCATGTCTGGGCGCTCTTTGCAGCGATATGAATTGGGCAATGAAATTGCAATGGCATTGGGAGAGTCTGTAAAATATTCGCGGCCTGCTTTGATGTTCTTTTCGGTGTTCTTAAGTGCATCATCAGTCACAGCAGTAGGGCCAATTATGTTTTTAAGTATCTTGGCACCACAGCTCGCGTCATTCTTGTCATCAGCTACTGGCTGTGCTCGCCTTTTCCTTTCTGCCCTGATTGGCGGTAATGTTGTTATCCTTGCTGATATTGTCACCAAAGTTGGATTTGGTTCACAAGGTTTGCCGCTGGGCTTAAGTTTTACCCTTTTGGGGGTACCGTTATTTATTTTTGCTCTAAGACTTAGAACATTACGTTATCGCGCTTCTGATTGAATTCAGCGTTAAACGCGTCGATCATTATCGCTTATACGTAATGATGAGAGCCTTAAGGGTAGGGGAATACATCATGAAAATAGAAAGGGATCTCATGCGTTTTATATTTGTACTCATGACATTTATCCTATCTGTATCGATATCAACCGCCGAAAGTCGGGAAGTCGTCGATTCAATGGGGCGTCACATAACTATTCCAGATGAACTGAAGCGTATTGTTGTAATGAGTGAGCCGGCTGTAGGCATTCCATTAATGGAACTTGGCGTACAGCCTGTCGGTAGTTATGGCAGAGCAGATGATGGCACTTATCAACTGGGTGCGGATTTTGTTGATACTGTTTTAGGACCAGGACACCAGAAACCTAAAGGAATAGGGCTCGGTGCTCAAACGGATCTCGAAAAACTCCACGCTTTAAAGCCTGATATTATCATCGGTATTGAATTTGACATTGATAAAGCCGACCAACTTTCGACAGTTGCACCTGTCTATTTGATGAAGTTTCTCGATACATCAAATCATGATTTCAGCATAGAGCAGGATCTTGCGAAGCTGACTGGCCGTGAAACGGCTTTTCAACAGTTGAAAGATACTTATAACAAGCGTGTTGAGGAAACAAAGACACTGATAAAAGACGATACGTCTAAAAAAACATATCTTGCTGTTATGGTTTCAGATAAACTCAATGTCATTGGCGCGAGTACCGGTGTAACACAGGCGCTAGAAGATGTCGGTTACAAGAGATATCAATTTGGTGCCGATAACGCGAAAGATAATGATGCTCAAAAACTTTTGTTGCAATTCAATGCAGAAAGTTTTGGTACCGTTAATCCAGATGTTTTAGTCGTAGTAAATGGCTGGGGCAATAAAGACCGCGGCGCAGATGCTGCACGTGCTGCTTTGGATAAGGTTGTTCCTGGTTGGCAACAATATATGCTACCGGCAAAAGAAAAGCGTATCGTTTTTGTTGATGCCGCTCAAGTGTTAACACCTTCATTTGCCAGCGCCGAATATATGTTGGATGCCTTGAATGATTGGTCAAAGCAGGCAAAATAATTTCTATTGGAAAATATATCCTCTGATGATTAATCGGCCGAATTGGCGGTGAATTGTCAGAGGTGAAATAACAATAGAAAGATTGGCCTGATATTTTATCTCGACCTTTTAAGCGGTGAACATAGTTTCACCGCTTTTATTTTTTCGCTTGAGAAAATGAAAGCCTATGGTTGCCGTTAAAGCCAATGATCGCACAAGATCGCTCATGATCGCTCATGATGGCCAATAATCGCCAGTGAAAGCCGATGAACGCCCTTGACTGGCAATGAAAGTTGACGAAAGTTGGGTTAAAGTCGATGAACGCGAATGATTGCCCAATGCATGCCTGTGTATTTGTTTTTGTAATCCTTAAAACAACACAGTGCTTAAGATTATAGCCGAGACTTATAGGCAGTATAATTCAATCGGCTATAGAGTCAGACTGACAGTCAGTCATCAGCGAAAACTTCAAGAACATTCGCTTAAAAAAAGCGACCACATTTAAATAATGTGATCGCCTCAGAGAATGAACTCTTTATATATTTGCTAATTAGAACTTGGCTTTCATACCAACACCAAATTCACGTGGTTGTAGCATATAGGCCTGTATACCACCTGTTGCACGGTCACTATATTTTTCAACAGGAACGCGTTCATCAAAGATGTTATTGGCATATGCGAATATTTCAAAGTTTTCTGTCGGATTATACGACAGATGCATATTGGCAACCGTGAAAGCACCAACACGCAATGCAGGATCATTATCATCAGTCGAGAAGTAATCGTCTGTATGACGGACATCACCGGATAATTTGAATTGTGATGTTATGTTCCAGTCTGCACCAACATTAAACATATAACCTGGTGCCTTAGCAAATTTCTTGCCATTAAACACTTCACCGCGATAATCGCCAAAGCTACTTGTTTCAGTATGCAATAATCCCAAACCGCCACGCAGACCTACATTATCAAGAACCTGATATTCTAGTCCTAGCTCTGCACCGTAGCTTTCAGCTTCGTCACTGTTGACAATGATAGAACCAAAAGGACGTCCATTGAGGTAATCGGTAACTGATCTTTGTGCATCGCTATATTTGGTATAGAAAATGTTCGTGGTAATAGACATACGTGTATCAAGCACGTTCGCACGTGAGAACAACTCATAATTCCACGCTGTTTCTTTATCAAATGTGTAGTAGCGTTTTCCTGAGAAGTTTAGGCCCGTACCGCCCGGCAAATAACCTTTGCTTGCCAATACACCAACGGTCACGTCATCTGTCAAATCATATGATAATGAAATTTTTGGAAGAACGTCATCAAAGCTCTCATCATAGGTGTAATGAACACCTGGTACATAGCTTGCGTCACCATCATGACCCATTTTATCATATTGATAACGTAGCCCACCGGTCAATGCCCATCTTTCAGCAAAGCGATAGGTGACTTCGGAAAATACTCCCACACTTCTTTGATTTACAAGAAAGTCTGTTGATGCAAAGTCGTGGTGCAAGTCATTATTCGATTTATTGTAGGAATAGTATAGTCCAGCAACACCACTCCAGGTTGATTCCTCATCACCAAAGTTTACACGGGATTCGTTAGAAATGTTGCTGTAATTTTTTGAAGCGGTACCGTTAAATGACTTACCAAAGTTATAATCATATTTTCCTTCGGAATATTGAAATTGGTTGGTAAGCTTTATGTTGTTTCCCAAATCATAGCTTAAATCGAAAATACCAGAATCTGTTTTCGTTTCACTATTGTCTGTGCTTGGGCTTCTGTCTTTAAAATCATCATATGGCTTTGAAGCAGCTTCAAACGCTGGTCTTTTTACATCAAGATGCGAAAGTGTAAGTTTTGCTTCCAAGCCGGGAATAGCGTCTGGTTGTAGTAAAAACTTGACCCGACCTGTCAAATTGTCAGGATCATGGTTCATACCATAATCCATGAAATTAGGATTGTCATATTTTATGAATGTGTCCCGACCGCTATAATCAATAGCAACACGCGCTGCCAATTGATCCGAAAGAGGGCCGTTGGCAACAAATGACGTGCGCTTTGCATTGCGGCTACCATACATAACCTGACCGATAACCTCAGGCGTAAATGTCGGGTCATTGGTATTGATAACCACAGCGCCAGCAATAGCATTTGCGCCCTGTGTAGTTGTTTGTGGGCCACGGAATACTTCGATGGATTTCACATCCCATACCGTTGCAGATCCCAATCCCAATTCACTTGCTGTGAGATAGCGTCCATCCATACTCATGGTTGCGCGCGGTACTGGATTTGCAACAAATGCATTACCTTTAACAAGAGGCCCCTTGGTATCAACACCACGTATAATTGGCGCATCTGTTGTACTGGTGTATAAAACGTTTGGTGTGCCTTGTAATGCGTCAACAATCGTTGATGCTGTTGGCTTATTTGCCAAATCTTCAGCACTAATAACGGACACAGATCCTGCAGTTCTTTGCAAAGAACGACTGATTTTTTCACCGCTAACGATAACCGGTTTCAACACCGTGTTCGTATCACTTTTATTTTCTTCTTCAGCAAAAGATTGCCCCGCTGAAAGGGCTGTCAAAGAAATACTAACAACTCCAGTCAATAACGCTTTTTTGTATGACTGAAGAAAAGCCGATGTGTGGTTTAATCTTCGCGGCATCACATATCCCCTCATTTCATGGTCACAATAAAACTTGAGGGAAACAATCAGTTTTTATTTCAAACGTCAACTGTGAATCTGATGAATCCTAAAAAAAATGTAAATTTATACATAATTTCGTGGTTAATATTAGAGCTCTTATAATGTAACGAAGAACAATGATACTAAAAATTATCTTAAATGGCATTTCTTAGAACTATTATAAACTAGATTATTATTGTTTATAAAAGGAATAACTTGTAATTTTACGACCTATCAAATTTTATAATGAGATTTGTAGAAATAGAATAATATTTCAGATCATTCTCATTAAAATAAAAAAACAGAAATATCGTATTATTTTTAGATACGATTGCTATCATCTATCGTGATGGTATCAAAGAAGCTGAGCTCAATACCATGACCTAAGTTCTGATAGATATCGTGGCACGCAGCTATAACAGGGTGATAACGCCTTTTCAGGAAGCAAAACAATATTGTGAGAGAAGAATTATCGAATTAGCTTACAATAGTGGAAAACTAACGATCAAGTTAACTTCTACCTTGCTTGATGTTGCTTTATGAGCAGTACCCGGTTCATTCAAAAGACTGACAAGGTCATGAATATTCGTGTGTCGACAAACGAATTTCGTAGATGAAAAGCGTTAAAAGTGGTACTTGTATCCTATATTTTTGTTTTGAAATATTTCAGACTGATAGTGAATAATTATACGCGATCCATAGTTACAAACTATGTTCAATTAGGCATACTTTAACTGCCGAGGTAATCCTATTTGGGGAGTGATTAAACACCTAATATAATTTAACGGAAAATGTGACATAATTTTTTGCTTATATTGCTTATCGAGTGTGTTATTCATTTTCTCAAAGCATTTAATTTTATATTGAGTAAAACCTATATACTCATGAGAATATATAATTTATTATTGTTGAGGTAAATTTGGGTTTAAATATCCATTGATGACCTAAAAAAGAAAATTGGGGGTGCTCCATGAACGTGCCATCACTTGGCTTTTTGAAAAAAGTTAATGTACGCGACATCTGGCAGACAGAAGCGCAACATTTCACGCCATGGTTAGCGCAGAATTTGGATGTATTAGCTGAAGCTTTGGACATGGAGCTTGAAATTGAAGCTCAAGAGAAAAATGTTGGCCCCTTTCGCGCTGATATTCTTTGCAAAGATACGATTGATAATAGTTGGGTATTGATTGAAAATCAGTTGGAGCGTACCGATCATACCCATCTTGGACAATTAATGACTTATGCGTCCGGTCTTAAAACAGTAACGATCATATGGGTTGCTACACAATTCACCGAAGAACATCGTTCAGCGCTCGATTGGCTTAATAATATCACAGATGATAGCATCAATTTTTTTGGTCTCGAAGTAGAGTTATGGCAGATTGGTGATAGTTCTGTTGCACCGAAATTCAACATTGTATCCAAGCCAAATGACTGGTCGCGTTCTGTCGGACGTGCTGCACGCCAGATAGAAACGGGTGCATTGACAGATATAAAAGCTACACAATTGGAATTTTGGACAAAATTTGCAGATAAACTAAAGGAAACGTCACATCTTCGTCTACAAAAACCTAAGCCACAACATTGGGCTATGTACAGTATCGGACGTTCTGGTTTCCATTTAAACGGGCTTCATAATACGCGAGATAAATGCATTGGCGTTGAACTTTATATCAAACACCAAAACTCCAAACATTTTTATAATCAACTTTATGCTCAGAAAAATGAAATTGAAGCAGAGATTGGTCATGAGCTTATATGGAAGGAATTGCCAACGAAAAATGCTACACGCATAATCCTATATTGGCACGATGTAGATCCTATGGATCGTGCACGTTGGAATGAATATCAAGAATGGTTAAGCCAATATATCGAAGCATTTGATCATGCTTTTCGTTATAGAATTCGTAATCTTAAAGATTTGGATATGAATGAGAAAGATACCGACCTAATGTAACCTTCATAATCCTATATTATCCTTTTGAAAATTATTAAATAACATATTATATTCATAATAATAATTTTCTTCATTTTAAAGGAGTATATTATGGCTACAGTTAAACCAGAGATAGAAAAACTAAAGAAAGAATTATTCGCGGTATTTGATACATTTGCTGTGGAGCATCCTTCACGTCATCAAAAAAAGCTACTTAATCGTTATGTCGTTAAGGGGCACGAATTATGTTTTGCTTTTGAAAAAAACCTCTCAACACAAGTAAATATATAGTGTCCAATAAAAGTAAAAGACTTTGTCAGTGGTATAAAAAACAAAGAATCTCTGTCTTCTGAACTTTGGAAGTTTAACCCTGTCAAAGGTAAGATTGAATATGGTCGACATTCGGGGTTAAAAGCAATGAAAGAGTTAAGAGATGCGGATCTTATTGTGTTTTCTCCAGAGACTTCTGAGGAAGGTGAGCGTGTGGTGGAAGCTATCAAGAAAGCAGCTGCTGCAGGTATTAAGTAAGGTTAGCTATATAAACTTCAATAAGCACCTTGCTAAATAGCTAAGTTACAATGTTTTGCCGAACTGAGTTAAAAGTTGTTGGTTCAAGTGTTGATGTCATCATGTCATTAGATATTTATGGACTATGGTTTAATTGAGCTGACTTTATTTTTTTTGCGATGCGTGTCGGGCATTCGATATATGGAGACGCGCACCTTATATTTTACATGACATAGATCTTGACAAATCATGTTTCTTTAGAAGAAAAACAATAAAATTAGTAAACTGTATATCAAATGATTTGATGAATTATCCGATATAACTAATTTATAATTGGTTATATTGTTTGTAATAAATAATTTTTTTGTATTTTTACAATTAATAATTTAAATATTCTTTGTATAAAATTTATAGATAAGTAAATTATTATCACCTAAGCAATTAACTTTGATATGCAACGTCATTGATGCCTATGCTTAAATATATGTCTTATTTTGATTGAAGATATTTATACAAGGGGGTGTTTATCGTTGGTAAAGTCATCATGTGTGACAATTTGTGAGTTTGTCAAAAAAGAGTTAGTAAAGAAGTCGTATCAGGCTGAAAGCAAATAAAAGTTAGCAAATAGACTGCAAAATGTACGTCTATGCCATCACCTTGTAATCAGGGTGCCCTTCCTCTAAAAAATAACCATTAAATACAATAAGTTATAAGGAAGAAAATTGACATTGGTGCCCAAAAGAGGCCAGTTATTGATATGTCAGGATAAATCATTAATTATCTGCTAGTATCAAAAAAATGATATTGCTTTATGTTTTTGTTTTGTTCAGTATCATGTTTCATCATCGAATTTCATCCTAACGCAAGCCAAAAGGGGGACTGCGGGGTGGACCAAAAGCGTCTTTAGAGGTGGATTAGGTCATGCGGGCAATGAATCGTTTGAATGCAAAGGCAGTATCTGCGTTGGGAGCGGGTAAATATAATGATGGTGCTGGTTTATGGCTTGTTAAATCCGATACTGACAGTGGCAAGTGGGTTCTGCGTTATACAATACACGGGCGACGGCGAGAAATGGGGCTTGGCTCTATTCATTATGTATCATTGAAAGAGGTGAGACAGACAGCTGAGCGATGGCGTGCACAATTGCGGAACGGCAATGATCCGATTAAACAGCGCGAAAAAGAAAAACGTGAGGCCGCCCGCAATCTTCACTTATTGAAAGACATTGCTCTTGATGCTTTTGAAAGTCGTAAAGCTGAATTGAAAGGTGATGGCAAGGCGGGACGCTGGTTTACTCCTCTTGAACTTCACGTTTTACCGAGGCTCGGCAATGTTCCTGTTATCGATATAGATCAAACAGATATACGTGACACACTGGCACCTATCTGGCACGATAAAGCCGATACTGCTCGGAAGGCTATGAACCGCTTGAATATTTGTTTAAAGCACGCCGCAGCACTGGGGCTTGATGTGGATTTACAAGCCACGATGAAAGCAAAGGCGCTATTGGGGAAGACCAGACACAAGCCCCAAAATATACCTGCTATGAATTGGCGAGAAGTACCGGCTTTTTATGCAAGCCTTAATGATGGGAGCGCAACGCATTTAGCATTGAAGCTTTTAATCTTGACGGGTGTTAGGTCTAATCCTTTACGGCATATTCATGAAGATCAGATTGATGGTGACGTGTGGACCGTGCCAGCCGAGGCTATGAAGGGACGCAAGGACGCGACTAGTGCTTTTCGTGTTCCGTTATCTAAAGAAGCTTTAAAAGTGATTGACGAGGCGCGGCGTATATCAAAGGACGGCTTTTTATTTGTGGGTGTTCGCCGTGGGGTTATTTCTGATATGGCTATGGCTAAGTATATGAAGCGGGCTGGATTGGAAGCCCGTCCTCACGGGTTTAGATCAAGTTTAAGAGACTGGCTGGCAGAGGTCATGAACGCCCCCCATGATGTTGCTGAAACAATTTTAGGGCATGTTGTGGGCGGTAGTGTCGAGCGTGCCTATAGACGTACCGATTTTATAGATCAACGTCGTACTTTAATGGAACGATGGGCCCAGCATGTTAGTGGCAACAATGATAGTATTCTTATTTCAAAAGGAAATAAAGAAAATGGAAAATGATGATGACATCCTATTTTGGCGATTAGCCGATACTTTGACTGTTACTCAAGCGGCTTTGTTGGCAGTTGGTATAAATCCGGCCAAGGTTTTATTATATAATTCGGAAGAGCCTACAAAAAGTGAAATCAAATTTGGAGAAGATACTTGTCTACCAACAGCTAGTTTTAGAGCGGTTTATTGTTCAATTCTATCCGCGGCATATTCTGGAAAATTAAAAATCAATTGGTCTTATCGTGATCCGACCAAGCAGGATAAACAGAATATTGATGAGCCTAATTCAGTTGTATGTGTTGAAGATCTAAAGAAATGGATTGATTCGCGTGGTTTTAGACCAAAAGTTTTCTTTCCTGACTTAGAAGTTCACGAGTTTAAGGATCCTGATCATCCACGTTATGTCGCAAAACTGGCTGCCGTCGTAGGTGCATGGGAAGCTGTTAAAGAAGCAGAACCAAACAAGACTGTTAAACAAACACTTGCAAAGTGGTTAAATATAAATGCAACTAAATATGAGCTTTTGGGTGAAGATGGCAGACCAAGAGAAAAATTAATACAGGAATTAGCAGGAATTGCTAATTGGGAACCTAGTGGAGGTGCACCAAAGACTCGTTCAAATGAAATTGTAGAAGATAAAAATACAGAAATTTTTCAGTGAAAAGGCTATATAAAATCTCTATGAAGATCCTTGAGAGGTGTCATTTTAAGTAGGTTTATAACAATTTATCCTATATTATAACATATTGATTTAATAATATTATTTTTATTTTAGGAATAATTTTTTCAGAAATCTTATAGGAATTAAGGGGAAGTCCTTCTTAATTGATGGTTAAGTTTTCTTAACCTACCCTGCTATTTTTCATTAGCAGTATAATCCATCTTTCATTTGTGTTCAACAGATTGAAAGATGAAAACAATGAATATCATTGATGCCCTTTTAAGTGCTCGTGAATGTGCCAAAATTCTTCAAGTCAGCATACCGACATTTTGGCGACGTGTTGCGGATGGTACGGTGCCGCCTGCCATAAAAATCGGGGGTTTGTCTAAATGGCAACAATCTGACATTCTTGGAGTTATCGAGAAAGCCAAGGCGCAACGCAATGTCGATGCCCATTAAAGAAAAACCCCACCATAGAGAGACGGGACAGGGCTTTTTCAATCCAGACGGAAAGAATAGCAGACCCTGTCACATGGCGCAATGTCATGGAGACGTGAAACAATGTCATTCAATGAAAATAAAGCACGAAAAATTACCTCCGCAATTCATGGGCAATGGTTTGGAAGCTATGGCGTGGAGCGCTACCTGTTCTATCAGGACAACAATCAGGGCCTATTATTATCAAACGATAAGTTTAGCCGTGCATTGGCACGCTGTTATGCCGGATGCTGTTTTGATAATATTATTCACGAGCTGCGTTCTATAGAACTTATAGAGGGCAATGGTCGTTACTTTGGTCAGAGCCTGATAGGATATAAAAGTCAAAAAGGGTTCAGAACTCGCGCGCTGGTGAAGAAAACTTCAAGTCTGGCAAATAATAACAACCTAGTAAAGGCAGAAGTGACGCATAAACTTTGGAATGCAGCCTGGCCGATAGATGGCACGCGTGCCGGCTGTTACTTTCATGATGATAATATTGACTGCGCCTTGCCTGATAGTCTGCGCTTTCATGAAGATTGTAGGCACCTAAGAGGCGGGTGGTTTTTTGTCATGATTGCCAAGTTAGATAGATGTAATGTCTTTGCACTTCTTAGAACCTATGTTTTACCAGATCGAAGAAAAGTCACCACAGAGTCAGCTAGGGCCGTGCTCGATAGTGTTTGGGGTGTTGGTTTACATTTAACGGCTTGCACTTGTGACAGGCTGGTTATTTGTGAAGGCATTGAAACAGGTATTTCACTTGCGCGCGGTCTATTGCTTGAACCTTCGAACATATGGGCGGCATTATCCATCCGCAGTATTAAAGAATTGAGATTGGCAAAACAGGTAGAACAGTTGACGATTGCCCTTGATGATAATCGTGCTGGGCAGTTAGGAGGCAAGGCACTAGGAATGGATACCAATGCGCAATGTTGGATGGTCAAGGAATTTCAGTGCCGGATAATTATGGCTTTGATAATTTGTTGGTTGAATATCGGACAGGCGGTGCAACATGAACGAAGCCGTTAATTTATCGGAACTGCCTTTTAATGATAATGTGGAGCGCGGATGGGGAAAGGTGAAACCGATTGTTTCGAGCTTACCGGCTGTAGAGCCTTTCAAGGATATCATGTTGCCTGACGTTCTGAGCGCCTATGTTAATGACGTGGCAGACCGTCAGCAATCGCCTATTGATTTTGTCGCTGTTTCTTGTCTATGTGGCCTAGCGGCGATGGTTGGCAATAGTGTGAGAGTGTCACCCAAACAGCATGATGATTGGCAGATTGTGCCTAATTTATGGGGAGCGATTATAGGGCGCCCCTCAGCCATGAAGTCCCCAGCCATGCAATCGGCACTTGCCCCCATTTACGGTATTCAAGACGATATGCGTAAGGACTGGCAGCAAAGTCAAAAGCAGGCTACCATTGATGACGTTCTTAATGCCTTGGATGAAAAGGATAAAAAGAAAAAAGCAGTACAAGCGTTTAAAGTAGGTGATAGAGAAGCCGCTCGCGCGTTATTGGCTGATAGTGTTGCATATGGGGAGGAAAAAATCCCATGCCCGCGCCTCGTGGTTAATGATGTGACAGTGGAAAAGCTGGGAGAGCTATTAAACGAAAACCAACGTGGTCTTTTGTTGATACGTGATGAATTAGCTGGCTTTCTGTCCAAGATGGAAGGGGATGACTATCAGTCTGATAGGGCGTTCTATTTGGAAGCCTTTAATGGTGATGGGCAATTCACTTATGACCGCATTGGGCGCGGCACTGTGCATATCCAGAACGCCACTATTTCCATGATAGGAGGCATACAGCCATCACGAATAGCTCCGATTGTTAACAACGCTATGACTGGTGAGGGGGGTGATGGTTTCGTGCAGCGTTTGCAATTGACTGTTTGGCCGGATGACTTGCATGATTGGCAATGGACTGACAGTTACCCAGACACAGAAGCAAAGCAGGCTTATGATGCTGTATTTAGAAACCTTCATGATAATCCGTTGGGGAGTCCAGAAAATCCATTAGTGATGCGTTTCTCGCCATCTGCGCAATTGATGTTTCGTGACTGGATGGAAGACATACAGGCGGAAGCCAGAAGCGGCAATGTTTCCAGTGTTATGGAATCCCATTTGTTGAAGATGCCCAAAACCATTGCATCTCTGGCTTTAATTTTTGAACTTGTGGAAGGTGGGCGGTTTAACATTGGTGACATGGCAATGGGCATGGCCTTAGTATGGGCTAAATATCTAGCAAGCCATGCAAAGCGATTATATTCGGCAGGTCAGACAATGGCTCAAGACGGGGCACGACTCATCATAGAACGGCGCAATGAATTGCCTAGATTATTTACAGTTAGGGATATTCATCAAAAGCGATGGGCAAAGCTAGCAGATCGTGAGGCGATATTGTCTGCAATGGAAATCTTGACCAATACAAACCATTGTCGAGAGATTCCAAAAGATACCACAACAAATGGTGGAAGACCGACGGTTAAATATAAATTTAATCCCGTTTTAAATAATGAGGTTTGGACAATGAATAAGTAGCTGTTCTTTCTAAAAAATATCAAAAACTGGAAAATTCCAACCATTCAAAACCCTCAAAACTATCTAAAAGGGGGTTTTGATGGTTTTGGTGGTTCTGAATATAGATAAAACCGAAAAAACAATGGTTGTTTTCATTTTAATAATGCTGACTAACTTACCGAAATAAGGGGGCGGTCTGTGTTCTTTCGGCTAGGGCGGTACTATTGTAGCCAATACAGTAGACTGTTTGCACAAAACGGAAAGCGTAATTTTTAATGCAAAGGTAAGGCTGAGGTGGCTTAGAACTGGAAAGTTTTAAAATATAAAAGGAGAAAAATGTTAGAAAATCTGAAGCGATAATCTATCAATAAGGGTAGTTGTAAACTTTCAGCTGTCAACAAAAGATAATATGGAAATAACAGTTTCCGATTTTTGCGGTGGTCTTTCTAAGGCTGAAGGTGAGGAAATGTAGCTTTAAATTGTGAGGATATCTTTACAGTCCTATTAAAAGAGATTGCTAGTAAAGATAAAAACATGGGCCTGTTAAAGTCTAACCTCGTGGGGAACTGAAACCACCGTAAGGCTTATGTATCTTTTTTATTGATGTTCAGTTATTTGGATTTTTATCGCGTTTATGGCAGGGGTATCAAGAGGTACTATTCTTTGATCAAGAGGTAACAGTGCCCGACTTTCCTTTCGATAAAACGTAATAATTTTATTTGATGATAGCTTTATGAATTTTCGTACACTTAAAAACACTATTTTAATGAAAGTGTCTTTTCATTTCCGACGTTTTAAGTATGACTTTAACATATAAATCGGTCAAAGGCAGCATACATTAAGCGGAGGCAATAGCATGAGCGAGATACTGGAACAGACATCACTTGAAAAAGTTTTGACCCGTTTTCGCGATGCTGCTGTATCCGAGCGTGAAAAAGGCACTTATTTTGAAGAGTTGATTGTTGCGTATCTCAAACATGAACCCTTTTATGCTGATCTTTATTCACAAGTATGGATGTTTAAAGATTGGGCATTGGCACATGGTAAAGATGGCAAAGACAAGGGTATTGATCTTGTTGCTCAGACCAAAAAGGGTGAACTCCATGCTATACAGTGCAAATTTCATGCGCCGGATCATAAAATTGAGAAAAAAGATATAGACAGTTTTATGTCAGCATCTGGTCAAAGACCATTTGTCAATCGCTTCATCGTTTGCACGACCAATCATTGGAGCAATAATGCCGAGGCGATGCTGGAAAACCAGCAAATTCCGGTTAGCAAGATCGATCTGGCTGCTCTTGAGCAAAGCGTTATCGATTGGGAAAAATATGCACCAGATAAAGCGCTTGTTATTCATGCTAAGAAAAAGCTGAGGCCGCATCAGGAAACAGGTGTAAAAAATGTGCTAAAAGGTTTGGAGATGGCAGATCGCGGCAAGCTTATTATGGCTTGTGGTACGGGTAAAACTTTCACCAGTCTTAAAATTGCAGAGGCACAGGTTGGCGAAGGTAAATGTGTCTTGTTTCTTGTGCCAAGCCTAGCTTTATTGAGTCAGACACTGACCGAATGGACGCAACAAAGCGAAACCAAACTGCACAGCTTTGCTGTCTGTTCTGATGCCGAAGTTGGTAAAAAACGCGATAAAAAAGATGATGACAGTGTGCAGACCTTTGTACATGAGTTGCAATATCCCGCCACAACTAATGCCGAAAAACTGGCAGAAGAGATGATTGCTTGGCATGAAGACAATGCTATGAGTGTGATTTTCTCAACCTATCACTCTATTGATGTCATTTCTCAAGCGCAAAAAAATTATAACTTGCCTGCTTTCGATCTTGTCATCTGCGACGAAGCGCACCGAACCACTGGACAGACCTATGAAGGTGACGAAGAAAGTGCTTTTGTTCGCGTTCATAACAATGATTTTATCAATGCCGCCAAACGCCTTTATATGACCGCTACACCGCGCATCTATCGTGATGATGCCAAGCTCAAAGCCGAGGATAGTGATGTTGCCCTCTATTCTATGGATGATGAGGAGATCTATGGCAAAGACTTGCATGTTTTGACCTTTTCCGAAGCGGTAGAACGCGGACTTTTGGTTGATTACAAGGTAATTGTATTGACAGTTGAAGAAAGCCGGATCAACCGCCGCATGCAAAATCTTCTTAAAGACGAGAATAACGAGTTGCTGGTGGACGATGCCGCTAAGATTATCGGTTGTTGGAAGGCGCTGTCAAAGCAGGATTTGAGTGAGAGTCTTGAAGGTAACGTCAGCCCAATGCAACGCGCTGTTGCTTTTTGCCAGGTGATTGACCGGAAAAAAAGCAATAAGGTTGGCTCACTCCAGATTGCGAGCATGTTTCAAGCGGTGGTGGAAGAATACCAACGCACTGCAACTGATGAGGAAGAAACGTCCATCAAGTTGCATTGTGAGGCGCGCCATGTTGATGGCGGCATGAATGCCAGTGAAAAGGAAGAAAAAATCCAATGGCTTAAATCACCGGCCCCGAAAGACACGTGCCGCATTTTGTCAAATGTACGCTGCCTGTCTGAAGGCGTGGATGTGCCGGCTCTTGATGCAGTTTTGTTTTTAACCGCACGCAACAGTCAGATTGATGTTGTGCAGTCGGTCGGGCGTGTTATGCGTAATGCGCCAGGTAAAACCCGTGGTTATATCGTCCTGCCGGTAGTTATCCCTTCGGGGGTAAAGCCCCATGAGGCCCTAAACAATAACAAGACTTACAAGGTTGTCTGGCAGGTTTTGCAGGCGCTGCGTTCGCATGATGATCGATTCGATGCGATGATCAATAAAATAGATTTAAATGGTTCTGATCCACAAAAAATGGAAGTCATTGCTATTACCGATCTTGGTAAGAGACGTAAAAAAGTAATGAAAGAAGCAACAGGTCTTGCGAAGCGCCAATATAATTTAGGTAAAGCCCAACCCGCTTCAGGTGGAGCTCAGGAACCTCAAGGTGAACTTGTTTTAGAGGTAACGGAGTTTGAACGGGCTATCATAGCCAAAGTGGTTGAAAAGGTAGGCAATCGGCATCATTGGGAAGAATGGGCCAATGACATTGCCAAAATAGCCCGCACTCATATTGATCGCATCAAGGCCATTTTAGAAAATCCCGAAAATACCAAGGCTATTGCTACATTCAAGGAATTTTCTGCTGAGCTGAAAGATGATTTGAATGATGCTCTTACCGATGACGAGATCATCGAGATGCTGGCTCAACATCTCATCACCAAACCAGTTTTTGATGCTTTATTTTCGGACTATAGCTTTGCAGCTCATAACCCGATGTCACAAGCGATCCAGAAAGTTTTGGATGTGCTTGATGAATTCAACATTAATAAAGAATCGACAAGCCTAGATAAATTTTATCACAGTGTTGCCATGCGTGCTGAGGGTGTCAACTCGGCAGAAGGCCGCCAGAAATTGGTTGTCGAACTTTACGACAAGTTTTTCCGTAATGCTTTCCCAAAAATGACCGAGCGACTGGGTATTGTCTATACGCCGGTCGAGGTGGTGGACTTTATCCTGCACAGTGTCAATGATGTGCTAAAAGCTGAATTCAACCAGAGCTTGGGTAGCGAGGGCGTGCATATTCTGGACCCTTTCACTGGCACAGGCACCTTTATTACAAGGCTGATGCAAAGTGGCTTAATAGCCAAGCAAGATTTGCCGCGCGTTTATAAACACCAACTTCATGCCAATGAACTGGTGCTGCTTGCTTATTATATTGCTGCCGTCAATATTGAATCGGCCTACCATGCTCTTGTAGGGGGAGACTATGAGCCTTTCCCCGGTATTCTACTTACCGATACATTCCAGATGAGCGAAAAGGGCGACATGGTTGACAACATTCTGGTTGATAATAGCCAGCGTCGCAAAGACCAGATGGCCTTGGATATCAGAGTTATCGTCGGCAACCCGCCTTATTCGGTTGGGCAGACTAACGCTAATGATAATAACAAAAATATTGACTATCCAAAGCTTGATCAAGCTATAGAGAATTCCTATGCAAAACATTCAATTATGACTTCCGTTCGGAATCTCTATGACAGCTATATTCGCGCGATCCGTTGGGCGTCAGACCGGATTGGCGAAGCTGGCGTCATCGGTTTTGTTTCAGGCTCAGGATTTATTGAAAAACCGGCAATGGATGGTATGCGTAAATGTTTGGTTGAAGAATATTCAAGCCTTTATATTATCAATCTGCGCGGCGATATTCGGAAAAATATGCTTTCAAAAGGCAGAGCTAAAGAAGGTCAAAATATCTTTGAGCAAGGCAGTATGACCGGCATTGCCATATCTATTCTGGTTAAAAACCCAAATGCTGAAGAAAAAGGTAAAATTTTTTATCATAATATTGGCGATGATTTAAAGGCTGATGAAAAGAAGGAAAAATTAAAGACCTTCGAGAGCTTGCATGGAATAGATTGGCAAATCATTACTCCCGATACTCATAATGACTGGCTTAACCAACGCGATGATAGCTTTAATGAATTTATCGGCATGGGAGACAAAAAAGGAAAAAATAGTTCAGCTATTTTTGACAATTTTTCTCTTGGTATAGCTAGCGGACGTGATGTTTGGTGCTACAATTCGTCTGTACAAAAATTATCGAAAAATATGCGAAATATGATTGCTTTTTATAATAAGGAAGTTGAACGTTTTAAGCAGAAATTCCCATTGTTAGATATCAAACAACGAAATGAAAAAGTTGATATTTTTGTCAATAACGACACTACCAAAATAAGTTGGACGCGCGCTTTAAAACATGATTTGGTGCGCTCGAAACATATAGATTATAGCTCGGGATGTTTAATTAAATCGAATTATCGTCCATTCACATTACAATGGCTTTATTATGATCGTCGCGTCAATGAAATGGTCTATCAAATGCCGCGCATTTTCCCTGATGCGCAAGCGAAAAATGTAGTCATTGCTGTATCGGGAAAAGGAAGCCGTAACGGTCTATCTGTGATAATATCAGATAAAATAATTGATCTAAACGCGTTGGAGGCAGGTGCTCAATGCTTTCCGATGTATCTTTATGAGGAGGAGCAGGCGGGAGAAGGTTTATTTGCAGATGATGATAAGGCAAAATTAAAGCGCCTCGATGCGATAACAGATGAGGGTTTGCAACATTTCCAAAAAGCCTATCAAGACAATACCGTCAGCAAGGAAGACCTTTTTTATTATATTTATGGGCTGCTGCATTCGGAAGATTATCGCACCCGCTTTGCTGATAATCTGATGAAACAATTGCCCCGTATACCAGCGGTTAAAAAGCTTGATGACTTCAAGGCATTTTCACAGGCGGGACGCGCTTTGGCTAATTTGCATTTGAATTATGAAACTATTGAGCAATATCCCGCCACTCTTGTTACCAAAAATAAAAATTTGAAAGATTCTGACTATTACGTTCAAAAAATGAAATATGGTCGCAATGGTAAGGATAAAGATCTTTCAACAATTATCTATAATGACAAGATCACCATAAAAGATATTCCTTTGGAAGCATATGACTATATCGTCAATGGAAAATCGGCCATTGATTGGGTTATGGATCGTCAGGCAGTCAAGACAGATAAAGCCAGCGGTATTGTTAATGATGCTAATGACTGGGCAATAGAGACCATGCATAACCCTGCCTATCCACTGGAGCTATTGCTCAGAGTTATCACTGTTTCACTGGAAACGATGAAGATTGTTCGCAATCTACCAAAACTGGATATTTAAATATGAGCAACCGAAGAGACGATTTTTCAGCACAAGTGAAGCGTACTCTTGCAGAGCGAGTTGGTTATTTATGTTCAAATCCTTCTTGTGCTCGGCCAACTATTGGCCCGGAAGAACGCACGAAAGATAAAAGTCGATCCGTTGGTATAGCTGCGCATATAGCTGCGGCCTCTCCTAGAGGACCGCGATACGATAGTAAACAAACGCCTGAAGAAAGATCTTCGATTGATAACGGTATTTGGCTATGCCAAGATTGTGCACGTAAAATTGATGAAAATATCAATGTTTATACGGTAGAAAAATTACAAAATTGGAAAAAAAGTGCTGAACAGCGCGCCGCAAATGCGCTGGAAAAAAGTAATATCCATAGGGAGACGCCCAGTTTTTTTAAAAAAATGGTCTATGTTCAGTATGTGAACTTAGACCGGTTGCGCGCATATGTAAAAAAAGACAAAGATGATGAATCTCTTAAGAATCTTAATAAACATCCTCTAGACGATAGATCAGGTAAGCAAGATTGTGATATTGATGAAATAATAAAAAGTTTAGATATTGTTTCTGCTCCGTATAATAAATCTATAATATTTTCAGATGACTTAATTGGAACAACGTTTTCTATAAATGAAATGTTTTATACAAAAAATGGAGCTAAAGACCGAAGCAATTTCGATCAATCTTTGATTGAAAAATTTGATATCAAAAAATGCCCTTATATCTATATAAAACACGGAGAATTTAAGATCATTTGTCCTTACGATCCGAGATTTATTTGTTCACGCACTGCAAATCAAGATTTCCATGGGAGACGAAGAAAATTTGCGGGACTTTTTTTTATGAAGCATTATGACGCTCGTAAAAAAATTATCATCATGTCGCCTATAGTAATAGTGTTTCCATAATCGCGGTATACAGATGAGTTTTAACCTGCTTTAGGAAGGACTGATTAGAGTTAGCAATTATGCCGGCAAATGATCTTTTAGTGAAAGTCATGATTAGAATTGACTACAGTAAGGGAAAGGTAACGAGAAAGACATCTGATACAATCAAAGTGCATAACTTCTGTTCAAAGTGTCATTTTAAAGAAGCGATCTCAGGCAACTCATGACATAAAAATCACTTTAATATACCTAGTTTACTTATTCCTCGTATTATAAGCGCCCGTCGAAAGGTGGGCTACGGGGTGGGCTGAAAGAAAATATATTTTTTTAACTTATTGTTTTTGCGTTATTTTTAGGGATGCTTTGGTGCCCAAAAGAGGACTCGAACCTCCACGCCTTGCGGCACAGATACCTGAAACCTGCGCGTCTACCAATTCCGCCATTTGGGCAACGGATTTCAATTAAGCTGACAGAGCGAAACTGTCAACTGAATTTATAAAATTGTAGCAACAACATGTAAACGCCAATGTTTTTCAACATTGGCGTTTACTAAAATTTTAAAGAACTTTTTTGGAAGCAATCGTTGAATCGGCGTTGAGTTCGTAGATAATCGGCACGCCAGTCGCGAGTTCTTGTTTTACAATTTCTTCGCCGCTTAAACCTTCTAAAGCCATGATTAAAGCGCGCAAAGAGTTTCCATGGGCTGCCACTAAAACGGTTTCACCACGTAAAACGTGCGGTTGGATATTATACATATAATATGGCCAAACTCTTGCCCCCGTATCGCGCAAGCTTTCGCCCCCTGGTGGTGGAACATCATATGACCGACGCCAGATGTGAACTTGTTCTTCACCCCATTTTTGACGGGCATCATCTTTATTTAAACCAGAAAGATCACCATAATCGCGCTCATTGAGTGCTTCATTCTTGATTGTTTCCAAATTAGGCTCGCCCATTTCATCCAAGATGTGTTGACAGGTGATTTGAGCGCGTTTCAATGCTGATGTGTAAGCAATATCAAATTTCAGGCCGGTTTCTTTAAGCTTTTTACCGGCGGCAATGGCCTCTTCATGACCTTTTTCCGACAAGTCCGGATTTTTCCAGCCTGTAAAAAGGTTTTTGAGGTTCCACTCACTCTGACCATGCCGTACCAAGACTAGTGTTCGTGACATTTACTTCTCCTCATCAGTATTAAAGTTTGAATCTAGTTAGTTGTTGAGACCTAAAACATCGAGCATTGTATAAAGACCAGGTTTCTGATTTTCTGCCCATAGTGCTGCCTTCACAGCTCCATCTGCAAAAATAGAACGTTCTTGGGCAAAGTGCGATAAAACAACTCTTTCATTATCGCCGGCAAAAATAACCGAATGATCACCAACAACAGTACCACCGCGCAAAGAAGAAAAGCCAATCGCGCCTGTTTTTCGCGCACCAGTATGACCATCACGTCCGCGTATGCTAACATCATCCAAGTTGACATTGCGTCCATCAGCGGCCGCTTTACCCAACAATAATGCCGTGCCTGAAGGGGCATCAACCTTTCTTCTATGGTGCATTTCGGAGATTTCAATGTCATATTGCGCAGCATCGAGTGCCTTTGCCGCTTTTTGAACCAATCCAGCCAATAAATTTACGCCAAGGCTCATATTGCCAGATTTAACAATGGTAGCGTGCGCTGATGCTGCTTTAATTTTTTCTTCCTGTTCGGGAGTGAAGCCTGTTGTGCCAATAATATGCACGATACGTGCTTGTGCAGCATAGCCAGCATAAGTTACGCTTGCTTCAGGCAGTGTAAAATCAATAACGCCATCAACCTTTGCAAATGCGGGTAGGGGATCATCAGAAATAATGACACCACTAGGTTTACTATTGATAAGCGAATGTGCATCTTGTCCTACCAATGGTGAACCGGCACGCACAATAGCGGCCGACAGCTCAACACCATCTATATGTTGAATAGCCGCGATTAGCTCGCGTCCCATTTTTCCATTTGCACCTACAACAGCTAGCCGCATAATTTTTCCTTACCTAAAAATGACAATTCAACATGTAACATTCAATTTGCATTTTATCTAATAAAAGTCAGGAAATCCAAAAGAAATGGCCTGAATATTATCGACCAACAAACCTTTATGGCGAACGAATAAGAAATTTTCCCTGATTATATACATAGTTTTCCATGCCGAATAACGCACTATTGGGATGAAACATGACAACGGTCGCAATCTTTTGCATCAATTGGCAATGCGGCGCCTTATTCTCGAAATGTGCGCGAAACCTTTTTGTGTCTATATAGGGCATGAGTTTTGGCACAATCCCGCCACCAATATAAACGCCTCCGGATGCATTATATATCAATGCCATATCACCGGCAAAACGCGCCAAATAATCAAGAAAAAACTGAATTGTGTCATGGATTTCGGCATCGTATTCTGTACCAAGTGAATTCGTTAAGCCTTCTGGTGTGTTGAAAACTGGCTTCAAATTGCGCGACAAACAAATTGCGCGGTAAATATTGACCAAACCGCTGCCACTTAACAAATCTTCTGCGCTAATTCGGCCTGATAAACTTTTGAGATAAGGCAAAATTGCTAAATCAGTAGGGGTTTGTGGAGCATAATCAATGTGACCACCTTCGCCTGCAATGGGGATATATTGATTGTTGATATTTAAAAGTCCGGCAACCCCTAAGCCCGTGCCAGCCCCCATCACAACTCTGTTGCCTTGCGGACAGGGTGTCATTGTGCCAATGTGATGCAGATATTTTTCTGGTAAGGTTGCTGCGGCCAAAGCTTGTGCTTCAAAATCATTAATAATATGGACATTGGCAACGTTGAATGTTTTTACAAGCTTTTCGGGCGTTAAAATCCAATTGGAATTTGTGAGCTTCATGCTGCCCTTAGTTACAGGACCGGCAATTGCCAAGAAGATCGATTTTAAGTTTATAGTTCCAGATATTGTAAGATATTCAAAAATAGCTTCGTCGAGAGTTTGGAAATCTTCAACTTTCAATATCACTGGTAAAGAGGTGTGGTGTGGTTGGTGAAGAGTAGAGAACCGAACATTTGTTCCGCCAACATCACCAATTAGAATTGGATATTCCATAAGTGATGTCGGCATATTTTACCTTTAAAATTACTGTTGTTGTTGCTCAGGTGCAGAAAGTACCGCTGCACAGGCTGGTGGCAAGTCTGACACCATCATTACCCTTGGCTTTGCTGGTGTCATCGGTTTTGGTGGTGTTTTTTTAGGTTTTTTAGGCGCCCATGGCTCATCCGTAAACCACCATGCCAATGATTTGTCACAACCATCGCCAGTTCCGATTGGCTGTTGCGGTTTACAGTTTTCTGACCCTGCTTGACATTTTAGGCGCACGTGAAAATGCCAAAAGTGTCCCCAATAGGGACGAACTTTTGCCAGCCAGCTTCTGTCACCTTTTACCGTGTCACATAGTTGTTTTTTTATGCCGGGGTGAACAAATATCCGTTCAACTTGCGGATTAATTGCGGCGTTGCGAATAAGCGCTGTTCTTTCTGGTGTCCATTTTTTCGGGTCTGCATAAAGCGAGTCTGGCTTTAGCATGGAAACACCTTGCATTGTTTCCCGTTCTTCGCGTGTCATACGGTGGTTGGGCATTGGTGTTAACCAGATATCCGCATCAAGCCCAATCTGGTGCGATGCATGTCCATTAAGCATGGGTCCACCGCGGGGTTGCGAGATGTCGCCAATCAACAATCCCGACCAACCATCTTTGGCTGCATCTCGGGAGAGCTGCTCAATAAACCGTATGGTTGTAGGATGTCCCCAATTGCGGTTACGCGAAAGTCGCATGACTTGCCAATTAGGGCCGTCAATGGGTAGCTGTTTTGCGCCAGCCAAACAACCTTTAGAATAAAATCCGATGGATTGTGCAGAACCAGATGAAGGTAATTTAACGCCACCAAAAGCTTGCTTTGCAGGCTCATCAGCTTTTGCTACAGATGCCGCAATAAGGATCGCGGTTAAAATTGTGCCGAATAACCGGCATAGTGACGTTAACTTGGTCGCCATTTAAAGCCCCCTTGTATCTTCTACCAATCACCTGACTGCCACATGGATTTCAATGCCGTGCGATAGTCTGGTTGTTTCAGTATATACCCAGTTTCAAGTAACTTTTGATTTAATATTCTTTTATTGTCACCATAAAATGTGCGTGCCATTTCTGACATATCCGCTTTTTCAAATGGTATTTCAGGCGGAACTTCAACGCCCATAAGGTTTGCGGCATAGGCAATAACATCTTGCGGTGGTGCAGGTTCATTATCCACTATATTGAACAGACCGTCTTGTTTGCTATTTGCAAAAGTATGAATGACGCCTGCTATGTCATCAACATGAATACGATTGAAAACCTGATTAGGTTTAACAATGCGTTGTGCTTTACCATTCTGTAGTTTTACGAATACATTACGGTGTGGCCCATAAATGCCACCTAGTCGTAAAATCGCAATCGGTATATTATAATGCTCGGCCAGTTGTTTCCATGCCGCTTCTGCTTGCAGCCGCATGAAGTTGCGCTTTAAACTGGGATTACAGGTTGCAGTTTCATCAATCCACTTGCCTTGATGATCGCCATAAACACCGATCGTAGAAAGATAGCCAATCCATTGCAAATGCGGCATACTATCGAGTAGCCCTTGATGTTTCAGGATGATATCGCCATCCGCGTCAGGAGCAATGGAAATAACAAGATGGGTCGTGTCATATAATTTTTCTTTTAATGTACGGTTTTCCTCGTCATTAGGAAACAGTAATGGCTTGATCCCAGCTTTTTCTAACGTAGTAAAACGGTCTTTGTTACGTGTTGTACCATAAATATCGGATTGATAGTGTTGGGCGAAAGCTTGAGCACTGTAGCCTGCACCGAAAATTAGGAAACGCATGATGTATCCGTCCATTCAGTCATAATAAGTGGATCTTTATGAATCGTCATATAGTGTTGGCGTAGTTGATTAAAATGGTTGTCATCCAGCAATTGTTTCAATGCCCAGACTGCCATACCAGCAACATAAGGATCGTTGTCGTCCAAAAGCCGTTTAACAGGTTCAATCAGTGCGGTGTCACCACTATTTCCCGCTGCTATCAGACAATTTCTGACAAATCGATTACGCCCAATTCTTTTGACTGGTGACGCCGTGAAAAACTGCCTAAATGCTTCGTCATTAAGGGCAAGCAATTGAACGAGAGGAGGTGCGATAAGATCCTCGCGTGCTTTGAGTTTCATCTCATGTGTTTGTTGTGCAAACTTATTCCAAGGACAAGCGGATAAACAATCGTCGCAACCGTAAATACGATTACCGATAGCTTTACGAAATTCCAAAGGTATCTGGTCTTTTAATTCGATTGTCAGATAGGAAATGCAACGTCTTGCATCAAGCTGATACGGGGCAGGGAAGGCATGTGTTGGGCATGCCGATAGACAGGCATGACACGAACCACAATGATCATATTCTGCAGTATCATAAGGAAGTTCGATATTTGTAAATATTGAACCGAGGAATAACCAAGAGCCGAATTCGCGGCTTACAAGATTTGTATGTTTGCCTTGCCAACCAATACCAGCAGCTTGCGCTAATGGTTTTTCCATGACGGGGGCAGTATCAACAAACACTTTTACATCACTGCTGAAACGGGCTGCAAAGCGTGATGCTATCTGTTTTAAACGGCCTTTGATGATGTCATGATAATCACGGTGACGGGCATAATAGGATATATTGCCGCAATTGGG
Organism: uncultured Bartonella sp.; assembly: GCA_945285915.1. Classification (GTDB taxonomy): domain Bacteria; phylum Pseudomonadota; class Alphaproteobacteria; order Rhizobiales; family Rhizobiaceae; genus Bartonella. Next base: position 86,722 of record CALYQL010000006.1, read on the forward strand.
AGCAATCTTTGCGTTGAATTGATCTGCCTCTGGTCCATAATTCATTGCAAGCATAATGACCGATTGAACTTCTGGCCATAATTTTAGCGGTTCCATTCGCCGTTCGGCTGTCTCGCTCATCCACTCCATGGTGCCGAGATAACCTTGATCTAAGGCTTGTAATAATCTGAAGCGGGCAGTTTTATTATGCTTATCGGTAATTGCCAATGCATCAAAGCCTTGGGCAAAAGCCTCTTTTATCAAAAAATTCTTCAGTTTCTGCTTATGGTCAGAAGTCGAGATCGGCATAATGGGTACTAGGCGCTAGTCCTCGGATACGATCATTTAACAATGGTCTGAATGATGGTCTTGATTTTATTCTCATATACCAATCACGTGTCGCAGGAAATGGAGTCCAGTCTATCTCGCCCATAAAATCCAAAACCGATAATGATGCGGCAGCCGCAAGATCGGCATAAGAAATGGATATGCCAGCCAACCAGTCGCGCGATGCGGCAAGCCATTCCAGATATTTCATATGAGGCCGAATATTTGCGCGTGCATTGCGTAGCGTTTGCGAATCAGGAGCGCCACCACCCATTGCCAGCGGTATTTCGCGTTTGTAAATTCGCTCGCGTACGATATGGCGCGTGGCTTCACTTTCAAATTTTCCTAAAAACCATTCTGTTAGGCGTCTTACTTCCGCGCGCTCTAATGGATTTTCGGGAAAAAAGCGCTGGTCTCGCCGCAAGCTACCTCTTGTTTCATCAAGATATTCATAAATCACATAAGGGCCGCATAGTGGTATTTCACGCTCTGCGAGGAGAACAGGTATACTGCCTGCCGGATTAAGAACCAGAAATTCGCGACGTCTTGCCCACTCATGCTCTTCGATAAGATTGGTGGCAATGCCATATTCATTCAGGATTAATCGCGTAAAACGCGAGGCAGATGACATTGGATGATGAAAAAGCGTCAGCATGGCTACTCAATATCGAAAATTAGGAATTGCGGTTCTTATAGTCCGCCTTGTCTTATAGAACAAGAAAAGGAGCCCGTTTTAAGTGAAGTTGAATGAGCCATGCTTAATTAGACGTTAATTATATGACTAAAATGCCTTGTTCCAAGCGTGAAAGGGTTTAACGCTACTATCGGTTTTAAATGAATGGCATTTAACGTTGTAATGTTTGTCATCTATAATAGATGTCTTTGTGTTGTGAGCTAATTTTGATAATTCTTATCCAATCAAAATAACACCGGATCAACAGATCATTGTAGGCAAACAGTCAACGCAATAGCGAAAGCTTACAACACAATTGACGATAACCCCGTTTCAATGTTGGTGAATTTTGAAATGATATGGTTTTTCTTGGCAAACGGACAAACCACCCTACTGTTAAATAGACAAGCATGCCTATTATTAAATAGGCATGCAAATCTACTGTAAAACAGGCTAACAAACCTATTGGTATATAGGTGAGAAATTTTATTATTAAATAAGCAATTATGGGTTTGTGGCTTTGATAATTGCTTCTCGTAATTCTTCTATACCTAAAGATTTTTCTGATGAGGTTGCCATAATCTCCGGATAAGCGGCTGGACGACGGGCGATAGCGGTATGGGTTACGTTTATCAGCTTTTCAAGTTGTGCGGGCTTGATTTTATCGCCTTTGGTTAGCACAATCTGATAGGAAACCGCTGCCTTATCAAGCAAGTTTAATACTTCAGCATCATTCTTTTTTATACCGTGGCGAGAATCTATCAAAACATAGACTCGTTTCAGCGTTGTGCGTCCACGTAAATAATCAAAAACAAGTTTTGTCCATGCATCAACCTGAGCTTTTGGGGCTTCTGCAAATCCATATCCCGGCATATCAACCAATGCCATAGGCGGCAAATCATCCAGTTGGCCGCTATAACCATCAGGAACAAAATAATTGAGTTCCTGTGTGCGTCCAGGCGTGTTTGACGTTCTTGCCAGCCCTTTTTGGCCAACAAGCGCATTGATTAAAGACGATTTGCCAACGTTGGAGCGTCCTGCAAAGGCTATTTCTGCAGGTCCTTCAGGAGGCAGAAATTTCATCGCAGGAACGCCGCGTATAAAAACCCAATTGCGGGCAAAAAGTCCCACAGATGTAGGACTCGTTGTCACGTTAATTTGCCCCCTTATTAGGTTTCTTTTTGAATGTGGATTTCAGATTATCCCACAGCTCTATCTTGGCACCTTGGCTTTTCATGATAAGCGCTTGTTGTGCGATTGACAGGGTATTGTTCCAAGCCCAGTAAATAACAAGACCTGCAGGGAATGATGCCAACATGAAGGTAAATACAACAGGCATCCATGTGAAAATTATAGCTTGTGTTGGATCCGGTGGGGTTGGGTTCATGCGCATTTGCAAGAACATTGTGATCCCCATAATAACCGGCCAAGCGCCAATCATCAGGAATGCGGGCACATTGTAAGGCAACAAGCCAAACAGGTTGAACAAGGATGTTGGATCTGGTGCTGCCAAGTCCTGAATCCAGCCAAAGAATGGTGCGTGACGCATTTCAATGGTAATATACAGCACCTTATAAAGAGCGAAGAATATTGGAAATTGCACGAGCAATGGCCAGCAACCTGCAAGAGGATTGATCTTCTCTGTTCTATATAATTCCATGATTGCTTGTTGTTGTTTAACCTTGTCATCGGCATATTTTGCACGAATTTCGAGCATTGCCGGCTGAACAACTTTCATTCTTGCCATAGACTTGTAGGACTTGTTAGCAAGTGGGAACAAGATGGCTTTCAAGATAACGGTTACAAGCAGAATTGCGACACCAAAATTATTGGTGAGTTTATAAAGAATATCAATCAAAGCAAACATCGGCTTGGTGATGATCGAGAACCAGCCCCAATCAATCAACAATTCGAATTTCAAGATCTTTAGTGAATCCTGATATTTGTTGATTGTCTCAACACGCTTTGCACCAGCAAACAGATGATTGGTGATTGTTTGTGTTGCACCGCTAGCGATTGTCATGGACTTGCCAGTTAAATCGGATTGATAATGTGTGCTTAGACGATCAAAATAGATAAAACGACTGGTATATTCCTCATCTTGAGGAGGAATTGCAGCAACAGCCCAATATTTGTCTGTTATACCAATCCATCCGCCTTTGACATTGCTAAAAAGCATTTTCTTTTCATTGGCAGCATCTGGCTTGAGATCTTTAAGGGCAGCGTATTTTTCTTCTTGCATACCTTCATCACCAGCAACGCCAATCATACCTTCATGAAGAAGATATGTTGCACTTGCATGTTCTGGTGGTGCAGCGCGGGCAACGCGCGCATAGGGAAGAATATTGACCGCATCTTTGCCGTCATTTGTTACACTATCCTGAATTGTGAACATATAATGTTCATCAACCGAGATTGTGCGGCGGAAGACTTGCCCTTGTCCGTTATTGAATACCAATGTCACCGGACTTTGCGGTGTTAATTTTGTGTTGCTTCCTTCAACCTGCCATTCTGTGTTGAATTGCGGTAAGGCACCGGCTGGTAATCCTTTGCCGGTAAAACCGAATTCTGCAAGGTAAGTGGTAGAAAAACCAGCAGGATTGAGAAGAGCAATTTCAGGCGAATTCTTTTCGACTGATAACCGATAATTTTTCAAGAACAGATCGTCAAATTGTGCACCAACCAGGTTGATTGAACCTTTCAACTCAGGTGTATCAATTTCCACGCGCTTTGTTTTGTTGACTGCTGCTTCACGCGCTTCACGTGTCATATCAATCGCTGCAACGTTTTCAGCTTCTTTTGACTGTGGCGGTGTTGTTGAACCATTATCAGCGCTAGGAACAGCCTGCCCTTGCGACGGCTGATTTTGTTCAAGCTGACGGGCAATTTCTTGCGCTTTTTGTTGATCGGCATTCTTTGGCGCAACATAAAAAAATTGCCAAGCCAATATAATGAGCAGTGACAATCCAATGGCGATGAAAAAATTGCGGTTATATTCCATTAGCAGCCATCCTGTTGCAATTTTGAATTTTGTGGTGTTTGCCTAATCCTGCGGTTCATTTCACGGACCAGACGTTCGAAAGACGCGTTCAATGCATCAGGACGCGCCACAATTACATAATCGGTTCCAGCATCCATGCTACATGTCAATCCGACACGCAAAGCTTCACGAAGACGCCTTTTGATACGGTTCCTTTTTACCGCATTACCATTTTTACGTGTTACTGTAAAACCAATGCGGGGGGGTGTTTGTTCCATGACTTCCAATGGAAGATCCCGTTTTTTAACTTCTAACAGGAAGAACGAACCATATCGTTTTTCACCCGTGCGTAAAGCCAAAAACTCCGCTCTTTTTCGAAGGCGGAGAGGTGGTTTCTCATTCATCAGAAAAACTTTGCTTATTAGAACGGGTGTTAGTATTCATAAAAGCAGGTAATCCTACAAGCTTATAACCGGAGAATATTTCAGAAAAGATTTAATCATTCTCCGGTTTTTGCAAGAAAATTATGCTGCTAAAAAATTAAGCAGAAAGACGCTTACGGCCACGAGCACGGCGTGCTGCAATTACCTTGCGCCCACCAATGGTTGCCATGCGTGCACGAAATCCGTGACGGCGTTTACGAACGAGTTTAGATGGTTGATATGTACGTTTCATTTATTTAACATACCGCGGCGTGCGGCCCTTCTTGGTTCTATAGAGCGGTTACCCGCTGATTGAACAATTTATATTTCCCATATTTATGGATATTTTTGCGCTTATACGGGTTAGCACGCTTTGAGTCAATTGCTCTCGGTTGTTTCCTGATGCCTTATTGCACGTGAATATTCACGTCTTGGCACATTATTTTGTGGTTTAAGATGCGCCTGTTCAATAATTTCGCTTAATGGTTGTTGGGTGTTTATAACCTTATGGTCGTAAAGATATGCTGGTAACTGTCCAGAAAGAATAACTCTCCAATCAAGCGTTATGCTTGGGGCAATGATATGGGCCATATCAAATACCACAGTGGTGCAGTTCGCGGTAACGGTGTTATAAAAGCGTGCTTTTTTATCAAGCGAATTTGCTGTATCCAGATACCGCAAAAATAGCTCGCGCATTTTTTCTTGAGGGACTTTTATTGCATAACGATAAACATCTTCGCGGCGGATATCTGTCCGCAATTTGATAACGTCCTCTTCCGTTGCCGCAATCATAATCAGCTCAAATTCTTTGAAAAAACCACCAATTGCAGAAAAGCTTTCATTCTTTTCGCGGCGAATTTCTGCTGAAAATACAAGATGGCGACCATCGGCAAAATCGAACCCCACCAAGGTATGCGCAATATAAGGTCCCATCCAATAGGACAAATATACATCAAGACCGATGATATCATCGATATTATATGTTTCATCTTTCCAGACATTATTGGCTTTGTCAGGGGTTATCCATTCAGAATCACGGATATTGTGAATGTGAACAATGTTTTTCTGTGTCTCATCGAAATTGGCTGAAACACCCCGTGACAATTCAGGCGCCCAATCGCGATCCAATGATGGTTTAATGGTAGACCACCAAACAGCAAATACAGCAAACATGGTTATAAGAAGACAACGGGAAAGAAATGGCTGTTGCCACTCTTTCAATAAACCGAATATGCCAAGGATGCACCAAGCAGCCGAAATGATATAGAAAAATAACTTGCTGTCGGGCAGCTGATAATAAAATGCCAATAGACCAAGCACTATCAGCACTGCAGCGATAATAAGCCAGATGATGCGTAAGGCCGTTGATAAGAAACGTAAAAAGGTTTTTTCATAAGTTCTATTCGTAATGACCATGCGACAATATGTTTGTTGAATTAAAAGGATTTTCTACTTATAGTTGTAATATCTTTAAGTTGGATCATAAGGTTTTTGTAATGACAAACGATAATTACACGATAACGCGAAGTGTTGTCTTTGCAATTCGTGATTATGTTTCATCACAAAATATTATGTCGGGTAAGAGTGCGAACCGGATTTTCCAAGTTGAAACTGCTTTGAACAATTTTAAGATAATGCATAAGAACGTTCATATTTGCGACGATCTTTTACGTCAACGTCTTTGCTCCGAGGCGATACGATTTGGTATGATTTTGTATTTTGGAAAAGTGGACTAAGGTCGACTGACAATTTCTGGTGGTCTTTCGTCGGGAGTTTTGCACCTTTACTCAAGTGTTCACGCGTCCGTTATTTGACGCCGTATGATGATCTGAACAATACGATATTAATATTCGTTGGTTTGAACCATGATGGAGAACATTGCACAATCTGTCATGGCTAAGTTAAACACCATTTATAATATGCTTTTTAAATTCGACTTTATAGCAATGCTCACGGAGCGGTCACGCAAATGCAATCAGATGACACAGAACAATGTATTCATAACGACCAATTCCATTATCGCGTTGATAAGGGGGATGGCGCTTCTGATGAATTTGTCATTTTGCTTCATGGGTCTGGAGGCAATGAAGATACGCTGATAGATTTTGCCCGTTCCATCTGGCCGCATGCAACGCTCATCGGCGTTCGCGGACGCGTGGTGCAGAATGGTGAAGTGAGATGGTTTAAGAAAATAACACCAACAAAATTCGATCAGGTCGATGCAATTAAAGAAGCTGATGCTTTTGCCAAGTTCTTGCCCGATTTGTTTTCCCACATTGGGTGTAATGGATCCAATGTTACTTTTTTAGGCTATTCCAACGGTGCAAATCTTCTGGCAATTCTCTTGTTGAAGTATCCTCACTTGATAATGCGTGCAATTCTTTTGCGCTCAATGATGGTTTTGGACAATGTTCCGCAGAATAATTTAAGCCACACCCATGTGTTGCTTGTATCTGGTGAAAAAGATAGCCTTTATTCGCGCTTCGCCCCGACCTTATCAGATTGTTTAAAAAGCAATGGTGCGGACATCAAGCATTGTATTGTTAATACGGATCATATGATTGGTGCGGAAGATATTAAAGTTGTTCGACAATGGTTGTTAGGTAGCGAGGGGTTAGGTAGCGAGGGGTTAAGTACCGAGGGGTTAGATACTCAAGGGTTAGATACCTAAACGTTAGAAAATTCATAAGAATTAACCAAACCGTCCATGTTGGAATTTAGAAATTTTGGCTTGTTGACCTTTTGCTTTGGTAAGCGATAGAAGGGATTAGGTATCCAGCAGGCTATGCAGGAAGGAATGATAGTGTCCAATATACAAAGTCACGACGTTATCGAACAGTTGCGTAAGGTCAAAGGACCAGATTTTGAAAGCGATATTGTTTCTCTGGGCTTGGTTTCCGAGATTTTTATTGCCGATGGAAAAGTGTTTTTCTCGATTACAGTGCCGGATGAACGGGCTCGTCAGCTTGAACCTTTAAGACTGGCTGCAGAAAAAGTTGTTATGGCTATGGAGGGTGTAAAAGCTGCCATCGTCACATTAACAGCTGAAAAAAAAGCAGATAGTTCTGCAGCACCACAAAAAAAGCAAATTGTGGCCGAGTCAGGCCCAAGTCATGAACGAACAGGCGTTTCTGCCAAAACACCGATTGAAGGTGTTAAGCATATTATCGCTGTAGCTTCGGGTAAGGGCGGTGTTGGTAAGTCGACAACAGCCATTAATCTGGCACTGGCATTAAGTGCCAAGGGGCTTCGTATTGGTGTCATGGATGCCGATATTTATGGTCCATCTTTGCCGCGTTTAACGGGGCTTATTAATCAGAAACCGCATGCTGTTGACGGTAAAAAACTGGAAACACTCGAAAAATTTGGCTTAAAACTCATGTCCATGGGTTTTCTCGTGGACGAAGATCGCCCAATGGTTTGGCGCGGTCCCATGGTGATGTCTGCGGTTACGCAATTCTTGCGTGACGTATTGTGGGCTCCATTGGATGTTCTTGTGGTTGATATGCCTCCAGGAACGGGTGACGCACAATTAACATTGGCGCAACAGGTGCCGTTAACTGGCGCGGTTATTGTGTCGACACCACAGGATTTGGCACTTGTCGATGCGCGCAAAGGAATTGAGATGTTTACCAAAGTTGGCGTACCAATTTTGGGTGTTATAGAGAATATGAGCTATTTCATTGCGCCCGATACTGGTGTTCGTTACGATATTTTCGGTCATGGTGGTGCGCAAGCAGAAGCCAAAAGACGGCAAGTACCGTTCTTGGGTGAAATACCACTGGATCCCAATGTTCGCGAAATGTCAGATGCTGGAACTCCAATTTTTATCGCCAAGCCGGATAGCCCACAAGCACAGCGCTATTCAGAGGTGGCCGATCAACTTATGCAAAGCCTTTCATGATGATGCAATACTTTTCATGAAATATTTCACTCGTTTACAAACCGTGTTTTTGCGCGGGCAATAACCATGTGATACGCTTGTTTGAAAGCCAATAGACACAAAAGTGTTTAAAAATGGTGAATTTTTTGTGGTAATCTTGGGTAAAGTCACGATTTTGACACGGGATCGCCACAAAGTGTTCTTAAAAAATGGCTGAAAATAAGGCTTCTTGAAGGACGTGTGCCGCAGGTGCCTTTGACAAAAAGCTTTATGGCTGCTTTAAAATGCGTTCGTAAGGTTAGTGATTCGTTAACGGGTGGTGCATGACTAAACAACGGAAGATTGTCTGCGGGAGTATTATAGTTTTAACCAGCCTATTGGCAGGTTGCGCTCAGAAAAATGATACAAAGCCGACAACTCAGTTGACCGACGCATCGTCTGCAATTGCGCGTGTTGGCACAATGACAACGCCGCTATCGTACGGCTATCTGATTGATAAAAAGATACCTGTTCCATCTGTTAAAGAGCTTTCATATACTGGTAAAACGTCCAATCCAGCCGCTTTGGCTGCCAAGGATACGATCACAACTGGGTCAACGCATGTATCATTGCCACATGCAACACCTGAAGTGGATCAGCTAATTTCCAAATATTCTTTGGCTTATAATGTTCCGGAAAGCTTGGTGCGTCGGGTCGTTAAACGCGAAAGTAATGGTAATCCAGCTGTTCGTAACGGACCTTATCTTGGTTTGATGCAGATTAGCCATCCTACTGCAAAAGGTATGGGATATTCTGGTGATCCAAAAGGCTTGTTGGATGCAGAAACGAATTTACGTTTTGCTGTAAAATATCTTGCCGGTGCTTATAAAGTAGCAGACGGTAACGAATCCCAAGCCGTGCGGCTATATAGCCGAGGCTATTATTATGACGCTAAAGCGAAAGGTCTTTTGGGGGCAACCGGTTTAAAAGATACCGGAATATCGGATGATGCAGAATACACCATCGAGAAGGTAACCGCTCCAAAAACGAATGCAAGTACCGGTAATGGTACTGTGAATATTCCAATTCCTGTTTTTAAAAATAGCGGAACCTGATTTATACTTGAATCGCTCTAAAATCTGTTTCACATTAGCGCAGCAAACATAATGGGAATTTCTGTTATGTTTGTCATTTTGCGGATCCACTGTGCGAAATGGAGGAACATTTATGGCAAGTGCTATGCGCGATCGACTGATCGTCGGATTAGATGTCGCTGATATTGGTCAAGCAGAAAAATTGGTTGACCAGTTAGGGGATACGGTAAACTTTTACAAAATTGGTTATCAATTATTATTTGCTGGCGGTTTGGAATTTGCTGCTGAGCTTATCCGTTCCCACAAAAAAGTATTTCTGGATATGAAGCTTCTCGATATTGATAACACAGTGGCGCATGCTGTGGAAAATATCGTAAAATTAGGCGTTGATATGCTCACCCTTCATGCTTACCCGAAAGCTATGCGTGCTGCGGTGTCGGCTGCAAAGGGAAGTGATCTTTGTCTATTGGGCGTTACGGTTCTCACATCTATGGATGAAGAGGACCTAAAAGAAGCAGGCTATCATGATTCACCAGAAAAACTTGTTTTAAAGCGCGCAGCACAAGCATATGAATGTCACATGGGAGGTATTGTTGCTTCGGCAGCGGAAGCGTCCGCATTACGAAAGGTTATCGGGCCAGATATGGCACTTGTGACACCCGGTATCCGTCCAGCAGGAAGTGATAAAGGTGACCAGAAACGCGTTATGACACCGAAAGATGCCATAGAGGCTGGAGCCAGTCACCTTGTTGTTGGTCGACCTATTGTAAAAGCGGAAGATCCGTTGAGAGCAGCACAAGCGATTTTATCGGAAATGGAGCAAGCACGCTCATGATAAAATCTATTAGAAAATGTAATGTAATATCGTTTAAATGGGAGAAGTAAATGTATGAGGATCGTATCCGCAGTGCGGATTTAAGAACTAAAATAGTTTCAGCAGATGAAGCTGCAAGCATCATCAAGGATGGAATGGTTATTGGCATGAGCGGTTTTACCCGTGCGGGAGATGCCAAACTTGTTCCTCATGCAATGGCGAAGCGTGCGAAAAGCAACCCGTTCAAAATCACTTTATTGACGGGTGCTTCATTGGGGCACGATACCGATAAAGTTTTATGCGAAGCTGGTGTGCTTGAACGTCGTATGCCATTTCAGGTGGATACAACATTGCGCCATGCAATCAATCGTGGTGAAGTCATGTTCATTGATGAACATCTTTCTGACCCGGTCGAACAATTACGCGCCCACCAATTAAAGCCGGTTGATGTGGCTATTATTGAAGCTGTGGCTATTAATGAAGATGGCAGCATCATTCCTACATCGTCAATTGGTAATTCGGCAACTTTTGCCATGCAGGCAGATAAGGTCATCGTTGAAGTCAATATGAGTTGCAATCCTGCACTTGAAGGCTTGCATGATGTCTATATTCCAACGGAACGGCCAAACCGCCAGCCAATTCCTGTGATTGCTTGTGACACGCGCATTGGTTCACAAAGCATCAAAATTAACAAAGAAAAAATTGCGGCAATTGTTATTACCGATCTGGAAGATAGCCCATCGCTGATTTTGCCAGCTGATGATGCGACACAAGCCATTGCAGGACATTTGACAGAGTTCTTCAAGGGTGAAGTCAAGAAAGGCAATCTTGATATGTCGTTGAAGCCTTTGCAAGCCGGCATTGGTACCATTGCAAATGCTGTGTTGACGGGATTCGTTGATAGCCCATTCCATAATTTGAAGATGTACAGTGAGGTCTTGCAAGACTCTACTTTTGATTTGTTTGATGCTGGAAAGCTGGATTTTGCGTCTGCATCGTCGATTACTCTAAGTCAGGCATGTGCTGACCGTGTTTTCCCAAACATTGAAAAATATAAGGATCGGTTGATTTTGCGTCCGCAAGAAATATCCAACCATCCTGAGATTGTTCGTCGTTTGGGAATTATTGCGATCAATACCGCTTTGGAATTTGACATATATGGCAATGTCAATTCAACACATGTTGGTGGCACACATATGATGAACGGTATTGGTGGATCGGGTGACTTCGCCCGTAACGCGCATATTGCCGTGTTTGTGACCAAATCAATTGCCAAGGACGGGAAGATTTCATCCGTTGTTCCGATGGTTCCCCATGTCGATCATACAGAGCATGATGTTGACATTCTGGTGACAGAGTTGGGGTTTGCTGATCTGCGTGGATTGGCACCACGTGAGCGTGCAGCGACAATTATCAAGAATTGTGTGCATCCGGATTACCGCGATAAATTGCAGGATTATTTTGATCGTGCTTGTAAACTACGTCAGGGGCAAACGCCGCATATATTGGAAGAAGCGTTTTCTTGGCATAGAAAGCTCGCTGAAACAGGGTCAATGTTATAGGAAAATTCTGTGCCGGAAGGAAAATACATTATTGGTGCCAACGCATTTACAGCTGCTGCATTAGAACCGGCACTTTATCTGGTTGCAACACCGATAGGAAATCTTGGCGATATAACACTGCGGGCACTGGAAGTGCTCGCAGCCGCTGATGTATTGGCATGTGAAGATACACGGGTAACGCGGATTTTGCTGGATCGTTATGCAATTCACCAGCGTCCGATTGTTTATCAGGAACATAATGTAAAAGAGGCTGGTCCCCGCCTTATTGAAGCGTTGGAAGCAGGAAAATCTGTTGCGCTTGTTTCTGATGCCGGTATGCCGCTTATTTCTGATCCAGGTTTTAAGTTGGTAGAAGCAGCACGGGAGGCAGGCATTAAAATTGTACCAATCCCGGGAGCTTCAGCATCATTAACCGCATTAATTGCGACGGGTTTACCAACGGATAGTTTTTATTTTGTGGGATTTCTCAGCACAAAAACTAGCCAAAGAAAGGCTCGTTTGGAAGAATTACGTGCAATATCGGGGTCTTTGATTATCTATGAATCGCCACACCGTGTTGTTGATACGCTAAACGATATGGCTGACATATTGGGTGGCGAACGGCGCGCAGCAGTTTGTCGGGAATTGACGAAAAAATTTGAAACCATTGATGTTTCGACATTGGACGATCTAGCAAATCGCTATGCCCAACAAGAACGCATAAGAGGTGAAATCGTTATTGTGGTTGAGCCAGCAATAACAAATACAGATCTGATGTCTGATGAAGATGTCGACAGACTGCTTTTACAATTGGCTAGTGAATATCCAGCGTCAAAAGCTGCTTCAGAAGCAGCAAAAATCACAGGGCGTAAAAAGCAGGATCTGTTTCAACGGCTTATAGCCTTGAAAACCAAAGATGGCTTCTGATCGGGCTAAAATAAAAGCTTTTTGGCGGGGAATTCGTGCTGAAAAAATTGCGGCATGGTGGTTGCGTCTAAAAGGATATCATATAGCGGCGCACAGATACAAAACCCATCTGGGCGAAATTGATCTTATCGCGAGAAGGGGCAATTGTATTGCTATTGTGGAGGTTAAAGCCCGCCCAACACTTATTGAAGCCATGGACGCTGTGACGCGGTTGAGCGCGAAACGCATAGAAGCTGCAGCAGATTTGTGGTTGGCGAACCAACCGGATAGAGAAAAGCTTTATGTGCGTTTTGATATGATAGCAATTTTACCTTATCATTTGCCAAAGCATTTTCCGGCCTTTTTTCAGTCAAGCAACCAGAACTAATTCTGCTTTGGGCTATTGAGTGGCATTGACTTTGAGACGCATCAATTAAGAATGGCGCTAAAAATTGCGATAAACGCATCATTGACGGAACAGTAGCGATTGCCATGAATAGGGAAAGGATACTGTAATTCAGCTAAGAGCAACACTTTTATTTAAGAAATGCCTTTGGCATTACATAGTCGTTTGCTTATCCTATATTTTTTGATGGAAAATAGCCGATTACCGTGTTGGAAAGCTTGATAACCAATAAGCAATACCATTCGAGCAAACGAGCTTATATGCGTTTATCGCAATGTATTGGTTAAAAATGCGAAAAAACATTTCGTTTTTTTTCTATGATGAGATAGAAGGGAACGAAACAGATTGACAAGTCAACTTGTCGTATGAGGATTGATCATGAACGATTATGAGAAGTTCGCAACTGCTCTTTTAATTATTTTTGGTGCATTGATCATTGGTGGTTTAATGGCAGTGCATATCGTTGCGATGAACAGACCGGGCTTTCTTTTTGCTCTTGGTGCGGGGGTATTAGGATGGTTTTCTTCATTTGCTATTATATTTGATAAGCCAAGAATTTATCTTTGGCTGATTATTTTGGCTATAGTTTGTGTTGGTTTTTCTATAGGCATATATGTTCGCTAAGTTTTTACTATCATTATTATTTTACAACGCCGGTTTTCCGGCGTTTTTTTTGCTTTAAACACAGATGATTTTATTGACATAAAGAAACCTTTATGTAACGGGTAGGCAATTGATATGAAAGGTTTTTCTATGTCTCATCCAGTCAGCAGTCTATTTGGAAATATTGAACCTTCAAAAGATCGTATTGAGTGTTTAAGAAAAAGTGCGCTTGAACGCATCTTAATTCTTGATGGTGCTATGGGCACCCAAATACAAGAACTGCATTTTGATGAAAAACATTTTCGTGGAGAAAGATTCATATCTTGCAGCTGCGCTTTGCAGGGCAATAATGATCTTTTAACGTTGACACAGCCCAATGCAATTGAAGAAATCCACTTTCGGTATGCTATGGCTGGGGCAGATATTCTTGAAACCAATACTTTTTCTTCCACCACCATTGCTCAGGCAGATTATGGCATGGAAGACATGGTTTATGAGCTTAATCGTGATGGTGCAAGATTAGCACGGCGTGCTGCTGAACGTGCTGAAAAGATTGATGGTAAAATGCGTTTTGTTGCAGGTTCAATTGGCCCAACAAATCGCACGGCTTCTATTTCGCCAGATGTCAATAATCCGGGTTTTCGTGCGGTTACATTTGATGAATTGCGCATTGCTTATGCAGATCAGATACGCGGTTTAATTGATGGTGGTGCTGACCTTCTATTAATCGAAACGATATTTGATACTTTGAATGCAAAGGCGGCTATTTTTGCGGCAAAACAGGTTTTTGCTGAAAAGAAAATTGAACTGCCAATTATGATATCTGGTACAATTACCGATATGTCGGGGCGAACCCTTTCTGGGCAAACGCCAACCGCTTTTCTTTATTCCATTTCGCACGCCAATCCGTTTTCCGTTGGGCTTAATTGTGCCTTGGGTGCCAAAGCAATGTTGCCTTTGATTAAGGAAATGGCGGAAAAAACCGAGCACCTTATTTGTGTATATCCTAATGCAGGGTTGCCCAATGCATTTGGTGAATATGACGAGACGCCAGATTATATGGCAGCTCAGATCGAGCAGTTCGCAAGAGAAGGTCTTATCAATATTGTTGGCGGTTGTTGCGGTACAACGCCGGAGCATATTCAGGCTATTGCAGAAATTGTCAAAGAATTTAAACCGCGTTCGGCACCGAAGATCGAGAAAAGATTACGTCTTTCTGGGCTTGAACCTTTTACGCTGACGGATGACATACCGTTTGTAAATGTGGGGGAGCGGACAAATGTTACTGGTTCAGCAAAGTTTCGTAAGCTCATTACCAATAATGATTATACCGCTGCACTTGATGTTGCGCGTAATCAAGTAGAAAATGGCGCGCAGATCATTGATATTAATATGGATGAGGGGCTTATCGATTCAGAAGCAGCCATGCGGGATTTTTTAAACCTGCTTGCAGCAGAACCCGATATTGCACGTGTGCCTATCATGATCGACTCTTCCAAATGGGAAGTGATCGAAACGGGCTTGAAATGTGTTCAGGGAAAATCAGTTGTAAACTCAATTTCACTCAAAGAAGGTGAAGAAAAATTTATTCATCATGCCCGACTGGCTCAGGCTTATGGGGCTGCAATTGTTGTCATGGCATTTGATGAAAATGGTCAAGCTGATACAAAAGAACGTAAGGTTTCCATCTGTCAACGTGCTTATAAAATATTGACCGAGCAATTAAATTTCCCGCCACAAGATATTATTTTTGATCCGAATATTTTTGCTGTCGCCACGGGTATTGATGAACATAACAATTATGGCGTTGATTTTATTGAGGCAACAAAGGAAATTCGTAAGACTTTGCCCTATTGCCATATATCGGGTGGGGTTTCCAATCTTTCATTTTCTTTCCGAGGCAATGAGCCAGTGCGTGAAGCGATGCACTCGGTATTTCTGTATCGCGCCATTGCAGCCGGTATGGATATGGGCATTGTTAATGCCGGACAGCTTGCGATTTATGAATCGATAGAACCCAAATTACGGGATGCCTGTGAAGATGTTATCCTTAATCGTGATAAAGGTGCGACAGAGCGTCTTTTGGCTTTAGCGGAAAATTATCGCGGACAGGCAGCTGGTCCACAAAAAGAAAAAGATTTAAGCTGGCGGGAATTGCCGGTTGAAAAACGCCTTGAACATGCGCTGGTAAACGGTATCACCGAATTTATTGATGCGGATACAGAAGAAGCTCGTGTTAAAGCCAAACGTCCATTGGATGTCATTGAAGGACCATTAATGGCTGGAATGAATGTGGTGGGCGATCTTTTTGGTTCTGGAAAGATGTTTTTGCCGCAAGTCGTCAAATCTGCACGTGTGATGAAACAGGCTGTCGCGGTTCTCCTTCCCTATATGGAAGAGGAAAAACGGAAAAATGGTGGTGAAGGCCGCCAAACTGCCGGAAAGATTGTTTTGGCAACAGTGAAGGGCGATGTGCATGATATCGGCAAAAATATTGTCGGTGTCGTTCTTGCCTGTAACAATTATGAAATTATTGATCTTGGCGTTATGGTGCCGGCACAAAAAATTCTTGATGCAGCGCGGGCTCAAAAAGCAGATGCTATTGGTTTGTCTGGCCTCATTACCCCTTCGCTTGATGAAATGGTCAATGTTGCAAGCGAGATGGAAAATCAAGGGTTTGATATTCCTCTTCTTATCGGTGGCGCGACAACCAGCCGTGTTCATACAGCGGTAAAAATTCATCCCCATTATCATCGCGGTCAAAGTGTTTATGTGCTTGATGCCAGTAGGGCGGTTGGGGTTGTATCTTCCCTTTTGTCAACCGAAACAAAAGATGAAACAATTCACAAATTACGGGAAGAATATGCCCAAGTTGCGGCTGCCCATGAAAAGGGCGAAGCGGCGAAAAAACGCCTTTCTTTAAAAGAGGCACGCGATAATGCCTTGCAACTTGATTTCACACATTATCAGCCACCAAAACCGTCATTCTTAGGTACCAAGATATTGGATCATTGGGATTTGGCGGAACTGGCAACCTATATTGATTGGACACCATTTTTTCAAAGTTGGGAATTGCGCGGACGTTATCCTGCTATTCTGGACGATGAAAAACAGGGTGAAACTGCACGTCAGCTTTTTAATGATGCGCAGAATATGCTCAAGAAAATTATTGATGAAAAATGGTTTGATCCAAAAGCCGTGATTGGATTTTGGCCAGCAAACCGTGTTGGCGACGATATCCGGCTTTATCACGATGATACGCGCCAAACAGAGCTTGATACATTCTATACATTGCGTCAACAGCTTAGAAAACGTGATGGAAAACCTAATTTAGCATTGGCTGATTTTGTTGCTCCAGTGGGAACAGCTGATTACCTTGGTGGTTTTGTTGTCACAGCAGGCTTTGGTGAACAAGCAATTGCAGAGCGGTTTGAACGCGCCAATGACGATTATTCGGCTATTTTGGTAAAAGCATTATCCGATCGTTTTGCCGAGGCACTTGCAGAATGTCTTCATGAATATGTGCGCAAATCCTATTGGGGGTATGCAGCAGACGAACACGCTACGAAAGAAGAGTTGATAGCAGAAAAATATCGCGGAATACGTCCCGCACCCGGTTACCCTGCGCAACCAGATCATACTGAAAAAGGCACATTGTTTAAGCTACTTGATGCAACAAAAAATACTGGTGTTAAACTTACTGAAAGTTACGCAATGTGGCCAGGTTCATCGGTTGCTGGATTGTATTTTTCCCATCCCGACAGCTATTATTTCGGCGTTGCCAAGGTCGAGCGCGATCAGGTGGCTGATTATGCGGAACGCAAATCGATGGATATTCGTGAAGTTGAACATTGGCTTGGACCAATTCTAAATTATTCTGTGGAGCCACAAAAATGAAAATAGGTTTTATCGGTACGGGAACGATTGCTACGTCAATGGTGGAAGGTTTGATGAAAAGCAAACTTCCCGTTGAACAGATTACGGTTTCACCAAGAAATGCCGAATATGCGACACGCCTTGCTAAACTTTATGAAAAGGTGACAATTGGCAAAGATAATCAGGATGTGATTGATCAGAGCGACGATGTTTTCATTTGTTTAAGAAGTGAGATTGCCGAAGAAGAATTGAAGAAACTCGATTTTTCCAAAACGGAAATGGTTGTTTCGGTTATCGCTATGGCAACGGCAAGCCAATTGGAAAAATGGATTGGCAAAAAAGTTTATCGCGCAGTGCCGCTTCCCTTTGTAGAAGAAGCCAAAAGCGTTACAGCGATTTATCCCGATCATCCGAAACTAAAGGAAATTTTTGATGCCATGGGCGGTGCAATTGCCGTCAAAGACGAAAACCAGTTTGCAGTGATGATGACGGCGGGTTCTCTCATGGGCGTCTATTTTAATATCGTTGAAACGGCAAATCAGTGGCTACAGAAAAATGGTCTTGATGAAAGCCAGTCGGCACCGTTTCTTGCGTCCATGTATGGCAATTTGGCTGATGTGGCACGGCAAGCAAAAATGCCAGATTTTACCGCTTTGGAAGCCGAATATTCCACCAAGAAAGGTACGAATGAGCTAGTCTCGCTCTATTTTACCGATCATGGTGGTAAAGAAGCCTTGACTGGCGGACTTGATGAAGCATTCAAACGGATCAAAGGCAATTAAGCTCAGCGGTAGTCATCTTAAATACTTGGGAAGAATAACAGATTTAGCACTCGGGAGAAGTAACAGACGTTCAAAGCCAATGGTCTTTGTGGGGAAGTTCGCGTGTATGAAAAATTCTTAGATGTTGACGGTCATTGCTAAAGGCGTCAAAGCAATTCACATTGGTTGCTGGATGACTGTCGAAAAAACAGGCTTCAAATTGCGGTGCCGTTTTAAAATTATTTCAGAACGTTTTAATGTCGCTCGCTATTTAACGTTGCACATTATTTGATATAGCTCATTAGTGGGCGATATTAGCAACAGGCCATATCAATGCATTATGATGTGGTTTAAGTGGCTTGAAGAAAAGCAAGCAGCAAAGCCTCTTAACGTGATCTATCTTAACGTTGCTGCCGAAACCAGAACTTGCGAAACCAGAAACTGCCGAAGCGAAAAGTTACCGAAACCGAAGGTCACCAAAATGATGAACCGCTGAAACGTTAAGCCAACAAAGTGTTAAGCCGCCCAAATGCCAGACAGGTGAACCGCTGAAAATATATTAGCTGGATGACAACAAATCTGAAGCGGAATATTTAACACTAATAAGCACAAATGGGTTGGTATCAAAGGTTTTTATTATCTATAGCAGAAATAATGTCTTTATAGATGGTTCAGAACAGGCAATTGGCAAAATTAATAGTTTATAATAGTTTATTGTTTGGGCTATAGGAACAACAAGACCACAGCGAGAGGGGATAGACATGAGTATTACACAAGTAACCAATTTGAATGTCACACCGAGTGATAATGAAAAGATTACCCAACTCGCTGAACGGATCAATTTGTCGGATCCTAATCTTGCTGTATCATATGGTGCAGATACGATGCAGGATATTTCAAATTTTGCGGATTCTTTTTTAGGGGAAGTTCGTGGTAAAGATGCAGCACCTATATATGAGCTGCTTTCCAATATGCTGGACAAAGTCCGTGATCTGGATGTCAGTGTATTGATACGTAAAAAAGGCATTTTGGCTAAATTGCCGCTAGTTGGCCAAGTTTTTGATACAGCCAAACAATTTATTCGGCAGTTTGATACTGTCGCTGACCAAGTTAACCAGATTTCGGACAAGCTTGACCGTTGTATGTCAGGTCTCATTCGTGATGTGGAAATGCTTGACCAATTTTATACAAAAAATATGCAACTGCACCATGATATGACCAATTATATCGCGGCAGGAAAACTAAAGTTGGACGAGGTGAGACGTACCGAACTTCCGGCATTAAAAAAGGCTGCCGATGAGAGCGGTGATCCTATGGTTGCGCAAAAGCTTCGCGATTTTAACGATATGACCGATCGTTTTGAAAAAAGGTTGAGTGATTTGGAGTTATCGCGCACGATAACGTTACAAACGGCACCTCAAGTGCGTTTGGTGCAGAGCAATAATCAGGCTTTGGCAGAGAAAATACAGACCGGTATTTTAACAACAATACCAGTTTGGAAAAACCAATTTGTTCTGGCAATAGCGCTGCAACGACAACAGAATGCTGCCAAACTTCAAAAGCAGGTAACGGATACGACGAATAAGTTGCTTGTTAAAAATGCAGAATTGCTTGAAGCAACATCAATAGAAACGGCGCGTGAAGTGGAGCGCCCGATCGTTGATATTGAAACTTTGAAAAATGTACAAAACCGTTTGTTACATTCCATTGAAGAAACATTAAAGATTTCTCAGGAAGGAAGACGGAACAGACAAGTGATCGAGCAAGAACTAAAAAAAATGGAAGGGGAGTTGTTCGATAAGTTGTCCAGTATTGCTGCAGCGCATAATGCTAGCATCGATAAGGCTGTTGAAAGCCGCATTGCAGCGAATGGTACAGAGCAAAAGTAAAGTCAATTTCAATAATTCAAGGCCAAACAGGTGAAAATCTATCGCTCGCTGTTTTACCGTATCATTGTTCACGTCATATGTCTGACGGTGTCTTCAATTATTGCATCGAATTTATACGGTGAAAACGCTATTAAAGATGATTACCAGCTCATGGGCTATATTGGGCTCATTTGTATTTTTGGTCGGCAGTTGAATAATCGATTTGGTGGGTGGATTCCTGCAATATTTGGACTTATCGAAGTTGCCATTGCGGTACTGTTAGGGGCTAATTTTTTCTCTGCTCTTCTAATAGGAGGCGCTTTAGCCTGGCTTGTTACACTTTATGAACGAGTTTCACTGCGTTGTTACCGACGTAAAGTGGTTGCAAAAACAGAATGGATTGCCTTGGTAATGTTAATCCTTTGTTTTTTTGCTGAATTGGATAGCAATGCTTACTTGGCATCACTGAGTATTATCCCTGTTTTTATCGTTGCAGCTTTATACGCCTCTAGTTTTCTCCACTTAAGAGTTTTCAACGCCATTTCACTGGATTTGGAAAAAATATCCGGGGTATTGGGTAGTTTTGGACAGGACACATTCCAAAAACAACAAACATTGCTGCGAGATATGGATGAACAAGCAAAAAAACTCAAATTCGTGCATTTTGGTTCATCGGAATTACGCCCTTTTTTCGATATTTCTTTTATGGTGGAAGACCTTTTAAGATCATCAAGCCAAATAAAAACAATTACGGTTGCTCAAGATTTTGAATTTAACGCGCGTAGAATAGGCGCAGCCATTGACGAGATTTATGGATTATTCCAACAGAACGCTAAGTCCAGTGGAATATTGGCAAAACAGAGTGGAACAGCAATTTCCGCCAGTGGTTTTGATGATCAAGTTTTTAGAAATAACGTATCGATCATCAACGGATTGGCTGAACAGCTTCCGAAAGACTATGCTGATCTCTTTAACAGCTTAAGCGTATTGGCTGATAGAATTATCAATTGTATGTGCTCTGATCCCAATGACGTTGCCCGTGGCTCGCGGTTTCTCAATCGTTATTTGCCAATCATTATAACGATTGGACAAAAGCATATTGCCTTTCTTGACCAGAAACCGAATGATGAGACGGTTGTCGGGATTAATGAACAAAATCTAGCTATTTTGAAAAGGCTTGAGGCTGCCTTTGCTGAGGAACATTCCAATCTTTTAAAAAATGATATTATGGAAATGAATGTCGAGACGAAAACGCTGGAACGTTTGTTAAAGCTTGATGGATTTGAATAATATTCAACTTTTTTGAGCCTATATACGCAATTAAGCCTGTATGTGGATGTAAGTATATATATTGCCATTGAATATAGCGGTCAAACGGGATAAAAGTAGAAATATCTGCCTGTTAGCCAATTTATTATATTGTTTATAAAATTGAATATGAACGGAAAATAAACAGGTTATTCAGGAAGAGTTCATTTAACAAAAGGTAAAATGGGCTCATTAAGAGAAGGATATTTCTGTTATGAAAAAAATGTTAGCTTTTTTTGTAAGCCTTGCACTATTCATTCCTCTCTGTGGTGCTCTTTCAGCAAATGCTGAGCCTTATCCCGGTGTAATATTAAGTTCTGGTCACGATCGGTACTATCATCACCGTAGAGATAGGCCGATGCCACCTCCGAGACCTGATTATCGTGGTCCAAGACATCATTTCCGTGGTCCACCACCACCACCGCCACCGCGTTATAGACCATATCATGATCCACGCTACTGGCATCATCGCCCACAACCGAGATATTATCGTTACTGGCGTTAAAAGCATTTGATTTTGTTGAAATTAAATGCCTGCATGACAAAGATGCAGGCATTTTTTATGCATGACGAATTGTAAGATTAGAAACATCAAATTGATAAATTAGCGATCGCTTGCATCAGTCTTCAAAATTCAAGACCAATTGCCTTTTATCGGGTTTGAAGCATAAGCCTATGAGGACATGAACCTATCCTCCTATTTGCTTTGCCCGACTATATATTTTTACATTGCTATTTATTCTTGCATTGCTGGGCAAATTTCCAATATTGGGTAAGTGCCGTTATCATATGATAAAATATGGATGCTGGAACATCTTCGGCAATAGCACGGCCATTTTCCGAAATAAGATCAATCCATAAACCTTTTGGGGCCGCTTCGATATGCCAGCGAAAGAGCCTGCCGACACGTGCTTCAATTTCGGGTTTCAAGTCAGGACCATCATTGCCATCAAGTGCCAATGCGGCTTTAATTGCTTCTGTTTGCGGCCAACTTCTGGAATTGGTATTTATCGGCAAACCATGCCTTGATATTGTATTATAAGCAAGACCAGTTGCCCTATTTAAACCATTGGCAATGGTTGATGCATATAGTTTTTTGGCTAGTTTTATGACACTTCTGTCATTTGTTTTGTTAGAAAAATCAATAAGCAGAGATGACCATTCAAAATGATGGCCAGGTTCACAAATATCTCCCTCAGCAGTTTTGGCTCTTTGCCAATCGGTTTCATAATATTCCGCAAGGGTCCATGTATCGTCATCAAAAAAATGTTGTTTGAATAATTCGACAATATGGGAGGCGCGTTGCAGATAGTCTTTGTCGCCAGTGACATCGTACCATGCCAAAAAACTTTCCAATAGATGCATATGCGGATTGGAACGGCGGTAACGATATGTCGGATCCGTTTGGGTGCTTTCTATAAAACCTCTGCCATGTTTATCTGCCAAATAATTGTCAAGAAAAGCAAATGTTTCAATTGCCAATGGAAGTGCCTGTTTATTGCCTATGCGGTGGGCATGTGCCAAAGCAAGCAACACACAAGCCTGATCGTAACAATCTTCTGTTTTATCAATGATAGAGCCATCGCGCCCAAGAACCGAAGCCCAACCACCATTATCAGTCCGCCCTGAACGGGTGATGAAATGCAAACCATGATCTATCAGATCGGTATAAGGACCATCCCACCCCATTTCTCCGGCCATGGCAAAGGCATAGATCTGCCTTGCCATTGTGCGCATGCGCTTATGACGCAAGACGGGCATGGCATCGAATTTCAATGCCTCATAAAACCCTCCTTGATCGTCAACGCCACGCGTTGACCATAATGGCAAGGCTTCAGAAAACAACCAATGTTCAACACGGGTAAGATAGGCGCCGCTGCGCGGTATCTTGTCGGCGGCCGGTGTAAATTTTGTTTCTAGTCGACCCGCTTTTTCAAGTGTAGCAACAACTTCACGGACATTCTGGCTTTCTTTGACGGGTGCAACAAAGGTTGCATCTGTCGTTGCCACAACAGCCATGTTGTTTAACCCTACGGCAGAAAGCAAGCCCGTTTCCGAGCGTAGATAGCTGCCTTTGCAATTTATGGCAACAACATCACCCATAATGACGTTGCCGTCTTTATCTGCAGGTGTCAAACTGGATTGTTGATCTAGCAATGATTGCCATGAGCCTAGATCGTTCCAATGAAACCGCGCGGGAACAAGAGCAATATCCTTAATATGCTCCATAATTGCATAATCGACAGAATTGGATGGAATTGCCGAATAGAGATCATAGTCCAGCCACTTGCCGGAAACATCAGTATGGGCGGTATTGAGAGCGGCCTGTGTTTTGTCCCATATTTCAGGTTGAAATGTCTTAAATGCCTTTTCCATTGTCGATGCTGAAAACAGAAAAATGCCAGAGTTCCATAGAAAACGACCAGATTCGAGATATTTTACGGCTGTTTTTGTGTCTGGTTTTTCAACAAAACGGATAACATCATAAACATCATTGTTCTGTTGACCTATTTCAACATAGCCATAACCCGTTTCAGGTTTTGTTGGCGGAACACCAAATACCACAATGCGTCCAGCACGGGCGGCTGCCATGCCTGCTTCAACAGTATTCCAAAAATCTGTGTCTGTTGAAATTTCATGGTCAGATGGAACCACCAATATAAGTGCGTCACCATAGTCTGCGAGTGTAATTTGTGTTGCCAAGGCAACTGCAGCGGCCGTATTGCGGCCAATTGGTTCAAAAACCGGACAACCACCATTAAGCGGCAATCCTGCTATATCCTGACGTAACCGATATTCATGGTTTTCCGAGGAAATAAGATAAATGGGATCTGCGACATTGTGACGTGAATTTAAACGCTTTACTGTGCGCGATACCATTGACCCCTTGCCAGACAAGTCATGGAATTGCTTAGGAAAGTCTTCTCTTGATAGAGGCCAGAGGCGCGTACCAACACCGCCACTCATAATAAAACTGATAATTTTTTCAGTCATATGTCTATTCCTAAACTCTTCATCTTACGATGGATAGATTTGTTATGGACGCTTTTCAAGGTTTAACTTTACCAACGAAATACGAAAAGTGTTTTTTACAAAAAACACTTGCGATGGTATTGGCGCAATTGTATAAACTAACCATTAAATTATCGGAGTGTAGCGCAGACTGGTAGCGCACCTCGTTCGGGACGAGGGGGTCGAAGGTTCAAATCCTTTCACTCCGACCAGTACCGCCAAAAACCACAACGTTTTGAAGTTTTTTCCTGCAAGCAGCCTAATTGTTTTGTTTCTTTAAAAACAAAAATTATCCTTATTAAGGCGTTTGTTTTATTTAAGCCAAGGTAGATAATTTTATTGCGCAAGAATGCGCTTTATTATGCTTCACTTCAGATGATCTATGGAAATATCCAATATCTCATCATAGCATTATATAATGCTATTACGTTTAAGCCACTTTTCCAACAATAATGGCCAGTTGGCTGTTGGTGAATTTGGTTGCCCCATGCTGAAGCCATGGCCACCAGATGGAAAAACATGGCGTTCCACTGGTACGCCCACTTTTTTACAGGCAGCTTCCATAATCGCAGTATTTTGTTGGTTTGATATTGGATCATTGAGTGCTTGTACAAGAAAGGTTGGCGGGCAAGTTTTTGTCACATGCGTTTGAACAGACCAAAATGCACTTTGTTGCGGTGTTGGCGTTTTGCCTACAAGCACTTTTTTTGTGGACGTATTATCATAAGGTGGCTCAACGGTAATGACTGGATAAGCCAATGCGCTGAATGCGGCTTGAGGGACAATATTGTCAATTGCATCTTCTGCCGGATAGGATTTAAATGTTGGACAGACTGATGCCATCGCCATGAGGTGACCACCTGCCGAAAACCCCAGCACACCAATGCGCTTCTTTGCGATACCAGGTACCAGCTTACCACTATTTAGCATACGCAATGCACGTTGCGCATCTTGCAATGGTGCAAGTGCACCAGCATTCCAATTTTCTTTTGGTAAGCGATAATAAAGGACTGCCGCCGCAATACCGCGTGCTGTCAGCCAATTGGCAGCAGTAACAGCTTCTCTTTTAATCGAAATTTGTGTGTAACCGCCACCAGCTGCGACAAGCATTGCAGCTTTGGGAGTACCTGTTGGTAGATAAAGATCTATCATCGGGGTAACAATATTGCGTACGCTACCCCATGGGTTAATATGCATTGCACCTTTGGGACCACCACCACCAGGTGGTGTTTCTTTCCATAAGGCTACTCTTGTAAAATTCTGCTCTGCCCAAGCAAATGAGGGCAAAATCGTACTGGTACCAACAGCAAGTGTTGTTTTTAGAAAGTTTCTTCTATTGATCATTTCTTCTTATTATTCAAAGGAAAAGACTTTGTGCAAGCAAGTTAGATATCCAAGTGGGTTCAATTATCCACGATCATAAAGCGGATGTCTAGTGAAACACAAGCCTATGCTCACGCTTAATTTACAATAATAGATTAGAAAATCCGATTGAATAAAGTGCGCTAATAAAACGAACGGTCATCAAATGATATATAGCTGTTTTTTCAGTCGACTAATACGCTTCAGGCAATTTTTTTAAGCGAAAAGTCATGAGACAAAGACAAAATCTTCTCCAAATTGACTGTCCGGTTATGTTGCAATTAGCAGATAAAAATCATTGGTAACGATGCCGAGAATCATAATGGGACTATTGCCCTACGTCAAAAGTTCGACGAGAAAACTTTTCGAAAGCTTGACGATAAAATATGTCAAACGCTTCACAATAAAACATATCAAGCGCTTGATAATAAAACATATCAAGCACTTGATAATAGAATATGTCTAACCCCTAACAATACAAATTGCCTTGATAAAAATTATCACGGTGTTGCTATTTCACCAGTGGATTGCCGTGCCCACTAACCTGCATCAATCGCCAAACGCTGATTTCAAAAATCTGTTCTTACTATGTCATAAAACCTTATAAACCTATGTCGTAAAACCATATAAACGATGGATTATATTTTAGGGCTACTTTTCACAAATCATATTAGAGCCTGCCCGTACATCCCCCTAATTAAAGGGTAAAAATTTATTATTTAAGAGAACAAGTTTTATTCGGTTAAGCGATCATTTTTTGTATAAACTATCCAGCCATTTTTATTGAATCATTTTAAGACCGGTCAAATTTAAAGGCTTATGATTTTGATTCTATAATACAGGCCACTTTAGTGAATATCGCAGTCACTTTTTAAAAAATAAGAAATATTTTTCCAGACTTTTTATTTTTTGGCGTAAAAGTCGATAAAACTGCCTATTTATTACCATTTTTTTACACCATGACACTTATAAACAGTGTGAAAATTAAAGCTATTTGAATATTATTTATCTTATAGAAACTGTTCGCGGTTTTAATGCGGTCAAAGCAGTCTAATGGAAAGGTGTTATCAGAAGTGGAATCCGTCGTTGTCATATTGATCTTGCTGGTCGCTGTGATCATAAGTGGGGCAATTTCGCGGGCTCTGCCGCTTCCTATTCCACTTCCTCTTATTCAGATTGCAGTGGGGGTTGTTGTCTCTTCAGCTGGCGATATGGGTGTTAAACTTCGTCCAGAACTTTTTTTCCTATTATTCTTGCCACCATTACTATTTCTTGATGGCTGGCGCATACCAAAAGACGGGTTGAAGCGCGATCGCTGGACCGTGTTGGAAATGGCGCTTGGACTTGTTGTTTTCACCGTGTTGGGTGTTGGCTTTTTTACCTATTGGATCATTCCTACCATGCCATTGGCTGTTGCGTTTGCGCTTGCCGCCATCGTTTCCCCAACAGACCCTGTCGCCGTATCGGCCATTGCCAAACGTGTTCCAATCCCTAAACGGCTTATGCACATTTTGGAAGGGGAATCCCTTTTGAACGATGCGTCAGGCTTGGTCAGTATGCGCTTTGCTGTTGCTGCGGCAATGACGGGTAGTTTTTCTCTATTGGCAGCATTTGGCACATTTTTGTGGACTGCAATTGCCGGCCTTTTTATTGGTGCGGCAACCACTTTCTGCGTCACATGGATCAGCAATTTCTGGAACACCAAATTTGGTGAAGAAACCGGATCCCACATTGTTATCAGCATCTTGATACCTTTTGCTGCATATCTTGCCGCCGAGCATGTTGATGCATCCGGCATTCTAGCCGCTGTGGCTGCTGGTGTTTCGATGAGCTATACGGAAGATGGTTTACGCAATTTGGCATTAACACGAATTCGCCGGTTAGCTGTGTGGGATACGGTGCAATTTGTGGCCAATGGTGTTATTTTTGTTATCCTTGGTGAGCAGCTACCTCACATCATTAGTAGTGCTGCTGTTGTTGTGCAGGAAACCGGGCATCATGACCCACTCTGGTTGATCGTTTATGTTCTTGCCATTAATATCACATTGGCTGTACTGCGTTTTATATGGGTATGGGTATCCCTGAGGTTTACCTTAGCCAAGGCCTCTAGAAAAGGTCAAACACCATTTGTTCCAAGCTGGCGTTTGGTTGCTGCAACCTCATTGGCAGGTGTTCGTGGAACGGTTACGCTGGCAGGTGTCTTGACGCTTCCACTGTTTTTACCAGACGGTACGCCGTTTCCTGCGCGTGATTTGGCAATATTCTTGGCAACGGGTGTTATTTTAATTTCGCTTATTACGGCCAGTGTCTCATTGCCATATCTGTTGAAAGGCTTGGAATTACCGCCCGAACCTTCGCATCAAAAGGAAGAAGAGCGCGCACGTATTGCTGCTGCTGAGGCAGCGATTAAAGCAGTGGAGCAGGCTGTGCACAATTTGGGTGAGGGGCGCAGCGATGCTGACCTTTATACAACAGCCGCGGCAAGGGTTATGGCGACTTATCGTGAGCGTTTGGTTTCACAAAATGTTACGGATGCCGATGCAGACATTGCTCGTAATATTGCAGAAATTGAACGCAAATTGCGTTTGGAAGCATTGAAAGCAGAACGGCAAACCTATTTTGCTTTTGGACGGCGTCACCAACTGTCCGAGGAAGCAACAACCAAATTTATTAGAGAAGTTGACCTGTTGGAAACACGTTTTACCAGCAGTTAATGAGCTTTGCACTATCGATCGATAGATTTCGTACTACCGATCGATAAATATTGCATCATTGATCGGTAGATGTCGCATTATCGCGGTTAATGAACTTCTCATGATTGATTGTCGGGGCGCCTTACCGGTGCATAATGAATGCTTCTCATTTTATGGATATTTTGCAGCAGCGCTTGTTGGAGTTCACTTCAACCCAATCACCAAAGTGGGTACTCTCTCTATCAAATGTCGCAATCGGTTTATGCTTAAGTCCACTTTTATGCGTTGACACTTGGTATATTACAAAGCGAATATTCTCTTTTATGAACTGGGATTACAAGCAGTTATCTCAACTGTTTTAATCTACATATAATAAACAGCTATCTGCTTGCCGTCGATCTCTTTGACATTAATATCCATGTCATAAATTTCTTTAAGAACATCCGGTTTCATAATTTCAGCTGGTGGTGCCGCATAGACCAGTTTTCCATTTTTCAATGCGATAATGAGGTCGGAATAGCATGATGCAAAATTGATATCATGCATCACCAGAACGATGGTTTTACCGAGCTCATCAGCGGCTTTGCGTAACTGTTTCATCATTGATACAGAATGTGTCATATCAAGATTGTTCAGTGGTTCGTCTAGCAGCACATAATCAGTATCCTGACAAATAACCATGGCGACAAAGGCACGTTGTCTTTGTCCACCGGATAATTCATCTAAAAACCGTGTCCTGAAATCATCAAGTCCAAGATAACGGATTGCATTATCAATATGTTGGCGATCATTTTTGTTTAACCGACCATGCGAATAGGGGTAGCGGCCAAAGCTAACAAGATCCTCGACTGTTAATCTGGCGGTTAGGTTATTATCCTGTCGTAAAATGGATAAACGCTTTGCAAATACCTCTCCTGGTGTTTTGGTTACGTCCATGCCATCAACTGTTATTAAACCGCTATCAATGGGGATAAGGCGGCTTATCATTGTTAGAAGTGTGGATTTTCCAGCGCCATTGGCACCAATAATCGAAACTATTCCACCTTTGGGAATTGATAAGGAAAGATCCTCGATGATAATATTTTCATCGTAACTTTTGGAAACATGACCAATTTCGATCACTTTAGTTTTCCCTTCATCAATAAGGTTAAAAAGACAAGTCCGCCTAAAAATTCTATGATAAAACTCAAACGACCTGCCATATTGAATAATTGTTCGAGAACAAATTGACCACCGACGAGAAATATTATCGACAATAATACTGCGACCGGTAAAACGGTTATATGTTTGCCATTGGGAGCAAATTGATAGGCAAGGCTTGCCACCAGCAAGCCAAAAAATGTAACCGGGCCGACCAAGGCTGTCGAAATCGAAACAAGTATCGAAATCATAATCAGAATGCGTGTTACTTTTGTACGATAGTCTATGCCAAGGTTGATTGCTGTGTCCCGCCCAAGAGATAACACATCAAAAAGATACCGCATACGCCAACCGATCAGCGAAACGATAATAACAATGATTGATGAAATACCGATCAAGCCCGTGTTGAAGCGGTTGAAATTGGCGAACATAACATCGGTAAGATTGACCGCCTCATCGGGATTTAATTGCAATTGCATCAGCATGCGCAAACTAAAAAATAAACCACCGAAAACGACACCGATAAGCAGTGTCATATGAAGCCCTTTGATACTTCCAGAAAAAAGCCAACTGAACAAAACAGTCGAAAATAAAATCAATATCAAGGAAACAACAATGAACTGTAGTTCTTCACTGACTCCGGGTATGTGCGTTGTGCCGATAAAATAAACAATGACAGTTTGAATAAGAATATAAAGCTGATCGAAGCCCATAATGGACGGTGTCAGAATACGGTTATTGGATACGGTTTGAAATAATATCGTCGATACCGCGATTGTGTAAGCAATCAATATCAAGGATATCAATTTATTGAGGCGAAAAGGCAGGATCGTCGCGGTAATATTCCATGATAGATAAAGTGCAACAACCGCCACTGCGGATAAGATAAGAATTATAAATATCGATTTATAGGATTTTGTTTTATCCAAGGCGTTTCCTCCACCGTAGAAGAAGCGCGATAAAGAGTATACTGCCAATAACGCCCATCATTGTTCCTACCGGTATTTCTGCCGATTTATTGATTACGCGCCCAAGAATGTCGCAAAAAAGAACAAGACCTGCGCCCGTAATAGCCACCCAAGGCGCACTGCGACGCATATTATCACCGATTACGATTGATACGATGTTGGGAACCACGAGACCGATGAAAGGAATACGTCCGACAGTGCAGATGACACACGCTGTAATCATCGAGACGATTAACAATCCCAACAACATAACATTGCGGTAATTCAAACCGAGATTGCTTGAAAAATCTTCACCAAAGCCAGCAACAGTAAATTTATCAGCGGCAAAAAACGCTATCAAACATAGTGGAACAGCGAGCCATAATAATTCGTATTTTCCATCAATAACCATGGAAAAACTGCCAAACAAATAGGCTTGCAATGATGGTAAAAGCATTTGTTGGTCGGCAATACCATTTGTAATCGCGCCAATGACATAGCCCAACATAATACCAGTTAATGGCACAATCAGAACAGATCGCAATGGAATTTGCCGCAACAAAAACATGAAGATCAGAGAACCAGCAAAGGCAAACATTGTTGAAATAGCCATTTTTCCTAGAACAGGAATTCCTGGTGTAAACATCATAATGAAAAGAATACCAAGAGAAGCTGCTTCAACAGTACCGGCGGTTGATGGTTCAACAAAACGATTACGCGTTAATATTTGCATAATCATGCCAGATAATGCGAGCGACATACCCGCTAGAATTAAGGATATTGTGCGTGGGATACGGGTTTGCCAAAAAACCAGCCAAGCATTGGCATCACCATTTATTAAACTGGTTAGCGTGACATCAGAAAACCCTAAGAAAATGCTGATGACAGCTAGCAAACCTATAACTGTGATACCAAATACGTAATATCGCACGTAACTTATTACCTGAATAGAAAACACCAGAGTGTGTTATTGAATTAATCACTCTGGTGTTTAACCGTGTATTCGTTAGACAATCAACCAATTTCTTGACGCTTTTTGTCAACAAGTTGCGTTAGTTTCATTTTGTTTTTGAAAAAGCATTCATCAACTGGTCGGCTGTTTCATTAAGGCCAGACAACCCACCACCAATCAGATACCAATTTTGAGGATCGAGATATACGATATGGTTATTCTGGGCAGCCTTTGTCTTTTTAACGAGTTCGTTGTCCAAAAGCTGTGCAGCAGATTGACCTTCTCTTCCGATAGCGGCGTCGCGGTCAATAACGAACAACCAATCCGGATTTGTTTCAAGAATGAATTCCGGTGAAATCATTTGACCATGCTTGTTAACTTCCAACTTGTCATTGGCAGGCTTTACACCGAAGCCTGAATGAAGAAGTCCAAATCTGGAACCTGGACCGAAAGCGCTCATTTTGCCGCCTGTTGTCAGGATCAAAAGACCAGTCCCTTTATCTTCTGCAGCTTTGCGTGTTTCTGTCAATTTTTTGTTGAGGGCGTCAATTTCTGATTTAGCTTGATCTTTTTTATCAAAAATTTGCCCAAGAAGCGTTACATTGTGGTCAACATCGGCCAAATAATGGTTGTTGTTGACTGTCAAGTCGATCGTTGGCGCAATTTTTGACAAATCCTTATATTTTGGTTGTGAACGCCCAGCAATGATAATGAGGTCTGGTTTTAAACTTGCCACAACCTCATAATTCGGTTCAAATAACGTACCGACTTTTGTGTATTTTGCATCATTATATTGTTGTAGATATTTAGGCTTAATACCTTCAGGAACACCAACAATGTCGGTTACGCCTAAGCGGTTGAGATTATCAAGTGTTGCAAGATCGAATACAACGACTTTTTTCGGATGATCGGGTATCGCTGTTTCACCCGATGCGTGCTTGATTGTAACATCTGCTAAGCTTGGTGTTGTAAAAGAAATAGCAGATGCCAAAGCGCCTAGAACAAGCGCTGCGATTGTATTGCGTCTAGTAATCATGGTGTCCTCGTTAATTGGAATGATGGGGCTTGAATTGTTTATTCAAAGAAAAATTTAGACAGTCTTTAACTGAAGGAACAATCATCGTTCCGTGAGTTTTGTCCTTGAAGCGATGGAATGTTGTTTTTATGTGTGTATTTTTTTGAAGAAAAACAGATACGTTTTTACCATTTGGACCAATTCTTAAATCATGGATCCGTTTTTTTTGTGCCTCGTCGATATCGTTGGGAACCCTAGTTGTTCCTGAAACCTCAATAAGCATGCGTGCGCGCATAGTATCGAAATGACGGAACGCTTTTACATCTGTCATGAATTGATGACCGTTCCACCATATTGATGGATCTGCGGCGCAAAATGTATTGAATGTTGTACGATCATCAGAGATCAATGTGTTCATCACAAATAGTCCACCCAGTGAATGGCCAAAGAGCGTTATTTGCTTGTCATCAACGGGGTAGTCTTTTTTTACGCGTGGCAGAATTGTTTTCATTATCAAATTGCGAAAAGCAACTTCGCCACCAGTATTGGGTGCCTTTTCGCTATCTTTAAAGGGGATCTTATCAGCCGGTGCATAGGGCGTCAGATCATAATAGCGCCGAGCAACAATGTCCTCAGGCTTGTCGGTGGGGTAACCAATGCCAACCAAGAGCGCATTGGGGGCAAAATTCTTGGCAATAGGTAAAGTTCTGTTGCCATCCAATAAAATCACAACAGGCCACCCCTTTTGCGGGGGGGCTTTTTGTGGTTTTGCAATCAGCACGAGATAAGGCAATTCATTATCGCCTTTAATCTCTATTTGTGACGTGCTCATTGCATTTGTTGATGGAGCATCATTTGCGACAACTGCTTTTGGCATCAATAGAAAAGCTAAGCCCAATGTGAAATGCGAAATCCGTTTTACCCAACGATTGAACCCATCAACTTTTGCCATTTTCATTAATCCACTCAGAATTGAAGCATTTAGAATTGCGATGTCATGCTTACCCACAAGCGGCGACCTTCAACAACATCATTGAATTGGTCAACACCAACACGCTTATCAAAAATATTATAAATGGCAGCATTCATTTTGACATTTTCGCTGAATGTATAGGAGGCACCGATGTCAAACGTGACGTAATCATCGTATTCACGCCCTACGATTTTACCATCTTTATACACGGCTTTACCGGCAGTTCCTGTTCTAAACCCAGCGTTGGTTTCTTTGCCGTGGTAATTTGCAGCAGCAAAGCTTTCCAACTTATCAATAGGTGTTTTCCAATCGGCACGCAAATTAGCCATATGCTTTGGTGTTCTGGCTAATGGTAATCCTTCATAGTCACCAGATTTCTGATCTGAATCGGTGTAAGTATAATTTCCACGCAGACTAATGGTTTCTGTTGCAACCCATGTACCCGTTAATTCAACGCCTTGCATAACAGCATTATCAATATTCAGGTTTTCATATAGAACGTAATTTGGATCAACAGACCATTCAACCTGTTTACCATTGCT
>CALYQL010000007.1 GCA_945285915.1 uncultured Bartonella sp.
GCTGTCTATAACTTGGCGGTCAGTAACCTTATCCTTGAAGTCGGTATAAAAATAGGTTGCGCCTAACTGTAATGAATCTTGGTTATCCCATAAAATACTGAATTCGTAAGAGGTACTTTTTTCAGCTTCAAGATTGTCGGCACCAATGATAACACCGCAGCGGTTTCTGCCCTTTGGAGCGTTTTTACCATAAAAACAGTTTCCGCCACCCGTTGTGTAGGCATAACCAGGGGCAATTTCTCTGATTTCAGGCGCTTTGAAACCGGTAGAAACACCACCTTTGAAAACCAAGTTATCCGTTGCGTGCCAAACAGCATAACCACGTGGGCTCCAATGTTCGCCATAAATTTGGTGATGGTCCATACGCACACCACCTGTTAGCGAGAATGTGTCGGTAAGCCACCATTCATCCTCAGCAAAGCCAGCCCATTGCTCGATAGAAAATTGCTCGTCAAGTCCTGTTCTCATACCAGGGTTTTGATCGGTCAATACGCCTTTGTTAAACTGCCCGCCCGTCACCAGAGTATGGTTGCCAAAGAGTTCGAATGGGGTGGTAAATTTACCATCAAAAACAGTGTTGCGTATTTCAGGTGATCTTAAATTTGCAGCATAATCATGAGTTTTATCGTCCCAACTATAATTGGTGCGTTGTCCTGTTTCTTGCTGCAAAGAAAACTCACCTGTTGTCCAACCAAAGCGGCCTGTATAACCAACCGACCAGTGGTCACGGTCATTCGTGTTATAGGTGTTAACCGGTCTGCGACTGATATTTTCCGTGCGTTCAATATTGTGCCCCACCGTGCTGTAACGGCGTAATTTTGTGTGGCCTGCCTCAAATGTCAGGTCATGGTTTTCATTTGGGGTAACGGTGACTTTACCGGTAATATCGGCTTCTTTTTTCTTTGGCGTACCAGAAATAATATCATCTTCCTCACGTCCAAGACCACGTCCCCACAATTGCATCCCGACAACATTGGGCGCAATAGGTCCACCAACATAATAGCTGCCTTGTGCTGTATTACCATATTCACTATGCTGGTTTGCGGTGCCATCAAGGGTAAAGCTTCCAGTCCATTTTTCAGGAACCTTACGTGTAATGATGTTGATAACACCACCCATCGCATCAGAACCATATAATGAAGACATCGGCCCACGCACAACTTCAATCCGTTCAATAGCCGAAGCCGGTGGTATGAAGCTTTGTTCAAAACCGGAACTTCCGTTTGTTCTGGCTTCACGTGTGCTCTGACGTTTTCCGTCAACCAAAATAAGCGTGTACTCGCCAGGCAAACCACGGATGAATATATCTTGTTTATCTGCAGTTCCTGTAACAGCAACACCTTGCACCGTGCGTAATGCGTCTGTCAGATCACGGAATGAATTTTTTTCTATTTCTTCACGCGGAATGACCGAAATACTCGCAGGCGCATCCTTAAGGTTCTGTTCAAAGCCAGTCGCACTTACAACAACCTGCTTTAACAATGTTCCTTCAGCAGCATTGGCTACTTGACCCTCATTGGTATTGTCAGAGGTATTATCCGACTGAGCCACCGCTTGTTTATCGTTAGTTTTTCTTTTGCTGGTTTGCTTGGAACTGCCTTCTTCTGTTTTTTCGACAGATTGCGCAAGCACATCAGTCATAGGAAGAAGCAATGTTGTTGAACACACGCTGCTGGCGACGAGCAACATAAAACGATTGTTTATGATGCGACGACCAATACCGCTTTTTTCGGCCATTGTTGAACTCTCTATTAATAACTTGATAAAATTTGTATTATTTAAAAAGTTATTAACATGGGCTGTCAATATTCTGCATTTTAGAATAATTCAAAAGATTACAAAAAAATTAAAAAAAATAATATGATAGGGTGTGGAAAAAAAAACGGCGTTAGCACGCCGTTTCTTAACCCAATTCATTATTAGAATATTCATCTATTGGTTCGTTGGTACTGGTTATCGCTGACAGGCTCTAGCCAGTCAGCACTTTTGCCATCAACCGTCTCTTGAATTGCATAATGCGACATTGCCGAATCAGGTGACGCGCCATGCCAGTGTTTTTCGTTTGGTTCAAACCATACGATATCGCCGGCATATACTTCTTCAACGGGGCCACCTTCACGTTGAATCCAACCCCGCCCAAATGTGATGATGATTGATTGGCCTTTTGGATGTGTATGCCAATGTGTTCGGGCGCCAGGTTCAAAGGTAACATGGCCTGCCAATAGGTTGGAACCTTCATGTGGATCAATTGCAGGATCCAATCGTACCGTTCCAGTAAAATAGTCTGACGGTACTTTGCCCGATGGTCTGCACCCACTGCGCTTTATTTCCATCACTCTATCCCCTTTAGAATGATGCCATATCAATGACGAAGCGATATTTGACATCGCTCTTCACCATGCGTTCATAAGCATGATCGATGTCTTGTGCTTTAATCATTTCGATATCGGCTGTAATATTGTGGGCACCGCAAAAATCCAGCATTTCTTGTGTCTCGGCTATGCTGCCGATGGTTGATCCTGCAAAGGTGCGGCGCTTCAATATAAGGTTGAACGCTTCCACAGGCAGTGGTTTTGTTGGTGCGCCAACTTGCGCAATAACGCCGTCAAGCGCTAGCAGATTGAGATAAATGTTAATGTCATGTTCAGCGGCTATCGTATCTATTATCAGATCAAGCGAATTAGCGGCTTTTTCCAATTCATTTTTGTCACGGGTCAGCACAATATGATCCGCACCTAAGCGACGGGCATCATTTGCCTTTGATGGCGAAGTTGTCAGCATTGTAACCTCGCTTCCCATGGCATGGGCAAGTTTGACAGCCATATGCCCCAAACCTCCCAAGCCTGCGACACCCACTCTTTTGCCTTTACCAGCATTCCAGTGGCGTAATGGCGAATAGGTGGTAATACCAGCGCAAAGGAGTGGTGCTGCAGCCGCTAAGTCAAGATTATCCGGAATTTTTAAAACGAAATTTTCGTTAACAACAATACGTTTGGAATATCCACCAAATGTATGACGATCTTTACCTGTTTCAGGGTCAGGGCTATTATATGTCAAAGTATTGCCATTCAGGCAGTATTGTTCAAGACCTTGCTGGCAAGAACTACATTGGCCACACGAGTTTACCATACAACCCACGCCAACTTTGTCACCCAGTTTGAATTTTGTTACCTTATCGCCAATGCGCCGTACTGTTCCTACAATTTCATGACCTGGCACACATGGATACATTGTGCCGCCCCATTCACCACGTGCTGTATGCAAATCTGAATGACATACTCCGCAGTAAAGAATATCAATATCGATATCGTAAGGCAGAGGATCACGACGTTCAAAGGTAAATGGCTTGAAACTTTCATCAGAGCCATTAACGGCAAATGCTTCACAAGTGAACATTGAGAAAAATCCTTTCTGTATATTGGATCAACTGATCTAAGCTAATAACGGGTCATTAGAATTAAATTTTGTGACAATGATCGTTATGAAAATTCTATCGAGACAGGTTTTGTTCGTGATTTTGCAAAGGAATACTTCATAACAAATTGGTTTTTATGTATATTATGGTAATATTACTTTATAAAATGCATTAGATAGCATGTGGCTATGAATTTTTTTCATAAAAAATCACTTGAAAAATTACTTGAATGCATTTCAGCGAGCTGCTGCAGTTTATCGCTATCAGCGTATTCGAGAGGAGAACAAAATGACAAAAATAGCATTTATTGGTTTGGGCGTTATGGGGTTTCCAATGGCTGGGCATCTGAAAAATGCTGGGCATGATGTTACTGTTTATAATCGGACAAAAGCGAAAGCTGAAAAGTGGGTCAAGCAATATGGTGGCCAATTTGCCGATACGCCGGAAGAGGCTGCAAAAGACCAAGATGTTGTTATAGCCTGTGTCGGTAATGATGATGATTTGCGACAGGTTACCATTGGTAACCAAGGTGCATTCAAATCAATGAAAAAAAATGCCATTTTTGTTGATCATACAACGGACTCTGCACAAGTTGCTAGAGAGCTGTTTAAGATTGCTGAAGAAAAAGGTCTTGGCTTTGTTGATGCTCCGGTATCTGGCGGACAGGCAGGGGCTGAAAACGGTAAATTGACTATTATGTGCGGTGGTCGGAAAGAAATTTATGATCGTATTGCTGATATTATTTCGGCTTACGCTGTTTCCGTTCGCTTGTTGGGAGAAAGCGGAAGTGGCCAATTGTGCAAAATGGTCAATCAGATATGCCTTGCTGGTGTCGTTCAAGGATTGGCTGAAGGGTTGGCATTTGGTCGTAAAGCAGGATTGGATATGACAGCTGTCTTAGAGGTTATTTCCAAAGGTGCTGCCGGATCGTGGCAAATGGAAAATCGTGGTCCGACCATGCTTGACGATAAATTTGATTTTGGTTTTGCTGTTGACTGGATGCGTAAGGATTTGGGTATTTGCCTTGATGAAGCAAAAAGAAATGGCGCTGTTTTACCCATTATCGCTTTGATCGACCAATTTTATGGTGATGTGCAGAATATTGGTGGTGGACGTTTGGATACATCAAGTTTGATAAAGCGTTTACGTTAAAGAATGCGCTTCATTGTGAGTGAAAAAACGCTTTGTCGAACGGACAATATGACAATCGAATGAACAATATGACAATCGAATGACAATTGATTAAATAACATTACAATGAGCTAGCATTCTTAGAGGTTATTACCAAAGGTGCTGCCGGATTATGGCAAATGGAAAATCGTGGTCCGACCATGCTTGACGATAAATTTGATTTTGGTTTTGCTGTTGACTGGATGCGTAAGGATTTGGGTATTTGCCTTGATGAAGCAAAAAGAAATGGCGCTGTTTTACCTATTATCGCTTTGATCGACTAATTTTACGGTGATGTGCAGAATATTGGTGGTGGACATTTGGATACATCAAGTTTGATTAAGCGTTTACGTTAAAGAATGCGCTTCATTGTGAAGTGAAAAACGCTTTGTCGAATGAAATATGACAGTTGAATGGACAATATGACAATCGAATGACAATTGATTAAATAACATTACAATAAGCCAGCATTTCGTAATCAGATATTTGATAGGCCGGTATTCAAGCAGTCAGGATATCGGCTTTTAACTTTCAGGATAGCTACCTTTTTCATAGCTATCGGCTTTTGCGTTTATCGACTTTTACAAACATCGGCCACTTTCCACCAATCGGTCAATTCCTATCAAGGGTGTACTTTCCACCTATGGATCACTTTTCACCAATCAGCCAGTTTCCTCCCGTTGGCTAGTTTATATCCGCTAGCCAAATGGATGATGTTTGTTTGCGATTGTGTCTACTGGCAATCTTGTTTGCTGACAATTATGTCTGCGGGTAGGACGGCTGGCATGGATAATTGGTCATAAAACCAATTTTTGGAACTTTGGGTATTGATTGCATGTGGGGAGGTGGGCACTCTTGTCCTTGTCCTTGTCCTTGTCCTTGTCCTTGTCCTTGTCCTTGTCCTTGTCCTTATTTTTGTTTTCGAGGCTTATCAAAAAAGACACATTGAACGACACCCGACAACGACACCCAGCGACTTGGAATGACACCAAATCACTTGTGCTATTCGCTTTGGGTAATATCAAATCACTCGCGATTTTTGCTTTTTAAGCGCAATTATTTTTAAGTTCTGTTGTTAGAATCTGTTTTAATGAAAGACAAATATGCCTTTTTGTCGACAGAATTCACTTTTTTGTCGAATTTCGGACAATGAGTTTGCTGGTTAAAACGGTGTTGCGAACAGATTTTTGCGGTTGATTTATTCGATCCATCAATCCGCGATAGGCTTCTCTTGCAATATCTTCAATAGGCTGAGCAATGGTGGTTATGCCATGAAACACAAGCTGCATCCATGGTTCATTGTCAAACGCTGCCAAGGCAATTTGATCTGGAACGCTGATACCTCTTTTTTGCAAAAACTCTGCAGTTTTTAGGGCCATTACGCTGTTTGTAACGATTAAAGCTTCGGGGCGAGATGATTTGGCGAATAAATTCGTCAATACATTTTCCAGAGTTTTCTGACTATGTCGAATAGGTAGGCTTTTTGCCCTTAATCCCAGTGATTGCATGGCGTTTTCATAACCAATTTTTCTGTCATAACCTGTGGCACTTGTTGCGCCATAAAGACAGACAATTTTTTTGAATCCATTATGATTCAGATGATGAACGAGCCTTTCAGCAGCCGATTTATTATCAATAAATACAGCATCATAAAGTGGTTTTAACGGTTGCCGATCAATTAACATGATTGGGCGCTCAGCGCGCAATAGTTCTGGTTTTTTGATGCTAGGCAATGTGGCTGAAAGAATGATGCCCGCAACATTTTCCTGCTCCATCAAATTGAGATAAATTTGTTCTCTTTTTGGATTTTCATCTGTGTTGCATAGGATTACGTGTTGCCCATTATGACTGGCAATATCATCAATCATGCGCGCAACAGCAGTAAAAAACGGGTTTCTTATATCAGCAACAATAAGGCCAATTGTATCGCTTTTATTGGCTCTTAACCGCCGAGCAGCCAGATTGGGGCGGTAGCCTGTTTGTTCGATTGCAGCAAGGACACGTTCTTTCAGAACTGGACTAACAACACCGCCAGATATTGTGCGTGATACAGTTGCCGGTGAAACACCTGCTATTTTAGCAACTTCTTTTATTCCTGTGCCCATTATTTATTCCGACGATTTGTCTTGAAAACGTTTTCATTATTTGCTGTAAAATATCCCGACTAACTATGCGCTTGCTTGACTTTTTTCAAGAAAACGTTTTCAATTCTAACACCTAAGCTGTGAGGGAGGAAACCGTGACAGTAGTACCCGAAAATACAGCAATTCTGTCTGATAATGCGATATGTCTTTCTGCCCATTTCGATAATAAGGAAGAGGCGATAAGAACTGCTGCAGGTCTTTTGGTTAAGGCAGGTGCGATTGAACCCCAGTATGTTGAAAGCATGCTTGAAAGAGAAAAAGTGGCAAACACTTGGCTTGGATCAGGTGTGGCAATTCCTCATGGTATGGTTGAGGATCGCAACCTTGTAAAGCATGATGCTGTATCAGTTGTTCAAATACCAGATGGGGTTGAATGGCAAAATGGCGAGAAGGCAACTCTTATCTTCGCTATTGCGGCCAATTCAGATGGCCATATTGAAATTTTGAAAAAACTTACGCGGCTTCTGTCTGACCCGAAAAGGCTACACGAACTTACCCATACAACTGATAAAAATGCTATTCTTT
This sequence comes from uncultured Bartonella sp., assembly GCA_945285915.1. GTDB lineage: Bacteria > Pseudomonadota > Alphaproteobacteria > Rhizobiales > Rhizobiaceae > Bartonella. Next base: position 7,255 of record CALYQL010000007.1, read on the forward strand.
CAGCACTTTTGGCAAAGCAGGATAGTGGTGAGAAAAAACAGGCGAATGACCTTTCGGTAAAAACGGAATGGGTGTTGGATTATCCTTCTGGTTTGCACGCCCGTCCTGCTTCTATTTGGGTGGATTTTGCCAAAAAAAGCAGTGCTCCTATTCAAGTACGTAATGGCACGCAAGCGACAGATATGAAAAGCTTGGCCGGGCTATTACAACTTGGAGCAAAATTGGGAGATACACTTGTTTTCTCAACAGATGCGGAAAACGGTTCTGCCCTGCTTGATAAGGCTGTATTGGCCATTAGAAAAATTACTGCCAGTGAACGGGAATCTGCTGAAAAATCCCAAATGAAGCCTAAAAAAGTTCATGGATGGCAGCCTCCATCAGGTGCCAAGGGGCATGAGGCGATTTCCGCAAGCCCTGGGCTTTCTGTTGGTAATGTTTTTGTTCTTCAAACGGGTAATGTTGCTGTCGAGGACGTAAAACAAGATCTTACAGATGGTGCACGTCTTTTGGAAAACGCATTGTCGCGCACCAAACACAAGATGAAAGCGATTGTTGATGATGTGACGCGCCGTATTGGTGCATCTGATGCTGCGATTTTTTCGGCGCAAGCAAAACTTCTTGATGATGATAATCTTATTGCTTCAGCCTGCCGACTGATGGCCAAAGGTCATGGTGCGGCGTGGTCATGGCATGAAGCGGTTGATGAAGTGGCCAATCAATTAACGTCTATGGATAATCCGTTGCTTGCAGCGCGTGCTGTTGATTTGCGCGATGTTGGCGGCCGTGTATTGGCTGAAATTGATCCAGCTTATGCAAAAGGATCATTTGAGGGAATAACAGATGGAGCAATTATCGTTGCAGATGACCTAACACCGTCTGATACTGCCAATTTGGATCCTAACAAGGTTCGCGGCTTGGTAACGGCATCGGGTGGTCCAACTTCACATACAGCCATTCTTGCGCGGACTTTGGGGATACCGGCTTTGGTTGCAGCAGGACCGCAAATTCTGGATATTCCATCAGGTAAAGATGTTATTCTCGATGGATATAATGGCATTATCTATCTTGATGCGACACAAGACGATATTGCGGCGGCAGAAAAACAGATTGTGCAAATAGCCAAGGAACGCGACAAACAGGCTGCTGCACGTGCCTTGCCGGCAGAAACATCTGATGGTTATAAAATTGACATTGCAGCCAATATTAATCGTGCGGAACAGGTGGCATTTGCACAGGAACAGGGCGGTGAAGGTGTAGGCTTGATGCGGACAGAATTTCTGTTCCTTGAAAGCAATGAAACGCCTGATGAAGATAGCCAATATCAGATTTATCGCGATATGATAAATGCGCTAAATGGCAAACCGCTGATTATCCGTGCCCTGGACATTGGTGGCGATAAACAGGTGGCGCATTTGCATTTGCCAACTGAAGATAATCCATTTTTAGGGGTACGTGGTGCGCGCCTTTTATTGCGCCGTAAAGATTTGCTAATACCGCAATTGCGCGCAATATATCGTGCCGCCAAAGATGGCGGCAATCCTTGGATCATGTTTCCTATGATTATGTCGGTTTCTGAGGTAAAAGAGCTGAAAGCCATTGCCGAGGAAATACGCTCGGATCTTGATGCGCCAGTTTTGAAATTGGGTATCATGATCGAGGTTCCGGCGGCGGCTATTATGGCGGATAAATTGGCACAATATGTGGATTTCTTCTCCATCGGTACCAATGACTTAACGCAATATACCATGGCTGTTGACCGGCAAAACCCTGATTTGGCGGCAGAGGCTGATAGTCTTAATCCAGCTGTTTTGCGGATGGTGCAACAAACGGTCAAAGGTGCGTCGGTTCATAAAAAATGGGTTGGTGTTTGCGGTGGTATTGCGGGTGACCCATTTGGGGCAATGCTGCTGATGGGTTTGGGTGTCAATGAACTATCTATGACACCGCGCGATATTTCAGCTGTTAAAGCACGACTGCGGTCGCATAGTTTTGCCGATATGAAGGCGCTGGTAGAAAAAGCACTTCAATGTGAGACAGCAGCAGACGTTCGCGCATTGGACGGGGAAACGTTATGAGAGTTGCAACGCTTACCGTAAATCCGGCAATAGATGAAACCCTTCATTTACAACGTTTGATCGTTGGGGAAGTGCATCGGGCTTCGTTAGTGCGGTTCAATGCAGGGGGCAAGGGTATTAATGTTGCTGCCTGTCTTGCAGACTTTGGCATAAGCACAACAGCTACTGGTTTTCTTGGGGCAGACAATATTGGTATTTTCCAAGAATTGTTTGATAAGCGTGGAATAGAAGACCGGTTCATTCGACGCCCAGGAACGACCCGCACCAATATAAAAATTGTAGATGCGGTAGATACCACGGATATCAATCTGTCAGGTGATGCAGTCACGCCCCAACAATTGGAAGCGCTCAATCAAGTGCTTGACAGTTTTTCAGGCAAGGATTGGCTTGTTGTGTTGGCAGGTAGTTTGTTGCCGAAAGTTGATACAGCATATTATACAAATATTGTTTCCAAATTATCTCCGGAAACCAAGGTCATTGTTGATTGTAGTGGTGATGCTTTACAGGCGGTTTTAAAATCCGACACACTACCTTATGCAATCAAACCCAATATTGATGAACTTTCGCAATATTGTGGGAAAACTTTAAGTGATCGCGGTGAAATTCTGGATATTGCGCGTTCCTTGATTAATCGTGGTTTAAAACTTGTGACGATTTCTATGGGCGCCAATGGCGCTTTATTTGTCGATGCCAATCAAGCCATGCATGCGCAAATGCGCGCTGAAAAAGTTGAAAGCACGGTGGGGGCAGGTGACGCAATGGTTGCCGGTATAGCTGCCGCACTTTGCGAAAATGCACCGTTGGAGCGAATAGCTCGATTAGGCACAGCTTTTGCCGTTGGTAAACTGGGACATGAAGGACCGACTTTACCGGATACAAAACAAATAGAGCATTTGGCTTCAGCTGTTGCATGTCAGTTGGTGTCTTAATCCAGCATATTCGGACGAGGAGAGAATGATGAATTTAATTGCCCTATTGGATAGCGAGGCTGGTGAAGTTCACACCTTGCTTGCGCGTGAAGTTCTTCAACAGGCAGCCGAAGCCGTTGGTACAACAATTACAATTGATATTATTGAGCCAGATGCAAAAGCCAGATTGGCATTGGAACAAGATAAAAACACAACAGTATTGCTGGTCAGTAATAATGAAAATTGGCAATCTGATACGTATCAAAGATATCAGGGTAATCTTCAACGGATTACTTATGAAAATCTATTGGCCAATCCTGCGGCAATTTTTGACAATGTGCCGAAAAACAGTGATGCCCAAAAAGCGCCACTTGCGACAGACGGAAAGAAGCGCATTGTAGCGATAACGTCCTGTCCAACTGGTATTGCGCATACTTTTATGGCGGCTGAAGGTTTGGCAGAGGCGGCAAAGGAATTGGGTTACGACATTCGTGTTGAAACGCAAGGATCAGTTGGGGCTGGAACACCCTTGACCGCTCAAGAAATTGCCGAGGCGGATATTGTAATTATTGCTGCTGACCGTGAGGTTGATAGAACACGGTTTTCTGGCAAACGTGTTTTCACGAGTGGAACTAAGCCTGCCATTAATGACGGTGTTGCGCTTATCGGTAAAGCTCTAGAAAAAGCGGAAGTGCAACAAAATAATTCGCAAGAAGCAAACGCTGCCAGTGAAAGTACAGGATCTGCTGGTGGTGTTTACAAACACTTGATGACAGGTGTTTCGTTTATGTTGCCGTTTGTTGTTGCCGGTGGATTGTTGATCGCCCTGTCTTTTGCAATAGGTGGCATTGGTGTGACAGATGCGCAGGGTACTTTTGCAAATACGTTATTTGTTATTGGTGCGAAAGGCGGATTTGCCCTGATGGTTCCTGCTTTGGCAGGCTTTATTGCCTATTCTATCGCTGATCGTCCGGGTATTGCGCCGGGTATGATTGGCGGGCTTATGGCACAAAATTTGAATGCAGGTTTTCTTGGTGGCATAGTGGCAGGTTTTATCGCTGGTTATGCTGTGAAACTGGCCATAAAATTCATTAAACTGCCAAAGAGTTTACAAGGTTTGATGCCAGTGCTCGTCTTGCCATTGGTTGCAACATTAATCACGGGCTTACTAATGTTTTATGCAATTGGTACGCCAGTTGCGTCCTTGCTTAACTTCCTGACCGAGTGGTTAAAGGGCTTGCAAGGCGCCAATGCCCTATTATTGGGCGCACTCATAGGCGGTATGATGGCCGTGGATATGGGTGGGCCTGTCAACAAGGCAGCCTATGCAACATCAGTTGCGTTAATTTCGTCGGGCATTTACGGCCCTATTGCCGCCACGATGATTGCTGGAATGACGCCACCTATGGCATTGGGCTTGGCATGTTGGGTTTTCCCTAATCGCTTCACCACAGAAGAACGTAATACAAAAGTGTCAACGTTTATTCTTGGCCTAGCTTTCATTAGTGAAGGGTCAATACCATTCGCAGCACGTGATCCATTCCGTGTTATTCCATCATTGGTTATTGGTTCGGCCGTTGCTGGAGCAATAGCAATGAGCATGGGAACAGGTTTAAGAGCACCGCATGGCGGCATCTTCCTTGCATTTATTCCGGGTGTGGTTATCAATTATCTCGGTTACTTTGTTGCGCTGGTCGTTGGTACCATCGTAACAACACTTGCACTTGGAATTTTACGTAAGCCTATTCCAGCTGCGCAAGCTTAGTTCTCTTGCGTAGCCTCATGTGTTGATTGGTAAATTACACGTGGTGAAATGCACAAATATCAAGTGTGGTATGATTATTCATACCGCACTTTTTTTGACCAAATTTTTTAAGGGTATTTTTTTACTGCGCGTTTAATCACTGTGCTGATAGCTTTTTTGCAGTTATCGAGTGTGATGGTATCGACTGTGCGATATTGGGGCTGCCATGTTGGTTGTGCCAAGTTGGAGGTGTCAAGTTGGAGGTACCTATGTTAGGTGTGTTATAAATGGCGCCTGATTATTTTTATCAGGCAATGCGCACATTGATGAAATGCGACATTGATGACAGGTGTAATTTTTCAAGGGTTTTATAATTTTATTGGAAGCAAGACCAAACTTTTGTTGGATTGCTGCTTTGCCATATCAATCCGCGGGCATTTTCAAAAAACGCCCAAGGTGGAATTTAGCGCAGTGGATTTTAGAAAGTATAACGTCCACTCAAGAAAAATGTTCTGCCAGCTTCTGGAAAACCACTATCCAACTCATAGTTTTCGTCAGTTATATTGCGGATACCTGCCGACAGACTGGCATTTTTATTAAATGCATATTCTGCAGAAATATTTCCCAGAACAAAACCATCTGATTTCTTGTACTGTTTTTGGAAAGCCCCTTGGTTATAACGTGATGAATTATATTCAATGCTTGGTACAATCGTGAGCTTTTCGGTTGGCAACCACTTTGCATAGATAAATGCTTTATGCTCTGGCCGGTTTGTTACTTTGATTTCATCATATGTGTTTGAATCAATGTTGCCATGCATAAATGTGTAATTGCCGCCAATGCTCAGATTTTCCAGCGCTTGCCATTCAGAGGTTAATTCAATACCCTTATAATGTGCCTTGCCGACATTGCGGTTTTGCGCCAATTCTTTTCCATCATCATTGTAGATGCCGAGATAAACACCGTCGATCATGTCATTGATATCATTATAAAAAAGTGCGGCGCTCAATTTTAGATCGGCTGTTACCAAATCCGACCAGCCTAGCTCATAATTGGTTGCTCGTTCTGCCTTCAGTGAAGGATTGGGAACAGCAGCACCAAAGCGCGCAGAAAAGCGGTCTTTAAGGGTTGGAAAACGGGTGCGATCAGAAACACTTGCATGGATTTCTCCGGTTCCTGATATGTGGTTTATAACGGCAAATTGCCAATTGACCGCATCATCATTGGTCAATTTATACTGATCGATATCGCGTGTTCCAGAAATAACGTAATCGGCGCGTTTCAGATCACGATAGTCATAACTGATACCGCCGATCACATCAATTGTATCGGTTGCATGGAAAGTATTCTCCAATGCAGCAGACATAATGTTCTCATGATCTTCGGTTGTTGGTTGTGGAATTGCGTTTTTCATGTCTGGACGCTTGAAATTCCATTCCTGATGCTCATCACGGCGAAAATGCAAGGCACCTTTTAATGTGTTCATAGGAATGAGATCTGTGCCGGCCTCAATCGACCCACCCCAACCTTTATCATGATAAGCGGATTCAAAGGATTTCGGCTTGAATTGCGAATTGAAATGATAGTCATCATAACTATCAATCGTATTATCGAATTCCGCATGATACAGTTTGGTGTTGATATAGGATTTTTCGCCAATTTCTGTATGGCTGGCAAATGAAATTGTTTCTACATCCCAATTTGGCCACTTCCAGTTGCGTTGAATATCGGATTGTTTGCCGCCAACAGAAAGTCCATCAACGGGCCTATCTACCGCATATAATAAGTTCTTTTTGCCTTCTTGTTTGGTATAATTGATGGTGTATTCATCTGTTTCATTGGGGGTTAAACCTAATTTGAAATTACCACGCCAATCGCGAACATCAGAAAAATCACGCCTTCCGCCATCTTCAATAACGGCGCCCCCAACCGTTACCGGATCGTATTTCCGTGACATGAAAAAGCCATCGCTATTCTTATAAGCGCCACTGGCTTGCAGATAAAAGCCTTGCTGCTTTGTGCCAATATAACCGGATGTTATATAATCTGCTACGCGACCTCTATTGCCAAAATTAACGGTTGGTCGAATTTCGCCTTCCAGCTCTTTGGTTGGTTTGCGTGTTACCAGATTAACTTCACCCCCCATGCCGCCTGGGCCGTTCAGAACAGAAACATAACCTTTTTGAACCTGTATTTCAGCAAGATCTGGTGTGAGAAAACGCCCCGTGTCCAAGCCATTGTCATAAGGCAAATAGACTTGAATACCATCAATCATCAATGGTGCCTGATCCATATCAAAGCCACGGATGTAATATTTCTGTTCGTTACGGGTTGTCCCGGTATTTTGTATTGTTACACCGGGTACAATTTTTAATGCATCATCAAGCGAATTCCGGTTATAAGTGCGGACATCTTCCGCAGTCACCGTGCTTTGAGATATCGTTTGTCCAGACGTTTGGCCCCATTGATCTTTTGTACTATAAACTGTGATTTTCCCTAATTCATAAACACCCTGCGCATTGTTGCTGTCTTTTTTCGATGTTTTGTTCGAATTTTCCTTCTCTTTTGCATCCGATGCCACGTCCGAGGCGGTGGTTTGCGCAATCGAAGGGGTGACGATACTTACACTTGAGAGAAGACCGAGCAAAAAGTATTTTGTGCAGTTTTTTATCATAAAGGTTCTTCCCGTATATAAAGACCAAACCGAACCGGCTAACAATTTTGTCCGTTGATGAAGTGTCTGAGGTCTTTACTAAAATTATCGTTATATATAATTAGTATATAACGTTTTTGTTACTTACGTTGGTCTAACCCATGTGTAAAGGCGTTATTTTGATAAAACTCACATATTTTATATGTACGATGAAACGGGGATTATAATGACTTCACTATGGCGAATTCTGGTTTTATGGGCACTCATTATGGTGCCAATATCAGCGCTATCCCGCTCTGTTGTTGATGAGACAAATACAACAATTGAAATCCCTGATCATATTGCAAGAGTGGCTGCGGCAGGGCCACCAGCTTCTGTCTTTCTTTATAGTTTGACACCTGATCTTATGTTGGGATGGTCTAATGGCTGGAGCGAAAGAACCCTAAATGGTCTGGGCGATAAAGCCAGATCAATGAACGTTATTGGTTCAGTCGGGGGAAAAACAGGGACAGAAAGCAATATAGAGCGGCTGATAATGTATAAGCCGGATATTATCGTCGATATAGGAAACCATCTTAAAACAAATATTTCTATGGTGGAGCGTGTCCGTTATCGTACATCAATCCCTTTTATTCTTTATGATGGTAGTGTTTCGGCATTGCCTCACGCTTATCGTGAAGTTGGTGAATTGTTGGGACGTAAGGAGGACGGTGAAATACGTGCCAAATGGATTGAGCAAAGGCTTAATAAAATTGAAAAAGTTTTAAGCGATATTCCTGACGCAGAGCGCCCGCGCATCTATTACGCACGTGGCGTTACCGGTCTGGAAAGTGGCTCGCGACTATCCATCCATGCAGAAACAATTGAAATGGCTGGTGGGCGTAATGTCGCCGGTGACGCCGGTGGAAACCGAGGCATTTTGCAATTATCCATGGATCAAGTTATGGCATTTGATCCGGATATTATCGTTGCATCAGATGATCGTTTTCTTAAAACAATCAAAGATCAACCTATGTGGCAGAATTTGCGGGCTATTAAAAATGGTAAAATTCTGGTTGCCCCATCAGTACCATTTAGCTGGGTTGATTTACCACCGTCAGTCAACCGTGTCATTGGTGTTATCTGGTTGACAAATAAGCTTTATCCTTCGCGTTATCCTGTTGATATAGAAACAGAAGTAAAAGAATTCTACTCATTATTCTATCATGTTGAACTGGATAAAACGCCAATAAATAGTTTGTTGCATCCATCGGATAACCTCTGATGAAAGGTAGTATTATTTATGCTGTCGGTGGCTTAATCGGTCTTGTCGTTGTTATATTGTTGAATCTTCGCATTGGAGCTTATCCAGTTTCATTCCACGAGCTGGGGCAATGGATTGCCTGGCGGGTCGGTAATGGCGCAGAACCAGACAAAAACATTGTTATCGTCATAGAAAATATTCGTGCACCACGCATTATTGCGGCATTATTTATCGGGGCAGGGCTTTCATGCGCTGGTGCAGCCTATCAAAGTTTATTCAGAAACCCTTTGGTTTCACCAGATTTGCTTGCTGTGTCTTCTGGTGCAGCAGTTGGTGCCTCATTGTCCATTATTTTCTCGTTAAGTTTTTTTATGTTGCAATTGAGTGCTTTTATGGGCGGCATCATTGCTGTTTGTATTGTGCTTACTATTGCACGCTTTGCTCACCGCCGAGAGAAGATATTGGCACTTGTCTTGGGGGGTATTGTTGTTAGTGCGCTTTTGGGTTCAGGGGTCTCTTTAATAAAAATACTTGCTGATCCTTATGAACAATTGCCCATGCTGACATTTTGGCTACTAGGTAGTTTAGCACGTATACAAAACTACGAGATTATTCCTCTGATACCAGTTTGCATTATTTCAATCGGGATTATTATCGCTATGCGCTTTCGTATTGATACGATGACTGTTGGTGATGAAGAAGCACAAACGCTTGGTATCCACACAGGGCAAATACGGTTGACGGTTATTGCGTTAGCAACCCTATTAACGTCGGTGGCTGTTTCAATAAGTGGCATTATCGGTTGGGTAGGATTGGTGGTTCCCCATATGACACGTATGATTGTTGGTCCTTCTTTTGGAAAAACAGGTTTTTTATCAGCTATTCTAGGCGGTCTATTTCTGCTGATAGTTGATACGGTAGCACGGACAATAGCAAGTGTAGAAATTCCATTGGGTATATTAACTGCCCTTATTGGCGCACCAATTTTCATTTGGTTGATGGTGAAAGGCCGTGAATAATGGAGGATAGATTTTTATCAGTAGACAATATTACCACCGGCTATAACAACCATAAAATCAGTGATGGGATTAGCTTTTTTCTTAAACAAGGTGAAAGCCTGTGCATTTTAGGCCCTAATGGCGAGGGGAAAAGTACATTATTAAAAACGCTACTTGGTATTTTGACACCACTTTCAGGTAGTATTCGTTATCAATCTGTAGAGTTGAAAACTATATCCATGCGTGAGCGTGCGCGCTTATTTGCCTATGTTCCACAAAATAGCTCGCCGAACTTTTCTTTTTCAGTCCTTCAGATGGTGTTAATGGGCAAAGTATCAGAGCTTTCGGTTTTTCAACAACCAACAAAAACTATGTATGATGAAGCTATGTCCATTCTTGAAAAATTGGAAATAGCCCATCTCGCTGATAAATATTATCCACGCGTAAGTGGGGGAGAACGGCAACTGGTGTTAATTGCACGTGCATTATTACAAAATGCTAACTTGATAGTACTTGATGAACCAACGGCAAGCCTAGATTTTTCTAATCAGGATAAATTAATGCGCTTATTGGCACAGGTAAAAGACGATGGACATAATATTCTTTTTACAACCCATCATCCTAATCAAGCTTGCTATTTTTCCGACCAATTGATGATGTTGAAAGACGGCCATGTAATGGCAATAGGCGAGACCCAGTCTGTTCTTAACGAAACCAATCTGAGTCTCCTATATCATGCGAATGTCGGTATTACAGAGATTAATGGAAAAAAAATAACCTACATTAAGGAATGATCTAACCTATATGTGGAATAATTTTTTTCATTACTTTTTCCATAAGCTTCAGATTGAAGTCCAGTCCGATTTCATTTGCAACTGGTATCATTATCGTTTCCGATAATGATACTGCTTCATCATTATTCATATTTTCGATAATTTCATCGGTGGACCCTGTATAGCCGCCGTCAAAAACACCGCGTGCTTTTTTGTGATCTGGCCATAAAAGTTGAAGTTGTTGGGTTACTTCTTCAAAACGTTTCTTTTCTTCATCTGTATCAAGTGGCACAAGTTCGCGAATGATGGCAACACGAGGTTTGCTCGTGTGTCCAGCTTTATCCCATGCATTGAGATAATGCTTTATATGCTCAGCTTGACCAGCAAATCTTGCTTGGGGCGATGCTGCTTTCTCGTTCACTTGAGGTGCGTTATTCACAACACCAGCTGGCGAACGCTGAGGAAAAATTGTATTTCCAGATTTGCCGCCAGCATTACCTGCACTTTGTAAATTGAGACCGTGTTTTGCTGCCCATTCTGCACTGGATAGACTACCTGAAGCCCACCAGATGCGTTGCAGTAAGGTTGGTGAATATGGTTCTACACGCGCCAAACGGTGCTTGCTTGCAGCTTCAGGAAACGGGTTTTCCAACTCGATATTTTTCTCGCCTTTTAGCAGATCCAAAAATATCTCGGCTCTTTCCATAGCCATATCAGTTGCATTTTGACCAGCTTCTGCCGCATAACCAAAATGTTTCCACCCTTCAATAGCCGACCAAGGCGCACCACGCCCTAATCCTAATTGTAAACGACCGTCCATAATAAGATCAGTTGCGCCGACATTTTCAGCCAGATGATGCGGATTTTCATAACGAAGATCAATGACACTCGTTCCAATTTCAATTTTATTCGTTTTGGCACCGATGGCAGCTAAAAGCGGAAGCGGCGAAGAAAACGAGTTGGAAAAATGATGGACACGAAAATACGCTCCATCGACACCAAGCTCCTCGGCAGCGACAGCCATTTCAATTGTTTGAATAAATGCCTCATGTGCTGTTTGTGTCGCTGATTTTTCATGATTGTTCCAACGGCCAAACGAAATAAATGCTATTTTTTTCACGATATTCACCAATTCTAATCGCTATATACATAAACTATATAACACAAAAATTGACTATCCAAGCATCAATATCACAATAATGTGATCGGTTAGGGATATCACTTCTGGATTGGTAAGCAAATTATGAGAGAACTAAAATACAGCGATATGCAGTAACATATTAAAATACTAGCAAATGCGGTATCATATGAAAATGCATTATTAGCTGCAGATTATCGCACTGTTTTGTTAATAGAGATCAGGTTGTAAGATAGGAACTTAAGCAAAATTATTGAAGGCAAAATTGCCAGAATATTAGGGAAGTTTTAAGAAAAATCGCACCGAAAATACATCGAACTTTTCTGATTTGGTATTTCTGACAATTTTCAATTGATTGCTTTTTTATTTTGTTGAATCGTGAGCCTTAAATATTTTCTCTAACTATCATCAAATGGGATATTTTTCACAACAGTCCACCGCCAAATTGCTGAAGGATTTTTGCATTCCGACTATTAGGGTGAACTTTAAAAAGATAAAAACAACTGTTTTTCAAGAAATTTAACGGGGAAGAGGTGGGGGAACAATTTGTTCAGAAAATATACAACTAATTGAAAATACGTATATTTTTTAATATAATGGCGGAGAGAGAGGGATTTGAACCCCCGATAGAGTTGCCCCTATGCCGCATTTCGAGTGCGGTGCTTTCAACCACTCAGCCATCTCTCCAAACCGAACATAATAACTGCTCTATTGTAAATGCTTGAGCGTATTAGCGGCTAGATAGCGGTCAATTGCAATTCTTACAAGCCCTTTTTTGCTTTTTTAAATTGCTTTTGTTGACTTTATGAAGAAAATTTTACATAAAGACGCCCAAGGCGTAGTGTATTCTGCGCTTGCATTGGTATGCAGAATCGATGTTATTCTGCTTCTTGTAAAATTTACGACTGATAAAAAGACGGCTTGTTTGCTTTTAATCCAATGATAAAGCGAACAAAAGCTGGATGGAACGGAAGGATAAAAAATGTTCGCAGTCATTAAAACAGGTGGTAAACAATACCGTGTTTCCGCCAATCAGCTTGTTAAAGTTGAAAAAGTCGCTGGTCAGGCTGGCGATATCGTAGAATTCAAGGAAGTTTTGGTTGTTGGTGAAGGCGATAAAGCAACCATCGGCGCGCCTTTGGTTGCTGATGCTTTGGTGACCGCTGCAGTTGTTACGCAGGCTCGTGCACCAAAAGTTATCGCGTTTAAGAAACGCCGCCGTCAAAACTCAAAGCGTACTCGTGGCCATCGCCAAGAATATACGATGGTTCGTATTGAGGAAATCCTCACCGGTGGTGCGCAACCTAAGAAAGCTGCAACTAAAACTGTAAAGAAAGAAGCAGCACCAAAGGCTGAAAAAGCAGCACCTGCAAAAAAAGAGTCATCAGAAGCTGACGGCAAAAAAGCAGCGCCTAAAAAGGCAGCCGTTAAGAAGTCAGAGAAATAAGAGAGATTAAAGGAGAACAACCATGGCACACAAAAAAGCTGGTGGTTCCTCGCGTAACGGTCGCGATTCAGAATCCAAACGCCTTGGCGTGAAAAAATTTGGTGGTGAAGTTGTTGTTGCGGGCAATATTATTGTTCGTCAACGCGGCACTCAATGGCATCCAGGCGACAATGTCGGCATGGGTAAAGACCATACATTGTTTGCGCTTACAAACGGTACAGTGTCTTTCCGCACAAAATCGAACGACCGCTCCTATGTGTCGGTCATTCCGATGGCGGAGGCAGCAGAGTAAGCCGGAGCTCTTTAAATTAACCGGTGTCCCATTGGACCCCGGTTGGTTGCTTCAAGGCAGAATTAAAAGGGAAAGATGGGATTATCCATCTTTCCCTTTTTTTTTGCTCAAGGAGGTTACAATGAGCCCTGAAATATTGCAGAACACTGACAGAAGGCCGCCTAGGTCGCTGGACTGCCCTGTTTTAGTAACAGAAAGATTGGTTTTACGTGCGCCTCATGTCGAAGACATGGACACAATTGCCGATCTCGCAAATAATCAACATATATCCGCGATGATGCAAAAAATGCCTTATCCATTTTCACGAAAACATGCTGCGGAATTTATTCTTCGTTCGGTTGCTGGCGAGATGGGCTATTGTGTCTATGCGATTACACTTGGCGAAAATGGTCGCTTTATCGGTACATGTGGTATTGAGGAAAGAGACGATGGGGAAGGGTTGGAAATTTCGTTCTGGATTGGACAACCCTATTGGCGACAAGGCTTTGCGACGGAAGCCGTTGCAAGTTTGATTGATGCTGCTTTTAGAGCAACCGATATTGATAAACTTTATGTTTCCAGCTTTGCAGCCAACAAGGCATCTTTGCGTGTAATTGAAAAATCAGGTTTTCAATATATTGGCAGAAGTGAAAAACAGTCTGATGTTTCAGGTCTTGTATTGACCGAGCATTATTTACTTGAGCGTGACCATTGGTTAGGACAGCGCAGTTTATGTGCTTAAACACTGTCTAGGTACTTAAACATTTTAGACCCAGCCGTAAAGGCTGGGTTATTCTTTAGTTGCAGCCTTATTAAGCTCATGGCCAGCGTTAGCGGGCAATTTTCTAAAGATGAAATAGGAGCAGGCAGATAAGCCAGCAATAATAAAAAAGCTGATATGAAAATCTGCCAAACGTAACACGCCGTCATGAAATGATGCTGAAGCTTCAAGGATTGCGCCAGCTATTGCAATACCCAGAGCCATTGAAGCTTGTTGCGCAACGGCAGCAATAGGGGTTGCTTGGCTTGTTTGGTCTTTATCGATATGTGCAAATGATAAGGCGTTAACGCCAGAAAAGAACAATGAGCGGAGAAATCCGCCAATGAGCAATGCAAGCAGTATAATCCAATAGGGGGTACTTGGATAAAATAAACCGTTTGATGCTGTAAAAAGTGCTGAAACAATCGCACCAGTCATAAGTACTTTGCGGAAGCTGAAGCGTGCATATATTTGTTGTGCACCAAACTTCATTCCAAGAGAACCAATTGCTCCAACAAAGGTAATGAGACCTGACTGTATTGGTGTTAAGCCAAAAGCAATCTGCAACATCATTGGTAATAGAAATGGTATCGCGCCAATACCTAATCTAAAAATACTACCACCGGTTATGGAGCGCAAAAAGATTTCATCTTTGAACAGGTTAAGGTTTAGCAATGGTGCAGAACTTTTCTTTGCGTGTTTAACGTAAAGCACAGCGCAAACAATGCCGCCAAGTGTGGTCAATATACCAATCCATTCAGGCAAGGCAGGCAGACTGATGACAGATAAGCCAAAGATGAATCCAGATAGTGCGACACCGGAAAGAATAAAGCCTGTCCAATCAAGCGGACGGATTACCGGCTTTTCGTCTTTTGGAAGGTAGATGGTGGATAGAATAATTCCTATAAGTCCAATGGGAATATTAATTAGAAATATCCAGTGCCATGTGAAATAAGTTGTAATAAAGCCGCCTATCGGTGGGCCGACCAATGGACCTATCAAGGCTGGTATAGAAAACCAGGCAAAGGCCAATACCAATTCGTGTTTTGGGGTGGATTTTACAAGAAGTAATCGACCAACTGGAGTCATCATCGCGCCGCCCATTCCTTGTAAAAATCTGGAAAAAACAAAGGTTTCCAAGGAGAAAGACCCAGCACAGAGGATGGAACCAACAAGAAAAATGCCGATTGCAATTCTAAAAATATGTCTTGCCGTAAAACGATCGGCCATCCACCCACTGACAGGAATAAATACTGAAAGCGAAACAAGATAGGATGTCATTGCCAATTTTAAGGCAATGGGATTTGTTTGTAGATCTGCTGCAATTGCTGGAAGTGACGTTGTTATAACATTGGAATCCATATTTTCCATAAAAAGCGCCACAGCTAAAACCATAGGCAAAATGCGCATTAGGCAACAGATCCTTCCAAATTTGGCTGACAAATAGATGTATAACAGACAAAGCAATTAAAGATTTGCTGCTGTGTTCTTTCATATGGTTTGAAAGGTGCTTTATAGCAAGAAAACAGGAACTAAATCAAATTGTTGTGGTTATGTGTCTATATAGACAAAATAACAGATGGGAAAATGTTAGTCTATAAACAGAAAATTGTTATATTTGTCTGTATCGTGCATCTTACTTAATTATACGTTCTATTTGTTCAATGCCGTTATTCATCGTTATGGAGAGTCAATGTGGCTCAATCGCAAACTGTGCCAGTCAATAATCTGACTGATGGTCCTATTACAAAGACACTGCTGTTATTTGCGATTCCAACTTTATTATCCAATATTCTGCAATCATTAAACGGTTCTATTAATACAATTTGGGTTGGCCGTTTTCTTGGCGAAAATGCGCTGGCTGCAACAGCAAATGCCAATATTATTTCTTTTCTTCTTTTCTCGCTTGTCTTTGGCTTTGGTATGGCCGCAACGGTTATGGTGGGGCAAAATATTGGACGTAAAGATATTAATGAAGCAAGGCGGGCATTTGGCGCGGCAATTGGGTTTTGTTTGGTTCTATCTATTTGTATCGCCGTGTTAGGGTTGTTGTTTTCTTCCGATATATTGAACTTATTAAAAACACCGGACGATGCATTTTTACTCGCTGAACAATATTTGCGCGTTATTTTTATTGCGAACCCAGCCAATCTGTTAATGCTCATGGTTATGATGGGGTTGCGAGGATCAGGAGACTCCATAACGCCGCTGATTTTCATGGTAGTGAATGTTGTCCTCGATATTATTTTTAATCCGCTGTTTATTTTAGGAATATGGATTTTCCCCAAAATGGGTATAGCAGGGGCTGCCGTATCCAGCGCAGTATCTGGTTATTCTGCACTTATATCTATGTTGATATATATTTATTTAAAAAATTTGCCATTACGCCTTAAGGGACGCGAATTGCTATACATATGGCCGCATTTCAATCTTATGCGATATATCATTTTAAAGGGCTTTCCAATGAGCCTACAAATGATGATTATCGCCTCGGCTGGTCTTGTTATGATTGGTTTGGTCAATCATGAAGGTGTGTTGACTATCGCTGCTTATAATATCGTCCAACAATTGTGGACCTACCTTCAAATGCCTTCCATGGCAGTTGGGGCTGCTGTAAGCGCAATGGCGGCGCAAAATATTGGAGCTGGACGTTGGGGTAGGGTGGACAAGATTACGAAAATAGGTTGTATCGCCACATTTATCATCACATGCCTATTGTTAAGCCTTCTGCTTATTTTTGACAGGCCAGTTATTGTCTTGTTTCTTGGCGCCCAAAATGAAACGGTAGAATATGCGCGTCATATACAGTTTTTAGCAAGTTGGAGTTTTCTGTTTTTCGGGGTGTCTATGGTGCTCTATTCAACAGTGAGAGCCAACGGTGCGGTTTTGGTTCCGCTGTTTTGTCTTTTTATTGCCATGTATCCCGTAAGATTGGGATTTTACTATCTTTCTTATCATTCAATCGGAGCCAATGCGATATGGTTAAGTTTTCCGATCGGTGCATTGGCTTCGCTTATTATGGCAGCTTGTTATTATAAATCAGGACTATGGAAAAAAACGCGTTTCATGGATCCCCAGCAAAAATAGCCAATAGAGCAATTCTGTTATTGCTCATTCGACAATAATTGTTCGATCATTCATCGACAGTTTTAGCTACTGTGAGATCATGGATAAGCGTTTTACTTTTCAATGATTTCCGTCCGAGAAAAGCAATAACCAAAGCTAGAAAACTGCAAATAATTGAAATGTAAAATCCGCTTTTAATGGTAAAATTGTCAATAAGCTGACCAGATAAGGCTGCACCTGTTGCAACACCAATAGCAATGCCTGTTGTTCCCCATGACATACTTTCAGTCAGTTTTTCTGGCGGGACAATCGTATCAATCAATGACATACTAATAATAATTGTTGGGGAGCAGGCAGCACCAGCGATAAAAAGCACGAGGCTCAAATTCCATAAATTGGAGACAAACAACAGCGGTAGTGTTGTAATGGCAGCAACAATGAGCGCAATGAACAATTGTTTGGGTAGGCTGATACGTATCTTTAAAGCGCCGTAGGTTATTCCAGCAAAAAACGACCCGAGTGCATAAAGAACCAAGGGAACTGCCGCAAAATTGGATTGATCGAGTGATTTTGCTAAGGCAACGACCGATATTTCAGCGGTACCTCCAATTGTGCCCATACAAAACAGGATCATCGACAGTAATTGGATTGGAAACTTCCGGATCATAGATGTCGATTTTTGCGTCACGCGTCCATGGGCGACCGGTTCGCTTGATTTCTGCATGGTAAAAATCCAACCTGCGACCAACAATATCAAAGCGGCGGATAGTGGTCCGGCAGATGGAAATAGTTTATTCGAGAACTCAATTGCAATGATTGGTCCGATCATAAAAATCAGTTCATCCAGAATGGATTCAAAAGCAAATGCGACATGCAACTTAGAAGAACCATGATAAAGCTGCGACCAGCGTGTTCGCACAAATGAACCAAAACTAGGCATAAACCCAGCAAGAACGGCTGCTAAGATCATTACATAAACGGGTGCGTGGAAATATACCGCTAATAAAAGAGAGCATAAGGAAATCACCGAAATTAACATGGCAGGTCGAGCGACCCGCGCTTGACCATACTGGTCGGCTAGTCTGGAAATTTGCGGGGTGATAATAGCATTGGCAAATACATAGCTTGCTGCAACATATCCTGCGGTTGTGTAATTTATACCGTCCACCGCAAACATGGTCATTATGCCGATTGATATCATGGATATCGGCATGCGCGCAAAAAATCCCGACATTGAAAAGGCAAGAGAGCCTGGCGCCTTAAACAATTCGCTGTAAGCGTTAGCCATTAACAAGCATCCAATTTATTATGATTATTCGTTGTTATTTTATCGCTTGTGTATTGATGACTAACAATCTTATGTCAATAGCTTTGCTAAAAAATGCTATCCCTATCATTTTTAAGAATTATTTTAATTTAAAAAATAATGGATCTTTATTTTTATAAGTTAAAATACTTTATTATTTTTGATAAGGATAGCCATATATCATTATTTTTATTCTGGATTAATTTTTACTACCAATATGTTAAGTGTAAGAATGCAAATTATATATTTATAAAAATATATAAATAATCGCGTTCTATTGTTGATAAGCCACATAATGGCTTCTTATTCACCCCAAATACGCTCAAGTACGGAAATCCAATTTTTAGCGGCGATCTTTTCTATTTCATCGCTATGAAAACCAGCTTTTTGCATGGCTTCAATAAGCTTCGGCAGAGCAGAACAATCCTTTAATTCGTTAGGAATTGTTGTTCCGTCAAAATCCGATCCAAAACCAACATGGTCAACACCGATCAGATCTACAATATAGCGAATATGATTGATGATTGTTTGTAAAGGTGTATCCCTATTCCTCTCACCATCTTCTCTAAGAAATTTGACACCAAAATTAATTCCAACCAAGCCGTTACTGTCCCTAATGGCAAGCAGTTGTTCATCTGTGAGATTGCGACTTTGGTGGCTTAGTTTATAGGCGTTTGAATGGCTGGCAACGAGGGGTGCATCTGAAATTTTGGCAATATCAAAAAAGCCTTTTTCATTCATGTGAGAAAGGTCAATCATAATACGCAGCTTATTACATTCCCGTATCAGCTTTTTGCCAGTCTCTGTTAAACCAGGACCAATATCGGGTGTTGAAGGAAATCTGAACGGCACACCGAAGGCAAAAATATTGGGTCTGCTCCATACGGGACCAATGCTGCGTAAACCATAATCATAAAGCATGGATAATTCTTCCAAGCTGTCTGTGATTGCTTCTGCACCTTCAATGTGAAAGACTGCTGCAAACTTATTCTGTTTGATAGCTTGCCTAATTTCACTCGCCGTTTTGCAAATTTTTATCTGATCCGGCGCACTATCTTCAATATTATGGAGAAGTTTTGCCATTTCCATTGTTGATTTTAGAGCATCGGTTTGTGAAAGCTGGTGCAAAATACCATTGGCATCGAGCGTTTCATCTGTTGATGGAGGGAAGATAGCACAAAGTCCCCCACGAAGACCACCGCTTTTAGCTTTCGGAAAATCAATTTCTGCTTCGTCAAAACCATCAATGAAACAGTTTGCGGAAGAATTTTTGGTGGACCATATTTTGGATAGGATATCATTGTGTCCATCAAAACATATGATTTGCTCATGTGACATTGTCTACGTCCTAAAATTATTATTCAAGATTCTTGCCGTTAATATAAACCTTTAGATTTGTTGCTTCTATAAGTTTTGCAGTTTGGGCTTAATTTTTACTTGTAAAGAATATTTTCGATTGAAGCAGTTTCAAAACGGTTTGCTGTCTCCAATTAATGCCCGATGTATAGGGCAGCTGTACAATAATTATAGGTCTATTAGCGTCGCGATCTCTATATTATGTAGTCATATTCCCATCTGAGACATTTCTGATGAGAGTAATTTTAGCATGAATATGATCCACTGTGTGTATCACCATGCTTAACGAGAATAATGCTTTTGAACGGGATATAATTTTTATCTTATAAACTATTTTTTCTAAAATTTACACGAATGTAGATATAATTTTTCTAAATAATATATATAAATAAAAATATATATTTATAATATAAAAAGTATTACATAATTAAAAATTGAAATTTTATTATTTTATTAAAATAATTATTGTTTTTCTCAAATGTCATAATTATTAATTATTTTATGGATTATTTTTCGAAAAAAATAACTTATAATATAATATAAAACTTTAATAAGTGTTTTTATTTTATATATATTGACTATAAATAATAACTATTCTAATTTTAATATAAAATAAAATATTAATATAAAATAAATAATATTATTCGTTTTTTGCGGGAGAATAAAATGAATAACATAATAAACACCAAAGAATATAATGATAGAAAAATCGAATTTTTGAGCGAAGAATTTGGTAGGGAGGGATACGTAAAGTTACCCAATTTTTTCAGTGATGTGTATTTTAAAGCGCTAAATGATGAAATTGCTCGTTTATCAAAACATAAGTTGAGGCGAGATTTTATTATGCAGGAATATGATTCACCTCGAAATTTATCAGTTTTAGGCGGTTCTCTGATAAAAAAAGAAAGTGCTGCTTTGCTGGCGTTATACAATATGGATCTTATTAGGTTTTATTTATCTAGTTTGACCAAAACCGAGATTCATCCAGTAAAACATACAGAAGAATATATGGTTGTTAATATATTGGATGGTGCTAGGGATACGCATGGTTGGCATTTAGATGATCCGGATTACGCTTTGATAATTTGTTTGGAAGCGCCAAGTGAGGGATGTGGCGGAGATATCGAGTATGTCAAAGATTGGCAAAATTTCTGCCTTGAGAATAGAGAAAAAACATCACTTTCAGAACTTATACGTCTGGCGTCAGAAGATGGGCGTATTATTCGGGATCATTTGAATACTTACGAATGCTATTTGTTACATGCGTCAAAGTCGATGCATAGAGTTACTCCGTTAACCTGTGATAATCAAAGGCGTGTAGCGATTAATCTGGCTTTTCATTCTCGCCCTAACATCGACTTTGGTACGACAGCAGATCAGTTGTACGGGGCGGGTCAAAATGCATGAATTTAATGGAAAAAATGTTATAATAACTGGTGGTGCCGGTGGGATGGGATTGGCGATAGCGGATGTTTTTTTTCAGGCGGGAGCGCGTGTACATATATTTGATAAATGTAATCCTGAAAAATTTGATCAAATTAATAAGCGAAAATATATTTTTCATTGTGTTGATGTAACTGATGAAAAGATAATAGAAAATTCTATTTCAAGTATATGTGAAGGAAAAACAAGTATTAATGTATTGGTTAACTGTGCTGGAATTACAATCCGTAAAGATGCATTGAGTCTAACTCTTGATGAATGGAATTGCGTTATTGATGTTAATCTTACAGGAACATTTTTATGTAGTAAATATGCACTGAAATATATGAAAACAGGTAGTGCTATAATTAATATATCATCTGGTTGGGGATTATCTGGTGGTGTCAAAGCTGTAGCGTATTGCGCATCGAAAGGAGGAGTGGTGCAGCTAACAAGAGCAATGGCTCTGGACTGTGCCCCATTGGGGATACGAATAAATTGCGTTTGTCCTGGAGATACAAATACTCCAATGTTAATTGATGAAGCACTACAGCTATCTTTACCTGGAGATGCGTTTTTAAAAGAAGGTTCTAATAGGCCTCTTGGTCGTGTCGGTAATCCTGAAGATATAGCCAATGCAGTTTGGTTTTTGGCGTCACCTAAGTCATCTTTTATCACGGGAACTACTTTAATTGTTGATGGTGGAAGTCTAGCGGGAACTCAATGATGTAAATTAACTGCTTAGGGAGGAATAATTATGAAATTGACTGTAACGTCTGATCCAGATAGTGCAAAAGATATTATATTACGAAAAATAACAAGTCTTAATTATAAAAATATAAATTATCAAAGTAATTTAGATGGGTTACTAGAAAAAATACCTGAAATTTCTAAGAAAGAATTACAAAAATTTGCTGATAAAAAATTTGATAGTTTCTTAGAAAATGGTTTTGTGTTTAGCGAAACTTCTGGAACAACTGGTAATCCTTTGCCAACGCCAAGAAACTCCATTGATTATAAATGGAATACATTAAACCAAATAACTGCTTACAAACGACATCTACAATCTGGGCAAGACAGAATAGCAGTTTTGCATCCGTCAATTTTAAGCCCTTTTATAGAGGCATCAATATCTGCACTTCAACTACTAAATATAGGATATCTCCGTATCTATCCGATACCAAATGTTTGTAACTATGAAAGGATAATTTCTGTACTAGAAAGGTATAAAGTGACGGCAATTATGTCAACGCCAAGTCTCGTATATAAATTGTTATATGAGTGTAAGAAAATAACAGGAAATTATCCCACATATTTAAAAAAGATTTTATTAACTGGGGAGTTTATTTCATCTCATAACCTTAACAATATGAGGCGAATGTTAGGCGATCACTCTAAGGTTGTTCCTTTTGTTTATGGATCTAGTGAAGCCGCTTCCCTGATGTATGGAATAGAAGATGGTGGGTATGTGGGGTTCGAAAGTGATTTTATATTTGAAGTCGTACCATATTCTGATGCAACTGAAATAACTATTAACGAAGAACAATATGCTTATTCTGGGTGTTTATTGGTGAGTTGGTTGCGTTCCGGTCTCTTACCTATCATCAGATATAATACCAATGATTTTGTGAAAGTGAGAAAAACGAATGATCAATTTGTTTTTTATCCTCAAGGGCGCATTATTGATTACCCGATAAGCTTAAAGAATAGAATTGAATTGGATAAGATTTTATATAGTGACAATGATAATGTAATATATAACTATACGTTGCGAGCTAATAATTCATTATCAAAAGTAGAAATAACAGTAATAACTGATAATACCGAAAAAAAATTATCAGAATTTTGTAAAGATAAAATATCTGTTTTATTTCCAAAATCCAAAATTGACATTCGATATAATGAGGGAGAATTCCTGAATTTTTCTCCGAAGCCAAAATACGATATATATTTGAAATTCAACGATTAAAATTCACCAGAAAACAAAAAAGAGCACGAAAATGAATACCTATCAATGGCTTATTGTTGATTTTATAATTGTCTGTGTATATGGACTTCAACATACACTTTTAACAACCAAAATAGCTGTTAAAATTTATAATAATGTCCTCCCATCTTATACATGGAATTTATCTTATAGTGTTTTTTCAGTTATAACCTTGGTATTAGGTTTTAAATATTGGGAAACATCTGGTGTATACATATTTTATTTGGAACCAGGTAGCGCCCTGTTTCATTTGTTTGTTATTGGCTTGGCTTTATCTTTGTTTTTCTTTTTCTTTTGCTTTAAATATACTACATCTTTTTTTCAGTGGATTGGTATAAAGCAAATTATCACGAAAATTACAAAAACTAAGGCTCCAACGTATTATAGAGTGCGGCAGGAAGGTATTAAGAGATATATTAGATTTCCGCATCACACGTGTTTGATTTTCCTGTTTTGGCTGCATCCTGTCATGACACTCGATACTCTTTTTTTAGCTATAGCAGCCACTGCTTATCTTTACCTTGGTACATGGCATCAAGATAAGCGGGGAGAATACATAATAGGAGAACAATGGACAGAGTACCAAAAAGTTACAAACTTACTCTTACCTGGTGTAAATTCCTTTCGCCGCATGAAAGAAGACTTCCAAGCATGGAAGAAAGCTAATGTAAAAGAAATAGATGAGGGGGGGGTGATATCAGAGAAAGAAAAAAATGATCCAGTTAATAATATAGCTTAGGATTTTATAGGTAAAAATAAAATATTTTAATATTTATTGCTTAATATACAAAACTATAGTTTTGTTAGGTGATAATATGTAAAGTACAAATAAGGAATGAAAACGTGAACAATGATAAATTTTATAAGACGGTTATACTTGGAATAGAATCCGTATTAAAAAATGAACTTGATAAGTTCACGCTAGATGATATGGGCGGCGGTTATAAGGCATATTCCATTAAAAAACCTGGCAAAGAACTATCGCAGGCCGCACAAGCAGCGATTTATGATGTGTATGTTCCTCTCACATCCCATGCTTTTGGAGCTGATATGACCCTGTATTGGCGCACAAGAAAAGAAGAACAGTATATGGAACGAACGGAGGAGCTGGTTCTTGTTGCAGATAAGAACAACGATTTGGTTGGATGGACAAGCTATAGTTTGGTGAAAGCCGATAAATCGACCATTATTTATAACGATTCATCTGGAATTACGCCACCTCATCAGAAGAATAAATTGATGAGTAGATTATTTCAGAAGCGTGTGTCTGATTGTATTGCTGAATATGCGGACGAAAATATTCCATTGTTGTTTGCCACCAGAACAGAAACACCAGTCATGTATGCTATGCAAAAGAAATTGACTGATATGCTTTATCCGAGTCCGGATTATCCTACACCTGATTTTATCGGTGATCAGGCGTTAATTATGGCAGACTGGCTCGGACAAAAAGATAAATTAGACAAAAAGAGTTTAATTATCCGAAATGCATATGCAATGCTTGATGAACTTTATGGTGAATTGCCTTCAAGTGGTGATGAGGTACTTGATCAGTGGATAAGGCATCAGGTTGGTCCTTTAGATGCATTTCTACTTATAGGCGTGGGGAATTAAATAAATTTATATGAAAAGCGATTATTCTTTTCGGAATTTAGCTTCTTGGTTGCTGGTTGCCACAGCGTATGCTGTGGCGTTTTTCCAGCGCATGGCTCCGCAATCGATAAATAATGAACTTGTTAATGTATTTAATCTGACGCCTACAGGTATTGCTGTCATCGCGTCCGGTTATTATTGGGGCTATACGATTATGCAATTGCCTGCTGGTCCTTTAGTAGATCGATTTGGTTTGCGTAGGATGATTTTGATAAGCACTTTCTTATCAGCGTTAGGGAGTTTTTTATTTTCTGTTTCAATTAATCCATCAATGGCATTTTTTTCCAGAGCATTATTAGCATGTGGAGATGCCTTCGTTTTTACAAGTTTGCTTAAGCTTGTTTCCGTTGGTTTTAAGGGTAACAATTTTGGTTTAATGTCTGGGTTATCTCAGGCATCTGGTTATATAGGCGGTGCTTTGGCGTCGGCTCCATTAGCTTTTTTAGCATCAAAGTATGGATTATTCGCTGTTTTTTCTTCGGTTTCACTCATTGTGTTGGCATTGTTCTTAGGGTGTTATGTATTTGTCAAAAATAATGAAGACCATAAAGTTTTGATTAATGTTGGTGAGAACATCAAGCTCATAACAACGAAGATAATAAAGCATCGCGCTTTTTGGGCGATCTTGGCTGTAAATGCTGTGCAAATAGCTATTATAACGATAATTGCTGGTGTTTGGGGATTAACAATGATTTCCAGCTATTTTTCTGTTAGTCCATCCATTGCGGGGTGGGGGATAATCATGTTTATGGCGGGAAGTCTTGCTGGAACGGTGGTTATTGGTAAGCTTGTTGATCTTGTAAATGACAATTCGGTTTTATTGTCATGGATATTATTAATTGAAACAATTTCACTAGTCATCTTGTTTCCAGTTGTCGCCCAATACCTTGGTTTTGTGATAATAATTATAGATCTGTTTGTGTTGGGGTTTCTTACAGGTGGAAGCATTCCATCTATTTTACACGCAGTGAAGCAGATATTTACAGTTTCACTGGTAAGTACAGGTGCCTCATTATGTATGACTGTAGCAGGTATTTTTACCGCGGCTATATTGCCGTTAATCGGCTGGATGATTTCAAT
The DNA here is from genome assembly GCA_945285915.1 of uncultured Bartonella sp. Classification (GTDB taxonomy): domain Bacteria; phylum Pseudomonadota; class Alphaproteobacteria; order Rhizobiales; family Rhizobiaceae; genus Bartonella. Next base: position 33,135 of record CALYQL010000007.1, read on the forward strand.
GTATCAAATTGCAGAAAAAAGTAGCTTTGATAAAGATTTTTTACAAATACAATCATTCAATATAATAATCGTTGTTTCTATTATAATTTCTATATTATCATTTTTTATTAGTTTCTTGTTACGTCAGACGCATATTAATAAATATAAATAGAAATATTAATTTTAATATGCATATTTTGAATAAATATATATAGATAGGATGCTGCTATGTTTTCAGGTTTAAAAACCAATATAAGGTCACGTATAATACAAGCACCCATGGCAGGTGTTTCCACACCCGAAATGGCAGCGGCAGTATCAAATAGCGGTTCAATAGGTTCGATTGGTTTGGGCGGTATTAAACCAGATGATGCAGTAACAATCATTGAAAAAACAAAACAACTCACTGATCGTCCTTTTAACATTAATCTATTTTGTCATGATCCGTCTGTAAATATTGATCCATCAAAAGAAACAGGATGGCGTCAGCTTATTAACACAAGTCACTTTAATGGAAAAAATATCTTAGATGCACCGCTGAGAAATATTTATCAGTCTATAAAGTCCAACATAGCATTGGCCAATGCTGTAGCATCTCAAGATCCAAAGATAATAAGCTTCCATTTTGGTGTGCCAGATGAGGAAATAATCAGTATTTTTAGGAGGACTGGCGCGAAACTTATTGCGACGGCGACTAGCCTTGAAGAGGGGCAATACATCGTGCAGAGAGGTCTTGATGGCATTGTTGCACAAGGATTTGAGGCAGGGGGACATAGAGGTGTTTTTGACGTATCAAAGTATGATGAATGTTTGTCTACTCGTGCCCTAACGCGCCTTCTGGTGGAAAATGTTTCCGTTCCTGTCATTGCTGCTGGCGGAATAATGACAGGAAGCGATATTGCGTCTCTATTGTCGATAGGAGCAGCCGGTGTGCAGTTGGGGAGCGCTTTTTTAGCTTGCGATGAGAGTTCAGCAACGAAAAGACACAAAGAGCTAATTCGGTCCAAGCCGCGAATTGCGACGGCAATGACACGTGTGATATCTGGCCGTCCAGCAAGATCGATTTTAACGCCCTTTGTCGAATGGGGCTTTCATGTCATGGGCAAGGATATACCTGAATATCCATATAGTTATGACGCATTCAAGCAAATGCAGAAAAGAAAATCAAATGAAGGGGACGGTGATATTGGACCCTTTTGGGCAGGACAAAATGCGTCATTTGCTCAGTTCATGAAGGCGGAAAAAATAATAGAGGTGCTTGAAAAGGAGTATAATGAGTATGTTTCAGGAATAAGTATATGATTTATATTTCATTATAATTTTAAAGTATTAATATATTTTTTTCACTTTTATTTTTTTAAAGAAATGATACTATTATTACTAATATAAAAATTATTTTTTAATAAATTATAAAACTTATAATTCTTTACATAAATCAATTCTGTTATCGTTAAAGTAATCACTTGATTTCTCAAATCATTGTCGTTGTCGTTAAATGCGTGAATTATTCGAACATCGCCAGAAATTAGCATCATAAAAAGATGCTAATTTAAAATTCTGCCGCTCGAATCCCGAAACATAATCCGTATAAAATTTGCAAAATTTGATGTTACAGATGTCATAATAGTCCTTCTTTCCTTTCTGTTTCTCATTTTGGAAAAAGAACGAAACACCAGATTTCGGGATTTGGATGAAGCCAATTCGCAACGCACGTTTCTTTAGTGGCAGAAATCTTGCATCAAGGAATGATTGGTACAAAAATCACACAATCACAGAATTGGCGCACAACCGGTAATGTGTGCATCTCACAAAGATGGGCTTGCAGCAGCAATGAGACCAGACAGTAAGAAGAATAACTTTCTTCAAATAAATGAAAAATATAAGATATATCTGAATATAGAAATATTTCATTTAGAAGAAACATATGGTCTAATTATTCGATCAAAATCTGAGACTATTTTATACGCCTCTTCTTGAGTTTTCAAATTTGAAAAGGATAATATTAGCCCGTTTAAATCTCTTCTTTCTATTTGCCGGTTTGAAATGCAACCAATCCCAAAATTTTCTTGTTGTGCGACTTTCATTAATTCTAGATCGTCACACTTAAAGCAATTTTTTAATAACAATAATGTATTAAGTCCATGATTAAAATTTTTTACATGGAATATATCAGAAACATATCTATCCAATGATTTTTCCAAAAATATTTGTCTTTTTTTATAATTATTTCTCATTTTGTTTAAATGCTTAGCAAAATTACCAGAATCCATAAATTCAGATAAAACAGATTGAGTTAATATTGGAAATCCATCTATAAATCTCTGATAAAAATCAGTTATTTTTGGAATCATACACTTAGGAACAATAAAAAATCCTAATCTTAAGTTAGGATTAATTAATTTACTAAAACTACCTATATATATTACATTAGCTTTTTTATAATTTTTATTACTACTGAGAGTTGGTAGTGGTTTGTTATCGTATCTAAATTCACTATCGTAATCATCTTCTATTATAAATGTACCATTTTTCTCCGACCAATCTAATAAAGTATTTCGATTATCATCTCCAAGGACGCAGCCTAAAGGGCTTTGATGATTGGCTGTGACTATAATAAATTTAACGTTAGGGTACCTTTTTAAAGCATCAGAAATTTGCAACCCGTTAGTATCTACAGGAACAGGTACAATATGGGCTCCCGAACTTCTAACGATATCTAAAGTGGGTGGAAAACACGGATCCTCTAAAAATACTGTATCCATTGGTTCAGTAAGAGCTCTCATAAGCAGATTTAAGGCTCCGCGAAAGCCACTACTGATGAAAACCTGATCCGGGTTGCAAAGTATTCCACGTGACAATCCAACATAACGTGTGATGCTTTCTCTTAACTTTCTAAGTCCTGTTGAATGTGGATAAAATAACGAACTATGAGTTTCAGCAATCTTTCGCTTAAAGAGACTACTCCAATATTTTCTGGGAAATAGATCAATTGCAGGTAAACCTATCTGGAGCTTCTTAAAGGTCGTTCCTTCGTCATAAATTGACTGATGCATTACGGAATTGGAGGAAGTTGTCGTTGACTGGCTTTCACTGGTGGGAGAACGGCTGGCGACATATGTGCCTGCAGGCCCCTTAGAAATTAAATAACCATCACCAATTAAACGACTATATACGTTTTCTACGGTATTTTTTCCAAAACCTAGTTCAAGTGAAAGAGCTCTGATCGAGGGAACGCGTTGTCCTATTTGAAAAGTACCGCTTTCAATTAATGTAATGATCTGTTGGTAGAGGTTATCACTAATTTTTGTGCGAGATGATTTGGGCGCATAGCTAGTGCTCATTGAGTGCACGCTTATAAACTCGTTTGACATTTGTTTCTTCCCCGTCAGAAACATCATCATTCATAACAATCAATAATAGAAATAAAATACATATTAGAATCTAATAGTCAAACCAGTGATAGAAGTAATTTGCGAATTTTACACATTATTGAGAGTGAATTTTCTGCATGACTTTGACTTTAATACTTTGAATAGAAAATAATCATGTCGAAAAAACCACAGTTAATCACAATTCTGTGTCTTAGTTTTAGTTGGAATAGCAGGCAATCTTCAATGGGCTAGTGTCACTATCTTGATGAATGGTAGGGGAGCATAGCGGAACTGAGTGATTTTGACGATCTGTCAAATATGAGGAGAGGTATTTTTATGCTTATGAGGCCATATCCTAGGTCCGTGTTGGTATCAGGCAATACCTGATTTTAAAGTCGAAGCCCACATTCATTCCTTGATAACAAGGACTGAATACAGTTTACGCCAATACGCCAACGCATAAGGGAACTGGTATGAACGAGATACGAATCTCACTGAAAAAGCACCAAACTGTTCAAACAAATGGGACTACGTCACTCCATGTTATTTGGCGGTGCCAAGTGTCGATAAAGATCCGATCAGCGGTAGGTTAATAAACAAATATTCGTGAAGCTATCCATTTTGAAAAGCGGTTTGGAAGATTAAACATATGTATTCTTGATCGCGCGTGCATCAGCTCTTTGTTTAAACCATAACCACTTGTGGACGGTAGCACCTCACAATGACAGGTTATTGACCACTTTTTTTTGCAAGAATTAACATGACACTTCATTTTCAAACAGAAAGTCTGCCAGAAGTTTGCTTCAAGTAAATATTCTCTATTTTTAGTTCCTCTATATGTTCTGCTATGCTGTTTCTTCATGTCCAATCAGCCTGATAAGGGGGGATTGTCCATGAAGAAACACTATGCAATAGAGAAAAATCTCGAGCCTTATTTTAAAATTCGAACGAGATTAATCACATCACTTGATGAAGTGAAGGATATTATATGCGCATAACTTTAGTTCCAGCATTGAATATCATCTAGAGATCAACAAATTCAGTCGCTATAGCATAAACACACCCTGATTCAGAGGCAATAGACTGATGCCTCTTCATTGAAGGGAGGAATATCACGTCGCCAGGATTACAATACACAGTCACATCATCATAATAAAAGGTTAAGCCTCCTTCAATAATTACTAATGTTTCATCATTTTGATGTTGATGCCATTTATGACATTTTAGCGGTTCATCACGCTGAAATTCTATACACCCTTGTTTGGGTAGCATCTTATAAAGCAGCGAAAATATGTCTTGTTTGCTTCCTAGATCAATTTTATCTATTTTAACGTCCATTTAATTATTCCTTTAATGAAGTATAGGGACATGAAAATGAGTTAGTATTATCATCGTCCAAGAAGTACTGTTTCCATTCCCGATTTTCTGGATTTCCATACCTTCCAAGGACTTTGGATTTACTGATGACATCAAAGGGCTCAAGTCGCTTAGTGACTGTTTCAAACGCCACATCCGCTTTTTCTTTGGTATCCAATAAGCCTTCAAATACCCATCTTGGTTGTATTGTTAGAGAAAATGTTGGACTACGTCGACTTAACCTATTGATATGTGCTGGGGTATTACAGACCACGAATAAAGGTACGCCGTGAAAACAAAACTCCCATGCAGGATGATCAAGTTCTTTCGGTAATGTATCTATCAAAGGCTCATCATCTAAATTAGCGAGATCTTTGAGTAACTGCCAAAATCGTTTATAATAATCGTCAATACTTTCAACTTTACTAGGGCGTTCAAACATTACAAGTGAAGTTTGTTTTCCATACTGTTTGTAGTTTTCACAGAAAAGAACTAACTCATCTTTTATATTTTTCGCATCTATTTTTTCAAAAAAAGAAAAACGAAGCATATCTGATTTATAACCAGTAACGCCGAAAAGGCAGGGAAATGGGCGTTCTTTATTATTCATTGCAGCATCAAATTCCATAAAGATCACATTTTGCCAATTCTCCAAATGAACTTTCTTATTTAAAATATCAGTTTTTTTGTACATAATAATACCTCAAGAAGTAAAAACAGTTCTTATTTTGTCTTCAATAGTATCCAAAGTTGCTTCATCTTCCGCCACGGCAGTAACAATACCGGGGCAGTCGATGAGGTTAGTGGTCAAGGGGATCAGATCGTTGTCACCGAAAAAAAGTTTTACTGTGGAAACGCCATGAATCGATTGTAAATTGCTAATTAAGCGTGATGTATTGGCTACGCGCCTGTCTTGTTCTTCATTTATCAAAAAGATTATACGACCTGACTTTTTGAGAACGGCAGGTTCTGAATCGAAGTTGTCTGCACATAAAGAAACTGCAGTCTTTAGTAATCCGTCACTATAACACTCGTCTAATAAAACTGGAGCAACACCGCCATGTAATCTGGCACCAACTTCAACCATAACCGGTCCGGTACTCGTCAAGATAAGCTCCAAATGAGCCGGACCGTATGTGATACCTACTGCGTTGGTACAATCAACAGAATATGACAACAACGGCAAATATTCTTGTTTGGACAGGTCTAGAATCTCGAGTGCTTCGTAAACAAAGTGATTGTTATTATGCGTTCCTTTTCTGTAACGGCATAAACTACAAATTTTAGTCACCCCATTGGAAGCAACTAAATCAACAACATACTCATCTCCAACTAGTCGTTCCTGAAGAAGATATGATTTGTTTGGTTGTCCGACTGCGTTCGGTCTCGTCCAGTCAATTTCTTTGATGTATTTCCTTACGCTATCAAGATCACTAAAGAATAAGACATCATCAGTCCCACAGGATTCATTGGGTTTTAGCACATATCCTGTTTCAGAGGAAAATGCGGGAAAATTATTCATTTCTTGAGTGATCTCAACCGTCTGAATACTTCTTAATCCATTAAGTTTTAGGCGGTTCTGCATATCAATCTTGCTACGACGCCAATTAGTATGAAGTATATCATTGCCTGGAACGCCAAAATAATTTGCAAGTGAGTCTGTGCAGTAGACTCCCGTTTCAGCGCCGCATATTACAGCAAAAACATCTTCAGAACTTAGTTTGGTTTTAATTTCTTCAACAGAGTATAAATAATGATCGACTAATCCATCGCCTGTAAAACTTTTCATAAATTTCGCAGGAATATTTGGATCAGAGAGTACACCATAGCATAAATATCCCATTTTAGATATTAAAGGGGCATATAAAGCACCAGTTGACATTGGATCTACGATAATAATGCAATTTTTATTCATTTAATTACTCCCGACATACCTCGTACTATTATCACCCAAACAAACATGACCAAGGCCACGGCTGGAAACAGATATATTGCTGAATACGCCCCCAAAACGGCACTACCAGTAAGGATCCCAAAAATCATTGGGCCAATGGATTGGGCTAATGTGTACATTAGCGCACTCATGCCGCTTACCTGATCGGCCTGAGTATCATTGCTGGTATTATCGATGATAAATTTACGTGCGTTAATACGTATGGTATTTATTGAAAATCCGATAAAGAGACACGCTAAGACAGCGAAATATGGATGCCAGGATAACGTAAAAATACAATCAGCCAGGAAGAGGGTTATTGCTGGTATCATAAAACGAAACCAGTTAATGTTTACGAATGCCGCGGAAAAAGCCCCAAGTCCAGCAGCGGCACTGCATAAACCAAAATATTGGCTTCCTAAATTCTTTATATTTTGAAAAATTACTGGGGTGAGTACGTTAAACGCACTGATATGTAATCCTACTAATGCAATAACTATGCAAAGATAAATCAAATTAGCAGGTAGATGTTTTCTTGATATACTATGCTCTATCTCTGATTTCTTAATTCTTGTTTCGGGTTTTTCAAAAAAAATGAATCGAGCCGTAGCGCTAATGATGATGTCGAAGATGCATATAAAACAGATCAACTTATTAAAATTTAGCGCTAATAACAGATATCCACTTGCCATCGCACCGAAAAAAGAACCCAGCTGAACGATTGTCTGCATAATTCTAGACGCCATTTGTGAACTAATTTGTCCTTGAAGTACCAGCTTGGTGTTTGCTGCCTCTAATACAGTAAGTGTAAGTAGAGATAGATAACCAATACATAATGATGTGATGATAAAGCCAATCCACGTGTCAGCGATACCAAACAAAGCACCAACTAAAATCACGCCAAAAACAATTATTCTTCTAAGATATAGGCCAGGTAAACCAACTGCACTGCCAGCATGGTTTGAGTTAATTTTTTTTAGCACTATTGGAAATAAAACCCCTATTGAGAGTATGCACCCTAAGAATAAAGGTGAATTGGTAACACTAAGGGAATTCCAAATGTTGCTAAGTAATAGAATCATATCTGAAAAATATAGAAGTATGAGTACAGAATAAAATCTATAGGCATGTGGCTTGATAATTTCCATAACAACACTCTTCATAAAAATATAGTAAGTATATTTAATTTTTTTGGAATTAATACCTGTATTATTATTTTTTATACAATGAATTATTTGTCTTAAAAGTAAAATTTCAAATGTCACTATTGTTTTATCTAAATATGTCCCTATCGCAGTAACTGAGTTTGTGACACCTTTTAATTAGTAGAATTGTTAATAATACGGTGATGCATGTTTGATCTTCTCAAATCGTCTGCGCAAAGTCGGGGCATATATTTTTCTAAAGTGAGTTTAGCTATCGGCTATCTTTCGGCTGTATGTGACCGTTTTGGTTTTTGGGGGAATTTGGGTGAAAAAGGTGTTTCCTGGGGCTCGATGGCTAATTTTTTTAAACATGTCTCGATCCTGTGCCCTTGGGCTCCGGAAAGCATGATTCCTGTTATAGGCTGGGTAGTCACAGTTTTAGAGGCAGTCATAGCTTTAACATATATTATTAACGTAAAGAACAAAATAATTAATATTGCAAATATACTTATGTTAATATTATTTGCATTAAGTATGTCATTTTTTCAAAGTATAAAAATGATGTTTAATTTTAGTGTTTTGGTTTGTTGTGCTGCTGCATTATTAATATATTTAGCTGACAATAAAGATAATAAGGAGATGAGAAAATGAAAAATCTTAGACTTAAATATTTTGACTTATCACCAGAACTCATGGGTGGTTTTAGATCAGTAAAAGTCGCGCTTGAGAAAAGTGTTCTAGGACAAAATCTTATTGAGTTGGTCTATCTCAGAGTTTCTCAAATTAATGGATGTGCATATTGCTTAAATCTACATACAAATTCATTGCTAAAATCTGGTGAAACACAACGCCGTATATCTGAAGTTGCCGGATGGCGCGTTAGTGATCAATTTTCTGAAAAAGAACAAGCAGCACTGAACTGGGCAGAGCAGTTAACATACATATCTACAAGTCACGCCGATGATGAATCGTTTGAGTTATTAAAAAAATTCTTCAATGATACAGAGATATCAGACCTCACATTTGCCATATCGCTGATGAATGGAATGAACAGACTTGCCATTTCTATGCGGCAATGAGGTGCGTTATGGACAATGTTGAACAGTTGACCGAGGTAAGGCATAAGTTATTTGCGGATCAGAGTTTAGGTGCTGGTAATTTCTTTTTTAAGGCGTTAAGTGCATATCCAAATATGGATGCAGACTATATCTATCTTGAAAAAGAATTTATTGCACCTAATGGGAAGGTCTACAAAAGCTTTTCATTAAATTCTTTGTATGAAGTCGTTAAAAGCGTCGCGGCGTGGTATCAAAATTATGATATTGCTCCAAAATCGTTTGTTTGCGTTTTTGTTGATGATGGTATCGGAACCTTTATTCATTTTTTAGCGCTCAATAGCTTATTATTGAGGCCTGTTCTAATTAATAGAAAAATAAATCCGAGTATACTTAGTCAATATGCAAAGAAGTATGAGTTTTCTTATCTTGTCACTGATAGTCAGACTTGGTCTGAAAACATTGCAAAACTTGAAAATATCAAAAAGATCAAAGAGACCTTCACTGCGGATGTTGAGACGGAAGTTGGTCGACTGAGCGAATTTTGGCCATACGAGCATTCAAACGATGACATAGTAATGGTTTGCCATAGTTCGGGGACTACTGGGATTCCTAAGGCTGTAACATTTGGGCATAAACAATTTTTTGATGGTAAGCGTGAACGCTTGCTTAGCTTTATTGAGAACAAATCTGATAGGCTTATTACCGCCATGCCTCCAACACATGCTGCGGGTATTAGTTATATCATGACTGCTACGATGTTACAGCTTCCCTGTATGGTGATGAGCAATCAATTAGGGGAAGATCTATCGAATGCAATCAAGTCGTTCAAGCCGACGGTGATGACCGCGTTTTCGCAATCGTACGCTTCTTTGGCGTCACTGAAGAACCTTAAGCCTGGTGATTTCGCTTCTCTAGAGAGATTTTATAATACAGGTGATACAGCACATCAGGCGCATATAAGGCGTTTATTGGAACTAGCACCTAATGCTCGTTTCATTGATATGTTTGGTTCTTCTGAACTCGGTATGTCGCAATTCTATAAGACAACGAAACATGACACAAAAAGTTACCCACGTACCGTCGGGCATGTTGCATCATATGCTGAAGGGGCAATTTTGTCACCGCAAGGCGATAAACTCGGTTATTTCGAAGTAGGGTATATAGGGGTAAAGTCTCCAACCATTACGCCTGGATATCTTGATCGTCCGACTTTGTCCTCGCTATCAAGACTAAATGGGTATTGGTTAACCGGAGATATCGGTCTACAGAGAGATAATGGAGAATTTATTCATCTGGATCGTATTACAGATACCATAAATACGCCATTGGGTTCTCCAGGATATACTCTTTTAATCGAAGAGCATATTTTATCCAATTTAGATATAGAAGATGTTTCAGTTGTTGGTGCTAATCGTGGGCCGACACGCCAAGAATCCACAATTATTTTTGTTAAAGAGAGCGATATATTAGAAAAGCAGAATGTATCACTTGAAAGAATACTTGAAGTTGCTCTTAGCTGTTATCCCTTTGCAGGAATTGAGACGTTGCCAGATATGTCCGTGGGCGTGTGTTTGTTATCATCGGAAAATGGTATCAAACTAGGTGCCACCGGTAAAGTTATAAAGCACGCTTTAAAAAGTGACTTTTGGGAAAATTATGAACGTTTTCTAACTAATAAATCTTCAGTTATTAAAGATATAATTTGGAATAAACCATCACACGTAACACAAAACTACGTTGCTAACCAAATTCCATTAGTTAACTATCTTAAAAGCCAAGAGTAACAATATGGAAAAAATCAGCTCCGATGAAGAACTATACTTTCAAGATCGAATTGATCGAGGGGAGAAAATTGAGGTTCATGACTGGATGCCAGATGGTTACAGAAAGACACTCATAAGACAAATTACACAACACGCAAACTCTGAATATGTTGGTATGTTGCCCGAAAGCAATTGGCTAGCAAAAGCACCTTCTTTGAACAGAAAAGCTATATTATTAGCAAAAGTTCAAGATGAGGCTGGTCATGCGCAATATCTTTATTCTGTGCTTGAAGGTCTTGGTGTGTCGCGAGCTGATTTATATGACGATCTTTACTCTGGAAGATCTAAATATCTGAATATATTCAATTATCCTGCTATGACTTGGGCAGATGTTGGTATGATAGGGTGGCTCACTGACGGGGCGGCTATTATAAACCAAGTCCCCTTATCAGAGTGTTCATATGGCCCATATGCCCGCGCGATGAAAAGAATATGTCAAGAAGAGAGTTTTCATAATCGGCAAGGATTCGAGCTAGTGCTCGAACTTATAAAATCAGGCAGCAAAGGCAAAGCACAAGCTCAAAATGCTTTAAATCGTTGGTGGTGGCCAACAATAATGGTTTTTGGACCACCAGATGATAAATCAATACACAGTGCTAATTCAATGAAATGGAAAATTAAATTATTCACAAACGACACACTGCGACAAAAATTTGTCAACCAAACAGTTCCTCAAATTGAATATTTAGGATTAAAAGTTCCAGATAGCGAGTGCATTTTTGATCCTGAACGCGGTCAGTACACAATCGGGAAAATAAATTGGGATGAGTTTAATAGTGTACTGAAGGGAAATGGGCTTTGTAATGCCAGCAGGCTAACCGCAAGGGAAAAAGCTTGGAAAACAAATAGTTGGGTTCGTGAAGCCGCTACTTATGCGCAAATAAATAAATTTAAGGTGGGGGTATAGTATGAGTAATCCTCAACTATGGGAAGTGTTTCTTTGTGAAACAAATGGCGGAAGTCACCAGCATATCGGATCAGTTATGGCCGCAGATCCTAAAATGGCACTGCAAAATGCAAGAGATGTATTTTTAAGACGCGGTTCCTTTCAAAGTCTTTGGGTGGTTAAAAGCAACGAGATATATTCTATAGATCGGATCGATAATGATTATTATTTCAATAATAGTATAGGAAAGGACTATCGAGAGGCCGAAAGCTATAAATTAGCAAAGCAAGTTAAAGGCCTTTAAGAATGTCTAGTAAGATCGTTCAATTAAATGATTTGTACTTGATGCTTGGTGATAGTTGTTTGATACTTTCCCATCAGTTAACGTCTTGGATCGGTAAAGCGCCAGTCTTGGAAGAGGAATTGGCGATATCAAATATAGCCCAAGATTTGTTGGGGCAGGCGCGTAGTTGGTATGCGGAATTAACCAAAAAGGATGTATCTAAGACCGAAGATCATATTGCATATGAGCGAGAAATCGACGAATTTAACAACTGTTTGCTTGCAGAAATTGCAGATGAGAATTTTGCACAATTAGAAGTTAGACAATACTTCTTCGATGTTTGGCATAAACTTATTTTAAATGAGCTAACTCAATTTTCTGCTGAAAATATTGCTGTAATCTCAAAAAGAAATATTAGTGATGTTCTTTATCATGTTGAGCATAGTGAACACTGGATAAATATTTTTGCAACAGGAACACAATATAGCAAAGAGTTATGCCAGTCAGCAATAGATATATACTGGCCATATATAGATTACCTTCTAGATGATTTATCAATAGTTGACGGAGATAAATTGTTAGGAACAATTTCAATACGTGCACTGTGGAATGAAATAATTGACAAGAAATTTCGGGAATTAGATCTATGTAAACCGACGATCGCACCGATTTTTAGATTTGATAAATATAATTATCATACCGAGAATTTATCTAATATTCTCAATGAGATGCGATCAGTTCGGGGAAATTACTTTTAGGCTCAGCTATGTCAGAAAAAGTGCGGGAAATCGAAGATATCTATAAAATTTTAAATGACATTAAAGATCCAGAAATGCCATTTATTTCAATTGTAGATCTAGGTATGATAAGAAAATTATACTATGAAGATAATATACTAAATATTATATATACACTTACTTATACTGCCTGTTCTGCAAAGACATATATTTTAAAAGAAATAGAAAGAACATTGAAGTTAAATGGAATAAAAAAAATACATTTAACTGAACAAATATATCCGTCATGGACAACTGATTGGATCAGCGAAACCGGTATCCGCAACATAGTTGCGCAAGGAATTGCGGCTCCCAAAAAGGAATGTTCGAGTTGCGCCGCAAGCCGTGTCATTCAAGGAAATACTTATCGCTGCCCGTTATGTGGAAGTGAAAATTCCACGCTCAAGTCTAGATATTCCGGCACAGTATGTAAGTCGTTATATATTTGTAATGATTGTTCAAATCCGTTTGATGCCGTTAGAAGAAAGTAACCAATATGCTAAGAAATATAACACTTAAGCTTATTGAGAAAAAATTTGATACTGAAAATTCATCTATTTTAAATTTCAGCTTTGATGCCGATATTAAAGAAGTAGTATGTGGGCAACATATTACTTTGATAAAAACGCTTAACAATCAGGAAGTACGCAGAAGTTATTCTTTACTTGATAGTGGAGCGAAAGGCGTATTCTCTATTGCTGTAAAGAGAGTTGAAGGTGGCATTTTTTCAAACTGGATATTGGATGAGCTAGAGATAGGACAAAATATTGATGCCATCGAACCAGCTGGATCTTTCTATAATGATAGCGTAGGTTTGGATAACGAAACCATTCTCGCCATCACCGTTGGTAGTGGCATTACACCAATTTATGCGATTTCTGAATATATACTTGAAACGTTTCCAAATAAAAAGCTAATTCTTTTTTATGGTAATAGAACGCGTCGGGAAGTTATGCTTTCGGATTATTTAGTAAATCTAAAAAATCGTTTTAAAGACAGATTACTTATTTATTACTTTTATTCTCAAGTTGCGTCATTTACAAAGCAAATTGACGGACGAATGGACGTTGAGAAGATCATCAATATAATAAAACATAATAACATTTCTTCTGTAAAAGACTGTTTTTTGTGCGGACCAACAGACTTATTGCGAGACTTTTCTGTTGGATTAAAAGACAACTTTGAAGGCATAAAATTACATCAGGAGACATACCACGCGGATACAATTCCTATATTACCCGTTAATGCAAATATAACAAAAAATAGCAATATAACGGCGATTATAAATGGTAGTCTATACAAGATAAACAATATTGATCCTTCAATAACAATCTTAGATAATTTAATTAATAAAAGTATTAATGTAGATTATTCCTGTAAATCGGGAATCTGTTCAGCTTGTAAGTGTAAAATTATTGAAGGAAAAGTGAAAAACGTTGAAGACTTTTCACTAACAGACGAGGATAGGCAGCAAAAAATTATCCTTTCGTGTTGTTCATTTCCAGATTCTAACAATCTCGTAATTTCATTCGATTTGTAGGTGCGTAGAATGAGTGGAGAAGCACGTCAAACGCTTAACGCATTGGTTTTTAGCCTAATTACTGGGATTTCAGTAGGAGCAGTGGTATTCCATCAATCGATGGCCGAATTGATTTCTCGCACACTTCAAGTATCACCGAGTATGATGTGGTCATTATCGGTATGCACCCAAATGGGCTATGTACTAGGTTTAGTATTTATTTTGCCACTAGCTGATAAAATTGGTCTTTTTAAATTAATACCTATAGTCCTTGTTAGTCTAGGAACCGCTCTGGTAGTAATGAGCTTTCTTGATAATATATGGCCAGTATACATTGACTTATTTGTCATTGGTTTTTCTTCTATAAGCGGACAACTATTGATTATCTATGCATCTAAACTGACATCTATTAATGAAAAAAAATATATTTTGGCATGGCTCTTTTCCAGTTTATTTACGGGGCTTGTCTTAGCTCGTATCCTCTCTGGTATTATTGCAACTTATTTTAAATGGCAGTTAGTCTATTTAATATTCGGTATTGCAATACTTATACTGTCCGTCATTGTCAGAAAAATGATTTCGCAGACAAATACTATAAATTATAAATATATAGATGTTCTGAAAGAGCAGATAAATTTATTAATACATGAAAAAAAACTCATATTTTATGCTGTGCTTTCGGCAATTTTCTTCGCGGCATCCAATGGTATATGGGCTAACATAAGCAATTATTGCTATAGAGAGTTGAATATGACCAGCAGTGCCGTAGGTATCCTAGCGACAGCGTCATTAACGACAATTCTATCTCCGAAAATAGTAAATATTCTTCTGAAAAAAATAGATACGAAAGCAGTTATAAAATATAACATACTGCTATTATTAACCGTTTCACTTGTAATTATGTTATTTAATATAAGTATAATCAATGTTGGATTATTCCTTATATTTTCTGAATATTCTGTTAGGTCAGTACAATATGCGAGCCAAACGGAAGTACTTTCTATCGATCCGAATAAATCTGGTCGTTTAAATGGCGTTTTTATGTCAATTTTTTTTATAGGTGCTCCTATTGGATCTTACTTCGGGGGCATAGTTGTAGAGAACTTTCGATCAATTGGATTGTTCTTATTTCCGATCATTTGCATGCTGATATGTGCGCTTTGGTACGTCTTTATGGCGAAGCGTATACAATAAATTTAAAAACAACTTAACTAATTAGGATTTGGATTAATGAACTTAGTCGAGATGATTTTCGATGAGGGAGGAAAGAATCCTTCCAAGGTTGCTATTAAAGGGTTAGATTTTTGCTATAGCTACAGGGAAGTGGCATTTGCCATATCAAATAGATATAGAGAACTTAAACGCATTAATTTAAACAAAAATGACACGGTAGCGATATTCTTAAATGATGGTCCGCTGTTATATATTTATTTCTATGCAATTATAGCTGTAGGTGCGATACCTGTGGTTTTGAATCCGAAGAGTTCGGCAGAGTTAATTGAATTTTATATCAATGATCTACAGCCGAAATTGGTCATAAGTGAGCATTCAATCATAACTCAGCACCAGGTGCAAAAAATTATCGTTGAATCTGATGCGATCGCGGAAGAGTGGAAGCTTGATTGCGAGTTAATTAATCCCGTAGAAAAAGACGAAACAGAGATATTGTTGATCCAATATACATCGGGAAGTACAGGCCAGCCAAAAGGTGTAATACACACTAACCAATCCGTAAGTGCTTTCTGTACGAGTTTTGCGCTTAAGACACTTCAATTAACAGAAGAAGATATAATTTATTCTGTCCCTAAATCTTTTTTTGGTTTTGGGATGGGGAATTCTTTGCTTTTTTCGGTATTTATGCGTTGTACTACTGTATTAGATCCTGAATGGCCGCAAGTAGAAAGAATAATAAGAATTATTTCTGAAACAAATGTCACTGTATTCTTTGGAGTTCCGACCATATATAGGGAGATCAGCAAACTTCCAGAATCCAATGTATTTGATAAAGTACGAATTTGTTTTGCAGCTGGTGCTCCGCTCTCCTACAATATCGTGTGTAACTGGGCAAAAAAATACAACCATAGGATCTATAACGGTATTGGTTCGACTGAACTAGGACATGTATTTGCGTCTAACTACAATATCTCGAATGAGCTGGATAATTCGTGTGGAGTTATTTTGACAGGGTGGCAATACAAAATTCTAGATGTAAATAACGAACCCGTACCGCCTGGGGAAAAAGGCGTTTTATTGGTAAAAGGAAAAGGTAAATTTAAAGGCTATTGGAAGGGATCTGGATTTGAATATAATAAAATTACCAGTGATGAGTGGTATCGGACAGGGGATATATTTTCAATAGATAAAGACCAAGGTACCCTTATGTTTCATGGTAGAGAAGATGATCGCTTCAAGGTAAAAGGAAGATGGGTGAACCCTATAGAGGTTGAACATAGTATCACGAGTAGTTTTCCTGAGGTAGGAGAATGTTATACATGTCCTATTGAAGATGCGGAAGGCGATCAGCAATCAGTTTTGATAGTTCATGGCGATACTGGTGAGTTTGATTATGAAATGCAATTACGCTCAATACTTCATAATTATCAAAGACCTTCTCTCGTAATTCATCTAGAACAAATTCCTAAGAATTCAAACGGTAAACCAGACAGATCGGCGCTACGAGTGATAGCTCAGACAGCATTTGATGCAGATTTAGCGAAGAATAATATATGATGTACGGAAAATAGTAAAAAATGTGATCACAAGAACGTTGATAAATCTTTATACGAAATGGTAGCATTTGAACTCACTTCGATAATTATATCTTTTGAACTTTCTTATTTAATAAAGTTGGAATAATTACCGAAGTTACCCAAAAACATTGTTGAAATCGTGAATGTCTCTCAAACAAGGTTATTATAACAGTAGGCGTTATTTCAGAGGTTATTTAAATGAGAAAGTTTAGTCGACAATATCGCATTCGATTTTCACATTGCGATCTCGCTGGTATCGCTTTTTATCCAGAACTTGTAAAGCTAACAAATTGGGTTTTGGAGGATTGGTATTCAGAGATGGAGGAATCTTATCTAGATCTGTTAAATCATAGGAACATTGTAACGCCTGTTGTTAAGTTAGAATATGAGTTTATTAAACCGATACGGTTAGAAGATGTTGTTGTAATGAATTTAGAAATTGTAAATATAGGACACTCTTCGGTATCTGTTCGAATAAACGCCGATTGCAATAATAGTACTCATTTTCGCTGTTCCCAGACTATTGTACATGTGGATACAAAAACACAGAAAGCGATAGAAATACCTGAAGCTTTGCGCGCGAAGATGGAGGTTTATAAAAATGAATGAGATAATTTTACCCGATGGGTGGAAACGACCACGAGGCTATAGCAACGGGTTATTGAATACTGATAAAAACATTTTATTCACATCTGGGCAATTTGGCTGGGATGAGAATGAGACTCTTGTGTCAACTGATTATGTTGCGCAGGTCAAACAAGTGTTGCTGAATATTGCAGAAATCATTAGAAAATCTAACTTAAGTGTTAGTGATATTGTATTTCTTAGATGGTATATTACTGATGCAGATTTATTTTATAATAAATCTAAAGAAGTATCTTCTTTATTCAAAGAAATAATAGGATTTTATCCACCAATGACTGCAATTTGTGTATCAAAATTGCTTGTCGAAGGTGCATTGGTTCAAGTTGAAGCTATCGCGATAAAAAGTAATTCTTAAATTATAAATATATTTTATTAATTATTAAGAGATTGCGCTCAACGCATATATATACTGAATTGCATAACTAAGTGACAAAATCCAATCTATAATTTGTCATGATAAAGTAAAAAGCAAAGGCATTACCCAAAAATGCCAATGTTAGAATTCGTCTTTCCACAAATGATTAGAAATTCTTTAAACACTCGCATCTTCCGATAATACGGATCTGTCTTACATTATTTATTGTCTCATTTTGACAGCGCAGGTGGAGGAGCCATTTGTCGACCCACATTTATCCGATGTTATCAATGCGCTGTGTTTTTAGTTGCGTGCAGTTGGTAACAATATCAGTCAATTAATGCGAACCATAAACACTGGATCGCTCATCGCTGATAAAGAACCGGCATCACTGCCGGGCTCTCTTTATGTAACCACCAATTTATGTAACCACCAATGCTCTCGCCGACATTTATGCAGAAATGGTTGTGACACCAGGCATAGAAAACACTCTATGATTGCGAAAATATTGATTGATAAGCGCAGATAGTGACGCTTCTTTATTCCGGTATTGAGAAAAGTTTTGGGGTTTTTGCGCAATATAATGAACGCCAAACCGATCAACGGAATGTTTCTCAAAGGTTATTGTGGTTTGATTTCTCGATGTTCACTTCTTGCGGCGGTTGGCGCGATCTCAATATAAGGGACAGGAGCATCTAAGTAGATGCAGTCTGGTGTAAGATTAAATATTTCACTTCAGGGGCACCAGTTTCAATGACGATGAAAGTTACGGCTCTTGCACTATTGTTCAGATTCGAAAGTTCGCCTAGCACCAATATCTTATGCTTGATTCAATCGACATTGAAAGACAGCTGTCTCTTGTTTTCCGTGTCTTTAACGGTCAAATTGTTAAAAGGGGGTAGGCGATCAAATTCACCAATTTGATTGTAGTTGTCGGCATAAGATTGTCTGATATGGCCAATCTGTTTACGTCCACAATTTGCAGAATGTGTTGGCTCGCCATTTTAGGTGCGACCATATTTATCAATGTTTTGTAAAATTTAAGCGAGTCGGCTCTAATTAAATAGCCTGTTTTGATGTTTCCCAAAGCCTGTTTTACCATTGAAAATGCGTTTTTCCTACTGTTGATCTAATGTATGCGTTGAGCAGCACTTTTATCGTTTGAAATGGGGGAACGAATGTCATCAAAATATAGTTGTTGCGCTCATAGCAGCGTAAAGGCTTTGTTTTGCTCCTCGTGAGGGGGGGGGAGCTCCTTAGATAAAGTCATAGGAGGCAGGTCTTCAATAACATTGTTCTGAACTCTGCCTTCGCACAGTCGCTCATCAACCAGTCTATGCACTAAGACAGTTTTGTTCCTCCGCCGTTATTAATATCTAGGATCAATGTCTCCAATCGATCTACCCGAATTATTGGTTCTGAAACCAATTCATGAGCTGGTTTGGAGCTATAGCACAATGCGTTTGCACGCGTTTGATTTCGTCATATTTTTTGGGGCAGCTTCGATGTAGCGGCCTTGGAACAGGGGTATCCAATAATGATTATCTGCACGCTCCAACACATCACGCTTTATCTGCACTCTGCAAGATCATCAGTTTTGAGTAAAAGTCTGATTTGAGGCTGTTTTTTGTCGAGTTCGACGACATCGATTGTTCGATGACGCTTATAGTAATAAGTAGCGCTACGCAATGTCAGGTATCTATCCCTTTTTTAAAATGATTTTTGCGGAGCATGTCGTTTTTCAAATCTAATTCTGGCACAATTTATTGGACAAATTGGCGGATTAGAACATATGCCAAGAATATGCTTCAATCAGAACGCGATAAAATCATTATATGGGATTTGGGATAATGGCGCACCCGAAGAGATTCGAACTCCTGACCCCCAGATTCGTAGTCTGGTGCTCTATCCAGCTGAGCTACGGGTGCATGTCTTATGATCTTTCTGATCAAGACATGCGTTTCCTAATTGGTTCGTTGAAAAAATGCAAGAGGAGATTTATTTTTTTTGAAACATAAATCGTATTTATGTGAAAAAACAATATTAAGTTGTCGTTCTATGTCCATTTTTCCGCCATTCATTAAGT
Organism: uncultured Bartonella sp.; assembly: GCA_945285915.1. Taxonomy (GTDB): domain Bacteria; phylum Pseudomonadota; class Alphaproteobacteria; order Rhizobiales; family Rhizobiaceae; genus Bartonella. Next base: position 53,100 of record CALYQL010000007.1, read on the forward strand.
GAAGCGGATGTATCTGGAATACGGATTTCAAAATGTGCACCTTTGCATTCATCATCGAGCAGTTTGATTGTTCCGCCATGGGCATGGATAAGCTCTTCACAAATTGTGAGTCCTAAACCCGTACCATGAAGGCTAGTAGATCCTTGAAATGGCGTGAATAGATGCTGTTTCGCCTGTTCTGGTAAACCCGGACCTGTATCATCTACATTGATAACCGTGCATGCACCGATCCGTTCTGCACGGATTGATATTTGTTTATAGTTGTATTCATTATCGTCATGTTCAACCATTGCCTGGATGGCGTTACGACAAAGGTTTGTAATTACGCGGTGCAGTTGCTCGCTATCTGCGTCAACCATAATATCATCAGCAACCAAATTGCAAAAAGTTACCTGATCCGAACCGGGGATAGTCAGCGATTCATAGACATCATCAACAAGGTTGCGTAAAGCAAATCTTTCCCTTTTGGGCGCTGCTTCCTGCGTGCGTCCGTAACTAATAACGCTTTGACTATAAATCACAGCACGATCAATTGCCTTGATAAGTTTTGGCGCAATTTTTTGCACCATCGGATCTTTTGCATCAGATAAATGGTCGGACATAAGCTGGGCAGATGCCAAAATGTTACGCATGTCATGATTTATTTTTGACACAGCCAGACCCAAATTAGCCAAATGTTTCTGATGCGCATAACTTTTTTGTAATTCGCTTTCAATAACAGAAATCCGTCGTTGTGTTAAACCAAGTTCATCCCGACGGGTTTCAGGCACCATAATCCTACTTGGGTTGTGCGGCTCGATAACAAAATCAAGCATATTCATATATATTTTTTGTAGCGGGCGCACCAAAAGTTCATGGATAATGAGATAGATTAAAGTTGCTGCGACAATGGCAATTGTAATCGAAATAACAAAGAAATGCCAAGTGAACTGTATCATCGCATCACGAAGATGATTATCCGATATGGTCACTTCCAGTTTCATATCGGTGCCATCAATTGGTCCACGGACAAGCAGCGTCTTATTGCCACCAAAATACAGCGTTGTTAATGAATCGAGCAGTGCCTTAGTTTCGCTATAGGTTGATAGGTCGATGATTTCGTCAATTTGTCGTAACTTGCTGCTACTTGCCAATTCTCGTTTATTGGATCCATCTATAACGCTTATTGCAAGGGCATCTGTAGAAAATAAAACTTCATTCTTCAGTTCATCACCGATTGCGACATTGGGTGATTCCGCCAGTATAAGGCTTATAGCTTTAGCTGATTGGTGACGTTCTTCCAGCCAACTTTGCTGCATACTTGCAATCGCAGGCATAAAAATCAGAATTTCTGTGATGAAAACAGATAATGTAATTAAAAGCAGTAGCCGCGTGCGCATACGGTAATAGACAGGAATCTTGTCATGATCGCTGTGCAACGCCATGCCTGCAGGCACAGAAAATTCTTTATTTTTTATATCCTCTGTGGCCATGCAGAATCCATAATGAAGATGTATTGATCTATATCAGTTACTATAATTATTATTTTATAAAGATCTATTATTCAGGATAAATTTTTCGTGCCATTTTATAAAACAGTGTCATAAGAATGATTACGAGATCAAAATCCATTTCTAGTTCTATTATATTTTCCATCATATAGTGATGTCTATTTCCACTGTTTAGAGGGTAATAGTTAGAAATAAAAAAAATATTGTCGGTTTGAAAAATATGGTTGGAAAACCAACAGGTTAATATGGTAAAAATTATCGTGAGTTTTATGATTTCCTGAAAAATCCGGTATCACTGTGTTTAAATCAACCGACCGAATGGCAATTACGTTTTTGCCCTGTTGTCTTTAATTAATAAAATAAGCATATAAACTTGTCTTTTCAGGAAGCGAATGAACTGTAAGCTATTTAAAAAACAAGTCGTTCCAATCACTTATTTTTACAATATGTATTGTTTTAACTATATGTTTTTAAAAGGTAAAAATACATAAAGAGGTGTTTGTTTGTTTAAGTGTGAAAAGATATAAAAACAAAAATCGGTAATTCTGTTTTTTTCTCTTTTCCTTATATAAATTTCATCTTAGATTCTTCAAACATATTTTAAGGAGAAATCATTATGGCTCGCAATGAAGAGACTTTTCAGTTGGCATTGGACGCTTTAAAAAACCATGCTTTAACGGCAGGGCGAGACATACGTAAACTTTTTAGCGCAGATCCAGAACGTTTTGATCATTTTTCTGCCGTGATGGATGATTTGTTATTGGATTATTCCAAATGCTGCGTCACAACAGAAACCATGACATTGCTCAATAATCTTGTTACAGCAGCTGATGTTGCCGGTAGACGTGACGCGATGTATCGTGGTGATATTATCAATACGACAGAAAATCGAGCCGTTCTTCACGTTGCTTTGCGTGCGCCAAAAGATGCAGTTATTGAATTGGGCGATAGGAATGTTGTTGCCGATGTGCATGATGTTCTATCCCGTATGGAAAAATTCGCGGAAGCTGTACGCGATGGAACCTTTACCGGTGAGCATGGCGATAAAATAACGGATATTGTCAATATTGGTATCGGAGGGTCCGATTTAGGACCCAAAATGGTGACATTGGCTTTGCGTCCTTATCATGATGGACCACGTTGTCACTTCGTTTCCAATGTCGATAGTGCGCATATTGTTGATACACTTGCAAACTTAAATCCTGCAACAACGCTCATCATTGTGGCATCAAAAACATTTACCACGGCGGAAACCATGACAAATGCCAGAGTTGCCCGCCAATGGATTAGCGATGCCTTGGGAGAATTGGCCGTTTCAAAACATTTTGCCGCTGTTTCTACTGCACTCGATAAAGTTGCTGATTTTGGTATTGATAGTGCCCGCGTATTTGGCTTTTGGAATTGGGTTGGTGGACGCTATTCTGTGTGGTCTGCCATTGGTTTACCAGTTATGTTGGCAATTGGTGGCGCTCAATTTGAGCGTTTTCTTGCTGGCGCACACGCTATGGATATGCATTTTAAGGATGCGCCTTTGCACACCAATTTACCAATGATTTTGGGCATGTTGGGATTTTGGCATCGGGTCGTCTGTGGTTATTCGACAAGGGCAATAATCCCTTATGAAGAAAGATTATCGCGTTTTCCTGCCTATCTGCAACAATTGGATATGGAATCAAACGGCAAGCATGTAACGCTTGATAGTATGCCGGTAGCAACACCGACAGGACCAATTGTTTGGGGTGAACCGGGAACCAATGGGCAACACGCTTTTTTCCAACTTTTGCATCAGGGAACGGATATAATACCTGTTGAATTTATAATGGCGGTGAATGGACACGAGCCGAATTTGCAACGCCAGCATAGTATGTTGGTATCCAATTGTTTGGCACAATCGGAAGCATTGATGAGGGGGCGTTCACCAGAGGAAGCAAAAGCAATGATGCTTAAAAATGGTATGGATGACATTGCCGCTGAGAACTTGAGCTTGCATAGAAGTTTTGAAGGTAACAGACCAAGCATTACACTTGTTCATGATAAATTGACGCCTTTTACATTAGGTCGTCTTATTGCGCTTTATGAACATCGCGTTTTTGTAGAAGGTGCCTTAATGAATATCAATTCCTTTGACCAATGGGGCGTCGAACTGGGTAAAGAACTTGCAAATGAGTTGTTGCCTATGGTTTCTGGTGAGGCAAAGGCTGAAAATCGCGATAGCTCGACGTTGGGGCTTATTTCGCATGTTCTAACGCATCGCAGCCGCTAAATTGCTGCCGCTGATATGTGACAGATTATGATGGCGGCCTCTCTCAATGAGGTCGGCTTATCATTCATTGACTTGCCACTAAAATGCCCAAGCAAAAGACTGCTTGTTGTTTGATAATTAGTATTTGTGGTGCGCAAGAACGTGAAATGCAATATCATGTGCGGTGAATGCAATTATCATATCGACATTGTTTGTTTACTGATTAATCATTTGTGATGTTGTCGATGATTGATGCCGTATTATAATTGCATAAGGATGAACTGAAAATTCTATTTATCTGTTTTTTTGCGGAAGGCAGATGTTTGGGTTAAAATCAGCTTCTTTCCAAGTTGGTTGAGATCAAAGGCTTTTTCCGAATTCAACCATTCATGCAGCATACCGACAACGATGGAAACAAGAACGCGGGCGGCATCTTGTGGTGACCAATCATCAGCAAGCATTTGCCGGGATTGGGCAACGTGAAATAATCGGACGAACAAATCCAACATGCCTGCATGTGCTTTGCGCAAACGAAATATGACTTCTGAAAATTCTTCCACATATTCACAACGCAAGGTAATGATTGTCATGACGCGCTGCTGATGGTCGTCTTCAACAAATCGCTCTAAACAAGAACAGGCAGAATTTTCCAATACATCTATTGGATTCACCGAATCATTTCTTTTTACTTCGTCAATCAGCTCTTCTTGGGGAAATTTTATCCGGTCGATAATGGCATTATAGATGGCAAGTTTGTCACGAAAATGAAAATAGATTGCGCCGCGTGTAACACCGGCACGCTTGGCAATATCATTGAGAGACGTTTGCGAAACGCCTTTATCCAAAAAAACAAGCTCAGCAGCATCAAGAATAGTTTCCCGCGTTTCTGCCGCAGCGGATTTTGTCCGTCGCATATATTCAGTTCCCCTTGACGATCACGTTAATCTTAACGGAAAAACGAATGATCTATGTTGCAACTTGGTTGTGACGCCATAATATTACTGATATTATATGTTTATGAGCCATTTGGCTATTTACATTCATTCATGTATGTATATTTTACCGGACACGAATAAAAATCAAGGTCTGACACCATATGACACTATTTAACAAACTCTCAGCCGGTCTCGTTATCGGTACACTGTCTTTCGGGCTCGCTGCCTGTGGCAAAGAGGAGCCGCATATGCCTCCGCCATCGAAAGTGAGCGGAAAAGTTATTCATGCAACAGAGATACCTATCAATTATGAATATGCTGCACGTGTTGTTGCTTACCGTGAAACGGAAGTTCGTGCGCGTGTCGGCGGTATTTTGTTGCATCGTAATTTTGTTGAAGGTTCTGAAGTCAAACAAGGCGATGTTCTGTTTGAGATAGATCCTGATAAATATGAAGCAGCGGTAGCTTCGGCACGGGCACAAGTTGCTCAGGCTCAGGCTAATTATGATCAGGCCGTGCGTGATGCTGATCGTGCTGAAGAATTGGTGAAACAGAAAGTCCAATCAACATCACAACGTGATCAGGCTTTTGCCAAGCGTGATGCCGATCAGGCAACGCTGATGCAGGCCAAAGCCGAGTTGCGTACAGCCGAGCTGAACCTTGAATATACCAAGGTAACAGCGCCAATTAGTGGATTGACCAGCCGTGAAGCTGTTTCAGAAGGTTCATTGATCGGAACAGATCCATCATCCAGTCTGTTGACCACGATTACACAATTGGATCCTACCTATGTGAACTTCTCATTCGCTGATGGTGAATATCAGCAAATCCGCGGTTTGATGCAGGAAATGCAAAAACGTGGTGAGAAGATAGATAATCTTAAAATCACGGTTCGCCTCGGTGAAGGCGTCGATTATCCGCAACAAGGTACCGTAGATTTCACATCGCCAACGATTGATAAACAAACTGGTACATTGGGCGCACGTGCTGTTATCCCGAATCCTGATCGCAGATTGGTTCCGGGTATGTTTGTTCGTGTCACGGTGACTGGCATAAAAATGGCAAATGCCATTACAATTCCAGAATCCGCATTGATGCAAACCAGCAATGGTCAATTTGTCTATGTGTTGAAAAAGCCTGAAGGTGCAGGCGCCGGAGCGCCGGCCAATGGCGCACCAGCAAATGATAATAAGGCTCCAGCAGCAGGTGCAAATGCACAGGATGCCGGCAGACTTATGGCTGTGGAACAACGCCCAGTTAAAGCTGTCCGTAAAATGCAGAACGGCGACTGGTTGCTTGCCGATGCAACCGTTGACGGACAGGATAACGCCAAGAGTATAGAAGGTCTGAAAGACGGTGACGAGGTTGTTACCGAGGGGCAAGTGTATATTGAACAAGGTATGATGCGCGTTCCTCCAGGAAAAAGCCTTATGGTTCAAGTAACCGAGGATAAGCCAGCGCCTGCCAATGGGGGCAATGACAAAACTTCGGGGCCCGCACAATGAGCTATAGCTTTTTTATTAATCGGCCAGTTTTCGCGTCGGTTATTTCAATCATCATCGTATTGGCCGGCTTCGTATGTATGCGCATATTGCCAGTCGCCCAATATCCTGATCTGCTGCCGCCTCAGGTTGTTGTCAGTGCGCAATATCCGGGTGCGAGTGCGGAAACTGTTGCTCAAACCGTTGCTGTTCCATTGGAACAAAAAATCAACGGTGTGGAAGATATGATTTATATGCAATCGACCAGTAATGCTTCTGGAACATTGCAGATAACGGTTACTTTTGCCCTAGGAACTGATCCTGATCAGGCAACGATTAATGTTAACAACCGTGTTCAACGTGCATTAACAACGTTGCCGCAAGAGGTTCAACGCTTGGGCGTTGTTGCTGATAAACGTTCTTCATCCATTTTGGGTTTGGTTGCCATGCGGTCAACCAACAGTGCGTATGACAGAACTTATGTTGGTAACTATGCACTTCTCAACGTTGTTGACGATCTAAAGCGTATTCCGGGCGTTGGTGATGCTCAGGTTTTGGGTAATATTGACTATTCAATGCGTATCTGGCTCCGTCCAGATAAGCTTGCTCAATATAATTTGACACCAACCGATGTCATTAACTCTGTGAAAGAGCAAAACAACCAATATCCAGTTGGTCGTATTGGTGAAAAGCCAGATATTGACGGCGCATTTACCTATTCAGCTACAACACAGGGGCGTTTGGTAACTGCGGAAGAATTCGGCGAAATCATCTTGCAATCTGATGATACTGGTGCTGCGTTGCGGCTCAAGGATGTTGCGAGAATAGAACTTGGCGCACAGCAGTATTTTGTTGATTCAAAATTGAATGGCAGCCCTATGGTGCCAATTATGCTGTTCTTGCAACCGGGTGCCAATGCGCTTGCAACCATGGATGCTATCAAAAAGCGTATGAGTGAACTGAAAGTCGCGTTCCCTCCGGGAATAGAATATTCAGTGCCATATGATACGACGAAATTCATTCAGGTTTCTGTTGAAGAAGTGATCCACACATTCATTGAAGCTATCCTGCTTGTGATTGTTGTTGTGTTCGTTTTCTTGCAAAACTGGCGAGCGACACTTATTCCAATTATCGCGGTGCCAATCTCGATTATCGGTACGTTTGCAGGTATTTACGTGCTTGGTTTCTCGATCAATATGTTGACCCTGTTTGGATTGGTTCTGGCTATCGGTATTGTTGTTGACGATGCGATTGTGGTGTTGGAAAACGTCGAACGCGTTATGTCGGAAGAAAAACTTTCACCGCATGATGCTGCTGTTAAGTCAATGAGTGAAGTTACTGGACCGGTTATCGCTATTGTGCTTGTGCTTTGTGCTGTGTTTATTCCCGTTTCCTTTATGGGCGGCATGGCCGGCGTGATGTACCAACAATTTGCTGTTACAATTGCAATTTCTGTTGTTATTTCAGGTACTGTTGCTTTGACCCTAACACCGGCACTCTGCGCAATATTGCTGAAACCATCCCATAAAGAGCCAATTGCTCCATTCCGTATGTTCAATAATTTTTTCCAGAAAATTACGGATGCTTATGTCGTTGGCGTGGACTTTTTTGTCCATAGAATATGGGCGGGTGTTATCGTATTCTTGGCTGTTTGCGCTTTTGCCGTATTCATGTTTGAGAAGGTTCCAAGCTCATTGGTTCCAGATGAGGATCAGGGATATATTCTAGCCGTATCAATTTTGCCTTCTGCTTCGTCTCTTGAGAGAACATCAGGTGTTATAGATCAGGCATATGAAATTCTTCATTCTAATCCTGCTGTTGACAATATTGCTGAAATTTCTGGTTACGACCTGCTATCTGGTGGTTTGAAAACCAGTACAGGTGCAATGTTCGTCATGTTCAAGGACTGGAAAGATAGACCTAATCCGGAAGATGATGCACGTGTTATCGCGCCTAAAGTTGTTGGCATGGCATCAGGCATTAAAGACGGTGTAACAATTGCCTTCAATCCACCACCGATTACCGGTCTTTCGACAACAGGTGGTTTTGAATTGTACTTGCAAGACCGTAGTGGTGGATCAATCGCTGATCTCTATACGATGACAATGAAACTGGTTAACGCTGCAAATCAGCGTCCGGAATTGCAAAGTGTCCGTACAACGTTTGATCCAAATGTGCCTACCTATGATTTCCACGTTGATCGTGTAAAGGCACGTGCTATGGATGTGCCAATCAACTCGATCTATGATGCGCTTTCGGCAACATTCGGTAATATCTATATCAACGATTTTACGCTTTATGGTCGTAACTATCAGGTTAAGATACAATCCGAAGGTGAGTTCCGTAAAAGTGCGGAAGATATTAAGCAGGTCTTCGTACGGTCCAATTCAGGCAACATGATCCCACTCAATGCCTTGGTTAGCACCAAGCGTATTACAGGTGCCGATCAGCTAGAACGTTTCAATGCGTTCTATGCGACCAAGATCATGGGTAATCCAGGTAATGGTTACACATCTGGTGACGCAATCAAGGCTATGACCGAAGTTGCAAATCAGGTGCTACCAAATACCTATCAGATTGCATGGACAGGATCTGCCTATCAGGAAGTTGTTGCTGGTGGTGCCGGTTCTACTGCGATGATATTCGGTATCATCATGGTGTTCCTCATTCTTGCAGCACAATATGAACGTTGGAGCTTGCCATTTGCAGTTGTTACGGCAGTGCCTTTCGCAATTGCCGGTGCGCTGACATTCACCTATCTCCGTGGCCTCAGCAACGACGTTTATTTCCAGATCGGATTGGTTACGTTGGTTGGACTTGCGGCTAAGAATGCTATTCTGATTGTCGAGTTTGCGGTCATTGAACGTGAAAGCGGTAAGTCTGCTATTGAAGCAGCACTTTCGGCAGCACGTTTGCGTTTCCGTCCTATTGTTATGACATCACTTGCGTTTATTTTGGGTGTTGTCCCTCTTGCAAGATCAACAGGTGCAGGTTCAGCAAGCCGTCATGCGATTGGTACTGGTGTTATTGGCGGTATGCTTGCGGCAACGTGCGTTGCAACCTTCTTCATTCCTATGTTCTACCGCTTGTTTAGTGGTAATCGGGCATCTCGTACAGGTGGTTCTGATACACAAGCAACGGGAAGCGGGCAGGAAGGCAGTAGCGGTACGCCGGTAAAAGCCAACTGATTATTTTATTATCAGTTAAAAGATAAAATAAAACCCCGGTTTTTACCGGGGTTTTATTTTTGAAGTTTTTATTTTTGTAATTTTTACTGTGGGGGATTTTAACCTGAAAAATTTATTCGCGTTTACGAAAGACCTTCAATCTGTCCATTCGCGTTAATAAATATTTTCTCTGCCATTGGCACTCTCGGAAGTCCCGGCATTGTCATGATATCCCCACAGATGACTACGATAAATCCAGCACCAGCACATAATCTTACTTCTCGTACTGGAATATCAAAGTTTTCTGGCGCTCCGAGAAGGGCAGGGTCAGCAGAAAAAGAATATTGTGTTTTTGCCATACAGACCGGTAAATTGCGGTAACCTGCATCTTCCCATTCTTTTAGCTGGTTCTTGATCGTCTCGGGTATTATCGCTTCGCGACCATGATAAATCTCTTTGACAATTGTTTGAATTTTATCGCTCAAGGAAAGATTATCTTCGTAGATAGGCTTAAATTTACTGTTGTTTTCGTCGATGACATCAACCACATGCTGGGCAAGCTCTGTTGCTCCAGCGCTTCCCTTTTCCCAATGATGGCATAGAATTGCGCGATGTCCTGTATTGGCAACAATGTCGGTTAATGTCTTAATCTCTTTTTCTGTATCGGAATTAAAATAATTTATAGCGACAACAACCGGTAAACCGTATTTTTCGATATTGGAAATATGCCGTATAAGATTGGCTGAACCGCTTTTAAGTGCATCAATATTTTCAGCGGCAAGATCAGACTTTTTTACACCGCCGTTCATTTTGAGAGCGCGAATTGTTGCGACAATAACAACTGCACTTGGTGCAATACCAGCTTTTCGGCATTTAATATCGAAAAACTTTTCTGCGCCCAAATCAGCGCCAAACCCAGCTTCGGTTACAATATAGTCTGCAAGTTTTAGCGCCGCTTTTGTTGCAATCATAGAGTTGCAACCATGTGCAATATTGGCAAACGGACCACCATGAATAAGAACTGGATTATTTTCCAAGGTTTGTACGAGATTGGGTTGTATCGCATCTTTTAATAAAACGGCCATAGCCCCTTCGGCATGAAGGTCTGATGCTGTGACGGCTGTTTTATCATGCCGGTATCCAATAATGATTTTTCCCAATTTTTCAGTAAGATCGGCCAAATTGCTGGAAAGGCAAAGGATTGCCATGATTTCTGATGCAACTGTGATATCGAAACCGCTTTGTCGTGGAAAGCCATTTTTTACGCCTCCCAAAGATATAACAACATCACGCAATGCACGGTCGTTCATGTCTTCAACGCGTTTCCAAGTTACACGGCGCGAATCAATTTTTTGCTCATTTCCCCAATAAATATGGTTATCAACCATGGCTGCGAGAAGATTGTGTGCCGAGGTAATCGCATGAAAATCACCGGTGAAATGCAGATTCAGATCTTCCATCGGAATGACCTGAGCGTAACCACCACCAGCAGCACCGCCTTTCATTCCGAAACTTGGCCCTAAAGATGGTTCGCGCAAAGCTGCTATTGCTTTCTTGCCAATTTTATTGAGCGCATCTGTCAGCCCAACTGATGTTGTGGTTTTTCCTTCACCGGCAGGGGTGGGGTTAATTGCGGTTACAAGGATAAGTTTTCCATCTTTTTTATTCTTTAAGCTTTCAATAAATGGCGCACTTATTTTTGCTTTATCATGGCCGTAAGGAATCAAACTTTCATATGGAATATCAAGTTTTTTGGCAATTTCACCGATAGGCAATTTCTTTGCTGCACGGGCAATTTCGATATCAGTTGGGTTCATTTAAAATTCTCTACATTATTTCCATTTTACCGCTGCACGATGGTAAAATTCGTCGGCTTTGAATATTAGCGCATATACAGTGCTAATAGCATCATTAAAAGACGTAAGAATACGATCAAAAATAATTGGCACGTTACTCAATGACAGATAATTGATTGATCTGATTCTGTTGATAAAAAATAATGAAAATCTTGCTTATCCATTGCTATTTTCGCGCCTTATTAGCCCATTCAATGCTTTATCTTAAATTTTGAATTGCGATAGAAAAGACATTTCCAAGAATTGCAGTCATGCAATGTTTGATCTCAACAAGCCCGATTGCCAATAAAGGTGGTTTGGCTAACAAGTTATAATAATTGATGAATTTCTGGTTTTATAAAGCGAGTGCTATAACGCATTTCCCAACTTGGGAAGAAATAAGCATATATGAATTTCTTGAGAAGAAATTGGTAGCGGAGGAGGGATTCGAACCCCCGACACAAGGATTATGATTCCTCTGCTCTAACCTACTGAGCTACTCCGCCCCAAACCACTTATTTCAAAAACAATAAGTTGTAGCGGCGATATAAGGTGTTGTATGTCGTTCTGTCAAGCGTCGTTTTCAACCTTTTCTCTTGTCATTGACGCTCATCACCGATATTGAACAGATATTACATTGCTTTTTTAGCATTAGAATTAGAGTATAAGGCATAGACAATGGCGCCACGCATAGCAGTTTTAGGATGTGGTTATTGGGGGAGTAATCACATACGCACCTTAAAAAGTTTAGGAGCGCTTGCAGCTGTTTCCGATGTTAATGCGCATCGGGCGGAAGGGTTTGCAGCTGAACACGATGTTGAAGCTATACCGGTTGAAGACGTTTTTACCCGAAAAGACATTGATGCAATGGTTTTTGCACTACCACCGCAATTCCATGCAGAAAATGCCATACGGGCGGTTGAAAACGGTAAAGATGTTCTTGTTGAAAAACCGATAGCTTTGAATGTTGCAGATGCAGAGCGTGAGGTAAGAATTGCAAGAGAAAATAAACGCATTTTTATGGTTGGCCATGTCTTGCGTTATCACCCTGCATTTGAAAAACTTTTGGAGCTGGTTAATCAAGGTGTTCTAGGCGATGTGCGCTATATTCATGCGCACCGTTTAGGGTTAGGAAAATTCCACACTGAAAGTGACGCGCTATGGGATTTGGCGCCACACGACCTTTCCATGATTTTGGCTTTAACCAAATGTGAGCCAAGTGAAGTTCGTGGGGAAGGGGCAGCGATTATCGATCAGCTTTCCGATTTTGCCCACGTTCATATGACATTTCCAAATGGTATGCGCAGTCACCTTTTCGCTTCGCGGTTAAATCCATATCGTGAGCGCCGTTTAACGGTGGTTGGCACAAAAGCTATGGCGGTGTTTGACGATGTTGAACCGTGGGAGCGCAAGTTAGCGATTTATCGGTTTGAAGTTTGGCAAGATAATAATCAGTGGGCTTTTACCGCTGACGAGCCAGAATATATCGCAACGGAAGAAGCAATGCCGCTTACGCGCGAATTACAACATTTTATTCATTGTATTGAAACACGTGAAGAACCGAGAACAAATGGCGATGAAGCTATTGGTGTATTGCGCATATTAACGGCTGGAAGTGTTCATCACGGTGCAAAAAAGTAGAAACCTCTTACATCGATCATTTAACTTTGATTATATAAATCTGACACAGAGAATTATTATTATAATCAATAGAGTTAATATGATTCGGTGGTTTTAAAGCGGATAGCAATGGAGTTAACATGCAGTTTATAGATCTTGGAGCGCAACGTGCGCGTATTAAAGACAAAATCAATTCCGCTATCGCCCGAGTGGTTGAAAGCGGGAAATATATTCTTGGTCCTGAAGTTGCAGAGTTTGAAAAACGTTTGGCAGACTATGTTGGTGTTAAACACGTTATTGGCTGTGCAAATGGTACCGATGCACTGATGATGCCTCTTATGGCAGAAAATATCGGGCCGGGAGATGCTGTTTTCTGTCCAAGTTTTACATTTGCTGCAACAGCTGAAGTTGTGGCTCTTGTTGGTGCTGAGCCAGTATTTGTTGATATTTTGCCAGACACTTACAATATGGATCCGAAAAAATTGGTCGAAGCAATTGCGATGATCAAAAAGGAAGGCCGTTTGACACCACGGGCTATTATTCCTGTTGATTTGTTCGGCCTGCCGGCAAACTATCAGGAAATTTCAGCCATAGCCGCAAAAGAAAATCTTTTTATTATAGAAGATGCTGCGCAATCAATTGGCGGTAAGCATGACAATGCAATGTGTGGTGCATTTGGTAATGTTGGCGCTACAAGCTTCTATCCTGCTAAGCCTCTTGGCTGTTATGGTGATGGTGGCGCAATGTTTACCGATGATGATGATTTGGCAGAGCGTTTGCGTTCCATCTATTTCCACGGCAAAGGTGAAACACAATATGACAATGTTCGTATTGGTGTAAATTCCAGACTGGATACAATTCAGGCTGCCATATTGATACACAAGCTTGAAATTCTTGAAGATGAGATGGAAAAAAGAGCCGTTGTGGGCGAGCGTTATGCTGAAGGTTTGGAAGATGTTGTCAAAGTTCCTGTGTTAGCAAAGAACACGCGGTCGGCTTTCGCTCAATATACAATTGAGGTTGAAAATCGTGATGGTTTAAAGGCTCATTTGCAAAATGCCGGTATTCCAAGCATGATTTACTATATAAAACCTCTGCATTTGCAGGTTGCTTATAGGCATTACCCACAAGCTGCCGAAGGCTTACCAGTTTCAGAGCGTGCTGCTAGTCATGTTTTGAGTTTGCCTATGCATCCATATCTTGAAAAACAAGATCAGGATAAAGTCATTAAAGCTATCAGAGAGTTCCACGGGGCTTAAAGTTAGTCGCAGCAAATAAAACGCGACCCAAAATTTATATATTTAAAGGCCGGATTTTTCTGGCCTTTTTGCTATGAAGATGGGAACTATCTGACGTGTATTGCCCCTAATGGATCGATAGATTTGAGCAAGCGATTACCAAGCGAATAAGAAAATTATCCGCGAGGTGACAAATATCCGACAAGTATTGCTCCTTGAATGGATGATGTTATGCGAGCAATTAAAAGCACAATCCATATCATCTAAAAGCAATCAATATGTTTGCAAAGGCTTGTGATTGAAACACTAAAGTGCCGATCATTTGCTTGTTTCAAACTGTTGCGGCGATATATCCAGCATTGTTGAAATGTTGTTATTGGCGCTTGTCGGCTTCTAATTATAAATGGCACTCGCAATTTGTATAATGCAAAGCCCGTGAACATTTGGTGCGATTTCGCAAATGAAACATCTTTAGTTTTCATTATTGAAGCCGCACCATCATCATCAAAGTCATTCAATAGTAGCAACGATTTTGTCGCTATGCGTCTACCTCATGTTCGATAGCTCATCGCTATATTTACATGAGATGAGATTCCATGAGGAAGCGAATGATAAATAGAATGGCAATAATCCATGTTGCTGGATGCACAGAACGCCATTTACCAGTCATTGTTTTAAGACATGCATAGCTGATAAAGCCGATTGCCAATCCATTGGCAATTGAATAGGTCAGTGGCATGAGTAGGGCAGTGAGTGCTGCTGGTGTTGCTTCAACAATGTCATCCCAATTGATTTCGGCAAATTCGCGCATCATCAGGCAAGCAACATATATCAGAGCCGGCGCTGTAGCATAGGACGGTATTGCCAGAGCGATAGGTGATAAGAATAGCGCCAATATAAACAACACGCCAACCGTCAAGGCTGTTAGGCCTGTACGACCGCCTGCTGCTACACCGGAAGCACTTTCTACAAAAGCTGTTGTGGAACTGGTTCCGATCAGTGATCCTGCCAAAATTGCTGTACTGTCAGCAAACAATGCTTTGCCAAGATTATTTGGTTTATCTTCCGGTATCAGACCTGCTCGTTTGCCAACGCCCACAAGTGTTCCCGTGGCATCAAATATTTCAACGAGAACAAAAACCAATAAAACATGAAAAATGCCACTATGAAAAACACCAGCTATATCCAATTTCAAAAACGTTGGTGCGATAGAGGGGGGAAGAGAAACACCGCCACTATGGATAAGCGCCTGAAAGTTCCGATATCCTTCATCTGTGAAAATAAAGGACAGAATAGTAACTACAACGATACCGATCAAAATGGCACCGCGAACCTTGAAAGTATCGAGCGCAACGATGACAAAAAGCCCAATGCCTGCCAAGACAGATGCTGACCTGGTTACGTCACCCAAAGCGATAATGGTAGCGTCATTTTTTACAACAATTCCGGCGTTTTCGAAGGCAACAATTGCTAGAAACATCCCTATGCCAGCAGCAATGGAACTTCGTAGCGATTTTGGTATGCCACCAATTAACCAACGGCGAATACCCGAGGCGGTGAGTATTATAAATACAACACCGGATAAGAACACTGCCCCCAAAGCTTGTTCCCAAGTGTATCCCATGGTGATAACAACGGAATACGCAAAAAAGGCATTAAGCCCCATGCCAGGTGCCATTCCAACAGGCCAATTGGCAAGGAAAGCCATAATGATACAGCCGACAGCGGCAGCCAAACATGTGGCCACAAATACCGCCCCCTTATCCATGCCTGCGGCACCAAGAATGTTAGGGTTGACAGCAAGAATATATGACATTGTCAGGAAGGTCGTTAAACCAGCGCTAATTTCAATGCCTGTGCGTGTTTTATTCTCTGATAGGTGAAATAGTTTCTCAAACACAATATTGGTCCTCACGTACCATTATGTTGGCAAAAATCATGCTTCATCAAAAGCTATAAATTATGCTTTCTATTCTTCCTTATACTGGAGTGGCATGATGCTGCTATAAGAGAAGCGCCATTCAACAGGACTTATGGAACGTGATTCACAGTTTTCTCTTGTCTATGCGAGATTAAGCAGGTTTTGTCGTGTTTTTTGAAACTTGTTTTGACCGCGTTCTTGGTTTTTTCGGTTTGGCTTTTATATCTTTTTCAGTTTCAGTAAGGTTGGCTTCGATGCGGGCAGCCAGACTCGTTGGACTGTGCGGCGCTTTAATCAATTCGTTTATTGGGGAATCCTTGCCTTCCTTTTTAGCAACATCGGCCGTCAAGCGCGCTGTAAAGTCCAGAATCTCATTACGCAGTTTTTCTATCTGCTCTTGCTCAATGCCAGTAGTCGCTTGTTTTACTGTCGCTTGTTCGAGTTCCTGTTTTAAATAGGCTATTTCTTCCTGTAGCGATTTTATTTCCGCTCCATATTTGTTGCGATCAATATCGTCGCGTCGTTCATTTAATAGAATTTTACGCAATTCCCGAATTCCACGTTTTTTATTATTTCCAAGCTTATCAACAAGTTGGCGTTCAACAACAAGTTCGGCGCATGTATCGGACAGTTTTTCTTTTAACAGATTTAACTGGCGCTCAAGCTCGAATTTGCCAGAAAGCTGTTCATTGGCAATTCCAAGCTCGAGTTTTTGTGCATTATATTTGCTGAACAGATCATTATATTTCTCGTCCCGCTTGACAATTTCAATCGCATGACGGGATTTCAGAAAATCCAAATCTGCTTCTATTTCGGTAATGCTCAGCGGTATTTCTGTCGCAAGCGCTTTCTTTGCCAAGTAAAGCGCTCTACGCCAGATTATCGGCGCTATCAGCATAGTCACAAACAAGGTGACGGCAATGCCAAGGACAAAAAAGAGAGCCGATTGAATGAACATGAAGTGCTCCGATAGAGCGTGAATAAATTAAAATGGATTCCACGTAGCTTTTTGGGTCAGTTTCAAATAACCGATATTGATGCCCAACCGTGCTCCAACACCCGTTCTAACTGGAACCAAAAGTATGTTTTCTTTTTTTAAGACGTGGAAGCCAACACCGGCAACAAAATAGGCAGATCCTGATACGCCGGCATAACGACCCCAGAGATTGTTCAAATTATCAAGCTCGTATACTAAGATCATTAAACGGGATCCTTGGCCGCCAAAGTCCCAACCAATGGATGGACCTTGCCAGAATACCTTATGGTCACCAGCGTTTTTTGTATATAATGTGCCTTCGCCATAGGATAAGCCACCAATAATAGCGCCAGAACCTTCTTCTCCGAGGATATAGCCATTTGGCAAACCGTATTTAGAGAAAATATTTTCTATCGCTGTTCCGATGCTGCCGGCAGCATCGCCAAAAAAGCGATGACCCGAATCGATAATTTCCTGTGAGGAGAAACGACCGTCCTGTTGTGGGGCTGCTTGTGCGTCAGAGATCACCAATCCGACATTAATAAGAAGTATTAACGTGAAGAATGCCGATACTATACGCCAGTGAGTACGGATGGAACGTGTCATATGTTTCACCTTTTTAGTCACTTTATAACTGGATCTATTGGTTTTTTGATCCGATTCGATCGTATGCTAACTGGCAAAACTATTTAAATTGTTAAAAAAAGTTCAATAAAGGCAACTTTCTTTCATCACAATTTGTCCACGTGTCCATGAAAAATTAAGGGTTTAAAGCCAGTATATGCGTCGGTTAATAATTTTGGAGATAAACATATTATGACGCTTGCCGTTACTTTAAGCCCTGCAGATCTCGCCGCTTTGCTATGCAGCCGTATCTGTCATGATCTGATTTCTCCGGTGGGCGCTATCAATAATGGTATAGAACTTTTCGATGAAGGCGGTGCAGAAGAAGATGCACTGCAATTGATTCGTATGTCGGCAGTAAACGCATCAGCACGTTTACAATTTGCACGCATAGCCTTTGGCGCAGCTGGTTCTGCTGGTAGTGAAATTGACAGTGGTGACGCAGAAAGTGTCGCAAAGAACTTTATGCAGAACGAAAAAGCCAATTTGGATTGGCAGGCGCCGCGGCTTCTTTTGCCCAAAAATGAAGTTAAACTGCTGCTCAATCTTGTTCTGATTGCAAATGCTTCAATTCCGCGCGGTGGTGATATTTATGTTTCTATTCGCGAAGAAAATGGCAAACGTAATTTCCAACTTAAAGTAAGTGGGAAAATGTTACGTGTTCCACCAAAATTCCTGGAACTTTATAATGGTCAGACACCATCTGAACCAATCGATGCCCATGCAATTCAGCCATATTATACTCTGTTATTGTCACAGTTGAGTAATATGCCTATCGCAATTCAGGCATTGCCAGAGGTAATAACTTTTACGGCTGGTCAACCACTCTAGTGCTGGTGTGACCGATAACACTAAGTAATTTTGTTTTTGAACGAAACAGGATTTTACAAGTTGATCGGTCGCAATAGTTTAGCTGATTTCACCGCCTGCATGAATATTTGTTATTTCATGAGATAAAGCAATCGTCATTATAACAGACGGTTGCATTTAGATAATAAAATCACGATTGGATATTTCCATTCAATGACCATAAAAAAGGCTCGATGACATAAAACCATCGAGCCTTTTTTCAATTATTGAAAAGCTATTTTTAAGCTGTTTCGCGAAGTTCTTCGCCCATTGGTTCGCGCAATACATAACCGCGACCCCATACTGTTTCAATGTAATTAATACCACCAGAAACAGCGTCGAGTTTTTTGCGCAATTTGCAAATGAAAACGTCGATAATTTTTAATTCTGGTTCGTCCATGCCGCCATAAAGGTGGTTAAGGAACATTTCTTTTGTCAGTGTGGTGCCTTTACGAAGTGATAAAAGCTCAAGCATCTGATATTCTTTGCCAGTTAAGTGAACTGGATGGCCACCAATCTCAACTGTTTTCGCGTCAAGATTAACAATGAGATCGCCAGTTGCGATAATTGATTGAGCATGTCCTTTAGAACGGCGGACAATTGCGTGAATGCGAGCAATCAGTTCGTCTTTATGGAATGGCTTTGTCATATAGTCATCGGCGCCAAACCCAAGACCACGTACCTTGTCTTCGATACCACCCATACCGGAAAGGATAAGGATAGGTGTTTTTACCTTGGACAGACGTAATGTACGTAATACCTCATATCCCGACATATCTGGTAGATTAAGGTCAAGCAAAATGATGTCGTAATCATAGAGTTTGCCCAGATCTACGCCTTCTTCCCCGAGATCTGTTGTGTAAACATTAAAGTTTTCCGACTTCAGCATTAATTCAATACTTGTTGCTGTTGCGCTGTCGTCTTCAATCAGTAATACGCGCATTCGAATATCCCCTTTCCGGCGCCCGAATCAGGCGAAACCGTGGTCTATAACAAACAACTGCTTTTGCAGCTGCATGGTTAATCTCTAAAAACAGCGTAAAATCATGCCTTTAATCAAGGTTTAATTTTACAGCCCGGCAGCACGCAGAACAGTTCGTTGCCTCTATCTCCAGTTTGCACCAGAATGGTTAACAAAATATGATTCTTGTTGGCAAGATGTTAATGAAAATTAATTAAAAAAAACTGACATTCCCTTGATTCTAGCAGATAAAATCCTAATAGAAATGCTTAATTTTTACTTTAAGAAACACTTGTAAGTGACTCTTTCGACTCATAGTTTTTAGTTTAAAAACTGTCGTTTTGTTTACCGAGCTTTAAGCCTCTTTGCCTATAGTGTGAGAAGACCGTAAATAAATGGTTACCAACGGGTTGTTTGTTGCCTGATTGCAGCTGTTGTTAAGCTGTTTGGGTTAAGTTTTGTTGGTACTATTTTTTGGAGACGAAACGGGGCGTGTTTCTGATAGCGGTTTTGAGTAATGAGTATCATGGCGTGAACGTGTATTGTTCACGGAGTAGGGAGTACTGCGTATGAAGCCGCGTGAAAGTGTGGTTCGGTTAAAAATGTTTCAAGTGCGGGAAAAACGCCGCCAGATTTCCCAGCTTGATATGATGATGGGCGAGTTTGAACGTATGACAAGCGAGCTTGAAGCGCAGATTGTTAACGAAGAGCGTAAATCTGGCATCACAGACATCAATCATTTTGCTTACCCGACATTTGCACGTGCAGCTCGTCAACGCCGCGAAAATTTGATGAACTCAATTAGGGATCTTCAAATCCAGAAAGCTTCAGCGGAAATGGTATTGCATGAATTTGAAGCAGAACTTCAACGCGCACAAGCTATTGAAGAACGCGATGGTAAAGCCATTACTGATAGCGATATAGATTTTGTGCAACGCCGTTCTATGATCGGTTGATATATCTATCAATCGGTAGTGAACGTTACCGTTTAAAAATTGATTGGTAACGTTTAGAAATTGAACGATCGCATTGTATGCGAATTTGTTTAGACAAATAAAGCATTAGGTAAGTGGTCGGGTTAGGTGAATGGTCGGGTTTCCGGCCATTTTTTATTATTTGTTTTTCCCAAATATAAAACAACCGCTCCTTTGGTGAAAGGAACGGTTGTTTAATAATATATATTGGGTACGGAAATGATCGAGCGACGATCAGTGTCTGTATTGCTGAATGCGTGTGGTACGCAATCCTGCCAAACCATGCTCGTCTATCGAACACTGCCAGGAAAGAAACTCCTCCACTGTTAGGGTATAACGTTGGCAAGCTTCATCCAAGCTGAGCAGTCCGCCTCTTACAGCCGCAACAACTTCCGCTTTGCGACGTATCACCCAACGCCTAGTATTTGTAGGCGGTAGGTCGGTAATCGTGAGTGGGCTCCCATCCGGGCCGATAACATATTTTACGCGTGTTCTTACTAATTCGGTCATTGTACTCTCTACTCTTATTCAAGGACCTGACATGACCATAACCGCTGAGCTTTAAAAAATAACTAAATAGGTCTAAAGGGACTGTTAACACTTTTGCGCGCGATTTTTGCAATTCGTCGAATAAAACATAATTAAAACAGTGTGTTATCTGTAAAGTACGGAGTTTTGAAAACTTGAAACAGAAACACCACTTTATTTTTTTTGTTTTTTTTTATAAACTCATCCATGCATATATGACGATATCGCTTCGTTTTGCATTTAATTTTTCTTTTGACGGTTGTATTGTCTCTCATTGAAGACAATATACAATTACCGGACAAAATTACGGGGAATGTCTGTCATTTGGATAGAAGGTGAACTTATGTCTCTCAACAGTCTTGATCTTCCGCGTCGTCCTGAGGATACCAGAGTAGTGGTTGCTATGTCAGGTGGTGTTGATTCCTCTGTCGTTGCAGGACTGTTGAAAAAAGAAGGCTATGATGTTGTAGGCGTAACGCTGCAACTTTATGACCATGGGGCTGCAACCCATCGTGTTGGTTCGTGTTGTGCGGGGCAGGATATTGAAGATGCCCGTCGTGTTTCAGAAACACTCGGGATACCGCATTATGTGCTGGATTATGAAGCGCGGTTTCGTGAAGCTGTTATCAACCCATTTGCTGAAAGTTATGCGCATGGCGAAACACCAATTCCATGTGTCGCTTGTAACCAGACTGTAAAGTTTGCTGATCTTTTAGCAACTGCTCGTGATCTTGGTGCCGATGCATTGGCAACGGGACATTATATACGCAGCCGTCAAAATGGTGTTCATCGCGCTATGTATCGTCCAGTTGATGCGGATAGGGATCAAAGTTATTTTCTTTTTGCGACAACGCAAGAACAAATCGACTATCTACGCTTTCCATTAGGTGATTTGTCAAAACCGCGTGTAAGAGAGTTGGCCGCAGAAATGGGGCTGGTAGTCGCCGACAAGCACGATAGTCAAGATATCTGTTTTGTACCACAGGGAAAATATACCGACGTTATTGCAAAATTGCGGCCAGAAGCAGCGAACCCTGGTGATATCGTTCACATTGATGGGCGTATTTTGGGGCGCCATAACGGTATATTGAACTATACAATTGGGCAGCGTCGTGGAATAGGTGTGGCAACGGGTGGTGCTCTTTATGTTGTCTATCTTGATGCTGAAAATGCACGTGTCGTTGTTGGTCCACGTGAGGCGTTGGAAACACACAAATTGTTTTTGCGCGATGCAAATTGGTTAGGCGATGAAGATCTGGATAATTTTCCAGAAGAGGGCTTGGAAGTTGCTGCGAAAGTTCGTTCTACACGCCCACCGCGTCCAGCTATTCTTCGTTATGAGCAAAATAGATTTTCTGTTGAGCTTCTTGAAGGTGAAACCGGCGTAGCACCAGGGCAGGCTTGTGTGCTTTATGACGGGGAAGGCAATGACGCACGTGTTTTAGGTGGCGGTTTTATTACGCATTCTGAACGCGCACCACAAGCAGAAGCCATGTTGAAACAACTTTTGGAAAATTTGAATACGATTTCAGCCGCTTAAGTTTTAAGTCTAGTTGGATATATCTACGACAGATATGGCTTCTGTTATAGCGGTCGATATATTTGGTTAGGGTTTTCGCTTTAGTTGACATAATTGACTGCGCCAGATTGGTTGATTGCGGCAAATTAGCAATTGATTGAGTAGCTACGCTGAAACAACTTTTGAAAAATCTCACTACGATTTTGGTAGCCCCGTTAAAGCTGGCTGGGGTAGGCGCTTCAGCGCATATGGGTTTTCTATATAGAGAAGTATATCCAGTTATATTCTGTTCTTTTGGTGGTGTAAGCTATAGGGCACACTCGTGATTAATTTAGCTTGTCGGGATTTGCAAAATGCGCAAGCGTTAGACCCGTTGCAGTAGCAACGTTCAGGCTGTCAAAATCATAGGCGATGGGAATGCGTAATGTTTCAAAATCACGCAGGATAAATTCGGGCAGGCCATCGCCTTCTGTTCCAAACAGCAAGGCCACTCTGTCTTCAACCTTAGCATCTTTCAAATAATTGGGTGCCGAGGGTGACAGAGCAAAAATATGAAAATGATGTTGTTGCAGCGCACGTAATATCGTTTTGATATCTTCACCTTGTGTATAAGGGGTTTTTAACGCAGCCCCAACAGAAACGCGAATAGCTTTCCGATACAAAGGATCGCAGCAGGTTTTGTCAAGAATGACACCGTCAGCAGCAAAAGCGGCAGCATTTCTGAAAATCGCGCCCATATTGTCGTGGTTGGAAATACCGCACAACACAGGAATAACAGCCTGTTCTGGTAGGGTTTCTAAAAATTGTGTTAGATCAGGGACCTGAATTCGTTCTCCAACGCCCAATATTCCGCGGTGAACATGAAAACCAGCAATTGTATCCATTATCTTTTGCGGAACACAATAAATAGGGCAAGTTGGTTGTGTTTGCATAAGCAACGGCATTAGGCCTAAAAGACGACCGGCAACAACAAGCAAGGACTGTGCAGAGAAACGATTTGATTTTAATAAATTAGCGAGAACAACTTTTCCTTCTGCGATAAAATGTTTATCTCGTCCAACGAGATCCTTTTCACGAATATCACGATATGACGCCAAACGTGGATCATCAGCGTCACTAATAGTTATTATATTCAAATCCATATTAATATTTATCGTTTCTGATGTTCTGCCAAATGATGGATAATATCATCATGCGTGATTAAGCCGATTACGCGACCGTTTTCAACCACCCCAATAGCGCCTCTTTTTTTATCGCACGCACTGATTAAATCGGGCAAGCTGGTTTCTGGTTTGGCCATGGCTGCAACTGAGATATTGGAATTATCGTAGTTTAAAGGGCGCATGATATGTCGTGCTGTTAAAAAACTTAAAGGATTTATATGACGCACAAATTTTGCCACATGGTCATTGGCGGGTGAGAGAACAATTTCCTGCGGGCTTCCGCATTGCAATATTCTTCCGTCTTCCATAATGGCAATACGATTGCCCATTTTGATTGCTTCATCAAGGTCGTGGCTAACAAAAATCAATGTTTTATTGAGCCGTTGTTGCAATTGTAAAAGTTCATCTTGCAGGTGATTGCGAATAAGTGGATCAAGCGCAGAAAATGGCTCGTCCATCAACAAAACCGGCGCGCCTGTCGCAAAGGCACGGGCAAGCCCGATGCGTTGTTGCATACCGCCTGATAATTCAGTGACCATGCGGTTTGCCCATTCGCGCAGTCCAACAATATCCAGTTGTTCATCAATAATAAGTTGCCGTTCTTTTTTTGAAAAACCGGCAACTTCCAACCCAAATCCAATATTGTCCGCTACTGTTCGCCAAGGAAACAAACAGAATTGCTGAAATACCATTGAGATAAGACGGGTACGAAGAAATCGCAAATTTTCCGAGGTTGCATTTGTTACATCAATCTCTTGTCCGATATTTCCGACATAGATTGAGCCTTCTATCGGTTTGATAAGGCGATTGATGGTTCTCAGTAATGTTGATTTTCCTGATCCAGATAACCCCATGAGAACAAGCGTTTCACCCTCTGAAATTTCTAAACTGCACTCATGTACCCCGAGTACCGTATTGGTTGCGTTTTTAATTTCTGCGCGTGAAGCCCCTTGCTGGGCAAGCGCTAAAGCTTCCTGTTTTTTGGCTCCGAATACTACGCTGACACGATCAATGATTACCCTAGCCATTTAACGCACCTTTCCGGGGCGGAATAGACGATCCAAAACAATTGCCACGACGACAATAACGCAACCGGCTTCAAATCCCATGGCAGCATCATGTTGCTGTAAGGCGCGATAAACCTTGACGCCTAGACCATTGCCACCCACTGTCGCTGCAATGACAACCATTGAAAGAGAGAGCATAATGGTTTGTGTCATGCCAGCACGAATTTCGGGCATGGCATGTGGAAACTCGATTTTCCATAATATTTGACGCCGGTTGCTACCAAAGGCTTTACCGGCTTCTATCAATGATTTGGGGGTTGATACGATGCCTTGTTGGGTCAAGCGTATGGGGGCAGGCAGCACAAAAACAATTGTTGCTATTAATCCCGGCACCATGCCAATACGGAAAAATATAATGGCAGGGATAAGATAAACAAAGGTTGGCAATGTCTGCATAAGGTCGAGAATTGGCTGAATTGCCCGATAGATCCTTGGTCGGTGCGCACAGGCTATACCGACTGGTACACCAATGCCCATGCATAAAATACATGACCAGAACAGGAGTGTTAGGGTTTCCATCGTATCAACCCAATAGCCCTGATTTATAACGAATAGAAAGCCTAATGCGGTTAATAGCACAACACGCCAATTACGCTGATTAAACCATGCAAGGAAACTTAAAAATACAATGAGCACTATTGGGCTTGGCCACAATAAGATGGACAACGTGCTGTTGAGCAGGGTATCCAAACCAAATCTCACGGTAGCAAAAAATAAACTACAATGGTTTTTTAGCCATTCTACAATTGTATTGGCAGTTTTACCGACCGGAATTTTATAGGACGATAGAGTTTGCGGATCCTGTGACCCCAAAGCAATATTGACTGCTTCAACGGCATCTTTCCCGTCAAAGGTTTTTACATTGACAAGCCATGATTTATAAATTTCAGGATTTGCTTGCAACCATTGTCGTGCGGTATGTTCAGGATCAAGACCTTTGTCAATGATCGCACTCATAAGCTGGTTTTCCATCGGCACAGTAAAAACCAGATTATCTAAAAATTGTCCGACATTCTGGCATTCTTGGCGATAACCTTTGCGTATATTTGTGCCAACTTTAGCGCTACCAAAATTGGAACCAAAATATTTATCGCCACCAGATAAATAGGCAATTTTAAAATCCATATTCATCGGGTGTGGTTCCCACCCAAGAAACACGATAGGCTTTTTTTCTTTGATACGTGCTTCAACTTCGGCAAGCATGGCTTGTTCAGATGTTTCAACAATATGGAAATTGTCTAGTCCATAAGCCTTGTCATGCAACATTGACAGAATCACACGATTTCCATCATTGCCTGGCTCTACCCCATAAATGGAATATTTAAGATCTGCGCCAAAACGGCTGATATCGTCAAATGTCCTTAACCCTGCATCATAGGCAAATTGCGGTACCGCAAGTGTATATTTCGCGCCAGTCAGATTATAACGTAAAAGCTCTACGCTGCCATCATTTAAGTAGGGTTGCAAATCCGGCGTCATAGACGGGTTCCAATAGCCAAGGAATATATCAATGTCACCGCTTGAAAGAGATGCGTAGGTAACAGGCACAGACAGAATTTTTGTGTCTGGTTCATAGCCGAGTGCCTTAAGCAAAGTTACTGCTACACCTGTTGTTGCAGAAATATCTGTCCAGCCCGTATCGGCAAAGCGTATTTGTCGGCATGACTGAGGCTCATTTCCCAATGCAGCGAAGGACGAGAGAAACAAAGTAGTCAGCAACACCACTATTTTTTTTAAAACACCAGACACGATTGTCTGCATCTCCTGAATTGCTACAAATTTTGCCTATTAACGAGTTAGACTATTTCTATAAAGAATGAAATAAGCTTCATGATAAAAGCCTTAAAACAGGATTAGATAATGCAGCTTCCCGCTAATATACAAAATGTTATTAACCAATTCTTTCACGAAACGAGTTTATCCGAACTTGGAAAGGCCAGTGAGCGGCTTACCACCCGTTACAGGGCTGAATTGCGTGATGGGCAAATGCATCTCAATTCCAAAATTGCGGCGCTTGCCTATATGGCAGCGCGCTTTCCTGCAACTTTTGCAACGGTTACCGCAGCAATCAAATCTACTCTCGAAATAATGCCAGATTTTTCGCCGAAGAGTCAGCTCGATGTCGGGGCAGGGCCGGCAACTGCACTATTGGCGGCGAGTGAGGTATTTCCATCAATAGAGCAAGCTACCCTAGTAGAACAAAGTGATGAGATTATGGAGGTTGGCAAAAACCTTGCCTCCCAAGTGCTAGAGTTTTCGCCTGTTTGGAAAAATGCCAATATTAAAGACATAGCAATGTTGGATTTAGAAAAAGCTGATCTCGTAACGTTGTCTTATGTTTTGGATGAACTCGAATCAGTGACCAGAAATAAATTGGTTGACGAGCTATGGACAAAGACAGGCTCAGTTCTAGTGTTAATAGAACCAGGAACACCTGCTGGCTGGAAACGTTTAATGGAGCAGCGTGATAGGCTTTTAGCGCAAGGCGCATTTCTTGTAGCACCATGCCCACATGCCCTTAAATGCCCGTTACCGGAACCCAATTGGTGTCATTTTTCGCAAAGGGTGGAACGGACACGCACCCATAGAATGACCAAACAAGCCGAAGTTCCGTTTGAAGATGAAAAGTATTTTTATATTTCATTATCAAAAAACGAAGTTAATCATCATTATTTTAGAGTACTTAGCCAACCAAGAAAATCATCTGGTAAGATAAATTTGAGTATTTGTTTACCGAATGGTCAATATAATAACGAAATAGTCACTAAAAGAAATAAAGAACTCTATATTCGGGCAAGAAAAACTTTATGGGGAAGTATACTTTAAAAAAATAAACCTAAGGTTGTAAAATTAGTTGACTATTACGAATGATGATATATATTACTGCTTACCGAACATAAAGAACTTAGTTTTCTTTAAACGGTTACAGGTCGTTAGGTCCCCCGCTATTTCCTGCGCCTGTATTCCCCTTGATCGGATAGGGGGGAAAAGTCCGGGTCCCCAATGCCCGGACTTTTCTTTTATTATTCTTATAAATACTCATTTTAAGTTATTTTGATCTATCGGTTATTTGCCTTTTGCAATGAATCGCAAGAATAGATCCATTTGCGTTAATTTTTGCTATTGCAACAAAGAGGGCAAAAGGCTAAAAGCAAACCATGATGTACAAATGCTCATTCTCTGCTTGGTGGTGCGGTCGTTCATAGCGGCTCAATGGGACATTTTGTGCAAAAATTTGCGAAGGCCGCGACGGAAAACCGGGCGGCCTTTTTCTATACTCCGCGCTGGCATTCGTCACGAACAACAAGGATAACGGAGTTTTAAAATGACAGAAATGGCAATGGCAAACGGGCTTGATTACATTACCAAGGGCGGTATATCGGTTACACGCCGGCGCAAAAAAATTGCGTATGAAGGTGCAATTGATAAACTTATTGATGACCTTGATAGTCACCGTGGTGCAATTTTTTCATCAAATTATGAATATCCTGGTCGCTATACGCGTTGGGACTCCGGCATTATAGACCCACCTGTGGTTATCACCACGCAAGGGCGTAACGTGAAAATAGAGGCTTTGACAAAACGTGGCGAAGTTTTGCTCGAAGCTATTATAAGTGTTGTTACAGTATTACCAGAAGTTATTGTTGTTGAAAAAAAGTTAAATCTCTTACGAGTAAAAGTAAAAGAAAGTGAAACTATTTTTTCTGAAGAAGAACGGTCACGTATGCCATCGGTTTTTACTGTGTTGCGTGCGATCGTTGATTTGTTCTTTTCTACAACAGATAATAAGCTCGGACTTTATGGCGCATTTGGGTATGATCTGGCTTTCCAGTTTGAACCTATAGATTTCAAAATTAAACGGCCGGACGATCAACGTGATCTGATATTATATTTGCCAGACTCAATATTAATTGCTGACCATTATTCTGCTAGCGCATGGATAGATTATTATGATTTTGCCTATGCAGGTAAAGATACTGGAAATATACCGCGTGAAAGTCACGAAGTTGCCTTTAAACCATCAACTGTAACACCGCCAAATGGTGAATATAAACGTGGCGAATATGCCGAACTTGTGCGTAAGGCAAAAGAAAGCTTCAAACGCGGCGATTTATTTGAAGTGGTTCCTGGGCAAACTTTTTTTGAAAGTTGTCCTCGTAAACCATCGGACATTAGTCGACGTTTGAAACTTACTAACCCGTCGCCATATTCATTTTTTATCAATTTGGGTGAGCAGGAATATCTTGTTGGAGCTTCTCCTGAAATGTTTGTACGGGTTACCGGACGACGGGTGGAAACTTGCCCAATTTCGGGAACGATCAAGCGCGGCGAGGATGCAATTTCCGATTCTGAACAGATCTTGAAATTGTTGAATTCAAAAAAAGAAGAATCCGAATTGACCATGTGTTCGGATGTTGATCGGAATGACAAAAGTCGCGTATGTGAAGCTGGGTCTGTTCGCGTTATCGGGCGCCGGCAAATTGAAATGTATTCGCGCCTAATTCATACAGTTGATCATATTGAGGGGCGTTTGCGCGCTGGTTTAGACGCATTTGATGCGTTTCTTTCTCACGCATGGGCTGTAACAGTTACGGGCGCACCAAAACTATGGGCGATGCGGTTTATTGAAAATCATGAGAAAAGCCCGAGAGCTTGGTATGCCGGTGCTGTTGGTATGATATTTTTCAATGGTGATATGAATACCGGTCTTACCTTGCGGACAGTGCGCATTAAGGACGGCATTGCTTCTGTTCGCGCAGGTGCCACATTGTTATTTGATTCCAATCCTGAAGATGAAGAAGCAGAAACCGAGTTGAAGGCTTCAGCGATGATTGCGGCTATCCGTGATAGTGGGAGAAATTCCGCTGATGAACCTGATATCCAACCGGAAAAAGTTGGTCTGGGACGTTCAATTTTATTGGTTGATCATGAAGATTCTTTCGTTCACACGCTTGCCAATTATTTTAGACAAACTGGCGCAAATGTAACGACGCTACGCTCTCCCATTGCAGAAAAAGTGTTTGATGAGCTTAATCCCGACCTTGTTGTTTTATCGCCTGGACCCGGTACACCGAAAGATTTTAATTGTAATGACACGATCGCCAAAGCCAGAAAGCGCAATATTCCGATTTTTGGTGTTTGCCTTGGGTTACAAGCACTGGTTGAATCTTTTGGTGGGGTTTTGCGTCAATTGGAATTGCCGATGCATGGTAAGCCGTCACGGATCAATATAGTTGAGGCTGGAACTGTTTTTAATGGTTTGCCGGCGGAAATTACAGTTGGGCGCTATCATTCGATTTACGCAGATTCCGACCATTTACCTTCAGATTTTATTATTACAGCTAAAACTGCTGATGGCATAATTATGGGAATTGAGCATAAGAAAGAATCTATTGCTGCGGTACAATTCCACCCCGAATCGATTATGACGCTCGGAGGTGATGCCGGAATGCGCATGATTGAAAATGTTGTTTCCAAACTGGGGAAAAAGGTTAATTGACAATGGAAGAAAACTTAAGGGTGAAAAGATTGGCGATTTGGTCTATTCCGATCGCCCTTATTGTATTTTTGCTTAAATATCTTGCCTATTACATTACGGATTCCGTTGCGCTTTATTCAGACGCATTGGAATCCATTGTAAATGTTATTGCTTCGATTGCAGCGTGGTGGGCTATTAAAATCAGCATGAAACCTGCCGACAGGGATCATCCTTTTGGGCACCATAAAGCAGAGTATTTTTCTGCTGTGTTTGAAGGGGCTATGATTTTTGTTGCTGCCATTATGATTTTACGAGAATCATGGTCAGCATTAAGTGCTGCACATTTGCCAGACCAACCTGGAATGGGGTTGGGAATCAATCTTCTCGCTGGCGTAATCAACGCGGTCTGGGCGCTCTTATTGCTGCGGCAAGGTAAAATTTCCCGTTCACCGGCACTTAAGGCAGACGGACTTCATCTGTTGACCGATGTCTTTACGTCATTTGGGGTGCTGGTGGGGTTGTTAGCAACAATTCTTACAGGTTGGGCAATTTTAGATCCTGTTTTGGCGATTATTGTTGCGATCAATATTCTTTGGCAAGGTTGGAAGGTTATCAATAGCTCGGTTCAAGGGTTGATGGATGTCGGTGTCGAACTTGAAGAAACAATGCGCATTCGTGATATTATTTCATCCCATGCGGCCGGAGCGATAGAGGCTCATGACCTAAAAACAAGAGTTGCAGGGCAGGTTACATTCATTGAATTCCATTTGGTTGTTTCTTCGGCAATGAGTGTGGGAGATGCCCATGCCATTTGTGATAGAATTGAAGATGCCTTGAAAGTAGAAATAGAAAATGCCCGAATAGTTATTCATATAGAGCCGGAAGAAGAAGCCAAACTACCATTGGGTACAACAGCGGTTCCTATCGCGTGAGGTTATCATGGTAAAGATCAGAAACCTGCAACAAACCACACTTTCCGATAATTGGACAAAGCTCACTGATGTTTCGTTTGAGCAGCAAGAACATGATGGTCGTTGGAGTAAGCAGCGGCGTGAAACATACCATAATCGTCCGGCAGTCGCCGTATTGCCTTATGACAAGGAACGCAAAACCGTTCTTTTGATTAAGCAATTTCGGGCGCCTGCCTATCTTGTTAGCGGGCAAATGTCGATATTGGAGGCATGCGCGGGACTGATTGATGCAGGAGAAACCGATGAACAAGCTGTTTTAAGAGAGGCGAGAGAAGAGTTGGGCTATCATGTCCATAATCTGACATTGGCTTTTAGAGGCTTTACGACGCCAGGCTTCTCAACAGAACAATTGTCGTTATTTCTGGCAGACTATTGTCCCGATGACAAATTCAGCCGTGGTGGTGGGTTGATTCAAGAAGGGGAGAGTATCGAAGTTATAGAGAAAAATATAACCGATGCTTTTGAACTTCTCGATAATAATATTATCAATGATATGAAAACAGCTTTATTATTAAATGAGCTTCGACATTCTATTATGAAATAAACAACAGTTGGTGATTACGGGATAAATTCATTTGCGTGTGTCACAATGATATGCAATATCAGCACTATTATGAACATGACCAACGAAAACATATCGACAATGGATAGCTACATTTCAAATGTAGGCTTTTCGATCAACTATGGTCATGCACTTCTTCTCGACCTTACTTGCGGCTACCGGGTCCGGTGAGGGGCGCTCGGTAGTCGTAGCCTACCGGCGTGAATGCTCCTCTTGCAGATTATATTTCATGTAACAAACTGATTTTATCGGTCATCTTTAGAAGAGCAAATTTCGATGAATACATTCGCTTCCCAAAAAACAAATCCGGGTATGCCGCTGGCTGCTGAAAAATATCAACCTTATCCGAAAGTTGATCTTAAGGATCGTACTTGGCCTGACAAACAGATAGAAAAGGCACCTATTTGGTGTTCTGTTGATTTGCGCGACGGAAATCAGGCATTGATCGACCCGATGGGGCAGGATCGCAAAGAAAGAATGTTTCGTTTGCTTTTGGAAATGGGATTTCCAGAAATAGAGATCGGTTTCCCTTCGGCCTCCCAAACAGACTTCGATTTTGCGCGTTGGTGTATTGAACAAGGCAATGTGCCTGAATATGTGAGCTTGCAGGTTTTGGTACAGTGCCGCCCTGAATTGATTACGCGTACATTTGAAGCGCTCGATGGAGCAAATCACCCGATTGTTCATTTTTATAATTCTACCAGCGAATTGCAGCGCCGCGTTGTTTTTGCCAAGGATGTAGCCGGCGTCAAGCGTATCGCAACCGATGGCGCAAAGATGGTTATGGATATGGCAAGCAAAGCGGGCAAAGATTACCGATTTGAGTATTCGCCAGAAAGCTTTACTGGCACCGAACTGGAAGTTGCCTTGGAAATATCGAATGCCGTGATTGAAATTATCAATCCGACGCCTGACAATAAAATGATATTGAATCTGCCGTCGACTGTCGAAATGTCTACCCCTAATATTTACGCCGATCAAATTGAATGGATGGGACGTAATATTGATCGGCGAGACAGTGTTCTTATCTCATTGCACCCGCATAATGACCGTGGTTGTGGCATTGCCGCGACTGAATTGGGGTTGCTTGCTGGTGCTGATCGTGTTGAAGGGACATTGTTTGGCAATGGTGAAAGAACTGGTAATGTCGACATTGTCACATTGGCATTGAATATATTTACGCAAGGTGTCGATCCCGAGCTTGATTGTTCGAATATTGAGAAGATCAAGGAAGTTTATGAATATTGCAACCAGTTGCTAATTCCCGAGCGTCACCCATATGTTGGAGAATTGGTTTATACTGCATTTTCCGGTTCGCATCAGGATGCGATCAATAAGGGAATGAAAGCAATGAAGACATCGAACAAGTCTTTATGGGAAGTGCCATATCTTCCTATAGATCCACGTGATGTCGGACGTTCTTATGAAGCCATTATCCGTATCAATTCGCAATCGGGTAAGGGCGGCATTGCCTATATTTTGCAGCAGGATTACGGCCTTAACTTACCACGGAATATGCAAATCGAATTTCGCGATATTATTCAGCATATTACAGATAGCGAAGGTAAAGAACTGCCACCAAAACGCATTTATGATGAATTTATCAATACCTATGTCGACCATAAATCGGCACGATTTGGCTTCAAGGATTATAAAACAACAACAAATCCATCCGCCAAAGGGCGTGTAACTGTTAGTGCAGAGATAACAGATCATGGTGTAACCCGTGATATAACAGGCGAGGGAACAGGGCTGGTTGATGGTTTTATTGATGCGCTTTCCAAATATATCGGAAAGAAACTCTCTGTCGTTGATTATTCAGAGCATTCATTGCAACAAGGCTCTGACGCCAAAGCAATTTGCTATATGGAAATAGCCTATCCTGAAGGAAAGATCTTTGGTGTTTCCATTGATGAAAATATTGCAACAGCATCACTTTCTGCCATTGTTTCCGCTGTTAATCGCTTAAATATTTAAGCTGACATGATAGTGAAGTGTTAGAAAGAAAGGCTGCCTATTATTTTAGGCAGCCTTTTTGTTGGATTAATTGCAGATTGGTTCTCTCAACGAAATTATTAAAAAAGCTGGCATTGTTCGGTACAATTGATCTCGTTCTTTTCGTTAATAATTGTGTACCTTTGTAATTGGCATTGCCAATTATCGCCGTTTTTTTCAATGGAAAACCAGTTATAGTTTGCCGCTGGCTTGCGCCCATCAAATGCTTGAGATGCCGAGGCCACACCAACCACCGGAATTCTTCTATTTTTGACCTCAATGTGATTGAGTGAGGGGATGTGTGTGTGCCCATGTAAAATCAATTCAGCACCATGCTTTTTGATGACTTTCTGAAACCGATCAATGCCCCAAAGTTTTTTGTACCATGATGTGGCGCCATGAATAGGCGGATGATGGATCATAACAACGCGA
Source organism: uncultured Bartonella sp. (assembly GCA_945285915.1). Lineage (GTDB taxonomy): Bacteria > Pseudomonadota > Alphaproteobacteria > Rhizobiales > Rhizobiaceae > Bartonella. The sequence goes on from CALYQL010000007.1 coordinate 87,129, forward strand.
AATAGTTTGCTTTCGGCTGCTTCTTCCAACAAGTCGGCGAGATGGTGGGCTTGTGCGCTATCAAAATAACCTGTTGCCAAAAACGGCAAAGTAGCGACAGCAGACGAGACTGAAATAATAGCAACATTATCGCGAATGCGCATGAATGGGAAAATACCACTCCAAGCATGCGGCTCATCACCCGTTACCCAAGGACGAAACGTATTGCAGGCTTTTTTAAAGGCTCCGCCTACATAAGCATCATGATTACCGAAAGTCAGCGTGATATCTCGCCCAGTTCCTTGTCGTAGTAACCAATCTTTTGCTTGTTCAAATTCTTTTGTTAAAGACAGATTGACCAAATCACCCGAAATTGCCAAATGATTGGGCTGTTTCAATTTAATGCTTTGCATTAACGCATCAAGTGTATCGGTACCGAGCTGACCTTTCCGGTTTTTTTTCCAATTGATATAGCCAGTTAACCGTTTTCCCAACAATTCGCCGATTGTCGGTTCCGGTAATGGTGACAGATGAACGTCAGATATGTGTGCCAGTTGAAACATAGCGCAGAGCATAAAGAAACACGAAAAAATGGCAACAAAAAAAGGACGCTGCTATAGCGTCCTTTTTTGTGAGGTAAATCAAGCCCCCTCAATTTACCTTTAAAGCCCCCTTTGGCTTTATTAGAAGCGGTATGTTACACCAGCACCGATCAACCATGGATCAAGATCGGCTTTACCACTGATCTTGTCGCCATTGAGCTTAGCACTGAAGTCTGGACGCAAGTAGAGTTTCTTAACGTCAAAGTTGAAGCCCCAATGTTGGTCGAGCATATAGTCGAAACCAACTTGAAGAGCGCCGCCCCATGTGTTGTCAATGTCGAGACCTGTGATGCGTCTGCCGCTGCCACGATCAGCGCCGTTACCATCTTGGTTGTAGAAGATTGTGTAGTTTACACCAGCACCAACATATGGCTTGAATGCACCAAAATCGGTGAAGTGGTATTGCAATGTAAGGGTAGGAGGCAAGATGAATGTTTTGCCGATTTTACCGATACCTGCGAGTGAACCACGGCCGTCAATTGAAGAATAGGTTGTGCCCAAGATCAATTCAGCAGCAATGTTGTTTGTGAAGTAATAGGTGATGTCGAGTTCAGGAACGACTGTGCTTGAGAAGTCCATTTCTGAACCAGGAACGTGATGAACACGACCTTTATCGCGAGGAACAACCCCAAGAGCACGAACACGAATCTGCCATGGGCTTTGAGCCTCTTGAACAACTGGTTGAGCGCTCTGGACATCGGCAGCCGAAGCTGAACCTGAGAAGCTGAGTGCTGCTGCGATGGCAACAAGGCTGCTACCGATCAATTTCTTCATATTAAATCTCCTAAATCAATAAAGCAGTGCGTGTTTCACACGGAAGTGATTGATTACTTTCAAAACTATTTATGCAGAAATTTCCATTGATTTGAATCAAACTTAACGGTTTTTGCCTTGTTACCGCCATGTTTGCTCGATGAGTGTCTCATAAATGCAACAAAATTCATTAGCCACGACACGAGAATACAGTGACAGATCGTGAATTTTTAATCTTACCTTAACTATAACGAATCAATTGCGTGCGCTTGAATTGTATTTTTGAGGTTTGGAAACTTCTAAAATCAAAGAAATTTTATCGCTTTTTATTTTGCAGCGACCTGTTGCTTTTAATTTTTTTTCTGTTTTAAATTGAAGAAAGAAGTAAAAACGATTGGACTATTTTAAAGAACCTTGTTGAGTTGAGTAAAAAATATGGCTTTTGTTAATCAACGACGATGAACGATCTGCATGACCGGAAAGGTTGTGTTGTCACATTTCTGTACAATTCATTGTTTCGTGGATTTCAATATGGCTATGTCTTCTGTGCTTACGCTTAAGCTTCCTTTGGCGCCATCTGGCGATAATTTCGGTGATATTCTGGAACTTACATTTTTTAATGAACAAGTAGATCATGTTTCGGCAATTGAACTGTTGAATGCTGAAGCTTTTGGTCCAGCACGTTTTACGCGTGCTGCCCACCTTATTAGGGAAGTTGGTGGGCATGATCCCAATTTATCATTTGTAACAATGTTGGGTGATCGAGTGATTGGCACTATCCGTATGACACCGATATGGATAGGCGATGTTCCAAGTTATCTTCTGGGACCAATTGTGGTAGCAAATGACTTTAAAAGTCTTGGTCTTGGTAGCAAATTAATGGCATTGGCCATAGAAGCAGCTGAGAAAAATGCTTGTCGGCTTATTTTACTGGTGGGGGATGAGCCTTATTATAGACGGTTTGGTTTTAAAACCGTCTTAGAGGGACAGATGACGATGCCAGCTCCAGTCAACCCAAAGCGATTTTTAGCTTTGGAGCTTGAAAATGGAGCCTGTCAAAGTGCTTGCGGTATTGTTCGGCATAGATGCGTTAAGAATTATTCTTAATGCCCTTCTTTGTACCACATACCGCTTAACAGCAGCAGACAGACGAATAGTGCCAATAAGCCGGTATAAATAGAATATTGCACAGTATTAACCAGTCTGGTCTGGTCAGCTTTCAACAAAGCAATCGTATCGGCTTTTATGTTTTTGGTTCGCGCACTATTGTCTATTGGTGTTATTTCCGGCATTGATATTTTTTCCGATGCCTTGGCATGCAGTCTTGTTATATGCCCACCCGAGGCAGAAACAACTGGTGTGAGCTTTTCATCAGTCGATATAGGTTCGGCATATTCAGGAGAATTCATAGGGCCAATATGGGCTAATGCCAATTTATCGCCATTTGTAATCTTGAATAATCCAACTTCATTGGTTGGCAAATTGGCGACGAATACGCCTTCCTGCTGTTTTTCAAGCGTGACAGTCTGCGTTTTGCCAGAAGGTGATGTGACGGTTGCAGTTTCAGGTTTATCAGCCATTGTTTGCCGACGAATGGTCAAGTTATTTCCATTGCTGCTTGCCGTTAAAGCTTCTTCTTCGAGATCTGGTTCTTTCATCAACCAATGCGCCATGCGGCGATAAAGGGCTGCATAGGGACCACCCCCTTCAAAGCCGCGTGCCCATAGCCAGCCTTCATCGGACAATAACATACCGACACGCCCTTTTCCGATATGGGATAGTAACATGAGGGGGCGATTGTCAGCACCATTCATAACAACTGTGCTTTTGGATGTATCCCCCACAGTGATCTGACGCATCCATCTGCCCCAATTACCGCTGTTCATGGTTTTTGTTTCCAAGTCCCGTGTTACAGGGTGTCGCATACCGTCCTTTGTCAGAGAGGGACGAAATGGTTTTTCAATGATTTCTCCACTTGGCAAAGTTGGCAATGCTGAAATTAAAGGTGTCTGAGCAAGTGATGTGTCACCTGCAAATTCGGGACCCGTTGCCATGAGCAAGGCACCGCCATTTTTCACATATTCGGCAACATAATCATAATAGATGAGCGGCAACACATCATAATGCTGATAGCGGTCAAAAATAACCAGATCAAAGTCATTGATTTTATCGACAAAAAGCTCTGTCGTTGGGAATACAATCAATGATAATTGGCTAAGGGGTGTGTTATCAGATTTTTCCGGTGGGCGAAGAATCGTAAAATGAACCAGATCAATGCTGGCATCGCTCTTTAACAGATCACGCCAAGTACGTTCACCATTATGCGGTTCGCCAGAAACCAACAAGACTCTTAAATTCTGTCGAATACCTTCAATGACTGTAACCGTTTCGTTATTGGCAGTCGTCAGTTCGCCTTCAAGAGGTTCAGTTGCTGCTTCGATAATGTTTTTGCCGGCATGAGGTATTGTTAATTCAATTGGATAGGGCGTTCCTATCGTGACATTGTATTGACCAACGGCTTCACCATTGACCTTGATGGAAACAGTAGCGGTTTTGTCACCACTTGTGCTGTGTCCCTTATCGTTGACCAGCACAGAAATATTTGCTTTTTTGTTGGTAATGCCAAATCTTGGCGGTTCTACAAATTTAATTTCGCGATCGAACTCGTCAGGCTGACCAGTGATTAATGCATTTATCGGTTTTTCATTGATTACACTTCCCGACACACTGGCAATGTCATGCACTTGTCCATCGGTAATTAAAACAGTACCAGCGTAAAGAGCAGGGGGAACATCTGCAATCGCTTGGTTTAACGGTGTAAACAGTTTTGTTTCTGTTCCAACGGCCATATCAGATTGTGACGCTGCTTCGATAAATCTTGGCTCGTATTCAGGATGTTTTTTAAATTCTTCTTTTAACGCATTGAGCGCATCGTCAGTATCGCGTGTTCGTGTACCATAATTTTGACTAGGGCTTCTATCAACAACAACGCCAACAATACTTTTGATTGGTTCTCTCTGCTCTTCAACCATGACAGGATTAGCCAAAGCCAGCACAAGAGCTGCTAATGCCAATAGTCTTAGCACGGATCCCTGTCTTCGCAGGAAAAGACCGACGAGAATGATAATCAACGCTATTATTGCAAGTACCAGTATCAGATTGACTGGTAATAATGGCTGAAAGCTCATGAACTGCTTCATTGTGCACGCTCCTGACCTAAACGCTCCAATAAAGCAGGAACATGCACCTGATCGGCTTTATAATTACCTGTCAAAATATACATGACAATATTCAACCCACCGCGAAATGCCCAAATCCGTTGCATCTGATCGTCAGGTATTAATGGATATTTCCATGCGCCTTTGCCATCATGTGCCCATGCACCAGCCAAATCATTGGCGGTAATTAAAATTGAACTTACGCCATCACCAGCATGAATGGGGCGTTTATCATTGCTTCCCATTGCAGATGATGAAATCCATAATGGTGAGCCACGGAAGCGTCCGGGAAAATCAGGCATAATGAAAAATGATCGTGATAACACGTGATCTGGCGGCGTTTGTTCAAGAGCAGGGATGTTTAACCCATCGAGAATATCTCTTAATCTCTGTGTATTGGGCGTTGCTGCACCTTTTAAATCCATACCAGCAGTCATCTGGTCGCGCGTATCAAATAAGACAGCGCCACCTTGGTGCATAAACGCATCAATTTTTTCGATAGCTTTTTGTGTTGGCATGGGGGCAGTCGCATCAATCGGCCAATAAATTAACGGATAAAATGCAAGCTCGTCTTTATCCAGATCAAGACCTGCGACTGGTCCCGGATCTATGGTTGTGCGCGTTTTTATGAATTGGTTGAGCGATTCAAGTCCAGTCTTACTGGTATCATCAATCTCATTATTGCCAGTGATAACATAGGCAAGACGGGTTTTACCCGCTGATTCAACCATGGCTTTATCATTGGGAGATAGGTCTTGCGCATATAATGGCGAGATTTGATTGATATTGATGAGGGCGACCAAGGTTGCTGCCATCAAAACAACCGACACCAATTTATGATGTTTAGCGAAAAAGCGTGACACTCCAAGAACAATAAGACTATCTAGGATAAACAGAATTAACGCTATTCCCAACAGAGGACCAACCAAACGCAATTGTGTTTCACTGGTATAGTTTATTTGATGAACATTTTTCAGGTCAACGGGGATTGCCAAGTTTTGAAGGGTTGACTGGCTATCCAATAAATTGACAGCATATAAATTGTTTTCACTACCGTAAAATCCAGGTGGATGGTTATAAGACGGTAAAGCAGGTGTATTTTCATCCAAAACGAGTGGTGAAACATAAGATTCTGGCGGTATCAATGTTCCTGTCGCATCAAGCACACGCCATGGTTTACGAACGATATTTTCATTATTTTTCGTAGCATCTTCATTCGTGAGAGAACTGATCGAAATAAGCTTTTCAAGCATTTCTACGAAAAAGCCAGAAAGTGGTAATGATGACCACGATGGATCAGCAGATGTATGAACAAAAATGATTTTGCCTTTTCCCATATTAGCAGCGGTAATAAGAGGTGTTCCATCTGCAAGGCTAAGCAGTGTTCTATCAAACAATTGTGGGCTTGGCTCGGCCAGAATTTGTCTGGAAATCGTGACATCATTTGGGAAAGGAATATCGGAAAACAGGCTGTTTTTCGTGAAAGGTGCTAATTTTTGAGGTGATGCCCACGACATGACCCCACCCAATTGCCTCTCTCCATGTCTCAATTGTACCGGCAAAAGACTATCGTCATCCGTTGCATTGGCGAGATTGTCGCCGGCAAACCGTATCAATGTTCCGCCATTTTCCACGAAAGTCTTCAACTTTGTTTCAATATCTTTGGGCATATTGACAACATCGCCGAGGATAAATGTTGAAGGGTTTTGAACCAACAATTTTTCGACATCATTGGAAAAGTTGCCTGTACCCGCCATGACAAGATCAGCATGCCCTTGTAAGGCCTTTGTCACATAATAAAGTGGTGACAAAAGGGGTTGCGTCATTTCATTGGGTGAAGTTGATAATATAGCAACGCGATATGTATGGTTACGGCTATCAATAAGATAGGTGCTGGCAGAGTCATTCTGCTCATCTATTTTGATTGTTGTAACATCATTTTTTAATTCTAACGGTAGGTTGAACGCTGCAATAGTGGCTGTTTCACCATCTTCGAAACGGGCATGTGTATCGGCTATTCTTCGCCCTTTGCGATCATAGGCACCTAATGTCAGATTTTTTTCATTTGCTGGCGTTGAACGGGTCAAGTCAACGGTGGTGGCGCCATTTTCATTTTTGATAGCGGTTATCCCGATCAGCTCCGAAGTATTTTCCTGATACCATACAATATTATTGGTTGGATATTGTGCAATAAGCGCTAGGAAATTGTCATCTTCCGGCGTTTGTAAGCCATCTGATAAGAAGGCAATATCGGCTGGTTGGTTATTTGTAGCACTTACCAATTTCTTGATAGTAGAAAAACGGTCGGTTGGAAGGGGCAATGGCTGCAAATTTGCCAAGAGCTTTTTTGCCTCATCAACCGATAGGGCACGCATATCTTCATTGACACTGTTTGCCGTTGTGACAACATATACTTTTTTCTGGAGCTTTTGTGCCTGATCGAGAAGATTTTCAGCAACTTCAACCTGCTTATCCCAATTATGAACAGATGCCCAACCATTATCAATCATGATAATAAGCGGTTCTTTACTGGTAAATAATACCGGTTTCGGCTGCCATATGGGATCAGATAAAGCGATAATAACAAATGCAGCTATAGCGAGGCGTAGAAACAATAACCACCACGGTGTGCGATTGGGTGTTTCCTGCCGATTTTTAATTTTTAGCAACAAATTGAGAGGAGGAAAAATTTCCTTTCTTGGCAGTGGCGGTGTCACACGCAACAACCACCAAATTGCCGGCAATGCCAATAGACCAATCAAGAATAATGGAGCCCCAAAAGCCATATTCTAGAATCTCCTGTAATCGGCGGTTGAACGCATCATATTCGCCAAGCCAAGGATAACATCAGTCAGGGGACGATCCGTCGAGCATATTTGGTAACTCCAACCATGTTTGCGCGCAAAATCTGCCAAGGTGGCGCGTCGGGCGTGGTATAGTTTATGATAGGTGTCTGCGTAGTTTTCAGCTTTGCCAGCTAGAAGTTTTGTTCCTGTTTCGGGATCAATAAATTCTGTGCGACCGGAATATGGAAAACGTTCTTCTGCCGGATCACAAATTTCAATAAAATGCGCATACGCATTTTTATCAGACAAAATACCGAATTTCTCAATGATACTATTCGGATCATCGAGAAAATCACTCATAATGATGACGTGTGAAAAACGGCTGATATTGTGTAGTTCCGTTGCGCTATTTTTATGTATTAGCTTTTGTAAGGAAAGTGCCACATGCTCGCATGCATGACGCGAACACATTGGATCTACCGCATCAGGAATAGCAATACGCTCCCCAGAGCGCACAAATAAATTGACCAAAGTGAGTGTTAAAAGAATTGCTTGGCAATCCTTGGCAATATTGGAATATTTTGAGCGATAATGCATAGAGTCCGAAAGATCGGGAACAAGCCAAATTGTTTGGGCAGCTTCCCATTCGCGGTCTCTTATATACATATGATCGTCGCGGGCGGATCGACGCCAATCAATTCTGGCAACAGATTCTCCCTCAGCATATGGTCTGAATTGCCAGAAATTATCACCAGCGCCACGTTTGCGCAGGCCATGCCAGCCATTGATGACGCTATTGGCTATTTTATTGGCAGCAACAATTAGATCTGGCATTTTGACAGATGTTGTCAATGCCTCTGTTGTCAGCTCGACTGGTTCAATCGGCTTTATGTCAGCACTAACTGCCATCAGATCGTTTCTTTAACGAGATTTGTAATAACTTCTTTAATATCAAGTCCATCAGCGCGCGCGGTAAAGTTTAATGCCATACGGTGTTGTAACACCGGTATTGCCAACGCTTTTACGTCATCAATTGATGGAGCCAATCGGCCATGATAGAGTGCGCGCGCACGTGAACATAAAGACAAAGCCTGAGATGCACGGGGACCTGGTCCCCAAGCAATGTGCTGGCGTGCATGGGTGTTATCGGCATTTGGCCGTGCAGCGCGCACAAGTTTCAAAATAGCATCGACGACATTTTCTGAAATTGGCATCTGGCGTATCATTGTCTGGATAGCCTGCAATCTTTCCCCGGTTAAAACTGGCGTGGCGGTTTCGCTCTTTTGTGCTGTTGTTTCAACGATAATACGGCGCTCTGTTTCCAAATCCGGATAGTCAACATCAATCTGCATTAGGAAGCGGTCAAGCTGCGCTTCTGGTAATGGATAGGTACCTTCCTGTTCAAGTGGGTTTTGTGTGGCTAAAACATGAAAGGGTTTTGGTAGGTCATAAAGCTCACCTGCAACCGTAACGTGATATTCCTGCATAGCTTGTAAAAGTGCAGACTGGGTTCTTGGTGAGGCACGGTTAATTTCATCTGCCATCAGCAGTTGGGCAAAGACTGGTCCCTTTATATAGCGGAATGACCGCTTGCCATCTTTGTCTGAATCCATAACCTCTGAGCCGATAATGTCAGAAGGCATCAAATCAGGGGTAAATTGGATACGTTTCTGATTAAGCCCCAAAGCAATGCCGAGAGTTTCAACCAAACGTGTTTTGGCTAGGCCGGGAACACCAACAAGCAAAGCATGACCGCTTGCAAAAATGGCAGTAAGTGTTTGTTCGACAACATTATCCTGTCCAAAAACAGCTTTGTTGATGCTTGCACGTAAAGCATCAAAGTCCTTATGTACGCTGTCAAAATCTGCAACGATTGATGAAGCATCAGTCGGTTTATCTGCATTTTTAACTGATAAAGAAATATTGATTTCGCGACTCATGCTTTCTCCTCAGGACTTATGCAATACATATGTGATAGCTGATTATTGTCCGCTAATTTTCTAATTATCTTGTTCTGAAAACAATGACTATTTAAAGGCTTGTAACAGAAAAATATCAGAAAAGAAGCAGCAACAAATGCTTTTCCGCTATTTGGTAAAAGAGTGATAAAAATTGAACGATCAGGTTTCTTCTTTTTCAGTCAAAGATTTAAAAACAAGATTTTTGCGGTTCTATGATGCTGCAAAACCGATAGCACCGAAGGGTGAGCACCATATGAGGACCAAAATGGACGCGCCCTCGTGGAAACGCGCGGCGGTTTTAGTACCATTGATCGACCATGACAGTGGTTTGACAATGCTTTTTACCAGAAGAGTTTGCACGCTTAATAAGCATGCCGGTGAAATTTCGTTTCCGGGCGGCAAAGCTGATCCTGATGATGATAATGATGTGGATACAGCCTTGCGGGAAGCGAGGGAAGAAATTTCATTAAAACGACCTTCTGTGACTTTGCTTGGAGAGTTGCCATTTTTTTATACTTCGACAGGATATGAAGTGCGTCCCATTGTGGGGATTGTTGTGAAGGGCGCGATATTAAAAGCTAACCCGACGGAAGTGGCCGAGATATTTGAAGTGCCATTAGCTTATCTCATGGATCCGGCAAACCACGTGTTAAAGTCTAAAATTGTCGATGGGCGGACATATAGTGTCTATGCAATTTCTTATCAGAACCATTATATATGGGGGGCTACGGCAGGAATGATTCGATCCTTTTACGAAAGGTTATATGCGTGAGTTTGCTCAATATCGCTAAAGATGCTGAATGGCTTCAAGATAAGGACCTTCAGTTACTTTTACATTGTTTATCGGAAGAAGGTGAAGAAGCGCGGGTTGTTGGTGGCGCTGTGAGAGATCACCTGCTTGGTCGAGCCGTCAATGATGTTGATATTGCAACAACCTGTTTGCCTGATGATGTTATTGCAAGGGTAAAAAAAGCTGGTTTCAAGGCTGTTCCTACCGGTTATGACCACGGGACAATAACGGTGGTAAAGGAAGGCAAAGCCTATGAAGTGACAACGCTGCGCTCTGATATGGAAGCGGATGGGCGCCATGCCAAGGTCATATTTGGTCGTGATTGGAAAAAAGACGCAGAACGACGTGATTTTACGATCAATGCACTTTATGCCGATTTGTCGGGGAATGTTTATGATGAGGTAAATGGTCTTGACGATATAAAAACCCAAACTTTACGGTTTATCGGCGTAGCAGATGATCGGATACAGGAAGACTATTTGCGGGTTTTACGGTTTTTTCGTTTTTTTGCATGGGTCGGCAAGGGAAGACCGGATGCAGAGGGCATTAAAGCCAGTGCCCGTTTGAAGAATGGTTTGCTTCAATTGTCGGGTGAACGGGTATGGTCGGAGCTCAAAAAAACATTGTCTGCACCTGATCCAACACGGGCAATTTTATGGATGCGGCAAACGGGAGTATTAAGTGTTATTTTGCCCGAAACCGAAAAATGGGGCATTGATGCATTACACCCTTTGGTTGATACAGAACATGCGCTGGGCTGGGATCATGATCCGCTTTTGCGCCTTGAGAGCATTTTGCCGCCAGACCGTGCAAGACTTATCATTCTAGCGGATCGTTTACGACTATCGAAAGCAGAAAAAAGCCGTCTCTTGAACTGGGCAGAGGTAGGCACTATCCAATCTGACTGCTCTGACATGAAACTGAAAAAGTTTATTTATTATCACGGCAGACAAGCGGTGCTTGACCAACTTTCGCTTGAACTTTCAAGCGCGCGTTCCCATGCGATTAGCAAGGATAGCGCGTTGGTTGAAGCTGGCCATTTTGCACGCTTACGCGAATTAGCAACAACGTATCAAATTCCTGTTTTGCCAGTCAGCGGTAAAGATCTTTTGGCTCTAGGGTTCGAGGCAGGGCCAAATGTCGGGCAGCAGTTGAAGACGCTAGAAAAATTATGGGTTGATAGTGGTTTTCGTTTGGATCGTGAAGCATTGCTGGCAACGGTCAGGCAATAGGCTTTCCTATTATGACCACTTTACGGCTGGGGGCATGGAAGACAAAATGCTCTCAACATTGCCACCGGTACGAAGCCCGAAAATAGTTCCACGGTCACAAAGCAGGTTGAATTCAGCATAGCGCCCACGTTGCACCAATTGTGCATCACGTTCTTTTTCTGTCCATGGCTTGTTGAAGTTTTGCCGCACAATATGGGGGTAAACAATGTTGAACGCGCGCCCTACATCACGCGTGAAGTTGAAGTCGGCTTCCCAGCCGCCTTTTTCTTCTGCACTATGAAGCCAATCATAAAAAATACCACCGACACCGCGCGGCTCTTTACGATGTTTGAGGTAAAAATACTCGTCACACCATTTCTTAAAACGTGGGTAATCGGCTATTTCAGGGTATTTGTTACAAACATATTGAAATGCTTTATGAAAAGTTTGCGTGTCAATGTCTGACTGCGTACGCCTTTGAGGCAGCATAGGTGTAAGATCAGCACCACCGCCAAACCATTGTTTGGTGGTCACAATCATCCGCGTATTTAAATGCACCGTTGGCACATGTGGATTTTGAGGATGGGCTATAAGAGAAATTCCGCTTGCCCAAAAACGCGGGTCTTGTTCTGCACCAGGTATCTGTTTTCTGAAATCGCCATTGAATTCACCATAAACAGTTGATGTATGAACGCCAACTTTTTCAAAAACACGCCCTTTCATGATCGACATAACGCCGCCACCTTTAAGCCCATCTGATTGCTTCCAAGGTGTTCTAATAAAAGAGCCGGCAGAAAAATTGCTGAATTGACCGGTTAATTCACGCTCCAATTTTTCTAAAGAGTTACAAATCTGGTCACGTAGTGTTTGAAACCAGCTTTCTGCCCGCTTTTTCTTGTCTTCAAGGTCAGAAGGCAGATCTGCGGGAATTTCGTGAATTGTCATGGTATTCGATATGTCTTTTTTTGAATTTAGAATGAATCTAGACTATGAATAAGGTGTAATGGCGGCTTTGTCTACACACTTAATACTCGCCTGTTTGCCGTAAGGCTTCACTGCTGCCTATTGCAACGCTTATTGCAAGGTTTAGAGAACGAGCTTCGGGGCGCATTGGTATCGTGACTTGAGCATCAACAACCTCATGCACATAATCAGGTGCACCGGCAGATTCTCTGCCAAATAATAACACGTCGTTTTCATTGTATTGAAAGTTTGTATACGACATGGTGGCTTTGGTTGTAAAAAGCACCAATCGCCTTTGTTGATTTTTCATTGCAGTCAAAAAATGGTTCCAATCGAGATGGCGCTCCAATGTTGCAAGCTCAATATAATCCATTCCGGCGCGCTTTAAATTACGATCGGAAATGTCAAAGCCTGCCGGTTCAATAATATCAACCGGTATGCCAAGACATGCGCCAAGACGCAAAATTGTGCCAGTATTACCGGCTATATCAGGTTGGAAAAGTGCAATGTGAAGTGTCATGGGGTAGAAATAGGCATTATCAATACTTTTTGTAAAGATAACAAAAGTCTGTTTTCTGTATATCTGACTATAAAATTGGTCAAATTGTTGAACTTTGACTATAAAAGCATATATAAATGAACATGATAGGAACGAAGAAAGGAGGTTTCAAAATGTCACAATATGTCTTTATTGATTGTGGAAATCTTCTTTCCGCCAGATCTATATAAACCAGATCTGTATAAATTCGGATTTTGTGTTATTTGATGCGGACTTGCTGCCGTTCCTAATTTAGCGGTCACTAAAAACCAAAGATTTAAGCGCATTGACGATGTGCTGGCTCTTTCCGTTGTTCATTGTTATGAACGCACTGTCGCAATGCGGTGAAAATAACATTTTACCGCAATGCTATAATAGGAAAGGGCTATTATAATCCCTAGGAGCTCAACTATGTTTAGCTGGTTTGAACAACGTTTGGATGCATTTCCTAAAGGTGAGCCTAAGCGGCCGCCGCAAGGATTGTTTGCCTTTTGCCTATATTATACCAAAGGTGTGTGGAAATGGCTTATCGTGATGGCAATCTTTACATCGCTATTGGCCTTGATCGAGGTATCATTATTCGGCTTCTTAGGCACGGTTGTTGATTGGCTTAACAGCAATAGCAGAGAGACATTTTTTCAGTCACAGGGAATCAAGCTCGGTTTGATCGGCATTTTGGTTCTTGTAGTTTTGCCATTGATTGTGGCACTGCATAGCCTTGTTATGCATCAGACATTGCTGGGCAATTATCCTATGCGGATTCGCTGGTTGGTGCACCGCTATTTACTTGGCCAATCAATGAGCTTTTTCCAGAATGAATTTTCTGGTCGTATTTCTGCAAAGGTCATGCAAACCGCTTTGTCTGTTCGTGAAACAGTCATGAAGCTTTTTGATGTTTTAAATTATGTCATAGTCTATTTTTCCGGCACGCTCGTCATTGCTGCATCATCAGATTGGCGGCTAATGTTGCCATTTATTGCGTGGATTGTCGGATATATCTGGTTGCTTTGGTATTTTATTCCGAAACTGCGCATTGCCTCGGAAGCACAGGCAGATGCGCGATCGCTTATGACTGGGCGGGTTGTTGATTCCTATACCAATATTGCGACTGTAAAATTATTTTCTCATCATGAAAGAGAAGAAAAGTTTGCGCGTGAAGGCTTTGAAAATTTTCAAAAAACCGTTCACACACAAATGCGTTTGGTTTCCAAATTCTCTTTCAGTGTCTACTTTTCCAATTGTCTGCTTTTATTCGCTGTTGGCAGTATTGGTTTATTGCTTTGGCAAAAGGGCGATATTTTGGTTGGTGCCGTTGCCGTTGGAATTGGACTTGTTTTACGTCTTAACGGTATGGCTCAATGGATTATGTGGGAAATGTCCGCATTATTTGAAAATATCGGTATTGTTGAAGATGGAATGCATTCAATAGCACAAGATAGGCTGGTTGAAGATAAGCCAAACGCTAAGGAACTGGTTGTTAGCCATGGTGATATACGCTTTGAGAATGTTGGCTTCCATTATGGCAAGGGCAAAGGCGTTATCGAAAATCTCAATCTCGAGATAAAACCCGGACAAAAGGTTGGTATTGTAGGAAGATCAGGGGCTGGTAAATCAACACTGGTTAATCTGTTACTGCGTTTTCATGACGTTGAAACGGGCCGTATCCTTATTGATGGGCAAAATATTGCAGATATTAGCCAAGAGAGTCTGCGTGCCAATATTGGTGTTGTTACGCAAGATACCTCTTTGCTTCACCGCTCGTTGCGCGAAAACATCATGTATGGTCGGCCTGATGCAAGCCAAGACGAAATGTTAAAAGCAGTGCAAGATGCGCAGGCTGAAGACTTTATTACCGGTTTGCGCGACCAAAATGGTCGTGTCGGCTATGATGCCTTTGTTGGGGAACGTGGGGCGCGTCTATCTGGTGGTCAGCGCCAACGTATTGCAATATCCCGTGTTATTCTAAAAGATGCACCTATCCTTATTCTTGATGAGGCAACATCGGCGCTTGATTCTGAAGTGGAAGCTGCCATTCAAGAAAATCTGACCCGTTTGATGCGTGGTAAAACCGTATTGGCTATCGCTCATCGTTTATCCACCATTGCCGAAATGGATCGCTTGATTGTTATGGATAAAGGAAAAATCATAGAAGATGGCAGCCATGAGGAATTACTGCATAAAAATGGCGTTTACGCGTCTTTATGGCACAGACAAGTTGGCGGGCATCTGGTTTTATAAATCAATGATAAAAAGTTGAGAAAAGCATTTGGCAATTGGCTTATTTGCGTTTAATGGTTGAACAGAAATGCGGGGCATGTTTAGAATGGTTCTATCATTAGCAGGCTACTTTTTCCATCATGAATGATAAAACGCGACGCGATTTTTTATTTCTCGCCACGGGCGTTGCCGGTGCCGTTGGTATTGGTGCTGTTGCTTGGCCATTCATTGATCAATTAAGGCCCGATCAGGCCACTCTTGCCACAGCGTCAATAGAAGTTGATATTTCCGGCATTGAAGAAGGTATGTCTGTGACAGTTAAATGGCGCGGCCAACCTGTTGTCATTCGTAACCGTACCAAAAAAGAAATTGAAGAGGCCGCAGCTGTCGACATTTCACAGTTGAAAGATCAAGATGCTGGCAACCCAAATCTTGAAGGCTCTCACGCTGCAACAGATCTAGCGCGTTCTGCCGGTGAGGGGCGTGAAAACTGGCTGATTATGATTAATATATGTACGCATTTAGGGTGTGTGCCAATTGGTCAAGCCGGTGTTTTCGGGGGGTGGTTTTGTCCATGCCATGGCTCTGTCTATGACACAGCAGGTCGTGTCAGAGGTGGTCCAGCAAACAGAAATCTTGATATTCCGCCATATAAATTCTTGTCTGATACACTTTTACAGATTGGATAATCTGGATGACTATGCCCTCATCATATACGCCGAAAAGTGCGCTTGGGCGTTGGTTTGATAAACGCCTGCCTATCATGCGTTTTATTTACGGCTTTGGCGTTTCGTTTCCGGTTCCCCGCAATTTAAACTATTTCTATACATTCGGCGGAATTTTGACATTAATGCTGTTGTCTCAGATTTTGACAGGCATTGTCATGTCGATGCATTATGTTCCTGATGTTGCTATTGCCTTCGATTCACGTGAGCGATTTATGCGCGATGGGCAATTCGGTTGGCTGTTTGAACCTTGGCATGCAGTGGGGGCATCGTTCTTCTTTATTGCCGCTTATATTCATCTGGCGCGCGGCCTCTATTATGGGTCTCATAAAAAACCGCGTGAACTTATTTGGATCATTGGTGTTCTCATCTATATTGTCATGATGGCCAGTGCATTTTTAGGCTATGTTTTGGTTTGGGGGATGATGTCAACCTCGGCAGCGTCAGTAATTTCAGGCCTCTTCAAAGCAGTTCCATTTATTGGTCCATGGTTGCATGAAACATTGTTGGGAGGCTTCAATATTGGTCAACCAACATTGAACCGCTTTTATTCATTGCATTATCTTTTTCCATTTATTTTGTTGGGTCTTGTTGGATTGCATGTATGGGCTGTGCATCAAGTGGGTCAGAATAATCCAACGGGCGTAGAGGTGCAGTCCGCGAGCGAGACGGTGCCATTCACACCTTTTGCAACTGTCAAAGACATATTCGCGATTAGTGTTTTTCTAATCTTTTTCTCTTGGTTTTTATTCTATATGCCTGATTATATGGGGCATCCGGATAATTATATACCGGGTGATACAATGTCCACTTCGGCACATATTGTTCCTGAGTGGTATTTTTTACCCTTTTACGCAATGTTGCGGGCAATAACATTCAATATTGGTCCCATTTCATCTACTTTTGCCGGTGTTATCGTACTTGTTTCTTCAATTGTGGTTTTATTGTTTATTCCTTGGCTTGACCGGTCAAAGGTAAAATCTGCACGATATCGCCCACTCTATAAACTGTTCTTCTGGCTATTTATTGCCGATGTTGTTTTTTTAGGGTGGCTTGGCTCGCAACCAATCAGCAATGCAACAATTCTATCGGCACAAATTGCGACGGCATATTATTTCGTGTTCTTTTTGGTTATAATGCCATTCCTGCCAAAATTTGAACGTAACTTGAAGGTGCCAAAATCTATTACAGAGGATATGCAGGAAAAATCAAAAAATAAGGGGCGGTTATGGTGATGCGGTTCCTTATTGTTTTTATATTGATTCAGTTTGGTTGCTTGTCACTCGCGCACAGCGAAGAAGAGGGGCTTACCCATTATCCGCTACAGGTTCCACAGAAACAGCAATGGAGCTTTGCAGGTCCATTTGGCAAATATGATAAGGCTCAATTACAACGTGGGCTAAAAGTCTATAAGGAAGTGTGTTCCAACTGCCATTCATTGAAATATGTTTCTTTTCGCAATCTCAAGGCATTAGGTTATACTGATGACCAGATAAAAGCCTTTGCTGCCAGTTATGAGATAAAGGATGGACCGAATAGTGAAGGCGAGATGTTTGAAAGGAAAGGTCTGCCAACAGATTATTTTCCATCACCTTTTGCCAATCGTGAGGCCGCTAAATTCGCCAATAACGGGGCTTATCCAAGTGATCTGTCGTTAATGGCAAAAGCACGTGCTGTGCCTCTTCCTTTTCCCGCCTTTATAGCTGATATATTTACCAACTATAATGAAGCAGGGCCAGATTATATAACGGCTCTGTTAACGGGCTATCAGGACGCGCCTGAAGGAACAGATATTCCTGAGGGTAATTGGTATAATCCGTATTTTAATACAGGGACATTGCTTGCAATGGCGCCGCCATTAAGCGATGGAATTGTAAGTTATGATGATGGAACTGAAGAAACACTCGAAAATTATGCCAAAGATGTATCGGCATTTTTGATGTGGACTGCAGACCCTCACATGGAAACACGCAAGAAGACCGGGTTTGGTGTCATCTTGTTCTTAATTATTTTTGCTGGCTTATGCTATGCAATTAAAAGAAGCATATGGAATGAATTGGAACATAGTGTAGATGACAAACGAGACGCTTGAAGCAGCATTAAAAAAAGCCATTCGGACAATAGATGATTATCCGAAAGCGGGGGTTAAATTTCGTGATATTACCACGCTTCTAGGGAATGCTGCTGCATTTCGCCGGTCTATTGATGCGTTGGTTTATCCATATGCAGGACTGAAAGTTGATAAGATTGCAGGCATTGAAGCGCGTGGCTTTATCCTTGGTGGTGCTGTTGCGCATCAGCTTTCTGCCGGTTTTGTGCCGATCAGAAAAAAGGGAAAACTACCTTATGATACGGTCAGAATAGCCTATAGTCTTGAATATGGCATTGATGAAATGGAAATGCATCGCGATGCTGTAAAGCCCGGTGAACGTGTGGTACTTGTTGATGATCTGATCGCAACAGGTGGAACTGCGGTTGCTGCTGCAGAATTATTGCACCAGATGGGCGCAGAAATTGTTGCTGCCTGCTTTGTCATTAACCTGCCAGACCATGGTGGCGCGGAAAAATTAAAAAAATTGGGTGTGAACGTTCACACGCTTGTTTCCTATGAGGGCGACTAATAAGCGCGTAAAGGCACCTAACAAGCACTTGATTTTCCTGCCAAGTACATAGTTGCTAACAAGTACCTGATAGAGGCAACTGACAGGCTATATAGGTCGCAGACAAGCTCTAACGGATGCGGACAAGCATCTAAAGGGGTTGGTCTAGCCTATTGAGGTGACTGATCGCTATCAGTCTGATTAGCAAATGCTTTGACTGTGTTGTTTGAGAGCATCTTTTAACATTGGTTTCATGAGGTGTCTCAAACTTCGATATGTTAGCAAAATTGCCAAAATATTGGGTGGGAAAATTTCCATAATTTTCATGAACGATAGGGAACTATCTTTGTAAATACACGTTTAACGTGTGTAATTCGTGATTATTTATGGAGACACTTTAAATGAAAAAATTGGCGATCATGACAGTTGTAACGGCTGCATTAGTTGGTTCGGCTTTCGCTCAATCCCCGAAAATAGAAAGTAATAAAGCAACAGAACCAGCTTCTGAAGTTCGCCTACCAAATGGCGATGTTGTTGTACGTTATGTTACACCAACAGAAACAGACTTTATTGCATCCAGTTTGATTGATACAAAAGTATTGAATAAGCAGGATCAGGCTATTGGCCAGATCAAGGATGTCATTATCCGTCAGAATAATGT
Organism: uncultured Bartonella sp.; assembly: GCA_945285915.1. Classification (GTDB taxonomy): domain Bacteria; phylum Pseudomonadota; class Alphaproteobacteria; order Rhizobiales; family Rhizobiaceae; genus Bartonella. The sequence goes on from CALYQL010000007.1 coordinate 106,133, forward strand.
TGCTGGTATTGTTATCGGCGTAGGTGGTTTTCTAGGCGTTGGTGAACGTTATGTTGTGGTTGATCCAACAACTGTTTATATGCGGCATGAAAATGGCGCTTGGAAAGTGGTTGTAAATGCCACAAAAGAAAGCTTGATGTCCGCACCAGAATTCAAATATGAAGAACACAAAAAGCTATAATAGGGCTTAAGTTCTTTATTTTTAATATGTTTTTACTTATGAAATAATCCGGCAGGTTCATTGCCGGATTATTTTTTGATTAATTTGTAAGTTGCTTTTGAGTTTTATGTGTTGTGTTTGAAAAGCATGACATCGCCGTCTTGCACGACATATTCCTTGCCTTCATCACGGGCTTTTCCGGCTTCTTTTGCCGCAACTTCGCCGCCGAATTCAATATAGTCATTATAGGCAATTGTTTGCGCCCGAATAAAGCCACGTTCAAAATCGGAATGGATAACGCCAGCAGCTTGCGGTGCTTTTGTGCCACGGCGAATGGTCCAAGCACGTGTTTCTTTCGGCCCACAAGTAAAGTAGGTGATTAGATTAAGCAAATGGTATCCTGCACGGATCAGCCGATCCAGTCCTGGTTCATGCAATCCAATTGTATCAAGATATTCTTTTGCTTCCTCATCAGGCAATTGTGCAATTTCTGCTTCAATAGCAGCAGAAATAACAACGCTTTCAGCCCCTTGTTCTGCAGCCATTTTTTCAACTGCCTGAGTGTATTTATTGCCGGTTGCGGCATCACCTTCAGCGACGTTACAAACATATAAGACTGGTTTAGAGGTCAAAAGGTTGAAGCTATCAAGAATAATTTTATTGTCGTGCGAAATCTCATTGATGAGTAAACGCACAGGCTTACCATTTTGAAGAAGTTCCAAAGCGGCTTCCATCATAGGAAGAACGGTCAAAGCCTCTTTATCTTTACCGGTTGCACGTTTGCGCATGGGAGCAATACGGCGTTCCAGACTTTCAAGATCGGAAAGCATAAGCTCGGTTTCAACAATTGCCGCATCGGATACCGGATCAATTGGTCCTTCATCGCGCGTTATGTTTTCATCTTCAAAGCAACGAAGCACATGGGCTATAGCGTCAACCTCGCGTATATTTGCTAGAAATTGGTTGCCTAAACCTTCACCCTTTGATGCTCCGCGCACTAAACCAGCAATATCAACGAAACTAATGCGTGTCGGAATAATTTCTTTCGAACCGGCAACCGCTGCTATTTTTTTCAACCGTGGGTCTGGAACTGCCACTTCACCAGTATTAGGTTCGATTGTGCAGAAACGATAATTAGCAGCTTGAGCGGCTGCTGTCTTGGTTAACGCATTAAAAAGAGTGGATTTCCCAACATTCGGTAATCCAACAATACCACATTTAAAGCCCATGAGACCTCTCGCAATTCTTATCTGCTAATGCCAATGATTTTGTTAGGTTCTATAGCATGTTTTTATTAACAAGCTAGCCTACGGTAAAAATATGATGCTAAAAAGATACAGTAACCATGATTATCAAGAAATAAATATAGTTCTTGATCGCACAGGATTATTTTTAACTGTGCGCTAAGTTTTATAAGGTTTACTCAAGAACAAAATGTATCGTTGGAGATATTAGGAGCTATTATGCGGTATTTTTCTCGTCGTTCGCTGCTTGTAGCAATTCCTTTTATTGTCGCTGGTTGTGTTACAAACCAGCGGAACCGTAAAGGTGTGCAAGCGCAACCCAGTTGGAATGTACCACCTGAAGTGCAGGCCATGTATGGACCTGTCGAGAATGAGGCTTATCCCTTGCCTGCGGTGGATATGAGCAAGATTAATCCACAATATTGGCGGCAGGAAGTTACTTACAATTCACCTTATACGCCGGGAACATTGGTTGTTGATACGCAGGCACGGTTTCTTTATCTGATTGGAGAAAATGGCAGAGCATTGCGCTATGGTGTCGGTGTGGGAAAAGCTGGCCTTGCCTTAGAAGGTGAGGCAGTGGTGCAATATAAACGCCAATGGCCAAAATGGATTCCAACGAAAGATATGATGGAACGGGACCCCGAACGATATGGGCATCTTGGTGAAGGTATGCCAGCGGGACCGGATAATCCTTTGGGAGCGCGTGCGCTTTATCTGTTTAAAAATGGGCAGGATACCTTATTTCGTATCCATGGTTCACATGAAGCGTGGTCTATTGGTAAAGCGGTATCAAGTGGTTGTATCCGCTTACTTAATCAGGATATCATTGACCTTTACGGTCGTGTTCCTGAAGGCACACATGTTATTGTTCTCCAGCATGGCGAAAGCGAAATCTCACAGGCGATGTAATTTATCGCCTGTAACCAAACATCAGATCTCCAAGCTTTATGCTACTATGCAACGCGTTTGCTCATTGGTTTTGGTTGAGGCTATTTTGATAGAGCTCTCATTATGTGACAGCCATGACATAATATGCCAAGCAAAACGTAATGTAACAGTCACGACATACTGTAATAGGCACGACATATTATGAAACGATGTCGGTCTTTTTGAGCATTTAATGAAGAGTGGTCAATCTTTTTTGAAAAGTTTCTTGAGCATATCTGCCATGGGACCACTGGCTGGAAGTTCTTTACTTTTTTGCGGGCGTGCCTGACGTATATGGCTTTGCTTTTTTGCAGCACTGTTTTCTGCTTTATTAGCAGCACTATGCTTGTCATTGTTGGCGTGACTTGACGAGATGCGATTCATAAACAGACTATCATCGCCTTGAATAAGAGGCTCCAAATTGTCTGCAATGTTTTTCAACAATGGTAATAACCATTCTTGATCTGCTTTTGAAAAGTCGCCCAATACATGATTGTGTACAAGCTCTTTTGATCCGGGATGCCCAATGCCCAATCGCATACGCCGATATGAGCCACCACAATGGGCATCTATGGATTTTATACCATTATGTCCACCGCTGCTGCCACCAGATTTAACGCGCAATTTTCCAGCAACAAGATCAAGTTCGTCATGGATAACGATAATATTTTCTGGCGTTAATTTATAAAACCGCATTGCCTCGCCAACTGCTTGACCTGAAAGGTTCATGAAGGTTTGTGGTTTTAATAGAAGTATCTTTTCTCCATTGATGATACCATCAGAGATCAGGGCTTGGAATTTTTTAGTCCATGGAGAAAAATTATGACTGCGCCAAATTTCATCAACAGCCATAAAACCGATATTATGGCGATTATCCTGATATTGAGCACCAGGATTGCCAAGACCAGCAATAAGTAACATGGCTGTACCTCAGTCAGATAAAGCAAAGGCGGGAAAGATCCCGCCTTTTTCAAAAATTATTCAGACTTTGCTGCATCAGCAGATGCATCAGCTGCTTCTGCACCGGCTGTTTCATCATCAGCTGTGAGAGCAACTGGTGCTGCAATCGTAGCAATTGTGAAGTCACGGTCTTTAATAAGAGGTGAAACACCTTCTGGAAGCTTAATGCTGGAAATATGGATAGAATCACCAACTTCATAACCTGTAAGGTCAACAGTAATTGCTTCTGGAATGTTGTTTGCTGGAACTGAAAATTCAACTTCGTGACGAACGATGTTAAGAACACCACCAGTTTTAATACCAGGTGCAGCTTCTTCGTTTATAAAGTGAACCGGAATATTAACATTAACAACCGATTTCGCTGTTACGCGCAAGAAGTCAACGTGCATTGGAAAATCACGGACTGGATCGAGTTGATAATCGGTTGGAAGAACCTGAATCTTTTCATTGCCGATTTCGATCGTTGCAACTGTGGTGAAAAAAGCACCGCCGTGAATTTTGTAAAACACTTCCTTATATGGAAGAGCGATTGCAATAGGTGGTTGCTTGTCACCGTAGATGACTGCAGGAATAAGACCGTTGCGGCGAAGGTGACGAGAGGACCCCTTACCAACCCGTTCGCGTGTTTCGGCCTTGAGTGTATAAGCTTTGCTCATGGCGTTAATCCTTTTCAAAATATTGGAGATTCATGACAACATGGTGATGGCATGAATATGGAACAACTAAAACGATGCGTTATATAGCGGTTCCACTCCACGTTGCCTCCAAGGGTGTCTACGTGGATGAGTTTCTATAATGTATCACAAAAAATCTTGCAAGAGTTGTGGGAAATAACCATGATTTTTCCCATCTGATAGAGATGAAATGATAAAAGGCATTCATGCTACAAGAATCAGACAATGATATCCATGTCATATCAACTAACTGGACAGTGGTTTGGCTATGAAAGTTGATATTGATCTCGGAAATGTTTTTGAACGCGGTGCGTTGACAAAGTCCCAGTCGGCTATGGTTGATCTGGAAGAACTTCTGGCAACGCGTCTTCTGGTTCAAGGCAATTCAGGCTCAGGAAAGTCACACTTGTTGCGCCGCCTGCTGGAACAGAGTGCACAATGGGTGCAACAATGTGTTATTGATCCAGAAGGGGATTTTGTCACATTGGCGGACAAGTTTGGCCATGTTGTGGTGGAGGCTCAACGGACAGAATCGGAATTGACCCGTATTGCCGCGCGTATTCGTCAACATCGTGTATCTGCGGTGCTTAATCTTGAAGGGCTCGACACCGAGCAGCAAATGCGTGCTGCGGCAGCATTTTTGGGTGGTTTATTTGATGCTGACCGTGACTATTGGTATCCCATATTGGTTGTGGTCGATGAAGCACAATTATTTGCACCGGCTGCCGCTGGCGAAGTTTCCGATGAAGCGAGAAAAGTGTCACTCGGTGCAATGACTAATCTTATGTGTCGTGGACGAAAGCGTGGCTTGGCCGGCGTTATTGCAACGCAACGACTCGCAAAATTAGCAAAAAATGTCGCTGCTGAAGCGTCCAACTTCCTAATGGGGCGGACATTTCTTGATATTGATATGGCGCGTGCTGCTGATCTTTTGGGAATGGAGCGACGCCAAGCTGAAATGTTCAGGGACTTGGAAAGAGGGCATTTTATAGCATTAGGACCAGCATTATCCCGTCGTCCGCTGCATGTTGTGATCGGAGCAGTTGAAACATCGGCACGTTCGACAAGCCCAAAACTTACGCCTTTGCCTGAGACACCGGTTGATGCCAAAGATCTGATTTTTACGCCTTCGCCTGATGAAATTGTGATGCCTGTGCGCAAAGCACCACCAGTGCCACTTCCCAAGCCAACCAATGAAATATTAGAAGAGGTTGTGCGGCAAAAACAGGAAGAGTCACCACAGCCGGATAGTCTGTTTCCCGAAATACAGGAAGAAGAACGCGAAGCGCAACTTGATAAGGTTATGCGCGAAATTGTTGATGATCCAGAGGCGGCGTTTCGTTCAGTAGCAGTGCTCTATCAGGATTTTCTGGTTCGGTGTCGGATCCATCGCATTTCGGGTGAGCCATTGAATTTAACGCAATTTCGTCGCAAGCTTGCGGTTGCGCAGGCTGCCATTGATGAAGATGTTGCATCAAGCGAAAATTGGCAGAAAGCCTTGCAGCTTTCTGAAAGCCTGACCGATGATATTCAAGGTGTCTTTTTAAGTGTGGCTGAGGCTGCTGTAAGCGGTAAAGTTTGTCCTTCTGATGCAACATTGGCTCGGCTTTATGGTACCCATTCGATGAGCCGCGCGAGACATTTGTTGACGTATTTTGAAGAACGCGGATTATTGGTTATCCGCACAGATTTCAGCGGTAAGCGAATAGCGGTATTTCCCGATATTGGACTGGAAACCTTACCAGGGGATCCTGATGCTCCAGATAATTTTCCGAATGGACGGGATGCTGCAGAATAATATTATCTGCATTTGCTATGATTTTAATTTAGGATGACTTGCTATTTATCTTTCAAATGGCAGCAAATATACTTTTGATTTTCTAAAAATTTAAATCGCTGTCGGTGCGTTTTACCGAAACACGATACAAAACAATCGCAGAAAAATTCTGCGATTGTTATCATGTTGAAAAATAGTCTTAATCAAATAGGCTGGAAACAGATTGTTCGGCAGCCGTACGCGAAATTGCCTCGCCAATAAGATCGGAAATCGGTAAAACGCGGATATTATGAGCCTGTTCAACAGCTGGCGTTGGCATAATTGAATTGGTAATAACAAGTTCTTTCAATTTGGAACCTGTTATACGTGCAATAGCTCCGCCAGAAAGAACACCATGGGTGATATAGGCCGTAACGCTTTTTGCACCTTTGTTCAAAAGGGCTTCGGCTGCGTTGCAAAGCGTACCACCTGAGTCAACAATATCATCAAGCAAGAGACAATCTTTGCCGCTGACGTCGCCAATAACATTCATCACTTCCGATTCACCTGGACGGTCACGACGCTTATCAACAATGGCAAGTAAACAATCAAGGCGCTTAGCAAGAGAGCGGGCGCGAACAACACCGCCAACATCGGGTGATACAACCATAACATTCTTAAGCGAATAATTGCTTTTCACATCTCTTGCGATAACCGGTACAGCATAAAGATTGTCTGTCGGAATATCAAAAAAGCCCTGTATTTGCCCTGCATGAAGATCAAGAGTCAAAACGCGATTGGCACCAGCTTCTGTCAGCAAATTGGCAACAAGCTTGGCTGAAATCGGTGTTCTTGGTCCAGGTTTACGGTCTTGGCGAGCATAACCGAAATAAGGAATAACTGCGGTGATACGACGTGCTGAAGAACGTCTTACAGCGTCGATCATGATGAGCAGTTCCATCAAGTGGTCATTGGCAGGATAAGATGTCGATTGTAAAAGGAAGACATCTTCACCGCGGACATTTTCGTGTAATTCAACGAAGATTTCCTGATCGGCAAAACGCCTTACAGTGGCTTTGCCCATAGGTATGTTGAGATATTTTGTTACGTCTTCGGCAAGGCGTGGATTGGAATTGCCGCAGA
>CALYQL010000008.1 GCA_945285915.1 uncultured Bartonella sp.
TATTCAGCTTGGAAGGCTGCTGCTCTACCATTGAGCTATACCCGCACGTTGACTCCGGCTCCGGTAAATGGTGGAGGGGGTTGGATTCGAACCAACGTAGCATACGCAACGGATTTACAGTCCGTCCCCTTTAACCACTCGGGCACCCCTCCATTACCTTACGGAGTTGCGCGATAAGGCACTTGCAACCAAATCAAGTAGCTTAAAACTCAACCTGTTTGCGCTGGCGGTTATGCCGATTAGTATAGCCGCTGTCAACAGGTTAAATTCTCTTCTTGTGATTTTCATAACATTTTTTTTGCTTTAAAACGATTTTTTCTACCTTTTGACATTAATAACCAGCTATATAAGCAGCATGACAGATAGAACACCAAAAGATTCACACTACGCTCGCCTTAGACGCCAACATCGTGAACGTACGATGAAACCTGGGGATAGACCATTTCGCCCCAAGGTAACTGGTGCCCCGATAGAGACAGGCAAGCTCAGGCTTTACGGTCTACACACAGTCAATGCAGCCTTACAGAATCCAAAGCGTAAATTATTAAAGCTTTACGCAACGCAAAATGCGCTGACGCGTATCGACATTGACGAATCAGCAATTCACTGTCCGATTGAAATTGTCACCCCTAAAGCACTTGATCAGCTTGTTGGTAGTGATTCTGTCCATCAAGGTATTGTCTTAGAAACAGAGCCTTTAAAGCCAAGATCTTTGGTGCAATTGGTGGACACAGATTTGGTGATTGTGCTTGACCAGGTGACGGACCCACATAATGTTGGCGCCATCATGCGCTCAGCCGTGGCGTTTAATGCTGGTGCTGTTATCACAACGAATCATCATTCTGCGCAGGAAACCGGTGTTTTGGCAAAATCCGCTTCAGGTGCATTAGAACTTATCGACTATATCACTGTGCGAAATCTATCCGAGGCATTAATTGAGCTTAATGAAGCGGGTTTTATGACGTTTGGTCTTGATTCGGAAGGACCGCTGCCGCTGGAACCAGCGTTAAATGGCGACCATATTGCCTTGGTACTTGGTGCAGAAGGCAAAGGATTGCGTCAGAAAACACGCGAAACGGTTTCCACACTGGCACGTTTGGATATGGTTGGCGCCATAAAATCACTCAATGTATCCAATGCGGCTGCTATCTCTTTATATGCAGCAAGGAATCATTTGAGCAAAATCTAAATAGATATTGCTAAATCACCTTTTTCCGTTTGGTATCAAAAATACCGATCAGGAAGAAGCCTGCCACCATTCCACCGATATGGGCCACCCATGCAATTGAGCTCCCCTCGCCGCTTACCGATGGATATGCCAAACCGGTAATAATGTCGATAATTATCCATGTGATAAGAAAAATAGCGACACTACGGGATTTCAGCGATTGCGTGACAGAGAGAATTGGTCCAGCAAATTCTGAACGATTTTCATATCCTTGTTCGCTTACCTGCCTAAAACCATAACGAGCAGCTGCGCCCATTAAACCAGATATAGCACCGGAAGCACCAACCATTGGAGAATAACTATCTGGGTACATAGCGAAATGTGCCAATGCCGCGACAATGGAACAAACACACCAAAAAACAACGAATCGTATAGCGCCAATGCGGTTAGCCAGTGGCGAACCAAAAATGACCAGCCACATCATATTGACGGCAATATGCATGATGCCGGCATGCATGAAGGAATATGTAATGGGGGTATAGCAAAATCGCCAAAACGCATTGCCGAAAAACTCGGGTATAAAAGCAAAATAGGTATAAAAAGCACCGAATAAGCTTTGAGAAAAAAGATATTCAGGCACGACAAATGCCGCGACACACACCATCACAATGAGAATTATCACCGATGGTACATTGAATATCGGTGTTTGAGCTTTGCGATTGTCGTGATAATCCATGCTTTTGTGTGGCAACCGTTCTCTCCTGTTATTCAGGTATTTTTACCAAACGCGGTATAAAATGCACATATAAAATCTCGAAAACGAGTTCGACACATGTCTGTGTCAAAATTATTACTGCAACAAGTTCCTTATGATTACCAGCAACGGAAAGAAGAAGTGGCAAAAGCACGAGTGCGTTACGAGTTGAAACACTAAATATGGTTGCGATGGCCTGCGAACGTGGCAAGTGAAAAAATTTCGCTGTGATGAGGCCGGCAATTGGTGCAAGAAAGGCATAGGTCACATATAGCCCGATAAACCCAACAAGATAATAAAGAGAAATTGTGCTTTCACCGAAGGTCTGCGGCAAATTATGAATGTTTTTAATACCGTTAACGATCATATCTGGTCGATGTGTTTCTGGCGCATTAAGAGCATCGGCTATTTTAGAAGCCGCCCAACCGATATGAAACTCACTAAAAATTTCTGACAATGAATAAGCACTGATAATGAACAACACCAAGGCCGTTACCAGAACAACAGTATTTTTGCAGAAATTAGCCGTTATCAATACCGCACGATTATAGATTGCCAGCCATTGCAGCAGCCACGCTAATGCGAGAGGCAATAGCAATGTTATACCGAAATTATGAATTATTAAGCCTAGATGGCTGATACCTGTTGTTGCAATGTGTAGTTTACTGGCAAACACATTTAGTAAGATAAACAGGACAATAAGTTGAATAAACAACAATAGTGGCAAGCTTGCGGATAAACGCGCAGAATCACCTTGCGCATTGCGACAAAAACTCACGACATAATCAATGCACGGAGCAAGAAGCAAAATAAACGCGATATAGCCCAGTTCTGAAACATTGTTATCTGCCAGCAACAATCCATTTTGTAGGGCAAGCTGTTGCATGAAATGGAATATTATAAAGATGGCCGAAACAATGATGGGAATGAATATAAAATTCCCGACAATAAGTGCCGCGATAAAATGTCTGCTTTTTAAGCCCCTTGGGATTTCAGCAGCAGGTACTTGCAAGAAAGTAACGAAGAGTAAAATTGGCAGACCAAATTCGACTGCCGATAGTCCTAGATAATTCGTCTTAAAAAAATAAGCACATAACCCCCCAAGAAGGATTGCACAGACATAAAATGAAATCTGATATTGGTCGAAAAAGCCTGCCCAATGGCCTATCTTAATTTTCACTCTTTCGCCCTTTATTCGTTGCATTTATCCATAGCTACCACTTGCAAACGGTATATATGCGCTAAACGAAAAGGATTAATCAAACATAATAGAGCATTGCGGCAGACAGTTTTTTGCTCATACTGTGAATGCAACACGAGCAATCAAACAGCTTTATAAAAATCTTTATTAGGCACCTTCATGACAAATTTTATAGGCTGAAAGCGAGATTAATATTTCGGCATGGTTTTCATCTGATCCAGCACTTGTTGGAAAGCCTTTTTTTCAAGAAAACCATCAACATAATTGCCTCTACCCACAAGCCTGAAAATAAAACCGCTTATAGCATATTGACGAAATTCGTTTTCTGGAATGAACAATCTGCCCTTCTCGGACATAGTGCAACCAAATGTACATATGACATTGACCTTGTCTCGCGCAACATAACGATAATTGCGTTTTTGTGACCATGCCAAACTCAAATCAAGATCATTAGAGTTCGTTGAGGTGGCAATTGTATCAATGACATAGCCCTGATTGCTTATCCATTTAGCCTGCATTTCTAATTGGATAAGTGGGTTATTAGTAAAATAGAAGCTTTTGGAACTGATTTCCGTAACCCGCGTATAATAATCGTGTGTGACAGTGGGCTCACTTGTCCATTGGCACCCCGACAACAAGCTAGCTGAAATAATGATACCAATTAAAACTGAAAAACGACAAAAGACCAGCATATCGCGCCCTTAAAAGTCTGAATATTCTGGCATTCTAACAGGATATGCTTACGCCAAGCTGGAGAAAACTAACAAGAAATATTAGTTTATCAATATTACCAACTCATTTCATATTATTGCGTAATATTATGAAATAGATCGAAAAGAGAAGGTGGTAGAAATATTTTGCATATGATGAGGATAAGTTAAAATTCTGTGCGGCGTTCTTGATAAACATCACATTACCCAAAACTTTATATCATTTTAGATATTTTGTTATACATCAGGCTTAGTGAAGCAATACACCACATCAAACGGTGATTTAAGTTGGTTAGCTAAATGCAAGCGCGCAATTACTGCGGAGCCGGTACTTTGGAACGTTGCTTACAATCTTTTAGCCAAACGTCATAAATGGGATGCTCGACAGCGTTCAAGCCTGGACTATCGGCAAACATCCAGCCAGTGAATATACGTTGTATCTTTTTATCCAACGTAATCTCGTTGACTTCGACAAAACCATCAGTTCGTGTCGCTTCGTCAGCCTTATTTGTGTAGCAAACCCTTGGTGTTACCTGCAAAGCACCAAACTGGTAGGTTTCACCGATATAGACATCAAAAGAAGTTATTCTTCCAGTAATTTTATCGAGCCCCGAAAACACGGCAACTGGATTGCTGACACGACTTTTTTCTGGATTACGAGGAGCCGTTGTCTGCTGCGAAGGTGCTGCCTGTTGTTGTGGTACTGCTTGTTCTTGCGGTGCAGCCTGCTGTTGTGGGGTCGTCTGTTCTTGTGGTGGCGTTTGTTGTGCGGGTTCTGTTTGAATATACGGTGCTTCAGGAACCTCAGATTCCTGCGCAAACGATGTGCTATTAATTCCCCATACCCCCATGGTAACACATGAAGCAAAAAGGCAAGTTTTCAAAGATGGGGTCAATGACATCGCAACCCTGTTACAATAGCAAATTTCGATAAAACGTTTCGGCACCAAGTTCTGACTAAGAAATTGGTACCGTAATTTTAATTTCAATGTTTATTTTCCAGGTGTCCAAGCGTCATAATCGCCGGTCACACGTGGGCGTTCACCAAAATGAGAAATGGAGCCTTTTGGTGTATAGGCTTCATTTGTGCCTGTCATATTTGGAATATGAGGTTTTTCCCACTCACGTGGCTTGTAATCTTCTTGAGAAGGCGGAACATCTGTACGATGGTGAATCCAACCATGCCAGCCGGCTGGTATAGTGGACGCTTCCGAGTAGTTTTTGTAAATAACCCAGCGGCGTGGATAGCCATCTTTATGACGACTACCTTGGTAATAGATGTTACCAAACTCGTCTTCACCAACACGCTTTCCATGCAGCCAAGTAAAAAATCTTGTGTTGATTGTATTACCGTTCCACCAAGTAAAAACTTGCTTCAAAAAACCAGCCATGTCGATCAGAGCTCCTTTAGTTAGCCCATAAGTATCAAGCGATAAACTCTCTTTGTTATGACGCTCTCATGCCTTAAAGGCAAGTCTTTAATTCTTTACGCTAAAACAATGTCTTTTCAAACAGGATATCAGCCGGCTGCGAAGCATCCACAGACTTGGTCAACTTTTGATACCCTTGCGCGGTAAAGAAGCTTATTGCTTTTTCATTCTGGTGCTGGACTGTGACCCTGATTTTTCTTGCAGCAGGAAAAGCCTCTTCCAGCTCAATTAATAAGCGTTCACCAATGCCTTGTCTTTGACTTTCAGGTCTTACTGCCAATTGAAACAAAACGGTCAATTCCGAATCGCCCTTCACTGCCCCCTGCACTGCGTATGCAACTCCGTGCAAAGTTTCACCATCGTCCGCAACAATATATTCGGACGATGGCTTATTAAGATATTTTTTGAGAAGTTCGGGGGCGCAATCCCGAAGGATCAACTGATCAACATTGTCACGCCCAATAATATCATCAAATGTTGCATGCCATGTTTCAACCAAAAGGTCATGAATGGCATCAATATCATCTTTGGATGCTGTACGTATCCACATAGTCTCTATTCTATCCCAAGTTTTGCCTTTACCAGCTCGTTCACCACCTGAGGATTTGCCTTTCCGCCAGTCTTTTTCATCACCTGACCAACAAACCAACCAGCTAATGTTGGCTTTTCTTTAGCTTGCGCAACTTTATCTGGATTAGAATTGACGACCTCATCCACAGCTTTCTCGATTGCGCCAGTATCTGTTACCTGCTTCATACCGCGCTCTTCAACGATTTTTGCTGGGTCTCCACCCTCATTCCAAACGATTTCAAATAGATCTTTAGCTATTTTTCCTGAAATCGTACCTTCTTTAATAAGTTCAACAATCTTGCCCAATTGTTCAGCCGAGATTGGTGAATCTGCTATATCAAGACCTGCTTTGTTCAAAGCTCCAAGTAGATCATTGATAACCCAGTTTGCGGCCAATTTTCCATCACGCCCCTTGGCGACAATTTCAAAATAGTCGGCAATAGCTTTTTCCATAACAAGAATAGAGGCATCATAAACGCTAAGTCCCATTTCGTTTACAAAACGGGTTTTGATCTCATCAGGTAGCTCTGGTAATTCCGCTGCAAGCTCATCAACAAATGCTTGGTCAAATTCTAGAGGAAGCAAATCAGGATCTGGGAAATAGCGATAGTCATGCGCTTCTTCCTTCGATCTCATCGGACGGGTCTCACCTTTGACCGAATCAAACAAACGGGTTTCCTGATCGATCGTGCCACCATCTTCAAGTATGGCTATCTGACGGCGTGCTTCATAATCAATTGCCTGTCCAATAAAGCGGATGGAATTGACATTCTTAATCTCGCAACGCGTTCCGAAATCTTCGCCCGGGCGGCGGACAGATACGTTAACGTCAGCACGCATCGCACCTTCGTCCATATTGCCATCACACGTACCCAAATACCGTACAATGGTACGCAATTTTGATACATAAGCCTTGGCTTCGTCAGCAGAACGCATATCCGGCTTGGATACGATTTCCATCAACGCAACGCCAGAACGGTTAAGATCGACAAAAGACATAGTTGGGTGTTGGTCATGGATAGACTTACCTGCGTCCTGTTCAAGATGAAGACGCTCAATACCGATTTCTACATCTTCAAATTGCCCTTTATTATCAGGGCCCACAGAAATGGTTATCTTGCCCTCACCAACAATCGGCTGTGTAAATTGCGAGATCTGATACCCTTGCGGCAAATCTGGATAAAAATAGTTTTTCCGGTCGAACACTGATTTAAGATTTATCTTCGCTTTTAATCCCAAACCAGTTCTTACAGCCTGACGCACACACTCCAAGTTAATTACAGGAAGCATTCCAGGCATCGCTGCATCAACCAGTGAAACATGGTCATTTGGTTCAGCACCAAACTTGGTCGACGCTCCTGAAAAGAGCTTAGAATTTGATGTTACCTGAGCATGTACTTCGAGACCGATGATTACTTCCCAATCACCGGTTGCTCCAGAAATAAACCTTTTAGGGTCAGCGATACGGGCATCAACGATCGTCATTACCAATCCCATCATCTCAAATTAAAAATAATTATTTGTATATTGGCTAGTCCAAACCGACAATAAGTGCAAGTGCAGAGTGCATATACTAAACAAAAAGGCTCGGACTTTACCGAGCCTTTATTGTTGTAACCAAAAGATCTGCTATTTTTTCCTATCTTTCGGTCTAAGTCATGTAGCAAAAAGATTACTTTTCTTCAGGCTTTTTTGCCTCTGATTTTTTTGTGTCGGACTTCTTCTTGGAAGATGTCTTTTTAGGACTCATTTCGTCCTCATCTTCTTTCATCAATTCTTCTGCAGTAACCTTCTTATCGGTGACTTTCACTTTACCAAGAAGATTGTCTACGACTTTTTCTTCAAAAATCGGTGCACGCAAATTCGCTACTGCATCTGGTGTACGACGGAAAAATTCAATAATTTCCTTTTCTTGACCAGGATATTGGCGAACTTGGTCATATACAGCGCGCTGTAATTCGTCTTCAGAAACCTCAATACCAGCCTTTTCACCGATTTCAGAGAGAACCAATCCCAAACGAACGCGGCGTTCTGCCAATTTACGATATTCGTCACGGGCTTCTTCTTCTGTCGTTTCTTCATCTTCAAAAGTACGGCCAGCTTGTTGAAGCTCACTGTTGATTTGTGCCCAAATATTATTGAATTCAATATCAACAAGACGCTCAGGTGTTTCAAAGTCATATTCACCATCAAGTGCATCAAGAATTTGACGCTTAACTTTTTGGCGTGTCATTGAACCATATTGGCTTTCCAACTGTTGGCGTACAATTTCACGCAAACGTTCAACAGATTCAAGACCAAGCTTCTTTGCAGCTTCATCATCAATCTTCAATTCATCAGGCTTGGAAACTTCTTTAACAGTAATATCAAAAGTAGCGTCTTTACCAGCAAGATGCTTTGCACCGTAGTTTTCTGGGAATTTCACTGTGATTGTTGTTTTATCACCAGCTTTAACGCCAATTAACTGTTCTTCAAAACCTGGGATAAATTGTTTTGAACCAAGAACCAAATGCGCATCATTATCTGCGCCACCTTCGAATGGCTCACCGTCCAATTTTCCGAGATAGTCGATTGTTACACGATCGCCATCTTCAGCTTTACCCTTCTTTTCAGAATAGGTACGTGTTGAAGAAAGAACGCGCTCTACCTGTTTATCAACATCTGTTTCTGGAATATCGACAACTTCTCTTGTCACTTCGATGCCAGAAACATCTTTCAGCTCAAACTTTGGTAAAACTTCATATTTAATTGTGAAAACAAAATCGGCAGCGCCGTTCAAAACCTTTTCGGCTTCTTTTTCGTCTTCACTCATATCGATTTGTGGTTGTGTAGCTGAACGCTCATTGCGTTCTGCTAAAATAGAACGTGGTGTTTCGTTCAGAATTTCGTTGATCACTTCAGCCATGAAGGATCTGCCATACATCTTGCGAAGATGGTTGGCAGGCACTTTACCAGGACGAAAGCCGTTTAGCTTGACCTTATCCTTAGCGTCGGCAAGACGCTCATTTAATTTAGCTTCCAGATCTTTGGCCGGAACCACAATCTTGATCTCGCGCTTCAATCCATTATTAAGCGTCTCGGTAACTTGCATCGAACAACCTTCATTTTTCTAAGGATAACAACTTCTAGTCTTATCCAACAACCATTCTGCTCTAACACGCGGTGTCAGAATACACTTGAGGCGGACTTCCGATCAATCGGAACCCCGCAAAAACAATATTTGCATTTAATGTTATTGCGGTGGTGCGGATGGAGGGACTCGAACCCCCACGGTTTCCCGCCAGAACCTAAATCTGGTGCGTCTACCAATTTCGCCACATCCGCTAAAGTCTATTAACAGACCGCAATAAACCTTACGCAAGCTGGGTCTCTATACCATTCAATTCTCATCAATCAAAGCAAAAAAGCCAAAACAAACATTTTTTCACGCTTATTGACACTTTTGTGAATAAAAACAGGCGTTTTCATTGTTAACAATTTGCCAAATCATGCTGTTCGGCAGGCCTAATTTACCAATTGTCCTAAAGAAACAGGTTGTATTGTCTATTTTTTTAACTCCAAAACTGGCTCAAATGTGAATTTTCCGTGAGATTTCCATTCTCGATTATGCGGAAAATGCGCTTCAGATTCGTTGGAAGCGCAAAAAGCTGTAACAGGCGGCAAATTTATAGCTTTCTGACTTAATAACTGACACATTTAGATAACTGACACATTTAGGTGCGGTATTAATTGTCACCTAAAACTATCTCTGTTCTTTGCTAGGATTATTACTCATGCTTAAAATCAGATAGTCTGCTTAAGCACAATCAGTCTTGATAGAGGAGATAAGCTTGCTATTCATCAGGTTTGAGATCAATTTCCTTTTTTAAATAAGCTATAGCAACTGCCATTTGATATTATTGCAGCTGATATTGCTGATATTGCTGATATTGCTGATATTATTGCAACCCCGCCATTCGACTGGCAAATTTTTAGCAAAATTCACAGGCTTTTAAAGATGTTGAGGGCGGAGATTATCTTGATCATTGTGCCCGTAGCATTTGTGCCATAAACTTAGCCTAACCTGTTAAAATTCTGATTTTGCAAAGAAATGCTATGGTAGATAATTCAAATAAGACAATTCATGTTATTGGCGGTGGACTAGCCGGAAGTGAGGCCGCTTGGCAAATTGCGGAAGCTGGTATTCCTGTTGTGTTACATGAAATGCGACCTGTGCAGCAAACAGTAGCGCACAAAACTGCAAATCTTGCAGAACTTGTTTGTTCCAATTCATTGCGTTCTGATGATTCATCGACCAATGCCGTTGGCTTACTGCACGCGGAAATGCGTCTTGCTCATTCTCTTATTATGCAGGCAGCAGATTCGAATCAGGTACCAGCTGGTAGTGCTTTAGCTGTCGATCGTGATGGCTTTTCGCTGGCGATAACATCGGCGCTTGAAGCGCATCCATTGATCGCGATTGAACGCGGTGAGTTAACAGGCTTACCACCAGAAGACTGGGGCAATGTGGTTATAGCAACCGGACCATTGACCTCTCCGGCATTAGCCCAATCAATACAGCAGGTTAGTGGTGAAAATGCCTTGTCTTTTTTCGATGCAATTGCACCGATTATCCATAAAGATAGCATCAATATGGATATTTGTTGGTATCAATCACGTTACGACAAGATTGGTCCTGGAGGAACGGGCAAGGATTACATCAATTGTCCACTTGATAAAGACCAGTATGAAGCATTTGTAAACGCGCTTATCGAAGGCGATAAAACAGAGTTTCACGAATTTGAAACTGCACCATATTTTGATGGCTGTCTGCCAATTGAAGTTATGGCTGAACGTGGCAGCGAAACATTGCGGCATGGTCCAATGAAACCGATGGGATTAACCAATGCGCATAATCCAACGGTGAAAGCTTATGCAGTGGTGCAATTGCGCCAAGATAATGCTTTAGGTACGCTGTATAATATGGTGGGTTTTCAAACAAAACTCAAATACGGTGAACAGATACGTATTTTTAGAACCATTCCTGGCTTGGAAAATGCCGAATTTGCCCGTTTGGGTGGGCTTCATCGTAACACCTATCTCAACTCACCTATTTTACTCGATAAAACGTTGCGCCTGAAAGCGATGCCGCGTTTACGTTTTGCTGGACAAATCACCGGTTGCGAAGGTTATGTGGAATCAGCTGCGATTGGTTTATTGGCTGGAAGATTTGCCATTGCAGATAATAAAAATATTGACCCCAATCTGCCCCCAATAACGACAGCCTTTGGTGCGCTTCTTAATCACATTACAGGCGGACACATTGTTGCAGAGGACGTTGGCAAACAATCGTTTCAACCAATGAATATAAATTTTGGTCTATTTCCCCCTGTGGAAGTTGAAAAACCCGAAGGAAAGCGTTTGCGCGGAAAAGAAAAAACTATAGCCAAAAAACAAGCGCTAACTGCGCGTGCGCTTAATGACTGTAAAAATTGGTTACATGAGGAATTTACAAAATGAATACTAGTCCCGTTGCTGTCTTCGATTTGGATGGCACACTTGTTGACTCGGCTCCCGACCTTCTGGACAGTTTAAATCATTGTCTGCAAGATGATGGACTAACCACATATTCCCCAGCCGATATCCGCAAGCTAGTGGGTATGGGGGGAAGGATTATGATTGAGCGCGCATTAACATTGCAAAATGTTCCGCTGGATAACGCCCACATAGACAAACTGCTTTCGTCATTTTTACAGCATTATGAAGCCCAAATGCCGGGAAAAACACATTTTTTTAAAGGTGTTGACGATTGTCTAAAACGGCTGACAGATGCGGGCTATAAACTAGCTGTTTGCACCAATAAATATGAAAATCTCGCCCGTAAATTGCTAAACGGTTTAGGAAAGACCGATCTATTTTGCGTCATTACCGGTGGAGACACTTTTGCTTACCGCAAACCTGATGCCCGCCATATCTTATCAACCATTGAATTAGCGCATGGGGATTTGGAACGCTCTGTCATGGTAGGTGACAGCAAAACCGATATTCTGGCAGCACATAGTGCAGATATTCCTGTTATAGCGGTGAATTTTGGATATACTGACGCACCGGTAGAGACGTTCTCGCCAACTAAAGTCGTCAGCCATTATGATGAGCTAACACCACAATTGATTGAAAGCTGTTTCCGTTAATTCTCGTTGAAGTTTATAGTTTATAACTTATAGGGACAAGAATATTGGATATGATCCTTACCTTATCGGATAAAAAGCCGTTATTTGAAGGACTAACACGTTCAGTCTATGTCCATTATCAAAATCCTGACTATTTGATAAAAATTCCTACAAATTGCTGGAAAGACAAGTTTGCTGGTTTTTCTCATTTTCGCAGGTGGCGCAAATCAGTTGATCTGAATACACCCAACACAAAAGAATTGGCGGAGTTTATGCGCCATTTTCCAGATCAAAGCGCTTGCGAAAAACACGTGATGCAAATTGTTGGCATCACTGCAACAGACCTTGGGTGGGGTCTGATTGTAAAGGCGGAATATGACGCGGTTGGAAATTTGGCCAAACCATTTGATGCCTATAAAAACGATATGAAACAATATGAAGAGCAAATTACCGATTTTATCACTTGGGTAAGGCAAACAGATTTCATATGCTATGATTTGAAGTTTGATAATATTTTGCTCAGCTGGCGATCAGGTCAACCACAGCTGGTACTTATAGACGGTATTGGCGAAAACAGTCTGTTTTCAATGCGCAAATATTCCCGTCGTTTTAATAATTTTCGCAATCGTAAAGAATTGCAAGAATTTATCGACTCGCTGAAACCATATATCCAGCTGCCATGCTTTGATGAGTAATGCTCTTTAAGGAATAATGCTTTGATGAATAAAAAAGCCCGGTCAACAAGACCGGGCTTTTATTGTTGGGATATATCCAACTTATTGATTTACAGCTTCTTTCAAGCCTTTACCTGCAGAAAACTTCGGTACATTGCGTGCCGGAATATCGATTTCTGCACCTGTAGAAGGGTTACGACCCTTTGTTGCAGCGCGGTGAGAAACTTCAAAAGAACCGAAACCAGGAAGACGAACGTCACCGCCATCCTTCAGAGCATCGGTAACAGAAGCGATAAATGCATCAACAGCAGCTGCTGCTTGAGTTTTGGAGATGCCCGCTTTTTCAGCTACTGAGCTGACCAATTCGTTCTTGTTCATTGGATAATTCCTTTCTATACGTTACCGGATAACGATCATTAACCGGTTGTGAGCAAGTTTATTTAAAACTATGGCAAACAGAAGCCACACAATGTTGAAAAATATAGATTTTGCAAGGAAAACCGCAGTTATTCACGAGAAAATTTCGTTTTTTGCTGCCTGTTTGCGCTGCAAAGAGGAAGAAGGCAGAAAAAACTGCCTTCTTCTGGTAAAAAATAGCTCTATTCCACTGAATCAGTGGGCTACAGAGCTATGACTATCGTCCTCATTCGTTCTGTCTTTAGCAACAGGCGATTCCGCTGGTTCTACCCATTCAATTGCCTCTGGACGACGAACAAGCGCGTGATCCAATACCTCACTTGCAAAGCTAACCGGTACGATTTCCATGTTGTTTTTGACATTGTCAGGAATATCGACCAAGTCTTTTGCATTTTCTTCTGGTATCAATACCTTCTTTATGCCACCACGCAGCGCAGCTAAAAGTTTTTCTTTTAACCCACCAATTGGCAAAATACGGCCACGCAAGGTGATTTCACCCGTCATTGCAATGTCTTTACGGATTGGAATACCCGTCAAAACAGATACAATTGCCGTAACCATTGCAACACCTGCAGATGGTCCATCCTTTGGCGTTGCACCTTCCGGTACGTGAACGTGTATATCACGCCGTTCAAACAATGGCGGCTCGATACCAAAGTCTACCGCACGGGAGCGAACATAGGACGCAGCGGCAGAAATAGATTCTTTCATGACGTCACGTAAGTTACCAGTAACCGTCATTTTGCCTTTACCAGGCATCATGACGCCTTCAATCGTTAATAGTTCACCACCGACTTCAGTCCATGCCAAACCAGTGACGATACCAACCTGATCTTCGCCCTCGATTTGACCATAACGATAGCGTTTTACGCCTAAGAACTCATCGATATTGTTTTCATCAACATTGATGGTTTTCTTATTGTCTTTGACAATTTCCGTTACGGCTTTACGCGCAAGTTTCATCAACTCACGTTCAAGACTACGCACACCTGCTTCGCGGGTATAATACTGGATAATAGCCCGGATAGCACCGTCCGATACCGAGAACTCTTTCTTTGACAGAGAGTGTTCTTTGATAACTTTTGGCAGAAGATGACGCTTAACGATTTCCATCTTCTCTTCTTCGGTGTAACCAGCAATACGAATAACTTCCATACGATCCATGAGAGGACCCGGAATATTCAGTGTATTGGCAGTCGTCACAAACATCACGTCCGAAAGATCATACTCAACTTCAAGATAGTGATCCATGAACGTGCTGTTCTGTTCTGGATCCAACACTTCCAACAAGGCTGATGATGGATCACCGCGGAAATCCTGTCCCATTTTATCAATCTCGTCGAGAAGGAAAAGTGGATTGTTCTTTTTTGCCTTCTTCATAGACTGGATGATTTTGCCAGGCATAGACCCAATATAGGTACGGCGATGTCCGCGTATTTCGGCTTCATCACGAACGCCACCAAGTGACATACGCACATATTCGCGCCCTGTTGCCTTTGCAATTGACCGAGCAAGCGATGTTTTACCAACACCGGGAGGGCCAACAAGACAAATAATCGGACCTTTGATCTTGGAAGCACGGCTTTGGACAGCTAGATACTCAACAATACGCTCTTTAACTTTTTCCAAGCCAAAATGCTCTTCATCCATGATCTTTTCAGCAAAGTTAAGATCATTTTTTATCTTGGATTTCTTACCCCAAGGTATTGTCAACAACCAATCAAGGTAGTTGCGAATAACTGTCGCTTCGGCAGACATAGGCGACATATTGCGAAGCTTTCTTACTTCACCTTCCGCCTTTTCACGTGCTTCTTTCGACAATTTTGTCTTTTTAATACGTTCCTCAAGCTCGCTTACTTCGTCACGTCCATCTTCACCCTCACCGAGCTCCTTCTGGATGGCTTTCATCTGCTCGTTGAGATAATATTCACGTTGCGTCTTTTCCATCTGACGTTTAACGCGAGAACGAATACGCTTTTCAACCTGTAGAACAGAAATCTCGCCTTCCATAAAGGATAGGGCTTTTTCCAAACGTTCACGAACAGACAATAATGCCAGCATTTCCTGTTTTTCGGATAGCTTGATTGCCAAATGTGATGCAACTGTATCAGCCAACTTTGTTGCATCTTCAATTTGACTGACTGCTGTGATGACTTCTGGTGAAATTTTCTTATTCAATTTCACATAATTTTCAAAGTCGGAAATAACAGACCTAGAAAGCGCCTCTATTTCAACTTTATCTTCATCCGGCTCTTCCAATGGCGTTGCTTCTGCCTGATGATAGTTGGCATTTTCTGTAAAATTATTGATCTTCGCGCGTTTCACGCCTTCTACCAATACTTTCACAGTACCATCTGGAAGTTTTAATAATTGCAGCACATTTGCCAAGGTGCCGATGTCATAGATATCATCAGCCTTCGGATCATCATCCGAAGCATTTTTTTGCGTTGCCAACAATATCTGCTTATTTTGCCCCATCGCTTCTTCGAGCGCGCGAATGGATTTTTCACGTCCTACGAATAGCGGCACAATCATATGGGGGAAGACAACAATATCGCGAAGCGGCAAAACAGCATATAGCGTTTTGCTTTCCGCTTCTGTCTTCTCTAAATCATGTTGCATAGTGTTTCCTTTCTGGAGCCTCAAGCTCATTTGCCACGCTCGCCATCCCTTAATTGTTAAGCAAATGACAGCGCACAGAGGGATTAGGTGGTGGTCAACACCCTATAATTCAAGAGGTCAACCAAGACCTCTTGCATCGACAACAATTGCTTTTCACAAGAACACGTAAAAATACTGATTACGCGGAAGCGTTCTCTTTATCGTTATCTCTTTCTGCGTAAATATAAAGCGGACGCGCTTTATCCTCCACTACATCCGCAGAGATAACCACTTCCTGAACCCCTTCAAGAGTTGGTAATTCAAACATCGTATCCAACAGGATTTTTTCCATGATGGAGCGAAGCCCGCGAGCTCCTGTTTTCCGTTCAATGGCCTTATTGGCAATTGCCCGCAATGCATCATCATGGAAAGTCAGTTTGACATCTTCCATCTCAAACAAACGTTGATACTGCTTTACCAGCGCATTCTTTGGTTGAGACAATATTTGAACCAATGCATCGACATCAAGATCCTCTAATGTCGCAATAACTGGAAGACGTCCTACAAATTCTGGAATAAGACCGAATTTGAGCAAGTCTTCTGGCTCAAGATCATGGAAGATCTCGCCAACACTGCGTTCATCGGGTGCTTTAACCGTCGCGCCAAAACCGATCGAGGTCTTCTCGCCGCGTGCGGAAATAATACGTTCAAGTCCTGCAAACGCACCGCCACAGATAAACAGAATGTTTGTTGTATCAACTTGCAAAAACTCTTGTTGAGGGTGCTTTCTACCGCCCTGTGGTGGGACAGAAGCAATTGTACCCTCCATAATTTTCAACAAGGCCTGTTGCACACCCTCACCCGATACATCGCGCGTAATTGACGGATTATCGGATTTACGTGAAATTTTATCCACTTCATCAATATAGACGATACCACGTTGGGCGCGCTCAACATTGTAATCAGCAGACTGCAACAATTTAAGAATTATGTTTTCTACATCTTCACCGACATAACCGGCTTCCGTCAAAGTTGTTGCATCGGCCATTGTAAAGGGCACATCAATAATTCGTGCCAATGTTTGTGCAAGGTATGTCTTACCACAACCAGTTGGACCAACAAGCAGGATATTGGACTTTGACAGTTCGATATCACTTGTCTTCGATTGATTGGCCAAACGTTTGTAGTGATTATGCACTGCAACCGATAAAACCCGCTTAGCATGCGTTTGCCCAATGACATAATCATCTAGAACAGTCATGATTTCCTGCGGTGTCGGCACACCATCACGTGCTTTTACTCCGGAAGACTTATTTTCTTCCCGAATAATATCCATGCATAGCTCAACACATTCATCACAGATAAATACTGTTGGTCCTGCTATGAGTTTACGCACCTCATGCTGGCTTTTGCCACAGAATGAGCAATAAAGCGTATTCTTTGAATCGCCCCCACTATTACCAATTTTGCTCATTTCACTTTCCTTTCGCCCGAACGCATGGAATATCTTGCCTTTTCGGTTGGATTTTTCAAGCCCATTCCATTTACAAACATACACAAAAGATAGGAACAGCAATCGAATTTGCCGTTTTTCCTATAAAATTTATTTTCCATACAAATTAAATCGTTACGAGAACGGCGGTTTTTAAGAGGTTAGCCCTCCTTTTAAAACCGCAGCTCCCAATTTTTTTAGTCTTAATCTTTCTTGTCCGCTTTATCTTCTTCAGCTTCTGCACGATATGTAATGACATCATCTATCAGACCAAAAGCCTTTGCTTCCTCTGCCGACATGAAGTGATCTCTATCAAGTGTTTTCTCGATAGTTTCGTAATCTCTTCCTGTATGATGAACATAGATTTCGTTCAACCGGCGCTTGATTTTGATGATATCTTGCGCATGACGCTCAATATCTGATGCCTGCCCCTGAAAACCGCCAGATGGTTGGTGAACCATGATGCGCGCATTTGGCAAGGCAAATCGGTGACCTGTTGCTCCTGCAGTCAACAAAAGTGACCCCATGGAAGCAGCCTGCCCCATACATAGTGTTGATACTGCGGGACGTATAAATTGCATGGTATCATAAATTGCCATACCAGATGTCACAACACCACCCGGTGAGTTGATATAGAGACTAATTTCTTTCTTTGGATTTTCAGCCTCGAGGAACAGAAGCTGCGCACAAATCAGCATCGCCATATTATCTTCGACAGGACCATTGACGAAAATAATTCTCTCCTTCAAGAGACGTGAAAAAATATCGTAGGCTCGTTCGCCGCGATTGGTCTGTTCTACAACCATTGGAACAAGACTCAGGGCCGTTTGGATCGGATCACTCATTTTGCACTTTCCATTTTTGCACGAATCGCCGTTACCGGCCTATTGGCAGGGTTATAATTCGAATATTGAATAAATAGAAGATAAATACCCTGTTCTGCAACCCCTAAACCATTAAAGGTAATTCACGGTAAACAAACCAGCGAATCTAGAATTTTTCTAATAAATGAATAATAGATTTCCCGCGTGAGCTATCAGATAGTTATCCGCGACATCATCTTCAAGAGTTTTGAGAAAAATCGATCAACGCATACATCATCTAGCACTAATACACCCATTATCTATCAAATATGGATTTGGCACAAAACCTATTCTATTGGTATAAAATACCCTTCATTATACGGCGCCATGCGTTCTGAAGAGGCTGGATAGCAAAGGTGAAATAATCTTTCGAGCCCAATTACGCCAAATAATTATGGCATTTTCACTAAATGATTAAACCATCTTACCAAAAATGAATATGTGAAATGCAGTAGGCGATGTGTCGGTAAGTGATGTGTCAGGCGGCGTCATAGAACAACACGCTAAGCCATTGTCACTTCTTGCCAAAAACCTTAGCAAAATCTGGTATTTGTTGTATCGCCCACCAATAAAAACTGCCTTTTTTCGGCGGTTCTGTCGTCTTTTCTTTTTTATGGATATGAAAACCGATGAAATTCGGGTCATTTAGAGGTTCCGTACCATAAGCAGGGTCGAATATCCGTTCGGCGTCCCGTCCCGTCCAATAATAAAATGTTTCCTTTTCTTTGGCTTTATCAAAAAAGCCATATCGCTTCGCCAATCGGGAAATACCGTCATTGCCAAATATGGTAATACCTAAGCGGCCTGGCACGACGGGAAGTTTTTTACGGCGTAACTGCCAAGGTATCCAGACACCACGGCGAAAACCAAGCCAATTCGGAATCATTTCACCAGATGCAAGATAATTATCAAACTCTTTGATAATCGGATTATCAGGTGGCAAATACAGCGCTGAGACCCCAACACGAGAACGGTTTTCTCGCGCCAGCCACACTTCATTTTCGTTCGGGTGGAATTGTTTATGAAGATAGACATCGGTATCAAGCCATACACCAGCCTGATTCTTCATCAACATGACACGAAAGAAATCTGATAGCTGCACAATGGTACGGCTGGGTTTAAAATCGGGAAATGTTGGATCCAATCGATAAAGTGTGGAAAGCGGCAGAATTGGTTCAGCGTCGAACAATTCAACACCATCAGGTACATTTTCAATGGCATTGTGACTATATAATTTTACCCTTTGTCCCGTTTTCACCATTGAAGACAAACAAAGCCAATCAATCGGCCGTAATTTGTCTCCATACCAAAATGTGCATATATCCATGGTGATTGCCTTTAAAAATATTCCAGACTAACGCGAAAGAGCTGTTCAACATCACGCACAGCATCAGCCAAGGCAAATATCACCACCATATCCCCAGACAAAATGCGTGTGTCCCCCTTAGGGGGTATCATTGTATTATTGCGATAAATTGCACCAATACGTAATCCGTCTGGCAAATCCAACTCTGACAATGGTTTTCCGACCAATGGAGAAGTTTGCATTGCCTCTGCTTCAATAATTTCCGCCTCACCATTAGACACGGAATAAACAGCACGAATACGTCCCCTGCGCATTTGTTGCAAAACTTTGGATACTGTTACACTGCGTGGATTCAAATGAGAATCTACACCGACAGTTTTGGTAAACTCTTGAAAGGCAAAATTATTGATTAACACCATGTTAGACTTACAGCCCAACCGTTTTGCCATAATGGCACTTAGAACATTGACTTGATCCTGATTTGTCAATGTCACAATAAGATCAGCCTGATCGGCTCCTGCTTCCTGCAAAATAGCCGGGTCAAGTGCACTGCCATTTAACACCACGGTTCTTTCCAACTGATCGGTAATTGCCAGCGCACGTGTTCTATCGGCTTCTATAATATGCAACCTTGTTTTATGCTGGCGCCGCTCCATGGCACGTGCAACATAAAGTCCGATATGACCACCGCCAGCAATGACAATGCGATTTGCGGCTTGCTCTTCATGGCCAAATAACCCTAATGCGCGGCGCACCTGCCCGCGAGCGGCTATCAAATAGGTAATATCGCCAACCTGTAATTCTGTATCCGCATGAGCAATGAATAGATCATCGCCGCGCTTAATTGCGGTTACTGTTGTCAATAAATCAGGAAACAGATCGCTCAATTGTCGCAAAGGAGTATTGATAACGGGACAATCTTCCATGCATTCAAGTGCTAATGCCACAATATCGTCATCGCCAAAATAAAGCACATCGACAGCACCAGGCAATGCAATACGACGCAATACCATCTCGCCAACTTCGATCTCGGGAGAAATCACAACATCGATCGGCAAAGCGTCTCGTGCAAACAGATTTTGATATTGCGGATCGAGATAGGACTGCTCGCGAACACGGGCAATTTTTGTTGGCACGTTAAAAAGCGAATGCGCCACTTGGCAAGCAACCATATTGACTTCGTCAGACAATGTCACAGCAATCAACATATCGGCTTCATCAGCCCCTGCCGAACGCAAGATATCCGGCCGTGCGCCGTGCCCGACAATACCACGGACATCAAGTGTATCACGGATTTTTTCGATAAGCTTTTCTTCTATATCAATAACCGTGACATCATGTTGTTCGCTTGCCAAACGTTCAGCAATACCATAACCAACCTGACCGGCACCGCAAATAATAACGCGCATGGGACTTATGATACTCCAAGAGACTTGAGCTTACGATGAAGAGCGGAACGCTCCATACCCACAAACTCAGCAGTTCTTGAAATATTTCCACCAAACCGGTTTATTTGCGCAACGAGATATTCTTTTTCAAAGAGTTCGCGCGCTTCGCGCAAAGGTAATGCCATAATGTGAACATCAGAATCCGTTGGTGCACGTGGCAAAGTATCACCTACCTCGGCAGGAAGTAGCTCAGCCGTGATCGGACCATCCCCGCTCTCGCCCCGTGCAAGAATAAGCAAGCGTTCAACATTGTTGCGCAATTGCCTGATATTGCCTGGCCAACTATGGGCTTGCAAAATAGCCATGGCATCATCACCAATTTCTCTTGGTTTTATACCAGCTTGTTGCGAAATTTGCCGGATAAAATACTGGATCATCTCCGGTATATCTTCACGATGGCTTGCTAATGGTGGCACACTGATTGGCACGACGGCCAACCTATGAAACAAGTCTTCTCTAAATCGCCCTTCCGCAATCAACCCTTCAAGATTTTGGGCAGTTGAAGAAATAACACGCACATCAACTTTAACACGTTTACTGCCACCTACGCGCTCAAAAGTCTGATCCGTCAAAACACGAAGGATTTTATTTTGTGTTTCGCGCGGCATATCCGCAACTTCATCAAGATAAAGAATACCGCCATGCGCTTCCTCGAGCGCCCCCACTTTACGCTCCCCACCATCCATCTCGGTGCCAAACAATTCGATTTCCATGCGTTCTGGCGTAATCGTGGCGGCATTTATCGTTACAAAAGGACCATTAGCGCGCGTTGAAAGCGCATGAATGGCTCGTGCTGTGGTTTCTTTACCTGAACCTGAAGGTCCCGTAATCATAATACGGCTGTTGGTGGGCGCCACTTTTTCAATTGTTTGCCGCAAATGGTTCATCACAAGCGAAGAACCCAACAGTTCGGGTGTGTAGCTGCTTTGTTTGCGTAACTCGGAAACTTCACGCTTGAGTTTGGATGTTTCAAGCGCCCGTTCAGCCACTAAAATCAACCTATCGGCCTTAAATGGTTTTTCGATAAAGTCATAAGCGCCACGTTTTATTGCAGACACGGCTGTTTCAATATTACCATGACCTGAAATCATGACGACAGGCAAAGCAGGATAGCGTGTTTTTATTTGATCGAGCAAAGCCAAGCCATCAAGGCGACTGCCTTGCAGCCAGATATCCAAAAATATAAGCCGTGGCACACGGTTTTCGATTTGTTGCAAAGCTTCATCTGAGTTTGCAGCCAAACGTGTCTCGTGGCCTTCATCTTCGAGGATCCCCCCAACCAATTCACGAATATCCGCCTCATCATCAATGATCAAAATATCGGAAGCCATTTTAACTACCTATCCCATCTTCGCTGATCGCCAAATCCGTATCTGACGTCTTTTGTGTAACTGCTGGAAAAATCATTCTTATCATTGCGCCCCGTCCACCGTAAAAGTTAACGGGAGCATCATGAAGTTCCATATATCCACCATGGTCTTCAACAATTTTACGAACAATGGCCAATCCCAAGCCAGTCCCCTTTTCTCGTGTTGTCATATAAGGTTCTAACAATTTTTGTCTCTGTTCTTTCGGGAGACCTTTGCCGTTATCAATGATATCGGCAATCAAATTATCACCTTCTCTATAAGAGCGTACAAGAATGTGCCCTTCGATGTTCTTTTCCGGGTCAACCGCATCAATAGCCTCTCCGGCATTTTTAATAACGTTACCAAAGGCTTGCCCGATCAGACGGTTATCAAACTCGCCAATAAGCTGCTCATCACCCAAATCGCGTTCAAATTTAATGTCATGGCGAGAAACCTCAACAAGAAAACATGCTTCCCGTAAAGGTTCACGCATATCGAGTTGGTGCATTTCAGGCTTTGGCATACGTGCAAATGACGAAAATTCATCAACCATGCGCCCAATGTCACCAACCTGACGGATAATTGTGTCAACACATTGGTCAAAAACCTCACGGTCATCAGTTATGACCTTTCCATACCGACGACGGATACGTTCAGCCGATAGCTGAATGGGGGTAAGTGGGTTTTTAATTTCGTGCGCAATACGGCGCGCAACATCTGCCCAGGCCGTTGACCTCTGCGCCTCTACCAGATCGGTAATATCATCAATGGTAAGCACCCATGACTGCCCCTGCCCGTCATCTTCTTCCATCGTGACCTGCACATTATAAACGCGATTTCTTCCATGCTCTGATAATGAAACCTGCTCACGGTGATTTTTGCGTCCCGTTGCGCGTGTTACTTCAAAAACTTGCCCAATTTCAGCATTCAAGGACAAAATGCTGTTGCCAATGACATCTTCTGGTGTAATCCCGAACATGGTTTCAGCCGAACGATTGATAATCGTAACATCACCATTTTCATCAATTCCTGCAACACCAGCATTCACTCCCGCCAGCACTGCTTCAGTAAAGCGGCGGCGCTCATCAATCTGGTCGCGTACAGCAATAAGCTCGTTTCTCTGACTTTTCAGCTCGCTAACCATATAATTGAAAGTTCTAGCTAATTGACCAACATCACCATCTTTGGCGCGCACCGGCACAACAACATCCATATTACCCGATGCGACATCATCAGCAGCACCAATCAACAGGCGGATAGGACGTACCAGCCGATCAGCAACGGCAATACCTGTCCAAATTGCCGATAACAGCAAACTTAAGAACAAACATAAATAAAGAACGGCAAAAGCAATTTGTGTTGGCACACGATTTTCATTGAGATCGCGATAACGGGCAGTATTGGCCTCAGTCAGTCTTAAGGCCGATAAAACCCTCTGATCCACGTCGCGAACAAGATATAAAAATGTATTAGGAATATCGCTTAGTTTAAGAATAATGCCAAAATAGTCATGTTCGCCTGGCTGAAAGGTGAACGGGCTTCCCTGCGTTGCCTGCACAATAAGATTGGCTGGCGGTATCGGCAATTTATCCTCACCTCCAATATTACTTTGCAAGAAAACCGTGCCATTCGGACTTAACAAAAATGCGCCGCGCAAATCACGACCAGCGGCGTGGCGCGTAAGCTGCACACGATATTCTGTAGGATTTAACGTGAAAAGTTGCCGATTATCCAATGCCAAGGCCATGGCATAAGACGAATTCTTCAAATTCTGTAATGTTTCATCAGCATAACCATTTGCAAGGTCAATTGACGAATCCACAATCTGGCGTGTTGTTGTGTCAAACCAACGATCCAACCCTTGATTGAGCGTTACACCCGCAACGATTGCCACCACAACAGCCGGTAGCGTTGCAACCATTGCAAATAAAGAAATGATTCTGATATGAAGCCGTGAAGCTGCTGTCCGCGCGCGCCAAGCCTTAACAATAGGCATCATTTCATAGACGGTTACAGCAATAAGCCCTAAAACCCACACGCTATTCACCCCGATGAGGATGAGCGTCACAAATGTGCTGGGAATAACAGGTGTAAAACCAAGCAGGATAGCAAACGACACAACAGCCGTTAACAAAGCCATTGCAATAATCACAATTCCGAAAAATGTATGCATATTGCGTCGCTTACCGCTATATACGCTTTTTTCGAATATCTTTGCCAATTTACGATTCTTTACTTAAAGTGTTGTTATGGTCATAGTATTCATGCAACACTTTGTGGCGAAAATGCAACAGAAACAATTCTGTTCCAATAAACTAACCGTGTAAAGTGTTTCATTTGAAATAAATTTCATGCCATCGGCTGATGCAATCGCCATGAAAGTTTATAGTCATCCTGAAAGGTTCGATAATTAGCCACCTATAGCGAATTGAAAGCCCCGTGTCAGGCGATGTTAACAGCCCCATATTGTTGCATGGATTATAAAAATCTTGCAAATATCCTTGCAAAATAGCTATCAAACTACGACATTGTGACGCAGAGGTTGCTCTATTATTGACAAGTTGGAATTAAAACCTTCTAAAAAAGGTAAAGAAAAAGACTTTTCTTTTTTAAGAATTGTTCTAAACTACGGTGATAGTATTTTACTGGAAAGGAACAGCTATGCGGCTTACAAAACAAACTAATTATGCAATCAGAATGTTGATGTATTGTGCTGCAAATGGTGGTGAATTAAGCCGGGTTCCTGAAATTGCCAAAGCCTATTCCGTGTCAGAGCTTTTCCTATTCAAGATTTTGCATCCACTGGTTGAAGCTGGTCTCATGCAGACGGTTCGTGGACGCAATGGTGGTGTAAAGCTTGCAAAGCCAGCTGATGAGATTTTTGTTTCTGATGTTGTTAAAGTAACAGAAGAAAATTTTGCAATGGCTGAATGTTTTGAAAATGATGCTATTGAATGTCCACTTGTCAATTCATGTGGTTTGAACGCCACATTGAATAAAGCATTAAAGGCTTTCTTTGATGTGTTGGCTCAAACATCTATTGCAGACCTTCAGCGGCCAAGTTTCAGAAAACAATTGGGCATCGATGAAGCTAGTCAAGACTGCAAAATGGCAAGTTAACTTTAGCTATATCGCTGAAGAGGTATTATTATTTCTACTGCTGCTATCATACTTGCTGCTGGGCGCGGTGAACGTGTTGGGTCCCCTGAAAATGGTCCCAAACAATATCGCTGCGTTGCAGGGCAACCGGTCATAACCCATACATTAAAACACTTTGTCGATTGTTCCCTATTTTCAAAGATAGTGTTGGTCATTCACCCTGACGATCATGACATTTGTAATGCTGCAATTGGTGATCTTAAAAATAAGGTAATGATTGTTGAAGGTGGTGCCACTCGCCAGATTTCAACCTTATATGGCTTGCAAGCATTACAAAATGATGCGCCTGATTATGTCTTTATTCATGACGGCGCCCGCCCTTTCATCACCAATGAGCTACTCAACCGCATTCATCAAGCATTAGCGCCCAATTGCGGTGTGTTACCAGCTGTTGCGGTTTCTGATACGCTTAAAAAATCCGACAAAAATGGTTTTGTAGTCGAAACAATCGCACGTGATCATTTATATGGCGCGCAAACGCCACAAGCATTTCCATATGAAATTATTTTACAAGCGCATAATAATGCCGCCAATAAGGAAATGGTAAATTTTACCGATGACTCGGCTATTGCGGAATGGTTTGTCTTGCCGATAAAAATAGTGGCAGGCAATGCCGATAATATGAAAATTACATGGCCGGAAGATATTAAAGCAGCAGCATTACGGCTCAAGAAAGATAATGAGATGAATTCCACAACGACACAGTATTTTCCAGATGTTCGTACCGGAAATGGGTATGATGTCCATTCATTTGAACCGGGAGATCATGTTACGCTTTGTGGTGTCAAAATTCCCTATAACAAAAAGCTAAATGGCCATTCAGATGCTGATGCAGCGCTTCATGCATTAACAGATGCTTTGCTTGCAACGTGTGGAGCGGGCGACATTGGCACGCATTTTCCCCCTTCTGATGCGCAATGGAAAGGTGCATCATCGGATATTTTTGTACGACATGCGGTTTCCATTATTAAAGCAGCCGGTGGGCGAATAGCCAATGTTGACATTACATTGATTGCAGAAGCGCCAAAAGTTGGACCGCATCGGGCTGAAATGACAAACAAGCTTATGGATATGCTTGGCATATCGCCAAACCGTATCTCTATTAAAGCAACCACAAATGAAAAAATGGGATTTGTCGGACGTGGAGAAGGTATAGCTGCTATAGCAACGGCATCTGTTGTTTTTGCAGGAGAAGTTCCAGAATGACTCTGATAGCAGAAAAGAAAGCAATTGAAGTGCTTGAAGCATGTCGGCAGCACAATTTTCGACTTGCTACAGTAGAATCCTGTACTGGTGGCCTTATTGTTGCAAGCTTAACAGATATTGCAGGCTCTTCTGATGTTGTTGAATGCGGATTTATTACCTATTCGAATGAAGCGAAAAATCGCCTTGTTGGCGTGCCAGACAATCTCATTCTTGAGCATGGTGCTGTGTCAAAATCGGTTGCAATTGCCATGGCTGAAGGTGGTATAAAACATTCCTCAGCAGATATAGCGGTTTCTGTAACTGGTGTGGCTGGGCCTGGTGGTGGAAGTAAAGAAAAGCCTGTTGGGCTGGTTCATATGTCTGTTGCGGTTAAAGGGGGCGTAACACAGCATTTTGAAGCACATTTTGGCGATCATGATCGGGCAGATATACGCCATGCAACAGTTGAGCGTGCTTTGGATTTGATATTAGAAGTGCTCAACACGGTAGAGTAATTCACCAAACGCTGTTTTCAAAAATACTATCTTTTAAAAACATCATCTTATAAAAAGATCTTTGGGATAGCGTGACATTGCATTTAAAAATCAAATGCAATGCTATTTTTTTGAGCTATTTTTCTATTTTTGTAAAAATAGGTGGATGTATTTTGTAAAAATAAGCAGATGGATTGATTTATAAAATAGCCGATTAATTTAAGCGATAGGCTTTTGATTGCTCAATCTGCAGAACTGTCATTCCGACCATAGATTTTGTCGGCGCGTGTTTCGAAAGCCTCGGTAAATTTTCTAAAGGCTATATCAAACATCGACCCCATTAATATTCCCAACATACGGCTTTTGAATTCATAATCGATAAAGAATTCAATCGTGCAGGATTTTCCGTTTTCGCCTGCTTGAAAAACCCACCGATTTTCCAAATATCGGAATGGACCATCAATGTAATGCACATCAATGCGATGTTTGTATTCATCCAAAAAGACTTGTGTGGTGAATGTTTCACGGATCATTTTGTAGCCGACAGTCATATCGGCTACAAGCAAGGTTTTACCATCACGATTTTCACGCGAGCGTATTACCAATGCCTCACACATTGGCAAAAACTCAGGATAGCGCTCAACATCGGAAACCAAATTGAACATTTCAGTGTCAGTGTGGTTTACTTGGCGTTGTGTTGTAAATGTTGGCATTCTCTATCCGTTTTGTGCCAACTTCTTGGCGCGTGCTTCCTTTAATGCTGCAAAATCTTCACCTGCATGGTGTGATGATCTTGTTAGCGGGCTTGAAGCCATATGGAGGAAGCCTTTAGTTTTCCCAATTGTCGCGTAAGACTTGAACTCGTCAGGAGTAACAAACCGGATAACCGGATGATGTTTACGCGTTGGTTGCAGATACTGCCCTATCGTCATAAAGTCAACATCGGCGGTACGAAGGTCGTCCATTAACTGCAAAACTTCGTTTCTCTCTTCACCCAGTCCAACCATAATGCCCGACTTGGTAAATATTGACGGATCAAGTTCCTTTACCCGCTGCAGTAGTCTGATTGAATGGAAATATCGTGCGCCAGGACGAACCTTCAAATAGTTAGAAGGCACTGTTTCCAAATTGTGATTGAACACATCCGGTTTAGCCGCAACCACAATTTCCAACGCGCCATCTTTATGTCTGAAATCAGGCGTGAGAATTTCAATTGTGGTTGTTGGAGATTTTCTTCTAATCGCAGCGATAACGTCCGCAAAATGTTGTGCGCCACCATCTGGCAAATCATCGCGGTCAACCGAGGTGATAACAACGTGTTTCAAACCCATTTGCGCAACAGCGTCAGCCACGCGTTCTGGCTCATTCTTGTCAACAGGCATCGGAATGCCTGTTGCTACGTTACAAAAAGCACAAGCGCGCGTACAGATCTCACCTAAAATCATGAAGCTGGCATGTTTATGGTTCCAGCATTCACCGACATTGGGGCAACCGGCTTCTTCACAAACGGTAACCAATTTGTTTGTGCGCACTATATCTCGTGTTTCGGCGTAATCACCACGCAATGATGGCGCTTTCACCCTAATCCAATCTGGTTTTTTTAAAACCTCCGAATCAGGACGATTAGCCTTTTCTGGGTGGCGGACACGTTTATTCGATACAGTATCAACAACGGTAACCATTTAGAACCTCACGCTCGTTTACCCCATCATATGGAGTATATATATCAAGAATGCAATTCCCCCGTTTTATGATCAGGCATTTAATACCTGACCATAAGCATCGAGTACACTTTCTTTCATCATTTCAGAAAGTGTCGGATGCGGGAATACGGTGTGCATCAGCTCTTCTTCAGTCGTTTCCAAATTCATGGCAACAACAAACCCCTGAATAAGTTCTGTAACTTCAGCGCCCACCATATGTGCGCCAAGTAATTGTCCCGTTTTTTTATCAAATATGGTTTTTACAATGCCTTGGTCTTCCCCTAACGCAATGGCCTTACCATTTGCTGAAAATGAAAAATGACCAACTCTGATATCATAACCTGCGGCTTTGGCTTTCGCTTCAGTTAATCCAACAGAAGCAACCTGCGGTGTGCAATATGTGCATCCTGGGATTTTA
The DNA here is from genome assembly GCA_945285915.1 of uncultured Bartonella sp. Taxonomy (GTDB): domain Bacteria; phylum Pseudomonadota; class Alphaproteobacteria; order Rhizobiales; family Rhizobiaceae; genus Bartonella. Next base: position 29,092 of record CALYQL010000008.1, read on the forward strand.
CCCTTATCAAGAGGTTCAGCGGTTGCAAGTCCGGCAATATGTTCGATACAGATTACCCCTTCTTCCTCAGCTTTATGAGCAAGCATGGGGGCACCGGCAACATCGCCAATAGCATAAATACCTTCAACATTCGTGCGGCTCCACTCATCAATCACAATGCAGCCACGCTCTGTTTTAACACCCAGATTTTCCAATCCGATATTTTCAATATTGCCTTGTACACCAACGGCAGAAATCAACCGGTCTGCTGTTATGGTTTCTAATTTGCCTTTAATGTCGATATGCGCAGTGACAGCAGTTGCAGACTTTTCAACCTTTGCAACTTTCGCTTCTGTCAGAATACGGATACCGCGTTTTTCCAATTGCTTACGCGCAAATGCTGAAATTTCTGCGTCTTCGACAGGCATGATCTGTGGCATCATTTCAACAACCGTAACATCAACGCCCATATCACGATAGAATGATGCAAATTCGATACCAATGGCACCCGAACCCATAACAATGATGGATTTTGGCATTGTTTGTGGAACCATCGCTTCAAAATATGTCCAGATCAGCTTACCATCTGGTTCAATCCCCGGCAAAGTACGTGGTCTTGCACCAGTTGCAACAATAACATGCTTGGCCTGATATGTTCCTTCACCCAAGGTTCCCTTTGGAACAGGGTTTTGTGGTTGCATAACAGGCTTTGTTGATTTGCCAACTATAATCTCGGCAGGTTGCGAACCCTTTGCTGCCTTACTGAGTTTTGCCTCGCCCCAGATGACATCAATTTTATTTTTCTTCATCAGAAAGCCAACGCCGGCGTTTAAACGTGCGGACACACCACGGGAACGCTGCACGACATCCTTAACATCAGCTTCGATGGTACCATTAAGTTTTAAGCCGTAATCCTTAGCATGTTCGCCGAAATGTTTAATCTCAGCAGAGCGCAACAATGCTTTTGTCGGGATACAGCCCCAATTAAGACAAATGCCACCCAAATGTTCTCTTTCAACAATTGCTGTTTTAAAACCAAGTTGAGCGGAACGAATTGCTGTTACATAGCCACCAGGCCCTGAACCAATAACAATAACGTCATAAGAATTTGCCAATTTTTCCTCCATAGGGAAAGATATTGCTAAAGGCCAAGAACTGTACGAACGAGTGGCGCAAGCTCTTTACCAATTGCTTTTGTGTTGTTTTCATCAAGATGTACGCCATCAATAGGCGAAGCCGATGCTACCAAAGCAGCATCAAAGAAAGCACATTCAAACTGATCCGCCAGATTGGAATAAAACATCGAAAGCTTTTTCGATTCATTAAGCGAATTACGGAAAATTTCCGCTCCGACTGGATCGTAAGTTTCAACCAAATGTGGTGGTGATACAATCAATATTTCTGGAATTGTTTCAGACTGGTCTTGCCCAGCGACAAAAGGATAAGAACGAATAATTTCTATCAATCGTTTTATTCCAAATGTTGCAGCAATAGCAGAGCCTGCAATAAACGGCTTTAAGTCATTTGTACCAAGCATAATGATGACAAGGTCAAGTGGTTGATGCGAAGCCAGTACTGTTGGCAGTATTGCTGCGCCATTTCGATTATCAACAGTGCTGTTATCGTCATAGCAGGTTGTGCGCCCACACAAAGCTTCTTCAACAACCTGAATTTTGCCATTTAACTCTTGTTCAAGAACGTATTGCCAACGGAGAGGCTCTGCATAACGCGAGCGATTAACAGGATTTAACCCCCATGTTAAAGAATCCCCGTAGGCCAATACAGTCTTTTTCATTATCCTACCAATATTGTATCAATACCCCGTCGATAAGCCAAAATTATTAAACCAATAGGCTCATTGGATTCTCGATAAACTTTTTGAAAGCTTGTGCAAGCTCTGCTGCCAAAGCACCATCAACTGCACGGTGATCCGTAGACAAGGTTACTGACATAACGTTCGCTATTGCCAGAACACCATTTTTCACAACAGCGCGCTGTTCACCCGCACCGATTGCGAAAATTGTTGCATGTGGCGGATTAACGATCGCCGAGAAGTTTTTAACACCATACATACCCATATTGGATACAGCCGTTGTACCACCCTGATATTCTTCAGGCTTTAACTTGCGGTCACGAGCACGCTTAGCCAAATCTTTCATTTCATTGGAAATGATGGACAGCGTCTTTTCGTCAGCGTGTTTGACAATTGGGGTTATCAGGCCATTTGGTATGGAAACAGCAACACCAACATCAACAAACTTATGACGTAACATGCCACTGTCGAGCCATGAAACATTAGCATCTGGCACAGCTTTGAGCGCCAAGGCAGCAGCCTTGATAACCATGTCATTGACCGACAATTTGTAAGCAGGTTTTTCGCCTACATCATTTTTCACCATTGGTGCTGCGGCATTCAACTCTCCACGCAACTTCAACAGTGCATCCAATTCACAATCAATTGTGACATAGAAATGAGGAACTGTACGCTTGGACTCTACCAAACGTTTGGCAATTGTCTTGCGCATTCCATCATGTGGAACGATCTCATATTCACTCTTGTCAAACAATTTAAGCGTTTGCTCATCAGAGGTATTTGCCGAAGTCGTTTCAGGTGCGGTTGGAGTTGGAGCAGCAACTGGTTTTTCCACACTAGTGGCGAGCGCCTTATCAACGTCACGCTTGATGATCCGTCCATGAGGACCACTGCCCGTAATTTGCGATAGTTCCAAACCACCCTGCTTAGCCAAACGGCGTGCTAGAGGGGACGCAAAAATACGTGTTCCATCACCTGCCTTTGCCGTTTGTGCTGGCATAGCAGGTTGTGACGCAGGTAGAGCTGCCGCAGCAGGTTGAGCCACTGTTTCAACAGGTGCTGGATTTTGTGCTGCTGCAACGGGTGCTGGTTGAGCCGCACCACCTTCAGCTGCTTTTACAGCATCGGCAGGATCTTCACCTTCTTCGGCAAGAATGGCAATCAAGGCATTTACTTTTACGCCTTGTGTACCAGCTGGCACTACAATTTTAGCAACAGTTCCTTCATCAACTGCTTCAACTTCCATTGTTGCCTTATCTGTTTCAATTTCAGCGATAACATCACCCGATGAAACCTTATCGCCTTCCTTGACATTCCACTTGGCCAAATTGCCTTCTTCCATTGTAGGAGAAAGTGCCGGCATAGTAATTTTGATAGGCATAGTACTTTCTCCCTTAGGCCTTGTAGGTTACTGTTTTTACAGCTTCGACTACCTCAGCAACACTTGGCAAAGCTAATTTTTCCAAGTTTGCCGCATAAGGCATAGGCACATCTTTACCAGCGATTGTCAGAATTGGCGCATCGAGATAATCAAAAGCCTGCTGCATCACGCGTGTGGCTATCTCTGTGCCGACTGAAGATTGTGGGAAACCTTCCTCGATTGTTACGAGACGACCTGTTTTTTTCACCGACTCAATAATGGTTGGCAAATCCATTGGTCTAATCGTTCTAAGATCGATCAATTCTGCATCAATGCCTAGTTTCTCTAGTTCTGGTAATGCTTGAACCGCATAGTTCATGCCCATTCCCATTGCGACCATTGTCACATCATTACCAGCTTTGTGGATACGTGCTTTACCGATAGGTAACACAAAATCATCCAACTTCGGCACTTCAAACTGATGCCCATATAGCAATTCGTTTTCCAAGAAAATTACCGGATTATCATCACGAATTGCAGCTTTTAACAGGCCTTTAGCGTCCGCTGCTGTATAAGGCATCACAACTTTTAATCCTGGCACATGGCCATACCATGATGCATAGCACTGTGAGTGCTGAGCACCAACGCGCGATGCTGCACCATTAGGCCCACGAAATACCATTGGTGCAGACATCTGACCACCAGACATATACCGCGTCTTAGCGGCTGAATTGATGATTTGGTCAATGGCCTGCATGGCAAAATTGAATGTCATAAACTCAACGATAGGACGTAGACCACCAAAGGCTGCACCAACACCAAGACCAGCAAATCCCTGCTCTGTAATTGGTGTATCAATCACACGCCGATCGCCAAATTCTTCCAGCAATCCTTGACTTACTTTATAAGCCCCTTGATACTGCGCAACCTCTTCACCAATCAAAAATACCTTGTCATCACGACGCATTTCTTCAGCAAGCGCTTCATTCAAAGCCTCACGAACCGTCATCTTGACCATTTCTGTACCTGCTGGAATATCAGGATCAGAAGCAACGACAACCTGTGCGGGAACAACTGCAACAGGTGCTGGTGCAGCGGCAGCCGGTTGTGGTGAAGGCTGGGTATCCTGGTGCGATGCTTCCGCAGCCGGATTGACGGCCTTTGCAATATCAGCAGCAGTTTCTCCTTCTTCCAAAAGAACAGCAATCGGTGTGTTTACTTTCACGCCTTCTGTGCCTTCAGGAATAAGAATCTTACCGATTGTGCCTTCATCTGCAGTATCAACTTCCATCGTTGCCTTATCGGTTTCAATTTCGGCAATCGTATCACCAGGGGCTACCTTATCGCCCTCTTTTTTCAGCCATTTGGATAGCTTGCCTTCTTCCATAGTAGGCGAAAGCGCCGGCATCAAAATATCAATAGACATAGTCGCTTTCCTCGCTTCAAACCAGAATATCAGTATAGAGCTCGGATACATCCGGCTCTTTATCGTTTTGCGCAAAATCTGCTGCGTCAGCAACAATTGCACGAACTTGTTTATCGATATCTTTCAGCTCGTCTTCGCTCGCCCATCCTTTTTCAATGACACGGTTTTTAACCTGATCAATTGGATCATGCTCTGCACGAACTTTTTGGACTTCTTCCTTTGTGCGGTATTTTGCCGGATCAGACATGGAATGGCCGCGATAACGGTATGTCTGCATATCCAAAATGACTGGTCCCTTGCCAGAACGTGCCCATTCGACAGCTTCATCTGTTGCCGATTTCACAGCACAGACATCCATACCATCAACGACATAGCCCGGTATTTCAAAAGAAAGACCACGACGGGAAAAATCAGTTTCGGCTGATGCACGCGAAACTGCTGTACCCATTGCATATTGGTTGTTTTCAATAACATAAATTACAGGGAGCTTCCAAAGAGAAGCCATGTTGAAGCTTTCGTAAACCTGTCCCTGATTGGCAGCACCATCACCAAAATAAACAAAGGTGACGTTATCCCGTCCAAGATATTTATTAGAAAATGCAAGACCTGTGCCTATTGGAACCTGCGCACCAACAATACCATGTCCGCCATAAAAATTCTTTTCTTTCGAGAACATATGCATTGAGCCGCCTTTTCCCTTGGAAAAACCGCCCTGACGACCTGTAAGCTCTGCCATAACACCACGTGGGCTCATGCCAGCAGCCAACATATGTCCATGATCGCGATAAGAGGTGATAATCTGGTCTCCCTCTTTTGCTGTCTTTAATGTACCCGTTACAACGGCTTCTTGTCCGATGTAAAGGTGACAAAATCCTCCGATAAATCCCATACCATACAGCTGGCCAGCTTTTTCTTCGAAGCGGCGGATTAGAAGCATCTCACGATAAAATTCGAGCTCTTCTTCCTTTGTAAATTCTGCCGGCTTCGGTGTTCTGGCGGTATTGGTTAATGCAGTCTGCGTATTTTTCGCAGAAGTTTTTTTAGCCCGTGCTGCCATAATAAACTCCCTATATTGGTAGTTTTGAAAATACGCTTTCCGGGCAAAAGTTACAAGTGCAATAAATTTTCTGTGAACAGTTTATAGCCTATTGTTTTTATTATAAAATTTCAAATAAACCTAATTTTGGTTAATTTGATAAATCACCAGGTGAAGTCAGGATAACAAATTCATTAGGCTTTGAAAGATTCAAATTTTTTCGCGCATATTCATCCAACATATCACGTTCAATATGCCCATCTTTCAGCAAGGCGACTTTTTTTTCGATCCCCATGCGCTGGTCTTCAAGTTTTTTTAGTTCAGCATTGAGATTATCAATATGTTCTTCAACTTTTACACGGGAATATAAACCATATTCGCCATGATAAATGTGGTAGCCAAAATAGCTCAAAACGCCAATCGTCATCAACGGTAGGATGAACCGGCCCTTAATTGATCTACGTTTTTGTTTGGTCCACATGGTATTTTTCCTGAACAACTTCATTCTTTGATGCATGATTTTGATTAAAGATAGATTACCATGAGAAGAAAATTTATTCGGGTAAGGAGGTTCTCAACGATTATCTTGAGGCTAGTTCTTGCCAATTCTTATTAAGTCTATACAAATAATAATAAAGTTTTGATGTTATGACACCAGTGGGAGATAAAATATAATGAAGGGGATTTTCCGGATTAGTTTTGCAGCCTTAGCACTTTCATCTGCAACAATTGCGACAACACAAGCGCAACAACCGGTTATTAAAGTTGCGACAGAAGGCGCATTTGAGCCTTGGACATTTACAACCTCTGACGGCAAACTGGCAGGTCTTGATATTGACCTTACCAATAATCTTTGCGAGCGCGTAAAAGTTAAGTGTGAAATAACATCTAGCGATTTTACCAGTCTTATTCCTGGATTAAATGCCAAGAAATATGACATGATTATTGATGCCATCAATATTACTGAGCAAAGAGAAAAAGTTGTAAGCTTCACGCGTCCTTATGCAATTGAAAGCTATAGTTTTGCTATTCTAGGTGACAAGGATTTAGAATCACTTCCTGGCACTGGCACAAAAATCAATCTTGATACCGATAAAGAAGCTTTTGAGAATATAATCCCTAAAATGGCTGCCGCCCTTAAAGGCAAGACAATTGGTGCGCAAGCAGCCAGCACAAATTTGGCTTTTGTCGAAAAGCATTTCAAGGATTCATCCGACATTAGACAATATAAAACCACTGAACAGCATGACCTTGATCTGCAATCGGGACGAATTGACGCTATTTTTGAAGCCCGTACCGCAATCATTGCAACAGCCAAACAAAATGGTTTTAGTGAAATGCATATAGTAGGCCCAATTTTTTCTGGTGCAGAAATGGGACGTGGTGCCGCAATAGCATTTCGTAAATCGGATACCGAGCTAAGAGACAAGTTTGATAAAGCTCTTGGTGAAGCTATCGCTGATGGCACGATGTCAAAAATTTCCATGAAATGGCTTGGAATTGATTTGAGTCCGCAGAAATAAACAACTTACACATTGTCCTGCTGATCTATACGTCCTGCTGATCTATACCGATATACAAAATGACGGGTCAAATAGGTTATTTTGAACTGATAGGTTTTGGTGAACATGGCTGGGGTTTCTTGCTCCTTAAAGCCATGTTCATGACAATAGTTATTGCATTAAGCGGTTTTGTTTTAGGCGCATTTTTCGGAGCAATCATTGCTTATGCAAAATTAAGTGCATCGCGGATTTTACGCTATATTGGCGATTGTTATACAACCGTTTTTAGAGGCGTTCCCGATCTCTTGGTGATATATCTTATTTATTTTGGTGGCAGTTCCATTGTCACCAAATTTTCTAGTCTATTCGGCGTTCATGAATTTGTTTCACTACCAGTATTTTTAAGTGGGTGTTTGGCCGTTGGTATTATCTCTGGCGCGTATCAAACTGAAATTTATCGTGGTGCCTTTCTTGCAATTTCTAAAGGGCAATTCGATGCTGCAAAGGCAGCCGGCATGCATAATATGCTCATGTTTCGGCGTATTATCTTGCCGCAATTATTCCGGTTGGTGTTGCCGGCTCTTGGAAATATATGGCAAATGGTGCTTAAAGAATCCGCTCTTGTTTCGCTTATCGGCGTGACCGAACTGGTTTGGCAAGCTCAGGTGGCTGCCGGTTCAACCCGAAAGCCTTTTTACTTTTATATTACAGCAGCTTTACTCTATCTTGTTATCACTGGTATTTCAGGTTTTATTTTTCAAAAATTTGAACATCGTGCAAACCACTACATTCGGAAGAGCTCATAATGGATATCGAGTTCTTATGGTCTTGTTTTAAACAAATATTGGTTGGCTTGCCGGTAACCCTAGTTTTAGCCATATCCTCACTATGCTGCGGATTTATATTGGCGCTTTTCATTGCGTGGTTGCGGCAATCGCGTAATATTATTCTAGCGTCTATTGCACGGTTTTATGTTTTTGCATTTCGAGGGTCTCCCCTCCTTATCCAGATCTTTTTGATTTATTATGGTGCGGGACAGTTTAGAAGTACTTTTCAATCAATCGGTATTTGGTGGATTTTACGTGAGCCAATGTATTGCGCAATTATAGCGCTAAGTTTGAATACAGCTGCCTATTCATCAGAAATTATGCGCGGTGCGCTTTTGGCTGTTCCACATTCTAATGTAGAAGTTGGACGAGCCTATGGAATGACGCCTTTGCTTATTTTTAGAAGAATTATCTTTCCATTAGCTTTAAGGCAGGGATTACCTGCTTATAGCAATGAAATAATATTAATGGTTAAATCCACCTCTTTGGCTTCTGTTATAACGATTTTGGATATGACAGGCATTGCCACAACAATCATCAGCGAAACCTACAGAGCTATCGAAGTTTTTATTGTTGCAGGATTTCTCTATCTCATATTGAATTTCCTAATAACGCGAGCCATCGCATTGTGGGAAAATAGACTTCTTGCTTATACTAGACCACCTAGCGGAACAGTATAAAGTCAAAAGCTTCATCAATAACAACAGTATATGGACCATTATTGCGGATTTTACTACGCCACCTCACTGGTAAAATTTAGTATTCCTGTACATTGCGTATAAAAGTAGCACGATAATTCGGCTCTGCTTCTATTCTTGTTTAAAATAAAAAAGCCGATAATTTACTCAAAAAATAACGTCCTGACATTCATAACATCCGTTATGACATCATTAATTGTCCGTGGTCATTCGCATTTTCCAATGCATAACATGGGTAGATATCCACCTGCTATGTATTGGTTATAAATCGGAAAACTTGGATAAGCCTAATATTATATATTTCGCAGCTAACCGATTTAAAAAAATAAAGCGGGCATATTTTGCCCGCTTAATAAGCTCATATTCAAAGATAAGAGCCGATAAAAATATTTGAAATCAGTGAACTCTCTTGAAAGCTTGCAATTGGATTTTTAAGACAAAATCCAACTGCCGGTAAATAAAAGCGAAAATAGTTACTTTTTAACCTAAGCGATAGCCGGAACTCTCAAGCGTTTTCTGTATAATGCGTCAGCAATATAGAGAACATTTTCAAATATCATGAAGTGTTATTTTATTGGATAACCGTTTTTATCTTTAAAGGTACCGGTCAAGATATATACAAGGTCAACCAATGCCCAAATACTTGTAACAATTATGCCGATAACGGTACATGTTAGCACCAACATAACGATGCCAGAGCCAATTCTTCCCACCAAAAAGCGGTGAACGCCCAATATGCCGAAGAACCAACAAACGATTGCTAGAACGACCTTGTTGTAGCCTGTGTTTGATACCAACGGAAATACATTCTTGGCCAGTTCACCCTCTGTAACGAAATCAACATCACAACCAACAGCTGGCGCTTCTGTGCCTTTCCAGTCGATAATGGAAAAGTTATAACGATTACCATCTTCGCCAGAAATCATTCCAGTGCTGTCGTTATATACTAATATTTTCCCTCTCATACTAATCCCTCATTTCCAAATCATATCTCTCAAATTAACTCACCCCCGCTTATTGAATAAACGGAGGTAAATTATCAACTTTGTCACGATTAAAATAAAAAATCTGTATTTCCAGTACTAAATATACTTATACAGAGAAAATTAAGCGGGTTATAAACCCGCTTAACGCTTTTTCATAAAACATCAACCGCTCAAACTAAATGCGGAATGCTGACAGTCCGGCATAACGTGCTTGAGTGCCAAGCTCTTCTTCGATTCTAATCAATTGATTGTATTTTGCTAACCGATCGGAACGAGCGAGTGAACCTGTTTTAATTTGTCCGCAATTGGTAGCAACTGCAAGATCAGCAATTGTTGCATCTTCTGTTTCGCCTGAACGATGCGACATGACCGCTGTATAACCAGCTTTATGAGCTGTTTCCACGGCATCTAAAGTTTCGCTCAATGTACCGATTTGGTTGACCTTGACCAATAATGAGTTAGCAACACCCATTTTAATACCATCACGCAAACGAGCAGAATTGGTAACAAAAAGATCGTCACCAACCAACTGACATTTTTTACCGATCAAATCGGTAAGGATCTTCCAGCCTTCCCAATCGTCTTCAGCCATACCATCTTCGATTGTAATAATTGGAAAATCAGTAATCAATTTAGCCAAATATTCAGCTTGTTGCTGTGCGTCCCGGGTTTTGCCTTCACCGGAATAAACATATGAGCCATTTTTAAAGAATTCTGATGAAGCACAATCAAGACCAATAGCAATCTGTTCGCCTGGTTTATAACCAGCTGCAGTGATTGACTCGACAATGAATTCAAGTGCGTGTTCGGCACTCTTAAGATTAGGCGCAAAACCACCTTCATCGCCAACATTGGTATTTTGCCCTGCGTCTTTTAGACGTTTTTTCAATGTATGGAATATTTCAGCCCCATAGCGTACAGCCTCTTTAAGCGATGGTGCACCAACTGGCAAAATCATAAATTCCTGAAAATCAATCGGATTATCTGCATGAACACCGCCATTAATGATATTCATCATTGGTGTTGGCAATAAGTGTGCTTGTGTGCCACCCACATAACGATAAAGCGGAAGACCAACAGAGTTAGCAGCTGCTTTTGCTGTAGCCAATGACACGCCAAGAATTGCATTGGCACCTAGTCTTGATTTATTCGGTGTACCGTCAAGGTCAATCAATGCCTTATCAATAGCAATCTGATTTTCAGCGTCTACACCACCGAGCTCTTCCAAAATTTCGCCATTAACCGCAGCAACAGCTTTTTCAACCCCTTTACCCTGGTAGCGGCTTCCGCCATCGCGCAATTCCACAGCTTCATGCACACCCGTTGAGGCACCAGATGGAACGGCTGCACGTCCAAAAGAACCATCTTCCAAAATAACGTCAACTTCTACAGTTGGGTTACCACGGCTGTCTAAAATTTCGCGGCCAACAATATCTATAATAGCGGTCATTTATCGTTTCCTTCCCGATAAAGGTTGTTGTTCTGCATTATCAATAGACGAACTATCGCAATGAGAAAAGTTCAAAACTTCATAAAATCCATTAGAGTTTTTTGGCCAACTGGTCGAATGCCTTAAGTGTCTCCAATAAATTTGACAAATTATCGAGCCTTACCATGTTTGGACCATCAGAAGGGGCATTGTCTGGATCTTGGTGTGTTTCCAAAAATACGCCCGCAACGCCAACGGCTACAGCAGCTCTAGCCAGTGTTTCTACGAATTCGCGTTGGCCACCAGAAGATGTACCTTGTCCACCTGGCTGCTGCACAGAATGTGTTGCATCAAAAATAACTGGTGAACCAAAAGCTGCCATGATTGGCAAAGCGCGCATATCAGAAACCAATGTGTTGTATCCAAATGAGACACCCCGCTCACAGGCCATCACATTAGGGTTTCCACTTTCAGTTATTTTAGCAAGAACATTTTTCATGTCCCATGGCGCAAGAAACTGTCCCTTTTTTACATTAATAACCCTGCCCGTTTTCGCTGCTGCAATAAGCAAATCTGTTTGACGGCACAAAAAGGCTGGTATTTGCAAAACATCAACAATATCGGCGACCATCGCACACTGTTCTTCAGTGTGTACATCGGTCAAAACCGGCACTTGAAATTCGCGCTTCAAATCAGCGAAAATATCCATCGCTTTTTCCAATCCAATTCCTCTTTTTGAAGAAAGGGATGTACGATTAGCCTTATCAAAGCTGGATTTATAAACAAAACCTATTCCCAGTTTATCGGTAATTTCCTTAATACTGCCTGCCATATCAAATGCATGGTCACGACTTTCCATCTGGCAAGGACCAGCAATTATAGAAAGTGGGGCATTGTTTGAAAAAGTTACGTTACCTACAGTAACTGAACTATTAGGTTTGGTCATATTATTGTTGATCCTTTTATATTATGAATTGCATATCTGGGATATCATAACTGTAAAACTATACCCTATCGGAAAGTTTTTATCCATTAAGATTATAGAACAATAAGTCTGTTCTCACACAGAATATTTTCAAATAATATGTCATTTCGATGATGCAGAAGTCATTGTCTTTGACATCAGACTTCTTAAACTTGCATCAAGCACTCTAGTGATTGCGATATTGGAAAACACTTCTACTGCAATAAGACGACCAGATCGTCTCATGGGTTTGTTAATTTGCTCAACATATTTCGTTATAAGCTGGTTTTCATCAATAGAAATAAAAGACCAAATTGGTTTAATTTATTAGTCGACAAATATTTTGTAAGTCTTATTGTCAAAATGTCTAAACGACTGCGTGGAGCAAAATTGTCTATTAAGCGCTGTTATAGCGCACCAATCCGACAATAAGTAAAGCGATCAAAGGATAAAAAAACCTGTGATAGATTGTTGAATCCATCACAGGTAAAAAATAGATAAACTAACTTATACAAGCCTGCTTTGGGCAATTGCAGCTTCAATAAAAGAAGCAAAAAGCGGATGTGGTTCAAACGGTCTTGATTTAAGTTCAGGATGATATTGCACACCAATAAACCAAGGATGATCTTTGTATTCAACTGTTTCTGGCAACACACCATCAGGTGACATGCCTGAGAAGATCAAACCACTTTCTTCCAACTTTGCCTTGTAGTCTATATTCACTTCATAACGGTGGCGATGACGCTCAAAAATATCGGTTTTGCCGTATATTTTTGCAATATGACTGTCTTCTTTGAGCATGGCTTCATAGGCACCAAGGCGCATTGTACCACCGAGATTGCCTGATGCTGCGCGTTTTTCCAACGCATTGCCTTTCAACCATTCGGTCATCAACCCGACAACAGGTTCTTTTGCTGGGCCAAATTCAGTCGAGGAAGCATCTTTTAATCCGCAAAGATTACGCGCTGCTTCAATACACGCCATTTGCATGCCAAAGCATATACCGAAAAACGGCACTTTCCTCTCACGCGCAAAGCGCGTTGCTGCAATTTTTCCTTCTGCACCCCGCTCACCAAAGGCTCCTGGAACCAATATACCATGAACTTTTTCAAGATAAGGTGTTGGATCTTCTTTCTCAAAGATCTCTGATTCTATCCATTCCAGATTGACTTTTACCTTGTTAGCAACACCGCCATGCGTCAAAGCCTCTGTTAAAGACTTATAGGCATCTTTTAGACCAGTATATTTGCCAACGATTGCAATAGTCACCTCGCCTTCAGGATTATGCAAGCGTCTACTGATTTCAATCCAGCGATCCATTGCAGGTTCACCAGCAGGGTCAATTCTGAAAGCGGCCAACACTTCCGAATCCAAACCTTCACGGTGATAAGCCATTGGAACGTCGTATATTGTATCAACATCCAATGCTTGAATGACAGCGGAAGGACGAACATTGCAGAATAAAGACAGTTTACGTCTTTCTGACTCTGGTATCGCACGATCTGCACGAACCAGTAGAATATCGGGAGCTATACCAACAGACTGCAATTCTTTTACAGAATGTTGGGTTGGTTTGGTTTTCAACTCTCCCGCTGCAGGAATATATGGCATTAAAGTCAAATGCACATAAACTGCATTGTGCGGTGGAAGCTCATTATGAAGTTGTCTGATCGCTTCCAAAAACGGCATAGCTTCAATATCGCCAACCGTTCCACCAATTTCACATAAAACGAAATCGTAGTCCTCATTACCTTCCATGATGAAATTTTTAATTTCATCTGTCACATGAGGAATGACTTGCACCGTTGCGCCAAGATAGTCACCACGACGCTCACGTTCAATAATATTGCGATAAATGCGCCCTGTTGTGATGTTATCCTGCTTATTGGCAGAACGACCGGTAAAACGCTCGTAATGTCCAAGATCAAGATCTGTTTCTGCACCATCGTCTGTTACAAACACTTCACCGTGTTGGTAAGGCGACATTGTGCCAGGGTCAACGTTAAGATAAGGGTCTAGCTTGCGAATACGCACACGGTACCCGCGAGCCTGTAACAAAGCAGCTAGAGCTGCTGCGGCAATGCCTTTTCCAAGGGAAGAAACCACGCCACCAGTAATAAAAACATATCGTGCCATGGGATTACGGAGATAACCGTTCCTCTATAATTTTTCCAGTAAAAAATTTACTTTTCCGACATTTTTTTAACTTTGAAAAACATTTCAATTTTGCCCCAAAGAGGCATGTTAAAAAAACATCATGTTCATAAAATGAATCAACTTGTTGATAATTTGATTCATAAAACAAGTGTAACTGTTTGTTATTTTTAACAAAATAAAACCCCGTTTCAAACAAACGGGGTTCAATAATCTATTAAACCAGCTAATTAAAGGACGACAACTTCTGTACCGACATTCACACGATCATAAAGATCAAGCACATCGTCATTAATCATACGGAAGCAACCATTTGATGCTGATGAACCAATTGTCCAAGGCTGAACTGTGCCATGAATGCGGATATACGTATCCTTATTGCCTTGCCATAAATATAGTGCACGAGCACCCAATGGATTTCCTGGTCCGCCATCCATACCGTTCGCAAAACGAGCATAGTGTTCAGGGCTACGTTTCACCATATCTTTGGTCGGTATCCAACGTGGCCATTCACGTTTGAAACGAATATTGGCTGTGCCTTTAAATTGTAAACCAATTTTACCCACAGCAATACCATAACGACGGGCTGTCGTTGGTGTTTCTACAAAATAAAGGAAATAATTTTTCGGGTCGATAACAATTGTACCTGGCTTATAGCCCGAAAATGATACGGTCTGGGCACGAAACCTTTCCGGAATATTGTAATTTTTCACACCCGGTGTTTGTGCCTGTTTTTTATCGGTAGCCTTGGCTACTTGCGCGTTATTTTTGTTCTGAGCGTCATTGGCTGGTTCAGCAAATGCAGCGCTCCCTGACAAGAAAAATAAACCGGATAAACCGGCCAATAATAAACGATGTATCATGTTAGTCTAAATCCCGCGACGGTTGTTGAACTTGCGTCAGTGTGGATGCAATTTGGTTTTCTCATAAGACCATTTCTAGGTCATCTCAATATTTTTTAGCCTAATCAACATAAGTTGCTAGCAACCTATGGCAAGCATGCAACACTCGCAACAACTTGATTATATGCCAAACAAGCCTGAGTTAAGGATTGTTCCGCCTATTGGTAATAGGTCACCGTTAAAATCTCTTTAAACTGTCTAAAAAAACGACAAACAAAATACGGTTATAAATACAAAACTGCAAATACGAAAAAAGGGGCGCATAGCACCCCTCTTCCAACATCAACCATCAATTTTAAATTTTAATTTGATGGAACTGGATTTTCTGGCTGCTGTGGTACTGGATTTTCCTGAACTAGCGCAGATGAATTATTTTCATTTGCCTTTGTGCCATCTGATTTGGACGTATCGGTATTTTCTTTATCAGCTTTACCGCCAAGTTGTTCCAAAATAGAAGGCTGATTGCCATTTTCAGTAGGAGATTGACCGTTTGCAGGCTTCTGCCCTTCTGGTGTCGCTTTACCTTCAGTTGTTGGAATACGGTTAAGAATATCCGATGCTGGATTGGAAATGCTATCCACAACCACAAGAATAATAGATGTCGCGAAAAAGCAGATAGCCAATATGGCTGTCAAACGCGTTAGCGCATTTTTCGTGCCTCGGGCAGTCATAAAGCCTGAACCACCGCCTATACCAAGACCACCACCTTCAGAACGTTGTATCAAAATAACGCCTACGAGTGCGATAACAATTAATAGATGAATGACAACAAGTACTGTCTGCATATGTTTTGCTCTAACTTTGATCTTCGCGGCTGTTTACACGCAAATCCCACACAATCCAAGAGGAAACCGAAAATTCTTTGCTTATAATTTACGATATGCGTCACAAATAGCCAAAAAATCGCTCGCTTTTAGGCTAGCACCACCAACTAAAGCACCATCGACATTATCAACGCCTAATAATTCGACAGCATTTGTAGGTTTAACAGATCCACCATAAAGCAAACGCATTTTTGCACCAGATTTTGCAAAACGCTTAGTAAGTTCGCTACGAATAAAACCATGAACTTCAGCAACATCGTCTGCTGTTGGTGTTTTTCCTGTGCCAATTGCCCAAACTGGTTCATAAGCAATCACAGTATTTTCTGGCGTGGCTCCTTCAGGCACTGACCCCAATAGCTGTTTACCAACAACATCAAGCGTTTTGCCGCTTTCCCGTTCTGCAAGTGTTTCTCCAACGCAAATAACTGCAACAAGACCAGCGCGCCATGCAGCCTCTGCTTTCTCACGCACGAGATCATCTGTTTCGTGATGGTCTGTGCGGCGTTCTGAATGGCCGACAATAACATAATCAGCGCCTGCTTCCTTGAGCATAGGTGCTGATATATCGCCTGTATGCGCTCCACTATCAGCCACATGGCAATCTTCACCGCCCAAGTGCAATTTTTCACCGTCAAGGCTATCAGCGGCACGAGACAACAACGTTGCCGGCACACAAATAAGCGCTTCAAACAACAATCCCAAATCTGAACTGACACCAGCTGCGATAGCCCTCAACTCTGTTAAAGATTCGCCTGTGCCGTTCATTTTCCAGTTTCCGGCAACAAGTGGTCGAACATCAGGAGTCATCATTTCACCTCAATATCAGTCTTAAAAAAAGAATTTAGGACTTTAACTAGCAAATTACACAAGCAAAGCAAGTCTTTAACCTTGCATATTGTGCGCCTTTGTTGCAAATCCTATCAGAGCTTTATGCTTTATTGAAGCCAATTAAAACGGAATTAACCGATGCTTGATACTATACGTAACGCTGTCAACTCCTGGGTCGCCAAGGTTTTTCTTGGTATTCTCGTTCTATGCTTTGTCCTTTTATGGGGTGTGCCAGAACTAAGAAAGAGTGGTGGCAACGACCTTTTCATTGCAGGAAAATCCAGTATAAAAACAGATACTTATAGGCTGGCACTGGGTGACCAGACAATGCGGTATTCACTCGCAATTAACTCGTCACACCTCCTCTCCCCCGGTGAAGCACAGCAATACGGAATTCCACAGGCTGTTCTTGGTGAATTGCAGCAAGATGTCATTTTTGACGAACAAGCCAGACTTATGAAAATTGGCGTTTCTAAAGATGGTATTGCCAGTGCTATCGGTCGCGATACGATTTTTTATCAACAGGGTAGCTTCAATAGAACGTTATTTATGGACTATTTGAAGCAATTGCATATCAATGAGTCGGATCTTATCGAGTATTACGCCTCCAAGGAAAAACGGGATCAGTTTCTGGGTGCAGCAATTGGTGGTCTGAAAACGCCTGATGTATTTTTGTCAGCATTGCAAAATTATCAAGGTGAAACACGTTCAGCTGACTATATTGTCGTAACACCAAAAGAGATCGGAACATTGAAGTCTCCATCTCAAGATGACCTACAAAAATGGTTTGACCAGCATAAAGAACAGTTCCGCGCTCCGGAGTACCGTAAAGTAACCCTTATGGTGATGAGCCCGGAACAACTTGTAAAGCCTGATGATATTTCTGACGATGAAGCGAAGGCCTATTATACACAAAATGCCTCGCACTACATTGCTCCAGAAAAGCGTACAGTGGAAGAATTGCGTTTCGCAACACGTGAAGAAGCTGACGCAGCCCATAAAAAACTCAAAAATGGCATGACTTTTGATGATTTGGTAAAATCACAAAAGAAAACATTGAACGAAATTAAAAAAGGCCCACTTACAAAGAACGAGTTTCCTGTAACTGTCGCATCAGACATATTCAATCTGACGAACAATGCGGTTAGTGATGTTATTAATGACCTACAGGGACCGGTTATTGTTCGCCTTGTTGATGTACAACCTTCACAACCTTTACCATTTGAAAAAGTTGAAAAAGACATCCGTTTGACATTGGCTAAGGCTAATGCAGCCAAAGCGATGCGTGATAATCATGACGCCATTGAAAATGCTCGTTTTGAGGGTGTATCTCTGCAAGACTTATCCAACCAATATAAATTGCCTCTGCGTGAAGTTACCTTAGATGACAAAGGTAGCACACAGGACGGCAATCTTCTGACAGATCTACCACAACAAAATATTTTGCTGGACGCCATATTCCAAGCGACAGAAGGTGCTGACATGGATCCGATATCACTGCAAGGTGGTGGATACTTATGGTATCGATTGGACAGTGTAATACCGGCACGCGATCGCACACTTGAAGAAGTTAAAGACAAAGTCACTAATGGCTGGAAATCTGATGAAATACAGTATCGCCTGAATGAAGAAGCCAAAAAACTTGAAGGTGAGTTGAAAAACGGCAAGAATCTTGACGCTCTGGCGAAAGAACTTGGCGTGACCAAACAGACGGCAAGAGGATTAAAACGTGGGAACTCTGCTGAAGTTATCGGGTCTGAGGGTGTTGCAGCTGTTTTTGCTGGACCTAAGGGCCATAAAGGTACGGCTAAAGGCGCTTTATCAGATAACCGTATCATCTACGAAGTTACAGAATCTATAGAGCCTCTTAACACAGATGCGAAATCATTGAGCTCCGAACAGCGCAAAAATTTCGATTTAATGATGGGTGCCGATTTAAAAACTGAACTGTTACTTGTCGGTAATGAGCAGACGCCCGTGAAGGCCGATAATACAAATTATAATCAAATTCTTCAAAATCTTCAGTGAGGCTAACATGAGCGACCTAAAACCTTTTATCAATAAGGTAGCAACAGGCTCACCTTTGACACGTGATGAGGCCGAACAGGCTTTTACAATCATGATGTCTGGACAAGCGACACCAGCGCAAATAGGTGGTTTTCTCATGTCCTTGCGCGTTCGTGGGGAAACAATTGATGAAATTACTGGTGCTGTAGCATCTATGAGAAAAAAGATGTTGCCGGTTGAAGCTGATGAAAACGCAATCGATATTGTTGGAACGGGCGGCGACCAATCAGGTTCGTACAATGTATCAACAGCGACAGCATTTGTTGTGGCTGGTGCGGGTGTGCCAGTCGGTAAACACGGTAATCGCGCATTATCATCTAAATCGGGAGCGGCTGATGCTTTGGCGGCACTTGGGGTGAATATCGATGCAACGCCCGAAACGATCGGTCGGTGTATTAAAGAAGTGGGTTTAGGTTTTATGTTTGCCCCTACCCACCATACCGCTATGCGTCATGTTGGACCCGCTCGTGTGGAACTTGGCACGAGAACAATATTCAACATTTTAGGGCCTTTATCGAATCCTGCTGGAATAACCAAGCAGTTAATTGGTGTTTTTTCGCCTGAATGGGTTGTGCCGATTGCCAAGGTACTCCAAGGGCTTGGTTCTAAATCATTATGGGTTGTGCATGGTAGCGGCATGGACGAACTCACAACAGCTGGAGAAACTCAAGTTGCCGCTCTCAAAAATGGCGAGTTGACAACATTTACTGTTACACCTGAAGATGCCGGTTTAAAACGTGTTACTATGGATGCCCTACGTGGTGGAAATCCGCAACAGAATGCTGAAGCCTTGCGTGAGGTTCTGGATGGCAAACATGGTGCCTATCGAGATATTGTCCTGCTGAATGCTGCTGCAGCCTTTATCATTGCTGGTAAGGCTGAAACCTTGAAAGAAGGTGTAAAAATTGGTGAAGCCAGTATTGATGAAGGTAAAGCAAGAGCCAAACTTGATGAGCTGGTAAAAGTTTCCAATAGTGTCGGTGGGAACAATGAGTGATATTTTAAAAAAAATAGAAGTCTATAAACGGCAAGAAATTGCCAAGGCAAAAGCCGCCCTTCCATTAGATGAAATTAAAGCAATAGCACGTGATGCAGATAAGCCGCGTGGTTTTTATCAAGCCCTCAAAAACAAGGAAAAGGCTGGACTATTTGGTCTGATTGCCGAAATAAAAAAGGCTAGCCCATCAAAGGGATTGATACGACCTGATTTTGATCCACCGGCTTTGGCTAAAGCTTATGAGGATGGTGGTGCTGCATGTTTATCGGTATTGACAGATGTTCCATCGTTTCAAGGCTCACCGGATTTTCTTGTCGCGGCAAGGAAAGCCTGCAACCTACCTGCATTGCGCAAAGATTTTTTGTTTGACGCTTATCAGGTTTACGAAGCCCGCGCATGGGGTGCGGATTGTATTCTTATTATTCTCGCAGCAATTGATGATGACCTTGCCTTGACGTTGGAAGATACAGCGTTTGAACTTGGTATGGATGTGCTTATCGAAACACACAATGAACAGGAAGTTGAACGGGCGTTAAAGCTAAAATCACCTTTGATTGGTGTCAACAACCGTAATTTGCGTAATTTTGAGGTGGATCTTGCCAATTGTGAACGTCTTTCGCATATGATCCCACAAGACCGCTTGTTGGTTGGTGAAAGTGGAATATTTACACATGATGACTTGTTACGATTGGAAAAAAGTAACATTCGGTCATTCCTCATCGGTGAGAGTCTCATGCGACAGACCGATGTAACAGCAGCAACGAAAACATTGTTAGGCTTATGACATGAACGATGCGCTTACACATATCAATAGCAAGGGGGAAGCCCGCATGGTTGACGTGGGGGCTAAGGTAGAGACAGAACGTACAGCTATAGCAAATGGCTGTATCCGCATGGCAAAAGAAACACTCAATGCTATTGAAAGTGGTAAAACGCCGAAGGGTGATGTTATAGCCACAGCCCGTATTGCTGGCATTATGAGTGCCAAAAAGACATCTGACATTATTCCACTTTGTCACCCGCTTCTTCTGACTAAAGTGGAAGTGACTATCGAAGCTGACTATGATTTGCCAGGTTATCGTGTATGTGCAACCGCAAGCCTTAACGGGAAAACTGGTGTTGAGATGGAAGCACTAACCGCCGTTTCTGTAACCTGCCTGACACTTTACGATATGGCAAAAGCACTCGACAAAAATATGGTCATTTCAGATATCTGCCTTGTTGAAAAACGGGGTGGAAAGTCCGGTTTATGGAAACGAGAGAATACACATGCCTCTACTGAATATTGATGAAGCGTTAAATCGTTTATTGTCTGCTACCCAAACATTGGAAATTGAAAATGTCAGTCTATCTAATATTGGGCTCAGACAAGTGCTTGCAGATGATATTACAGCAAAATTAACTGAACCACCTTTCCGCTCTTCGGCTATGGATGGATATGCAATTAGAGTGAGCGATTATGTCCAATCCAATTCCTTCAAAGTTATTGGTGAATCGGCTGCGGGTAAAGGTTTTAGTGGCAAGATTGGAAGTGGCGAGGCTGTTAGAATTTTCACCGGTGCACCGGTACCTGATGATGCAGATTGCGTGGTTATTCAGGAAAAAACAGAAATCAAAGATGATATTATCGTCATCACCGACACGCCAAAATTAAATGACAATATCCGTCCGTTAGGAGGACATTTTAAAAAGGGTGATACTGTCTTCAGTAAAGGCAAGGTTGTTTCTCCTGCGGCAATCGCACTATGTGCATCAAGTGGATATGCAACAATCCCAGTTATTCGCCGTCCAAAGGTTGCTATTTTGGCAACAGGAAATGAACTTGTAGCACCGGGTGAAATACCGGGTAAGGATCAGATTGTTTGTTCAAACTCATTTGGTTTGGCGCAAATAGCGCGCAGTCGCGATTGTCAGGTAATTGACCTAGGAATAGCACGTGATAATGAAGAGTCTATCCGATCAGCCATTAAAAAGGCTCGGCAAGAAGGTGCAGATCTACTTCTGACGAGTGGCGGTGTTTCTGTTGGGAAATATGATTTAGTCCAGACTGTTCTAAAAGATGAAGGCATGGAGCTGGACTTCTGGAAAATTGCTATGCGCCCTGGAAAACCGCTTATGTTCGGCACATTGCCAGGTGAACATAAAATGCTGGTACTTGGATTACCGGGAAATCCGGTTTCAAGTTTGGTATGTGCGCATCTCTTCTTGGTGCCTGTTCTTGAAAAGCTATCTGGTAGAGTATATGCGCCGCATATTGAAAATGCTGTTTTGAACGCTCCCCTACCCCCAAATGGACCACGTAAGCACTTTATCCGTGCAAATCTGACACGCGGTGCCAATGGAGAAGCGCATGTTACACCTGTCAGCAGTCCCGATTCTTCAATGATTAGACTTATGGCCAATGCCGATTGTTTGATTATTCAAGAAGAAAATGGCACACCGCTTAATGTTGGCGACAATTGCCGCGTATTCATTCCAGATGAAATCGGCTTATAAAATATCAGGATAACGACCACTTATAGCGGTCTTGAACATTGTGAAAAATTGATAAATAGGCGAGACATTGATGCTGATTTTGAAAGCATCAACTCCCGCCTTTTCTATTTTTTTCATGGCGGACGGTATAATGGAAAGCGGCAAAAACGCTAACTGGATATTCTTTGGCAATTGATTGTTGGCAACTAGAAATCTTTGATAATGTTCTCTTCCCAGAGCGACAAAGGCGGTAATTAATCGCTGTTTTTCATCATCTGATGCAAGGTTTGATTGAAAAGCAGATGGTGTATTTCCTATCGCCTCAATGACAGATGTTGGAAAATAAAGCTGCTTGCGTGCTTCTGTATAGGGCAGCAGGCGTAATAAACCGCATATTGCCTGAGCTATACCGCCGTGTCCCGATGCATCGGCAGCCTTGGCAGCATTTTCTTCATCCAATATCAGACAAGACAATTGTAGTAATGTGCAGGCAGTGTCACCACAATAGCCTTCAAATGCATTCAAGTCGGGCATTGTATCGTTATACAAATCAAAGACACGAGCATCACAATACCGCATAAAGGCATTTTTCGGTAACTTATACCGCTCAATCGTATCCAACAGCGAATCCAATATGGGATTTTGGTCATTGCTATCAGCCCGCTCGCCAGCAATAGCATCACGCCACCAATGCAAGCGAATTTCGCCAATCATTGGTTCATGCACGGTTTCTCGTATTCTCGCAATCTCAAGATTGAATGCATATAGCGCAGCAAGGCTGCCACGCTTTTCCTTTGGTGCAAAAAGGACAGAGAGATAACGCTCCCTATCGCCCAGCTTCAAAAGATCCAGACAATATTGGTTAGCACTTTTCATTCGACAGCATAGAACAGTGCAGCCACTGCACGATCTTCCGCTAACAACACGTTGTAGGTGCGCACGGCCGCACCCGTACTCATCGTGTCGGTTGAAATATGATTTTGCCTCAATACGGCAAGAATATCCTGAGGCAAACGCAACAAATTATCCCCTGTTCCAACAAGAAATACCTCTATCTTATCTGCTTCCTGCAATACGCGTTCAATATCTGCCATCGTTGGAATAGGCGATTGAGGTGTAATGCCATAAATACCGGATGGTACACAAATAATCGAACCGCGATGTGACATATCTGCGAATCTGAAACCACCATTGCCATAAGCTTCTATTGGCGCACGTCCCGGAAAGTGGGCTTCTCTTATCTGGATTGCATCAAACATGGACAACCCTTTCTATTGTGTGCTGGTTGCGTTTGGTTTTACCCTTAGAAGCACAAGAAGCGGACCTGCAATAAATATTGATGAATAGGTGCCAATAACAATACCAATCAATAAAACGGAAGCAAAATCCTTCATATCTGCCCCACCAAAGTAATACAGGGGAATATGGGCAAGTAGGGTTACCAAAGATGTCAATATTGTACGGGATAATGTGCGGTTAATGGCAATATCAACGAGACTTGTCATGGCAATTCCACCCCGTTTGGCCAGAAGTGAACGTATCCGGTCATAAACTACAATCGTATCGTTGAGCGAATAACCGATAATTGCCAATAGCGCTGCTATACTCCATAAGTTAAATTGCCATTGGAACAACAAAAAGACACCAACAAGAATGATAACGTCATGGATTGTTGTCAGAACAGCTCCCAATGCAAATTGCCAACGGAACCTTATCCAGACATAAGCAAAAATAGCCAATAGTGAGACGAGAATCGCCAAAGCACTAACACGGCTTAATTCACTTGAAACGGTTGGTCCTACAATATCCATGCGCTGCAGTGTGTAATCCTCATCGAACTCACCTCTGAGTTTAACAGCAACAGTTTGCTCTGCATCTTCGCCATTTCCTTGGCTAGCGATTGTCAACAAAGCAACAGATGGTCTTTTGGCCTGTGTTACCGTTACGCCGCCAATATTTAGCTCGTTTACTCTATTGGCTATATCATAAATATCTGCCTGACCTTTTTTGGCTTCCAACACAGCCAAAGATCCGCCTGAAAAATCTATTCCATAATTAACACCTGCGGACCAATAAAGCCCACCGGTCAAAATGACCAATACAACAGAAAGACCCAATGTAATTTTACCGAGTTTCATGAAATGTATACTCGTATTGGGCGGAATAATGCGAATGATGCGCTGTGGAATTTCACGCGGACGGAATGACCTGATCCACCAGCTTATCATCATGCGTGTAAAGGTGAATGTGGTAAAAAGCGACGTCAGAATTCCAATTGTGACGGTAAGTGCAAAGCCATGTATTGGGCCAGTACCGAGCATGAACAAGACCAGTGCCGCGATAAAAGTTGTAACATTTGCGTCCAGAATAGTACCAATCGCGCCAGAAAAACCGGCTTCAATTGCTTGTGTTACCGAATAATTGCTACGGCGAGCTTCTCTTATGCGCTCATAAATAAGAATATTGGAGTCGACCGATACGCCGATAATCAACACCAGACCGGCAAATCCGGCCAAGGTTAGCGGTATTCCTATAATAGAGAGTACCGCAATCAACATACCTAAATTGGCTGCAAGCGCAATATCGGCGGTTACACCCAGTAAGCCATAGGATAATATCATAAATAAAGCGACAACAATCACGGCACCAAATGCAGCATATAAGCCTGCTTTTGCATAAGCCGAGCCAAGATCTCCACCAATTGTGCGCTCTTCAATAAATGTCAGATCTTCCGGCAGAGGTCCCGTTGAAAGCACTGTCTGGAGGTTTTGTGCGACATCTTGCGGCAAAGGTCCTACACGAATATAGCCATCATCAATTGGTGCAGGAAAACGAAGAGCCGACAGCACCTCATTATCAAATACGATAATTAAGCGTTTACCTGCGCTATTTCGAGTGAATTCAGAAAGCTTATTTTGACCTTCCCCATTCAGTGCAACCGTCAAAACCGCGTTGCCATTTTTTTCGGCTTCTGCATAAGCCGAAGCAACATCGGCATTGGTTAGAAATGGCTTATCCTTCATAAGATAACTGACTGGAGGATCATCCATGGAATAGCCGATTATCGTTCCAGAAGGACGCTGCACCTTACCCATAACAATATCGCCTACAGGAACCGAGGTATCTTCTTCATAAAGAGAAAGACGAGCCGTGACACTGACAATATCTTTTAACAACTGAACATTGAATAAGCCAGGCACTTCAATACGGATTTTATCGCGCCCTTGCTTTGCAATGGAATAATCTTGGAAATCGGATGCGCCAATATCAAGGCGCCGTTCCATAACATTAATAGTTTCCTCACGCTTATTAACAGCGTTGGCAGGCATTTGCACAACAAGACGCGAACCGCCTTGCAAATCAATGCCCATTGGCAAATGCAGTGTAGAATAAAACTTGGGCAAATGATTGAGGACGCTATGTGGCAATATGTTGGGAAGCGCCACAACAATACCAAGAATAACAACCAACCAAATCAGAAACCGTTTCCAGCGAGGAAAATAAAGCATAAACGGACTCCTAATTTAAGATGATACCCATTTTATAAATGGAATATCTGTTGTTGCAAACCACTTGTGCCTTTAAATTATAAAAGGGACCCAACCAATACGGTAAGGTCCGATTTTATTTATGATACGCGTACCACAAATATATTACCAAACAAGAAACGAAGATTCCTGCGTTACAGGAATCTTTTTGATAAAATCGCAAATGGCGTCAAACTATCAAAAAATAGTTGCCGCTATTATTTTGCATTCTTATCTGCTTCATCCTTGCTCTCTGTTTCGGTAGATGCTGTTTCTACTGTTTTAGGAGCATCAGCATCTTTTTCAACCAGCTTTGGTGCAGCTTTTTTGGCAGATTTTTGTTTGGCTGCCGGTTTTGGTTTGCTTTCAGCGGCTGGTTCACCTTTCACGCGAACATCAGCAATCGTCGCAAGAAGAACACGAATGCGTGTATTCTCGGCGACTTCAACTTCAATCTCCCCAGTTCCTTCGCTGACCTTGACAACACGACCAACAATACCGCCACCTGTGACAACCGTGTCGCCACGACGAACTGCATTCAGCATTTCCTGACGCTTCTTCATCTGATTGCGCTGAGGACGGATAATAAGAAAATACATGATCACAAAGATCAGAATAAAAGGAGCAAATGTCATCAATGTTGACATTTCACCTGTTGCGCCACCAGCTGCCTGAGCATAAGCGTTCGTAATAAACATATATATTCTCCTAATCGATCACGATAAGCATTGGCCTATCTTGATTGTTTTCACTTAGAGGCGACCTTATTAGGTCTTTTACCATGTTTTCCTTAACCGCAGTCACACGGTCGTGATATTTTATTGGCATTAAAGCCTTGCCAGCAGGAACGCAACCGGCAAAACTTGGCATAGGCCTTTTTTTATCGTTATCTAGGTACTTATTTATTTTTTTTGCTGATTCAATCGTCGGAACACCAAAATGACTGAAAACAATATACTTGCACAAAAACTCGATGAAATTATCGAGGCATTAAACAGAATTGCCCCGCCCAAACCACATCTTCTCGACCTAACGCATGCGGACTGCTTCGTTTGGAATCCGGAAAAAATTACACTCATTGATGTTCCGAAAGTCAACAAAGTTGATATTACACTTATTAAAGGTGTCGAGACTGCACGCAATGCACTTTTAGAAAATACGCGTTATTTCGCCAACGGATTGCCGGCTAACAATGTTTTGTTATGGGGCGCGCGCGGTATGGGAAAATCCTCTTTGGTAAAATCTGTTCACGCCGCCATTAATGAAGAAAACCAGCAAAAACCACCGCTTAAACTTATTGAAATTCATCGGGAAGATATCGACTCACTACCCCTACTCATGAGCCAATTAAAGCAAACAAACTATCGTTGTATTCTGTTTTGCGATGATCTTTCGTTTGATCACGATGATACATCCTACAAATCGCTTAAAGCAGCCCTTGATGGTGGCGTAGAAGGTCGCCCTGACAATGTTATTTTTTATGCAACGTCAAACCGACGCCATCTTATGCCGCGCAATATGATTGATAATGAACAATCAACTGCGGTTAACCCATCAGAGGCGATAGAGGAAAAAGTATCCTTATCCGATAGATTTGGATTGTGGCTCGGTTTCCATAAATGCTCGCAAGATGATTATCTTGATATGATCGACGCTTATGTCCAACATTATGGATTAAATCAACCATTGGAACAAACCCACCATGAAGCATTGGAATGGGCAACAACAAGAGGAAATCGCTCAGGGCGCGTTGCTTGGCAATTTATCCAAGGGCTAGCAGGTAGACTAGGAAAAACATTGGATTAACAAACCAAAAAAGCCGGATAAAATCCGGCTTTTTATATTTCACGAAACGATTGCAAAACGATATTGCTTTTCCAAACAAAAAGATATCAGTTTTCTAAATATTTAACTGGGTTAACCGGTGAAGAGTTCTTGCGCACTTCAAAGTGCACCCTTGGAGTTGACGCATTGCCAGACATACCGGATTTTGCGATTTCATCACCGCGGCGGACTTTTTGTCCACGCTGTACCAAAATTTTGCTGTTATGCCCGTAAACGGTCACGATATTATCTTCATGACGAATAAGAACCGTATTTCCGAATTCTTTCAGACCATCACCGGCATAAATGACGACACCATTTTCTGCGGCTTTAACTGAAGAACCTTCTGGAACCATGATATCAATACCATCATTGGTACTGGAACCTTCCTTCTGTCCAAAGCTGGAAAGAATACGACCTTGGGCAGGCCAACGCATTTTTGAAATACCAGTTGCCTGCGGAGCAACAACGGCAACCTGTTCTGCCTGTTTCATTGTCGCATCCGAGCCTTTCGCAACAGCAGGATCAGCTGTTACCTTGGCTGGTTCTGATGTAGCAGGTTTAGTCGTTGCAACAGCATTTTGTGCCTGTTGTGCTGGTGTTGCAGGCACGGCTGGTGCAGATAGAGCCTGATTATTATTAGGTGTTGTTGTTGCAGCTGCTAATTTTGTTGGTTGTGTTGTAGATGCCGCACTGGTCTCATGCCCACCAGGAATGATCAGCGATTGTCCAACACGTATACCACCATTGGTTAATCCATTTGCTGTGCGGATTGATTCGACACTGGCACCTGTTTTGCGCGATACGCTATATAAGGTATCACCATTTTCAACCGTATAGCTGCCGTTCTTCTTGGTCGCAGAAGGTGCGGTCTGGGTTGATGGTGTTGAAGGCATTGTCCCCAAATTCTGTGGCGGTGTGCCTTTTACCTGACCGGCAGAGGCGACTTGTGTTGGTTGAGATGATGCACCATAGGAAGAATTTACGCCAGAAGCATTATTTGCGTGTTGTGCCGGTGAAGAACCATATGTTGTTTGTGCAGGTGGCAACTCACTACTTTGCACAGCACCGGTGGTCTTTGGTATTGTGTGATAAGTAGGCTCTTTTGCGACAGCTTGATGCTGCTGGGTTTGTGTTGCACCTGTGTAGAAGCTATCAGTAAAGCGTTGGGTTCCGGAACTACATCCAGCGACCATGCTAGCGATGACCAACACTGCTGCCGACTGAAGATAGCGGCGTGAAGCTTTACTTACAACGTTCAAACACATGTTTCTGACCATTTACCCGATACTCAACTAACGCTATTTAATCGTGTTAATGTTACCTGACGGTTAAAATTCTTTTTTTATGATAAGATTTTTATGAATAGTTGAAAAAGTAAAGATTATCTGGGGAAAGTCGTCATGCCAATTTATTACAAGGCCGCGGCAACACCTTCTATGAAAGGTTGATAACGCACGCGAAACATATCGATGCGTTCAAAACGGCTTCCCGTTTTGCGATAGCGGACAACCATTTGTTGCCCCTCATCTGGACCAATTGCCTGAATGAGAATGCCGTTAGCGGCTAATAAATCAAGAAATTCTTGCGGCTCGTCACTGCGTGAAGGCCAAATCATAATACGGTCATAAGGCCCAGCCCCAGTAAGCACCCTGCTACCGTCCATTTGTCGCAAAATGATATTATCAATTTCCAAAGTATGGAAACGCTGCCTTGCAAGATCACATAAGGTTTTATAACGTTCAATAGTTGTGATACGACCAGCTAAACGTGCAATGATTGCTGCGGTAAAACCTGAACCAGTGCCTATTTCCAAAACCCTATGTTTTTTTTCTAAAGCGAGAGCAGACAATATATAAAGCTGCTCTTCAAGCCGCTCAATATATTCACCACACTCAATCGGGATAACTTTGTTATCATATGCAAAATTGATATATGGCGCAGAAATAAACTGACGTCGAGAGGTCCTTTCCAAAGCAGCAAAAAGAGGCATATCATCAAGCCCTCTGCCCCGCATTTTCAATACGAGGCTGGCAATCTCTTCACGCTCTGATAAAGGCTCTTCCGTTACCATTGACTAGTGTTTCCCAACGCATCTTTAACAATTTGCTGGGTTTTATAAGCTGTCAAATCAAGCTGTAACGGTGTAACAGAAACACAGTTACTTCTCAAAGCACTGACATCTGTATCATTTTCCTCGCCTACGCGCCCACGACTGAAATGCATCCAGTAGTAAGGGAGTCCGCGCCCATCTGCACGTTCATCGATCATGATTTCATGTGCCATTTTACCTTGCGTGGTCACGCGCACATCTTTGACATCCTGCGCTGCGCAAGCAGGAAAATTAAGATTTAACAACACACCCTTGGGAACGGGTGCTTGAATAAGCTTTTTAAGAATAGCAGGCGCAAGCGTTTCAACAGTATTCCATGGAATATCGCGTCGATTATTTTCCAAAATATATTCCTGTGACAGTGCCATGGAACGAATGCCTAACATGGTTCCTTCCATAGCACCTGCGACCGTACCTGAATATGTGACATCATCCGCCAGATTGCCACCCGAATTAACACCAGAAAGAACAAGATCTGGCGGCTCGGGCAATAGATGTTTAACCGCCATAATCACACAATCCGTTGGTGTACCATTGATAGCAAAGTGCCGGTCGTCAATTGTTCGTATCCGTAACGGGTCTGAAAGTGTAAGCGAGTGGGAAAGACCACTCTGATCCCGCTCCGGCGCAACCACCCATACGTCATCGGAAAGCGTGCGCGCTATCCGTTCAAGAACTTTTAATCCTTCAGCATGAGTACCATCATCATTGGTCAACAGAATACGCAATTTTATGCTCCTCAATGCCTATTAAGGTTCGATACGTTCAATTCCACCCATGTAAGGGCGCAAAACTTCAGGAACGACGACAGAACCGTCAGCCTGTTGGTAGTTTTCCATGACAGCTATCAAACAACGCCCAACCGCAACACCTGAACCATTAAGCGTATGAACGAATCGCGGTGATTTTTCACCGTCTTTACGATAACGTGCATTCATTCTCCGCCCTTGGAAATCACCACAAACAGAACAACTTGATATCTCACGATATGTATTCTGACCTGGCAACCAAACCTCGATATCGTATGTTTTACGAGAACTGAAACCCATATCGCCAGTGCATAACGTAATTGTACGGAACGGTAATTCCAGACGTTTCAATATATCTTCCGCACATTCAGTCATACGCTCAAGTTCACCCAAGGAGCTATCCTCATCGGTAATGGATACCATTTCCACTTTCCAGAACTGGTGTTGGCGCAACATACCTCTCGTATCTCTACCGGCAGAGCCTGCTTCAGAGCGGAAACATGGCGTTAACGACGTAACGCGGATTGGAAGATCTGAAATATCAAGGATTTCACCTGCAACAAGGTTGGTCAATGGTACTTCAGCGGTTGGAATAAGCCAACGTCCATCTGTAGTCTGAAATAAGTCTTCAGCAAATTTTGGCAATTGCGCTGTGCCATAAACTGTGTTTTCACGCACAAGAACCGGCACTGAAACTTCACGATATCCATGTTCCAATGTGTGAACATCAAGCATGAATTGACCAAGAGCGCGCTCAAGTCGTGCCAATTGCCCAGAAAGCACTGTAAA
Organism: uncultured Bartonella sp.; assembly: GCA_945285915.1. Lineage (GTDB taxonomy): Bacteria > Pseudomonadota > Alphaproteobacteria > Rhizobiales > Rhizobiaceae > Bartonella. The sequence goes on from CALYQL010000008.1 coordinate 60,361, forward strand.
ACGCGCACCCGACAAACGGCTTGCACGATCAAAATCCATTTGACCTAAATGTTCGCCAATATCGAAATGTTCCTTTGGCGCAAAATCAAAAACAGGCGGTTTACCTACCTTATGACGCTCAACATTATCCCGCTCGTCACGACCAACAGGTACATCATCAAGTGGAACATTCGGAATGCGTGATAAAGCATCTTCCAATGCTGCTGTTAATTCTTTTCCATGGGATTCCGCTGTTGATAGGAACACCTTCAAGTCAGCAACTTCATTCTTGATTTCTTCAGCGCGTTTTGCATCGCCATTGGCCATCGCCTGACCAATTTCTTTAGATGCGGAATTGCGTCTTTCTTGCGCAACTTGCACCTTAGCAACGTGATTACGCCGCTCCAGATCAAGCGCAATCAATTTTTCCGATAGTGGTTCCGCATTTCTTTTTACCAAAGCTTCATCGAGTTTCTGCGGATTTTCACGAATCCATTTGATATCAAGCATAGGATATTCCTGTATGAAAATTTTTAATCTTTAATATGTTCTTAAACTACAATATTCCGATCAGGAAGCCTTGTTCTTCTGTTTTGCCTGTTTCTTTTCAATCCAACGCGAAACAATGATCGAAACCTCATAAAGTAGGATGGTTGGAAGTGCGACACCGAACATTGTGAAAAAATCCGATGGTGTCACAACTGCCGCAATAATCACGGCAACCAAAATAGCCCATTTTCTTTTCGAGACCAACATTTCTGACGTTAGCAAACCGGCTTTTGTCAGCAAACTCGTGATGAGTGGCAATTGGAAAATCAGCCCGAAAATGAGAATAAAGGATGTCATAAAGCTCAAATAATCAGAGATACGAGCAATGAATTCAACTTTCAAATGAGTATCAGGCAATAATTGTTGTGAAAGACTGAACCACAACATCATTGGCGCCATAACGCCATAAACAAATGCACCACCTAATAAAAACAATACCGGTGCACTAATCAGAAACGGCAAAAAAGCTTTCCGTTCATTCTTATAAAGACCGGGTGCAATGAAACTATAAAGTTGAAATGCCAGATAGGGAAACGATAATATCACACCACCAAAGGCGGCGAGCTTCATCTTGGTCAAAAATGTTTCCCATACCTGTGTTGATTGCAACCGGATACTTTCCGGATTACCACCTGAAATTTTCATTGCCCATTGATAAGGCCATAAAAGAAAATTCAAAATATAATCTTTGATGAAGAAGCATAATATGAACGCGATAAAGAACGCAATCAAAGATGCGATAATGCGTTGACGAAGTTCTATAAGGTGTTCAAGTAGAGGGGCTGAACTAGCCGCCACTTCATCTTCTTCCTCTTGCACGATTATTTCTTCCTATCGCTTTGTGCGGGTTTATCAGCTATCTTTTTTGTCTGAACTCTAGCCGTGGTCTTTTTCGCGACACCCGCGGTGTTTTTAGCCGACGCAGCCTTTTTAACGCTTTTTTGACCTTTATCGTCCTGAGCCGAAACCGCGCTACGCTTAACATCAGACTTCTGATTGGTTACTTTTTCTTTCACCACAGTTTTACGACTATGTTTTTTGACTGTTGGTGTTTCTTCTGTTGTGGTTTTTACTACAACATCCTCATGTTCGTTTGATACAACACGGGTTGTTGATTCACTTGATCCAGCTTTAGCGTCCTGCTCAAAAAGTTTGGCAGCCTCTGGGGTGATTGGTGTCACAACACTTATTGTTGTTTCGTCAACAGTGGCAACAGTCTCGGAACCATCCGGCGTTTTTTTATTCTCTATACTTGCTTTGACGTCTTTAGCCACATCACGTATTGGGTCAAAGATTTCTGTCAATTTCTTTCGAGGGTCGAGATCGGAAACATCAGTCAATGTTTTTTGCAAATCGTCAAGTTCGGCCTCATGCATTGCATCATCAAACTGTCGACGAAATTCATTGGCTGTTGCACGCATCCGTGCCGTTGCCTTACCAAATGCTTTAAGCATTTTGGGCAAATCTTTCGGTCCGACCACGACAATCAGAACGATAAGAATGACGACAAATTCTGGTCCGTCAATTCCGAACATTATTTAACCTCGGCCCTGTGCGCTTTAAAATTTTTCAACTCAAGATTTTGTCTTGGTTGTTTTTTTGGCAGCAGGCTTAGCTTTTTTGGTAGTTGTTGAACTTGTAGCGGCTGTCGAACGACTGGCTGGAGTCTTGCGTGGTGTTGCACGACGTTTTACTGGCTCGGCCTGTTCTTCCGGCTGAATATCAATAGTTTTAATTTCAGGACGTTCTGCAACAGAATGTTCCTCTTCAGGCTCGTCATCTTCTTTCAAGCCTTTTTTGAAGCTTTTTATACCCTTGGCAAAATCGCCCATAAATTCAGATATTTTACCGCGACCAAAAAGAACAAGGACGATTAACAAGATCACGATGAGGTGTACTGGTGAAAAGAAATTTCCCATTGTCTACTCTCTTAAAAACTATAACTCTCTTAAATTGTATTTATAGTCACTTTTTCTGACCTTTCAAATACAACCATGTGTTTTTACGTATTTTCCTCCTGATCCAGCGGAGTTAACAGGCCTAATTGTGCCAAATCGACATCATCAAGCGGTTCTTCTTCCTCTGTCAGAGAATCAGGATCTGCCGTTGGAGACGGCATACGAAAATTATTGGGTAAGCGCGACGATAAAAGACCTGCTCCTTTTAATTCTTCCATACCCGGCAAATCGCTAATATCGGGCAAGCTGAATTGGTCAAGAAAATCAACGGTGGTTCCATATGTTACAGGCTTACCCGGCGCACGTCTGCGACCACGAATTTTTACCCATCCTGCTTCCATCAATACATCAAGAGTACCTTTAGAGGTTTCAACACCTCTAATATCCTCAAGTTCTGCACGTGTTACAGGCTGATGATAAGCAATGATCGCCAAAACTTCAAGTGCAGCGCGCGATAAACGGCGCGGACTTTCTTTTTCATGACTAAGCAAAAATGCAAGATCAGGTGCGGTGCGAAATGCATATGCATCGCCCAATTTTACAAGATTGACACCACGTTTACTATAATCCTCGTCCAATACTTTCATAATAGCTGGAACATTACTTCCCGCAGGTAAGCGTTCTTCAAGAGCTCTTACAGTAACTGGTTCGCTTGAAGCAAAAACGATTGCTTCAGCCATACGCACCAATTGCGGTGTAATATTGAGTTCACCAGTATTTTGCTCATCCATCTTGTTTTACCATATTGGTTTTATGATGCGCTCTTAAGTATATTGGTGCAAAAGGCTCTTGTTGCTTTATATCAAGTTGCCCTTCTCTTACCATTTCAAGGCTAGCTGCAAATGCACTTGCCAAGGCGGTACGTCTTTCCTCTGCCGTTGGGATATACTCATAAAGAAATGAATCGAGCACTTGCCAATTGACGTCGCGCCCCAGTAGCTTCGTTAATATTTGCCGTGCTGATTTTAATGACCAGACTGTCCGTTTACCAACTTCCACGTGACTCACAGCTTGACGCTGTCTTATGCTGGCATAGGCCATCAACATGTCATAGAGTGAAACATCATATAAATGCTTTTTCTCAACCACTACCATTTCAGGGTTCGCGCGTTTAAATATATCACGCCCTAAACGATTACGGTTGACGAGCTGGCCTGCGGCCTCTCTCATTGCTTCCAGCCTTCTTAGGCGGAATTGCAAATGCTCGGCTAGTTCTTCTCCTGTTTCGCCTTGCTCATTTTTGGCTTGCGGTACCAATAAACGTGATTTCAAATAAGCGAGCCAAGCTGCCATGACTAGATAATCGGCAGCTAAATCCAACCTTAACAAATGAGCCTGCTTTACAAAGTCAAGATATTGCTGAACCAGCGCCACAATAGAAATATGTGCCAAATCAACTTTTTGGTTACGTGCCAACTGCAACAGCAGATCCAGTGGTCCTTCAAACCCTTGCACATCAATGACAAGCGTGGGTTCACTCACCCCATGCTCTTCCTCTGATGCCCAAATAGGATCCATGACTTTTTGGGCTTGACGGACGCTTTGTTTTTTCTGGGATATCGCCAAAGTTATATTCCGTTATGCTATTGCCAAAAGCGTTCTGAATTCTTCGCGCAGAAGTTCCTCATCTGCATCGCTAGAATGTTGGATATAAGTATGCGTGCGTTTTGCCCTTTCCAATGCTTTGCCTTGCAACCATGGTGTAGCATCAGCAATTGGCAACATTTCTTCCCTCTCGCCGTTACAATGAAGGACAACATCACAACCAGCAGCAAATGCCTGGTGTGTCAGCTCATCAAAACTTCCTGAAAGAGCTTTCATGGAAAGATCATCCGTCATTAAAAGGCCGTCAAATCCGATATCTTTTCGAATGATCTCTTCGACAACCGGCTTGGATAATGTCGCTGGTTTGTGCTGATCGACACATTCATAAACAACGTGTGCGGTCATCGCTACCGGTAAATCGGACAAAGCCCTGAATGGTGCAAAATCGGTTGTTTGCAACAGCTCAAGCGGCGCATCAACCCGTGCGAGACTTTTATGGGTATCGCATAATGCGCGCCCATGTCCGGGAATATGTTTCATGACTGGTAAAACACCACCATCTCTAAGTCCATTTGCAGCAGCACGCCCCATAATGGTTACTGTCTCTGGATCATTGGCATAAGCACGGCTACCGATAACATTATCAGCCCCCTCAATCGGAACATCGAGCAGAGGCAAACAATCCGCATTAATTCCCAGCCGTTTTAAATCGAACGCATGGAGACGTGACATAAGCCAAGCGGCACGCTTGCCTTTTTCATTGTCCTTTTTATAAATTGCACCCAATGTCGCTGCTGGTGGATAATCCGGAGCTAGAGGAGCGCGCAAACGCTGAACGCGTCCACCTTCCTGATCGATAAATATAAAAACATCATCGCGTCCACAGGCTTGCCTAATTGATGCCGTAAGATTTCTAACCTCTTCCGCGGTACCTATGTTTCTTGCAAAGAGGATAAAGGCCCATGGCTGATGTTCGGCAATAAACTTTTTTTCTTCCGGTTGTAAAACCAGACCTGATACGCCAACAATCATAGCTTTCATGTGCGACATCAATGGTTTCCTCGTTTATCGTTTATTCAGTAAGCCAACTATGTTATAAGTCGGCTCGCGCAATAATGTGCGCTTTTATACTGTTTTAATCAGTTTTGTGCGTTATTTCTTGTTGATATCTAGCTTTTTCAACCACACTTTGATGTCATGCACAGCCAATCCACCATTTGGTGCAGGTGAATCTGCACCTGTTAACACATTAATTCCTTCTCCCCACACAAAGCTACTGTTTGGAAAAAGCCCTTGTGAGATCAGGACACCGCGTTTTATTCCAGAAAATAATTTTGCATGCAGGGCTACACTACCGCGGTCATTGCCAATCTCTACAAGATCCCCGTCATTTATCTGATATGCTTCAGCATCACTTGGGTGCAACATAAGCTCTGGCCGTTTTTCTTTAAGAATTGACGTTTCCGTTTCTGAAAAAGAAGAATTAAGAAAATTATGTGCCGGTGAAGTTGCTAGACGAAATGGATGTCGACCATCAGCACTTTCAATTGCATTCCATTGATCGGGAAAATCGGGCATTGAGCGATAAGGCCCCAAGTAGCCCATCGTTTTGGGGGGTGTATCTGGCGCAGGCGCCCCTATCCATTGCGGTTTAAAACGGAATTTCCGATCAGACCAAGCAAAACCATTCAAAAAATGTGCCCGTTTAAATTCTGGCTGAACATCGAGCCAACGTTTTTCGCGCAATTCCTCATAAGTTCCGCGTTTGCTCGCGCGCAGCATTGAATCAATAAGCTCAATGGCTGTTTTATTGAAACCAGGTAAATGATTAAAGCCCAATCTTTTTGCCAATTCATTTATCACATAAAGATTTGGTTTGGGGCCAAGTGGTGGTTCAATCAATTTAGGCCCTAGCAAAATATGTTGTTGCCCACCTCCACGGTAAATATCGTCATGCTCAAGAAACATTGTTGCAGGCAAAACCACGTCGTCGAATTTTGCCGTATCTGTCATAAACTGTTCATGAACAACGGTAAAAAGGTCATCTCTAAGTAATCCTTGCCGTATGAGACGCTGCTCAGGTGCAACATTTGCAGGATTAGTATTTTGGATAAATATCCCCATTACGGGTATGTCTCCATAAAGGGCTTGTTTGTCTCCCAAAAGAATCCTGCCTATTTTTGACTCGTCTAGTGAACGGATATTCGGATCGGCATAAGCGGTTCCTTCAATTTCATTCTTGTTTAACGCAAAAATACTTGCGTTAGAAAAAAATGCCCCACCACCTTCATATTGCCAAGCCCCCAATACAGCTGGAATTGACAATGCCGCATGCATGGCAACGGCACCATTTCTCTGTCGAGTAAAACCATAGCCTAACCGAAAGAACGAGCGTTTTGTATTGCCTACCCAATTGGCGAATGTTTCTATTTCTTCTACGGAAAGCCCCGTAATTGCGGCAGCCCACTGTGGTGTTTTGTCTAAAAGATGTTGTTTTAATCCATGTGGATCATCGGTATATTTTTCGAGATAGTCCCAATCTGCCAAATTATCGCGAAAAAGAATATGCATTATGGCGCAAGCAAGTGCTGCATCAGTACCGGGTTTTAAAACCAGTCCAAGATCAGCCTGTTTTACCGTTGCGCTTTCAAAAATATCGATAGCAATAATACGCGCACCACGATCTTTTCGTGCCTTGACAACGTGTGTCATAACATTCACTTGGGTGCTGGCAGCATTTGTCCCCCAAATAACAATACAATCCGATTTTTCCATTTCGCGCGGATCAACACCGGCTATGCGCCCAGTGCCGGCGAAATAACCGGTTGTCGCTGTATTGGTACAAAAGGTAGAAAACTGTCTGGAATACCCACCTGCATGCCGTAGCCGATTGATGGAATCCCGCTGCACCAACCCCATCGTTCCAGCAAAAAAATATGGCCAAATAGCTGTTGGATCATAAGTCTTTGCAATATTCTGAAAACGTTCTGCAATTAAATCTAATGCATCATCCCAAGTCGCTTCCTTCCATTGACCATCGCCTTTAGTACCGGCTCTGATCAAAGGATGTAACAATCTATCGGGGTGATGGACGCGTTCGCTATATCGTGCAACTTTTGCGCAAATAACGCCTGCCGTATAGCTATTATCTTTTGCGCCTCTTATCCGCCCAATACGGTTTGGCGACAATATTTCTACGTCCAAGGCACACGTTGAAGGACAATCGTGGGGACATGCGGAATGGCCAATTGTTACATTTTGCATTATTCGAAAGCCCTAGAACTTGTGAATTGGATTTGTCCGACACATGGAATTAAAATAGATACTGAACAAGGTTATCGTACAATTTTAATCGGTAGGAAATATTCTTTATAACAATTTTAAAATAAAGCTTGCACTTTCAGCGTAAAATGATTGTGACAGTAGAAAATGTGCAAGCAAAAGCAGCAGGTTGCTACTAGACATCTCCCCTATTATACCATGCAATACATTGCGGCAGTCACATGGCAATTGCGGCAGGCGCGTGACGAAATTCCCTTGCAACATATCGCATATGTTTATTGTTTTTATTATTTTTAAGATTTTGCCACTTACAGTCGTATTTTGCCGATCAGATATTTTTTAACAATAAAGCATATTATTATTTAGCGTAAGCGTGGCTTGAATTGGTGGACTTCGACGGTACATTTCGTTTAAGCATGATCTTATAAGTCGGTTCATCTTCTTGTTGGACTAAATTCCGTTAGCAACTTTATGACAACTCCAATAGGCGCAAAACAACCAAAGAGCTGCAAGTTGATTTCATCATAAAGCCTGACCGACCCCACTGATCGGCTTGATTCCAACTATTGGTTTAAACTTCTGTTTTTGAGAGCATAAGCATGGACAGACGCACTTTTATTCTGGCTGCTCCGGTATTTTTAGCCGGCTGCAATTTTCGCCATCCATTGCCTAAAATGGTACCAATTAGTTCCGAGCAAAATGGCGAATATATTGTTGAGAATCCGGAACCGGAAATTATAACACGGAAAAATAGAGCGACGAGAAAACAACCATTAGCCAAACGTCCATCAGATCCCCATTATGCCGCTGTGACGGATAATGGCTTTTCGGTGCGCGCTATTGATACAAGTCGGATAAATCCTGAATTGTTGCGGCAGGAAGTTGCTTTCAGCCTCCCCTATAAACCCGGCACGATTGTTGTCGATCCAACAAATTTTTTCTGTTATTTCGTATTACCCAATAAACGCGCTATTCGCTATGGTGTTGGCGTGGCAAGATCATCAGCCACCGATTTTCAAGGCGAAGCAACCATTGGACGAAAGGCAATATGGCCTTCATGGCACCCAACCGCGACCATGGTAAAACAACAACCCCAGCGATATGGCCACTTGGCTGATGGCATGCAGGGCGGACCTAACAATCCACTGGGTGCGCGTGCGCTTTATCTGTACCGTGATGGGGCGGATACACTCTTTCGGTTACACGGCACTGTGGAACCATGGTCAATTGGCAAGCGTGTTTCATCTGGTTGTATTCGTTTTTTCAATCAGGACATTATTGACCTTTATGAGCGTGTGCCTGTTGGTTCGCGTGCCGTGGTGCTACCACATAAAATTGGTCTTGGCTAACGCGCTTGTGCCATGATAAGAATGACTGTATGAATTATCGCCATATTTATCACGCGGGCAATTTTGCCGACGTTTTCAAACATATTATTTTAACAAGAATTATTGAGTATCTGAAAAAGAAGGATCATGCCTTCCGCATCATCGATACGCATGCTGGTATCGGCATATATGACCTGTCGTCTGTTGAAGCACAAAAAACCGGCGAATGGATTGAGGGTGTCGGGCGCTTTCTCAATAAACCAATCGATCGTGAATTAGAATCGATTGTTTATCCTTGGCTTGATATTGTAAAAAAACTGAACGGCGGCAAAGCTGAGATAACGCGTTATCCGGGCTCGCCCTATCTCACACGCGAACTGTTACGCAAGCAAGATAGGTTGACCGCTATTGAACTGCATGAAACAGATTATCAGACATTGGCGCATAATTTTGCCGGCGATTATCAAACGCGCGTCATTCACCTTGATGGATATTTGGCTCTCGGTGCCCATGTACCACCGAAAGAAAAACGCGGTGCGATACTTGTTGATCCACCTTTTGAAAAAACAAATGAATTTTCGCTCATGCTGGAAGGCTTAAAAAAAGCATATCGTCGATTTCCAAATGGAACCTACGCTTTTTGGTATCCAGTAAAACATTATGATGAATTAAGCCGCTTTATTAATGCGTTATCAGCAACCGAAATTCCGAAAGTTCTTCGCTTGGAATTACGGATAAGACAGCGTTCAGAAATGCCTGGTTTAGATGGCAGCGGAATGATCATTGTTAATCCGCCATATGTTTTGGCTGATGAAATACAAAAACTGCAGCCTCTTCTGTTAAATCGCCTATCACAAGACAATCATTCACAATTAATCATTGAATGGGTGCGTGGCGAAGCTGTTTGAGCTTGACGTGAGAAATGCAATGAAACATATTGATGCTAATCAATGACAAGATGGAATGAACATGCAAACTTCATCATTCTCTAATAGAATTTTTCGTAAAGCTTTCTATGCATCCTTTGCTGTTATAGGGCTCGCTGGAGCAGTCAACGCTGCCCATGCTGCAGATATATTGAGCAATACAGCCCCTTCTTTTGCAAATGCTGGTGCTTGTGCCTATGAGCATGTTCTTAGCGCTGTTAATTATAAATTCTATCATGAAGTCCGCCATGTGCCGGATCTGCCAGTTGTCCGCATAAAAGACATGACCAATATTGTTCAGACTCGTGAAGAGCCTGCAGCTACAAAGCTCAATATCAGTCGGCAATTTTGTCAGGCTACTGCCATCATGAATGACGGAAGCAGTTATCCTGTTTATTATATGGTAGAATTTGGCCAAGGCTTTACAGGCGTCGGCGGATTTAACGTTGAATTCTGTGTTGAAGGCTTCGATAAGTGGCGCATTCAGGATGGTAATTGTCGGGCAGTACGATAATAACCTTATCAGCTGCTAATTTGCCTATTTCTAAGGTAAGTGTAGTTCGAAAGAACGCTATTTTAACTTTGGCTTTGAACAGATCATTGTTGTTGTAAAACAACATATGGGTAATTATGAGCTTTATAAGCCTTTAAGCAGAAATTTGCTTAAATCACAAATGATGGTGAGGTTGTCGTAACAGCACCATTATTTCAGTTCAATTTGATTGCTTTCAAAAACACTCTATCACCACTTAAAATAATTCATTTGGCATTGATTGCTTATGCTATTACCCTTTTTTCTACCAAAAGTTGTTTTCAATATAAGTAGAATAAAATTACGATACCCCAACTGATTTGGAAATCAAAAATATACCTAAGTTTTCCTGTGTTGGGTGAGCAAATGCAAGCTTTGCGCCGTTATGTTTGCCAATTCGTGACTTTTGCCAAGTCATCGCTTTTGCCAAGTCGTCACTTTTACTAAGTTGCCACTTTTGCTAATCTATGCTGTCGCTTTTACGAAGCATATGTTTTGATCGTATGTAATCGCCACTATACAATTACGGTGACAGGTTGATAGGCTAAAGCTAAACCTTTATCTGGCAATGCCTTCTCTCTTGTTTGATACTTGATTTCACTGTCAATAATAGCCATCTTAGAAAACCACAGTATAAGTTTTGAAATTCAAAACTTATGATGGATAACATCTAGCGGATCATTATTAGAATCATGAACACAAAGCGGCCAGTTGCCTTGATTACAGGTGGAGCTAAAAGATTAGGTGCTGCCATGGCACTTGACTTGGCGCATCATGGTTTCGACATTGCTATCCATTATAATAATGGCAAACAAGACGCTGAAGAACTAGCCAATAATCTACAAAAACTAGGTGTATCCGCGCGCTCATTCCATTCTGATCTTCTGAAAACTTGCGGTGATGGACTTATAGAACGTGTTGTTGAAGAATTGAGGTCGGTGGACCTGCTCATCAACAATGCCTCGATATTTCTTGATGATGGAATCGGCGCACTCGATGAAGAAGTCTGGAACAACCATTTTGCACTGCATTTACGCACGCCTGCCCTATTGGCGGATAGAATGCGGCGTTATTTGCCCGATCATGATGATGGGCTGATTGTTAATATGATTGACCAGCGCGTTCTGAAGCTTAATCCAAATTTTCTGTCCTATACTTTGTCGAAATCCGCATTATGGACATTAACGCGCACTCTAGCACAAGCGCTCGCGCCACGGATACGCGTCAATGCCATTGCACCTGGACCATCGCTAAAAAGCCCAAGGCAAAGTGATGAAGATTTTCTAAAACAGACACATTCGGTATTATTGCAGCGTGGACCAAATTTACAAGAATTTGGAGCGACAATACGCTATTTCTGGCAGCAAAAATCGGTTACCGGACAGATGATAGCCTTGGACGGCGGACAACATCTTATGTGGCAAACACCAGATATTGCAGGACAAGTCGAGTAGATATGGATCATCGGTACGAAACAAATTCTGGTGAAGAAGACGATTCGATTGCATCCGAAGCAGGCGCAAAGAATGGGGTCAGCACACCGGATATTATCTGGGATAATGCCCATATACAAAACAGCGATCATCAGCTTACAGGTGCACCGCTTATTCAGGAATTTGTCAAAAACCTACCGAATAAGCCAGGTGTTTACCGTATGTTTGATGAGGAAGGTAACGTTCTTTACGTTGGTAAAGCACGGAACTTAAAAAAACGCGTATCAAATTATGCGCGTGGGCATGGGCATAATAACCGTATTGCCCGTATGATCCGTGCAACCCATTATATGGAATTTGTCGTCACCAATACCGAAACGGAAGCACTTCTTCTGGAAGCGAATCTTATCAAGAGGTTACGCCCGCGTTTTAATGTGCTTTTGCGTGATGATAAGAGCTTTCCTTATATCATTATTACGCGTGATAGCCGCGCACCGGCAATTTACAAACACCGCGGTGCGCGTTCTCGCAAGGGTGATTATTTTGGTCCTTTTGCTTCTGCTGGCGCAGTGACGCGTACGATCAATGCAATGCAACGCGCGTTTTTATTGCGTACCTGCACAGATTCTGTTCTGGAAAGTCGCACCAGACCTTGTCTTCTCTATCAAATCAAACGTTGTTCAGCGCCTTGCACGCATGAAATAAGTGATGAAGATTATATGAAGCTGGTTGATGAAGCTGAAGCGTTCCTATCTGGAAAAAGCCGAGCCATTCAGGATAATATGGCGAAGATCATGCATCAAGCGGCAGAAAATTTGGATTTTGAACGTGCTGCAGTTATACGTGATCGTTTATCTGCATTGTCGCACATACAAGGACATCAGGAAATTAATCCACAAACCGTGGAAGAAGCAGATGTTTTTGCCATTGCGCAGCAAGGCGGCATGACATGTATTCAGGTTTTTTTCTTCAGAACCGGTCAAAATTGGGGAAACCGCGCCTATTTTCCTAAAGCGGATCCATCAATTTCAACCGGTGAAGTGCTGGGTGCATTTCTAGCGCAATTTTATGATGACAAACCGATCCCCAAACTTGTTCTATTATCGGAACATGTTGAAGAAGAAGAATTATTGATGGCAGCCCTTTCTGAAGCAGCACAGCGTAAGATTGTCATCAGCGTTCCCCAAAGAGGTGAAAGAAAATCATTGGTGGTTCATGCTGAAACCAATGCCCGTGAAGCATTGGGCAGACGTTTGGCTGAGACATCAACGCAAGATAAACTTTTACAGGGCATGGCCGAAACCTTTGGTCTTGCCAGAGTCCCTCGCCGTATTGAGGTTTATGATAACTCGCACATTATGGGCACCAATGCCGTTGGTGGAATGATCGTTGCTGGACGTGAAGGATTTATCAAGAATCAATATCGCAAATTCAATATTCGCTCGACAGATATTACGCCCGGTGATGACTTTGGCATGATGAAAGAGGTTATCGAGCGTCGTTTTACGCGCTTACTAAAAGACTATGGCTTACCTGAAAAGAAAACAGAGGATGAAGCTGCTTCCGATGAAGCTTTTCCAGCTTGGCCAGATGTTATTTTAATTGATGGCGGCGAAGGGCAAATGGGCGTTGTCAATAAAATGTTGCGGGAATTGGGGGTAGATAGCGTTGTAACAGCGATTGGCGTTGCAAAAGGTGTTGACCGTGAAGCAGGAAGAGAAAGATTCTTCTTATCAGGGCGACCGGCTTTCATGTTACCACCACGCGATCCAGTATTGTATTTTTTGCAACGTTTACGCGATGAAGCTCACAGATTTGCAATCGGTACCCACCGCTCCAAACGAAAAAAAGAAATGATGAAAAACCCACTCGATGAGATCGACGGAATCGGTCCGGCACGCAAACGGGCATTATTAAGCCACTTTGGTACAGCAAAAGCTGTTGCGAGAGCCGCCGTCGAAGATCTTATGAAAATTGAGGGAATATCTGCAGCAACAGCGCAACAAATTCATGATCATTTTAATGAAAGATAATGCTTGTTTCAGCAAAGAGTATTGATAAAGTGTACAACATCAATAAAGATCAGAAAAACTTTCTATTGAACAATGGCAAAGGTGCGTTACCTGTTAAAAACTTGGTCTTTTACAATTTGTCCGTTCTCATATGGCAATGATTATGATCCAAACACATAAAAAGGACTGAATTCGGCATTATGGAGAAACATACTTTTTCGCTGCCAAATATTCTTACCTATGCTCGTATTGTAGCTGTGCCATTGGTCGTTCTATGTTTTTTTGTGGAAGGACGCTTGCAGTCAACCGATGCAGCACGCTGGACTGCCGTAAGCATTTTTATCATTGCTTCCATTACCGATTTTTTTGATGGATACCTTGCACGTATATGGAAACAAACATCCAATATCGGTCGTATGCTTGATCCTATTGCCGATAAGCTACTTGTTTCCGCCTGCTTATTATTGTTAGCTGCAGATACGACAATTGCAGGTTGGACCTTATGGGCGGCCATTATTATTCTTTGCCGTGAAATATTGGTTTCCGGATTAAGAGAATATCTGGCTTCGCTAAAAGTCAGTGTTCCCGTATCCCGCTTGGCAAAATGGAAGACAACTGTGCAAATGTTTGCAATTGTTTTTCTACTTGCCGGACCGGCAGGTGATAAGGTAATCCCTTATTCAACCGAGTTCGGCCTTATTATGTTATGGCTTGCCGCTATCCTTACTTTATGGACTGGTTGGGATTATTTTAGGGCTGGTCTTAAACATGTGATCGATTGAAAGTTATTCCATGATATTACGCTATTTTGCTTGGGTTCGTGAAAGAATTGGGCTTGATGAGGAAAATTTGGAACTTCCTGAAACGGTTGTAACAATTTCTGACCTACTCACCTATCTTCAAACACGCGGCGACAATTATGCTTATGCATTGGAAAAGCCAGAATTTATCCGCGTCGCTGTTGATCAAGAACATGTTGACCACGATAGCAAAATTGATGGAGCCAAAGAAATCGCTCTCTTTCCTCCAATGACAGGTGGTTGAAACCTATGGCTGATGTAATTCGTGTTCAATCGGAAGATTTTAATCAAGCTGATGAAGCCGATAAGCTGCGTGCGAATAACCCTTCTATAGGTGCAATGGTAACGTTTTGTGGCTTTTGCCGCAATGAAGGTGGTCGTCTTTCTGCTTTGGAAATAGAACATTATCCGGGTATGGCAGAAAAACACATTGAGGCGATTGTCGAGAAGGCGCATCAACGCTGGGATTTGAATGGTGTTGTGGTTATTCACCGTTATGGCAAAATAGTATCCGGTGACCAGATTGTTCTTGTGATCACCGCTGCAGGGCATCGTAGCTCTGCTTTTGAAGCAGCAAATTTTATTATGGACTATCTCAAAACAGATGCCCCCTTTTGGAAGAAAGAACACCCTGTCAAAGGTGAGGCAAAGGAGTGGGTTGCAGCAAAAGAATCAGATGAAAAGACAAAACAACGCTGGTCCAAGTGATATTGGTGGTGTTAACTGAAAGGGTATCAGTTGCGCGTGACCAGCTAAATTTTTCTTGGAAATGGCGAAATTATAAATTTTTTATTTTTTATTCTTATTTGAAACTATCCTACACTGCCTTAATTTCTCCAGAAATTAGGCAATAATTATAGCAATCAACTATTTTAACTGTCATGACTGAGGGAATTCCGGTGCATACAGTTGATTGATAGAGATGATTCAAAATTATTGAAGGTATATATACCTATGAAATTTCGTAAACTTACTGCTTTTACAATTGGCGCTTCTGCCTTGTCCTTATTGGCAGTCTTGTCGGTTCCAGCTTTTATCGTCAACACAACTGCGCCTGCATTTAGTGCAAGTGACAAAATAACGATTAAAGGCAGTGTCAATTATCTGCAACGTATGGCACTTCCACCACATGCATATCTTGTGGTGCAGCTTGTTGATGTTACTAAAGCGGATGGACCATTTCCGGTTGTTGCAGAAATGTCAGCGGAAGCATCTGGTGCAGTTCCCATCAATTTTGACTTACCTGTAAGACACAACACCATTAAAACAAATCATAAATATGCATTACAGGCACGTATTTCCGTTGGTGATGTATTATGGTTCGTCAGTGATAAAAGAACCCCAATTAACGTCGCCCATAAGAATACACGCTATGAAATTATTCTCGGCGCGGTTAGCCAATCCGCTGCAACCAAAGAGGTACCGGCAGTTGTCATAGGAAAAGAATGGCATGTTGAAGATATCTTCAATAAGGGCGTAATTGACAATTCACGAATGACGATAACCATTGAAGCAAATAACGATAAAAAAGAACCAACTTCGCTACCAAAGCTACGCGTTACCGGAAGTGGTGGATGTAACCGTTATTCAACATCTGTCGTTATTGACGAGCAACAGAAAACAATAGATTTTGCTCCTCCGGCAATGACTTTTATGGCATGTGCAGAAGCGCTCTCTCAGCAGGAAAATCGTTTTATTGAAATGCTGGAAAAAACCAAAAGTTACAACTTTGATGATGTGGGGCGTTTAATCCTGAAAGATAGCGAAGGCAATTACATCGCACGTCTAACACCTGATTTATAATCACTATAAGTGCTGAACGAATTGTCAGATTAAATTACTGATAAAAATAAAAATATCTCATAAAAAAGCCCAGCGAATAGCTGGGCTTTTTGCTTTATTAAAAAATCAATTATCCAACGATTTCTGTACCGGAAAACCAGTAAGCAATTTCTTCTTTCGCGGTTTCAGGAGAATCTGAACCGTGAACTGAATTTTCACCAATTGACAATGCATGTGTTTTACGGATCGTACCTTCAGCAGCATCGACAGGGTTGGTAGCGCCCATGATCTCACGGTTTTTTGCAATAGCATTTTCACCTTCAAGAACCTGAACAATTGTTGGTCCTGAAGACATGAACTCTGTCAATTCACCGAAGAAAGGACGGTCTTTATGAACAGCATAAAAGCCTTGTGCTTCACGCAAGCTCATCCATACGCGTTTAGAAGCAACAACACGCAATCCAGCGTCTTCCAACATTTTTGTGATAGCGCCAGTTAAGTTACGACGTGTTGCATCGGGTTTAATCATAGAAAAAGTACGTTCTACGGCCATTTTTTTACCTTATATCTAAAATTATTGTTGCGCCTCTATAAACGGATAACACCGTTTTGCCAAGTGGAACTCTATTCACATCAATTCCCATTTTTATGCAATTTCATAACTTTTCATTGCTGTACTTATTAATCTTGCCGCCTTTAAGACACACTGCGAAATACATCGGTTAAAAATTGTAATTTTTCTTGCACTTCGTGCAAAAGCCATGCAAAAGCCAATGACTATGCTTATTCTGAATGATATCACTGTCCGCATAGCTGGACGACTCCTTATAGACCATTCTAGTGTTACATTGCCTTCAGGTTCAAAAACTGGATTTGTTGGCCATAATGGAACAGGTAAATCAACTTTGTTCCGCGTCATTACTGGCGATTTGGCACCTGAAACAGGTGAAGTGATTATTCCTAAAGATACGCGTATCGGCCAAGTTGCCCAAGAGGCTCCAGGCACAGAAGAATCGTTGCTGGAAATCGTCTTAGCGGCCGATAAAGAACGTGTGCAATTGTTGCAAGAAGCTGAAACAGCTACAGATCCAATGAGAATTGCAGCCATTCACGCGCGATTGACCGATATTGGCGCCCATTCAGCAGAAGCACGGGCGGGAAGTATCCTATCAGGACTTGGATTTAATTCAGAGGCGCAAAAGCGCCCTGCCTCGTCTTTCTCAGGCGGCTGGCGCATGCGTGTTGCTTTGGCTGCTGTACTTTTTGCAGAGCCAGATTTACTTTTGCTTGACGAACCTACCAACTATCTTGATTTGGAAGGTACGTTATGGCTCATTGAATATGTTCGCCGCTATCCACACACTGTTATTATTATTAGCCATGATAGAGAATTGTTGAACAGCGCAACAAATTCGATCATGCATCTTGAAAACAAGAAGTTGACATTTTGGCGCGGCAATTATGACCAATTTGAACGCCAACATGCCGAGACAGTAGAGCTGCAGCAAAAAATGGCGGCCAAACAAGAAGCGCATCGCAAGCATATGGAAGATTTTGTTGCCCGCTTCAGAGCAAAAGCGTCTAAAGCACGACAGGCACAATCACGCTTGAAAGCGTTGGAAAAATTAAAACCTATTGCTGTTTGGCAAGATGAACATGTTCAACCATTTTCGTTTCCGCAAGCAGAAAAGATAGCGGCTTCTCCAATCATAGCTCTATCAAAGGTGGAAGTGGGGTATGAACCTGGTAAGCCTATTCTAAAAGGGTTGGATCTTAGAATTGATAATGATGATCGTATCGCCCTATTAGGTGCCAATGGTAACGGTAAATCGACACTTGCCAAATTGCTTTCAGGCCGCTTAAAGCCTGAAAGTGGCACGATGACCTTATCGCCCAACCTGAAAGTCGCTTTTTTTGCGCAACATCAAATGGATGATCTTTTTCCTGAAGAAAATCCGATTGAACATGTTCGACGTTTGATGCCAAAACAACCGGAGGCAAAAATACGGGCAGCAGTTGCACGCATGGGTCTTTCTACCGAAAAAATGATGACCAAGGCAAAAGAACTATCTGGTGGTGAAAAAGCCAGGCTTTTGATGGGGCTTGCGACATTTGATGGCCCCAATTTGCTTATTCTGGACGAACCGACAAACCATCTAGATATAGACAGCCGCGAACAACTTGTTCTGGCACTCAATGATTTTGAAGGTGCTGTTATTCTCATTGCGCATGACCGCCATTTGATTGAAGCGACAATGGAACGCCTATGGTTGGTAAAAGACGGTACTGTAAAAAGCTATGATGGCGATATGGATGACTATAGAAATGATATTCTAGGTATTTCCAAGCCAAAAGAAGTTAAACAGGCACATAAAGATAATTCATCAACAAAATCGAAAAACGATCAACGTAAAGCAAGTGCAGAAAAACGCGCCGAACTCGCCCCACTTCGTAAACAAATACAGGAGCAGGAAGCGTTGATGGAGCGTCTACAAAAATTGATTGCGCGTCTTGATGACACGCTGGCAGATCCTGATCTTTATACGAAATCTCCTGATAAGGCTGCTGAAAAAGCGAAAGAACGTGCTGATGCTGTCAATAGATTGGATGATGCAGAAAGTCGTTGGCTAAAATTGAGTGATGAGTACGACACTGCAATTAACAAATAACAAAATACAAAAATAATTAGCTAAAAAGAAATATCGATATTTATTGATTTTTTCAAAAAATACGCCACATAAAACAATAAAATTCATTATAAATTTATTGCATTGTTTTTAAAAGATTTTTCTATTTATTTGATTTTTTATAAACTTTTACAGTAAAAATCATTATTGATTGAGCATCCATTGTTCAAAAATATAATCTTTCCTCAAAAATAGATAATAAAAATGGCTCATGGCTAACATCAATGAGACATTATTTGGTCATAAAGGTGACTCGACATGAATAAGAAATTTTTATAATAGATTAAAACCTATTTTGTAATAACATTTCTTTTAAGTGTGGGGAGGCTTTATATTCATGTCGACCAGTTCGGTAAATCATGAAGGCCAAGCAAAAAATTCTGTTGGGCAAATATTATTGGCCAGCTTGATCGGGACAACGATTGAATTTTTTGATTTTTACGTATTTGCGACTGCCGCAGCCTTATTGTTTCCGGTGTTGTTTTTTCCTAAAGGCGACCCAACTGTTGCTCTATTGAGTTCATTTGCCATTTTTTCTGCAGCCTTTTTTGCACGTCCTTTGGGGTCTATCATTTTCGGCCATTACGGCGATAAGGTAGGACGGAAGGTAACACTTGTTGCAGCGCTATTAACAATGGGTGTATCGACAGTACTTATTGGCTTCCTTCCAACTTATGAAACAATTGGCTGGTTAGCACCGTTGCTGCTCACATTATGTCGTTTTGGCCAAGGTTTAGGCCTCGGCGGTGAATGGGGTGGTGCTGTTTTATTAGCAACCGAAAATGCCCCAAAAGAAAAACGCGGTTGGTATGCAATGTTTCCGCAATTGGGTGCGCCAATTGGTCTTATTCTATCAGCTGGCACATTCTGGTTGATGTGGAATTTTCTTGATGAAAGCCAACGTTATTCATGGGGATGGCGTATTCCATTTATCGCATCGATAGTGCTTATTGTTATTGGCCTTTGGGTTAGATTATCAATTAGCGAAACTCCCGAATTCAAGCAGGCAATCGAGCGTGAAGAACGGGTAAAAGTGCCAATCATCGATGTTTTCACAAAATATTCTCGCACATTATTTTTAGGCACATTTGCTGGCATGACAACGTTCGTGTTGTTCTATCTGGTCACCGCTTATTTGCTTTCCTATTCATCACACCATCTCAAATTGTCTTTTGGCGAAGCTCTGGAAGTACAAATGATCGGTGCCGTTGCATTTGGCATTCTTATTCCATTTGCTGGAAAAATTTCCGACTATATTGGGCGTCGTAAATTGATGATTTTAGTCACTATCTTCATTGGTTTATTTTCCTTTGTGGTACCATATCTGTTGGATAGCGGTGTTTGGGGCGTTTTTGGATTATCAATCCTTGGATTAGGCTTAATGGGATTAACCTATGGCCCAATAGGTGCGGCACTTGCCTCCCCATTTCCGACAGCTATCCGTTATAGCGGTGCATCAATGACGTTCAACCTAGCTGGTATCGTTGGCGCTTCGTTTGCGCCTTACATCGCTGAAACCCTAGTGCAGAATTTCGGCGTTAAATATATCGGTTATTATCTGTTGGCGTCTTCATTCATCTCTTTGCTATGCTTCGTCGGTTTTACGGACAAAGAGATTTCTGGATAATCATACAATATTCGGATTAGAGAAATAAATACAATGCTATTAAAGCTGGCGGCAATAATGCCGCCAGTCTTGCTTTGGCTGACAGTGGTTTGGGCATTAAAAACCAAATACAACCTGCAAATATTGCACATGTCACGACAAATATGACATCTGCTGCATAAGCAATATTCGTGACCTGCAAAGTATTAGACAAAATATTTGTTGTTCCTAGCCATGTTGACGTAAGGAACGCTAAGACAACAGCCCATAAAAGAGTGATTATACGATCATAAATCATCGTTTCTATTTTTATTCCGCTGAACGGTACGCCACATCGTAAAAGCCCCCAAAGCTATAATGACGATAAATACCCAGCGTCCGCCGCCTGAGCCATCAGCAATAAACTTCTCAGGGTAAATTAAGCCGAAAATACCAATAAAGATCAATATAATTGGGGTTATTCGCATCAGGCTTTTTTCTCCCAACGGCGGTCTTCTGTCTGTTGCCAGTAAGTCAATTTATGATCCTGTGCTTTGTAAGCTTTCCACTGCTCACGTGTTTGGGATAATAATTCTGCATCATGTCCATCAAACATGACAACCAAACGGTCATATTTATCCGCATCAAGGCAATTGGCTCCCTCAACTAAAAACCTAACTTGAGCCTGATTGGGGTTTTCAGCACCAGTGGTTAAATAAACTGGTTGCAGATCGGCATATGGCTCTCTTTCTGTACCATGCCCGATGAATGAATCATCGGAATAGACCCACAAATGCGCGTCCATTGCATCGCGCCGCTCCTCACTCATAAATTGTATAACAACTTTCCAATCGCGAGCAAGCGAACGCTCAATGAGACCAGGCAAAGCCTCATCAAGCGTTGATTGGGTTAAATGATAAAATAAGATTTCTGCCAAATTATGCCTCGTAGTAATCACGGATTAGTCGATCCAGCAATCGCACACCAAAACCAGCACCCCAAGACCGGTTATACTCATTTTCAGGTGAGTTCATTGCCGTTCCTGCAATATCAAGATGAGCCCAAGAAACATCACCAACAAAACGCTTCAAAAACTGTGCAGCGGTAATTGAACCTGCCAACCGACCACAGCTATTGCGCATATCGGCCACTTTCGAATCCACAATCTTGTCATAAGTATCATTGAGTGGCATGCGCCAAACTTTTTCTCCAGTTTTTTGTCCTGTTTCAAAAAGCTGTTCAGCCAATGTGTCATCATTACTGAACAATCCAGCATGGTCTGACCCCAATGCAACCATAATAGCGCCGGTTAAAGTTGCCAAATTGATCATAATTTTTGGAGCAAAGTTTTCTTTTGTGTACCAAAGGGCGTCCGCTAACACCAACCTTCCTTCCGCATCGGTATTGATGACCTCAATTGTTTGTCCTGACATGGACGTGACAACATCCCCTGGCCTTTGCGCATTTCCATCTGGCATATTTTCAACGATTCCGATGACACCAACAACATTTACCCTAGCTTTTCTTAAGCTCAAAGATTTCATGAGGCCAACAACAGCGGCAGCACCACCCATATCGCCTTTCATATCTTCCATACCAGCACCCGGTTTCAAAGAGATACCACCCGAATCAAAAACAACACCTTTACCCACAAAAGCTAAGGGAGACTCTTTCGATTTTCCGCCTTGCCATTGCATAACAGCCAAATAAGGAGGACGTTTGGAACCACGCGCAACCCCAAGCAAAGCGCCCATGCCAAGCTTCTTCATCTCTTTTTCTTCGATAATATCGACCTTGACACCAAATTCTGTAAGCTTTTTTACCTGTTCAACAAGCTCGTCTGCTCCTAAAATATTAGCTGGCTCATTAACGAGATTGCGAGCCAATATTACTGCATCACTTAAGTTATTCGACCGCTCAATCAATGCTTTACCAGCATCGGAATTTTCTAAAAGAATCGTTATCTTTGGTGATTTTGTTTTCGTTTCAGATTGCGATGGCGCTGTTTTATAGCGATCGAATTTATAGTCACGTAGACGTAACCCAGCGACAAAATCTACAATATTATCTTCTTGTAACTTTTCGCCTGCAATTGTTAGGCAAATATTGGCTTGCTGTGCCTCGCCTATTGCACCACGCGCTGCGCCGCCAAGTTTTAACCAATCGTCTTTATCAAGCTTGGAACTATCCCCAATACCTAAAACAATTAAACGGTCAAAACCCTTTTGCCCATCGCAAACCTCATCGACATAGTCACACTTTTTTCCCTCAAATTTGCGAACAGAAATAATCCGCTCAATCAGTGCTTTCCCGACGATCTTTTCGGCTTCGAATGCGACATGCCCTTTATGATCCAGTAGAACGACAAACACGCCCTTTTTAGGTGCCGAAATTGCACCGCTTTCAATAGTAATTGTCTTTGACATAATAAAATATTCCTGCCTTCTAATAACAAATTCTAGCGATGCGCCGTGTTTTTTTTTCGAAAAAGCAATCATGCACAAAACGCTTTGGTATAATGAGCACTGTTTTTAAGTTCTTCAAGTTTAACCGTGCTTTTTTTATCACTTTTATAAATTGATGTGCCCTCCGACTTGAAACATGACACCGATCTGTGGCAAAAGGCACTCGTTAGTACTTTGTTAACTAATTTCATTCGTCTCTTGTTAGTTTTGACATGATAGCTCAACAGAGACCGTTTGAGATGGGTATTTTGTATAGTATACAATACTGTATTTGAATTGATTTGAAACTTGTATGAGGATGTGAACTCTATCTATGCGCATTATTGAGCAATACATCCTACGGCGCGTCTTTATGCTTTTTGCAGCTGTTTTAGTTGCATCAGTTGGAATCAGCTGGACAGTTCAAGTCTTAGCAAAGATCAATTACTTGACGACAAGTGGCCAGACATTTCTCGCTATTTTACAATTTTCATCGTTATTTATTCCTTCAGCGATTCCTTTAGTTATTCCTTTTGCGCTGGTTATTGCCATTGCACAAACCTTATCCACAATGAATCAGGATTCAGAGCTCGTCGTTATTAACGCTTCTGGTGCTCCGCGAAATACGGTTTGGAAACCCATTCTTTTACTTGCTGTGCTTGCAGCAGTCTTTTCATTTTTTATTGCTAATTTTGTAACACCACAAGCGCGTCTAACAATGCGTGAAATGGTGGCAACAGCGCATGCTGATCTTATCAACGCCTTCATACAAGAAGGTAGTTTTCGCGAATTGACCACAAATCTTTATATGGAAATTGGTCAACGCAATGATGACGGCACGATTGGGCGTCTGTTTATCGCCGATCAGAGAGATCCTAATACAGATCTGTTCTACTATGCGGTGGATGGTTCTGTTATCAGCAATAGTAAAGGCGATTTTCTTGTTCTGAATAATGGTGAAGTTCAACGGCGTGATAATCAAAAAGGTGATGTATCGATCATCAAATTCGGTACATATACATTTAACCTTGGCGAGTTTACAGCTAGTGACGGAACTCCAACCATATTTCCTAAAGATAGACCCCTTCTCTATTTGATGCATCCAGACGCTAATGATCCGTATTATCAACGGCGTCCATTGCAATATACTGCAGAAATGCATCGTCGTTTTACAGAATGGCTTTATCCTATTGTGTTTGCACTTATAGCCTTGGCGGTTGCAGGTGATGCACGCTCGCATAGACAAGCGCGCATTTCTGCCTCGTTTTCTGCTATTTCACTTTCTCTTCTAGTTTATTGGCTTGGATATTTCTTCGGGGATCGTGCCGATAGTGATTTGGCTTACGTGCCATTATTGTATATTTTACCACTCGGTATCAGTGCATTTATTCTATTTATGTTTATAACCAATCGTAAAATGTCGCTTCCTGATAAGTTTAACGACAAACTTAATAACATTTCTGATTGGATAAAGTCGAAATTTAAATTCCGTACACAAAGCAGTAATGATGGAGGGACGCCATGATCGGTTGGACTCTCGGACGTTACTTCTTTATGCGGTACGTAAAGATTACTGCATATTTTCTATTGGGTATATTTGTCCTCGCTCTTTTAATGGACTTTACAGAAAATGCTGGCCGGCTTGCAGGTCTTCCGGGATATTCTGCTTTGGGCGCTCTCACAATGTCGGCGCTTCGTATACCTTTTATTATGCAGCAGCTTTTTCCATTTGTAGCCCTATTTTCAGCGATGGCGACATTGATTTCGCTTAATCGAAAAATGGAATTGGTGATTGCACGTTCAATTGGCGTATCGGCGTGGCAATTTCTTATGCCAGCCTGTCTCGGTGCTTTCTTATTCGGTGTTATTGCTGTGGTTGTTGTTAATCCGCTTGCAGCATGGGGAACCAGCCAATCAGAACAATTATTAGCCAATTGGAAAGGTGATGACGCCCAAACGCCAGCAAATAGCAATCGTATTCCTTGGCTTACCCAAAGAACCGATGCCGGTGTCACTACAATTGGCGCAAAAGCCGTTGCAGATAAGGGACTTACGCTTATCGATGCGACGTTCGTTGAATATAATTCAGACGGAACAGTAAATGATTGGCTTAACACCAGTCAGGCAAAATTGACGAATGGTGCATGGGTTCTGACAAATGGAACACGGTACAAAGCCGGACATGAGCCACAAAAATTTGAGGAACTTAAAGTAGCCACCCATTTGCGTCCAGAATTTGTGGAAGATCGCCTTGCTGATCCTGCAGCGATTCCTTTCTATGAATTACCACGTAAAATTGAAATAGCGCGTTCTTTTGGTTACTCCGCCAATGTTTTTGATATGCAATTACAATCTCTAATTGCATTACCGGCGCTATTAATTGCAATGACATTGATTGCAGCAACAGTTACTTTAAAATTTGTGCGATTTGGACAGTCCGGAATGCTGATTCTGGGTGGTATCATTGCCGGGTTCGTGCTTTATGTAGTTTCGGTTCTTGTGCAAGCTTTCGGTAAGGTGGGGTATGTTCCACCTGCTGTGGCAGCGTGGGTGCCGGTTGTTATAGCTTTATTTTTTGGTATCTCCTTTTTGTTGCATAAAGAGGATGGCTAGGTGAAACGATTGAATAGTGGAATAACAATTTCAAAGAGCCTAAAAGCATTGGCGATCACAACCGCATTGGGGTGTGTGATGGGCTTGGGTGCAACAAATTTTGTGTATGCACAAGATTTTGGCGCGCTCTCAGCAACACACAAAACAGATCCTAATGCGCGGATGTTGTTGTCTGCCGATGAGCTAGTTTATGACCGTGATGCCAATACCGTCACAGCACAAGGCAACGTTAGAATAGAGTATGACGGTAACAGAATCGTTGCACGTAAAGTAACATACAACCAGAAAACCGGACGCGTTATGGCGGAAGGCGAAGTAGAAGTTG
Organism: uncultured Bartonella sp.; assembly: GCA_945285915.1. Lineage (GTDB taxonomy): Bacteria > Pseudomonadota > Alphaproteobacteria > Rhizobiales > Rhizobiaceae > Bartonella. The sequence continues at coordinate 86,141 of CALYQL010000008.1, forward strand.
TTCAACCGGACGGCAGCAAACTTTATGCAGACCAAATCGATATGACAGACGATTTGGGCGAAGGTTTTGTTAATTCCTTACGGGCAGAAACACCTGACAATACACGTTTTGCAGCTGAAAGTGCCGAGCGTAGTGGTGGGCAAATGACGGTGTTCAATCGCGGTGCCTATACAGCTTGTGAGCCTTGCTACTCTAAACCGGATCATGATGTTTTATGGCAGATAAAAGCCAAAAAGATTATTTGGAATGGCGCAACCAAAACTATGCGTTTTGAAGACAGCCACTTTGAATTTTTTGGTATGCCGATTGCATGGTTTCCGGTATTTGAAATGCCGGACCCTACGGTCAAACGCAAAACCGGTGTTTTAGCGCCAAGTTTTATGTATAATAAGGATCTAGGGCTAGGAATACGCAATTCCTATTTCTGGAATTTGGCACCAAATTACGATTTTACCCTTTCCGCCACAGGCTATACCAATCAAGGTCTTTTAACGGAAGGTGAATGGCGTCATCGCTTGGAAACCGGAACATATAATATCCGGTTTGCACATATATATCAGGCTAATCCAGATGATTTTGATGCCGGCTCAATCGATAGGCTGAATGACAACCGTTATATGGTTGCCACAAAAGGTGATTTCCGGATCAATTCAAATTGGACCTATGGTTGGAATATATTAGCTCAATCGGACAGAAATTTTAGCCGTACTTATAATTTAGAAGGTTATAAGGACGACGTTTTCCGTTCACAAGTTTATCTCAATGGTTTAGCGGGCAGAAATTACTTTGATATGCGCTTCTATCATTTTGAAGTGCAGGATTCGATGACGAAAGACAATCCTAGTGAACGTTATACCCGTCAGCCATGGGTATTGCCGCGTATTGATTATTCGTTCACGCCAGATGAGTCGGTTTATGGTGGCGAATTTACTTTCCATACCAATGTGCAAACCATATATCGCGATCGCGCAGACTTTGCTTTTGCTGATTGGCAGGGAAAGCCACTTGATACTGCCCGTCTCGCTGGTATGTCCGGTACTAATTTCCGTTTAACATCAGATGTTGAGTGGAAGAGAAGTGTTATTACGCAAGGCGGTTTGGTTATAACACCAATTCTTGCTTTACGGGGCGATGGCATTGGCACTAATGCAAATGGAAGCTATGGCGGATATACAACAGAAGGAACCTACCGTAATGTTGATATTGAGTCCGGTGCATTCCGCGGCATGGCGACAGCTGGATTAGAACTGCGCTATCCACTATTGTTTACTGCAGGCAATACAACACATATTCTTGAGCCTATGGCGCAAATATTCGTGCGCAATAACGAGCAATATACTGGTCGCCTGCCAAATGAAGATGCACAAAGCTTTGTATTTGATGCAACAACACTATTTGAGCGTGATAAATTTTCTGGTTATGATCGCCTAGAGGGTGGCACCCGTTCTAATGTCGGTCTGCGTTATTCCGGAAACTTGAACAATGGCTGGTCACTCTATGGATTGGTAGGTCAATCGTTCCAGCTATTTGGCAAAAATTCGTATAATGCAAAAGATTTTGTAAGCGTTGGAGCTGATTCTGGCCTTGAAACGGCACGGTCCGATTATGTTGCCATGGTCGGTGCGAGCGATGAAAATGGTTTTGCAATAGCGTCTCGCGGACGCTTTGATGAAGAAACGGGTTCGATCCGGCGTGGTGAATTGGAAGTTTCCAAGAATTGGTCGCGTATTTGGGCTTCGTCCCAATATGCCTATATTCAGAGTCAGCCAGATTATGGCTATGCGCAAGATCGTCAGGAAGTTTCCTTACAAACTGGTTACAAGTTTACGGATCACTGGTCTATTAACACCAATACAAGTTATGACCTTGTTTCGGATACACTCGTTAAAATCGGCGGTGGTTTGAATTATCTTGATGAATGTTTTGGTTTGAATCTTGGCTATCAGCAAACAAGAAACCCGTGGGAAAACGAACCATCGCACACTTTTGGCTTCATGCTCTCATTCCGTACAGTTGCTGATATTGGAAATGGCGATATAGGCAGTAATTTCAAGAAATAAGTCTTGAGATTGCTGGGCTATAGGTTCGATTATCGTAGTGAAGATTTAAATTGTTAGAATTAACCATCTAATTTAGTGGACAGATAGGCAGAAACGAAACACAATGAAGAAAATAAAATACAGCACACTGGCTTTTATATTTGCTACAACAGCATGTGTAGCAGGCATGTCTTCACAGGCGTTTTCAGCGTCACGTAAATCTGTACCACAAAATGTCCAAGCCGGACAAACGACGGTTGCGGTCATTGTCAATGGCAATGCAATTACTAATTATGATATTCAAAGACGTGCAGCATTTTTAAAGTTGCAACGCCGTCAAGGAAACCTGCCAGCTCTCGCAAAAAGCGAATTGATCGAAGAGATGCTGAAACGCGTCGAAATGAAGAAGCGCAATATCAGCGTTTCCGATGAAGAAGTGAACAAGGCATTTTCCGGTTTTGCAGAACGTAACCATATGACGGTAGCACAACTGACGCAAATGTTTGCGCAAACAGGCGTTACCGCCGATCACTTTAAAGATTATATCAGAACCCAAATGGGTTGGGGGCGTCTCGTTAGTGCTCGCTATCGCGCTGAAGGTGGCATCATAACGGAACAAGAAGCTGTACAACGCATGATAAAGAATGGTGGCGTTAAGCCTACCGCCAATGAATATGAACTTCAACAGGTCATATTTGTTGTGCCATCTAATCGGCGTTCAGCTATCCTCGGAAAAAGAAAGCAGGATGCAGAGCTTTTCCGCGCAAAATTTGCTGGTTGCGATAATTTAAAACAACAAGCAACAACTATGCTAGACGTTACAGTAAGAAATCTTGGTCGTGTGCTTGAACCACAACTTCCTGAAGAATGGGAAAAGGCGGTCAAAGCCACACCAGTTGGTCGCATGACACCACCACAAGAAACACCAAGAGGCGTTGAAGCCTTGGCCATTTGCGGTATTAAAAAAGTGTCGGATGATAAGGTTGCACAGCTTGTCTTTACCGTTCAAGATAATGAAAAGTCTGGTGATAAAAAAGCGGAAGACCTGAGTGCAAAATACCTCAAGGAGTTGCGGGAAAAGGCTCGCATTCAGAATCCTTGATGTTACCACTTGTTGTTAGCAGTGGTGATCCTGCCGGTATAGGATTGGAAATAGCTTTAAAAGCTTGGTTGCTAAGGCAGTCAAATGCGATACCGCCTTTTTTTATTCTTGCTGATCCGGATGTAATAAGAAGCCGAATAGCTTTATTGGGATATGATGTAACAACAAAAGTCGTAGATCTCGATCGTGTTTGTGAAAAATTCGATAATGTTTTGCCGATCGTGGAACTTGAAAATAGACAAGTTGCTGATGTTGGTCACCCCTCACCCCAAAATGCTTCAGGCATTGTTGAAGCGATAGAACGTGGTGTGAATTTCATTCACGATGGATTGGCAGGTGGCCTTGTAACTTGTCCAATTGCAAAAGCAGTTCTTTATGATGCAGGTTTCAAATTTCCTGGACATACCGAATTTTTAGCCGATCTCGCTATGCAATTGACTGGAGAACCCTGTCAGCCTGTCATGATGCTTGCTGGACCGGAATTAAGAACTGTGCCGATTACAGTTCATATTGCCATTCAAAAGGTTCCTCAGGCTTTAACAACAGACCTAATTGTGCAAACGGCATTAATTACTGCAAATGATCTGCACAAAAGATTCGAGATAAATAAGCCGAGATTAGCAATAGCAGGACTTAATCCTCACGCTGGGGAAAATGGTGCTATGGGTCTTGAAGAACAGACTATTATCATGCCCGCTATTGATATTTTGCGCAAACGAGGAATTACAATAACTGATCCGCTGCCATCTGATACGATGTTTAATGAAAAAGCGCGTAAAAATTACGATGCAGCATTGTGTATGTATCATGACCAAGCATTAATACCGGTCAAAACAATTGGCTTTGATGACACAGTCAATGTAACATTGGGACTACCTTTTATCCGTACATCACCAGATCATGGTACTGCATTCAATATTGCAGGCAAAGGGATAGCATCGCCAGATAGTTTTATTGCGGCATTGAAAATGGCAAGTGAACTTGCGAAAAATAGTTGCAAACAATGAGTATTGATACACTTCCGCCGTTACGGCAGATTATAGAAAAATATGATCTGCAGGCAAAAAAGTCTCTCGGTCAAAACTTTCTTTTTGATCTTAATTTGACAACAAAAATTGCCCGGCAAGCAGGCGACTTGGAAGGCAAATCAGTATTGGAAATTGGCCCCGGCCCTGGTGGTCTTACGAGGGCATTGTTAGCATTGGGTGCAAATGTAACCGCTATTGAGCGAGATACACGTTGTCTACCGGCATTGAATGAAATTGCTGAAGCCTATCCAAATAAATTGAACATCATTTGTGGCGATGCGCTTGAGCAGGATTTCACCAAACTGTTTCCAGGCAATGACAAACCACATATTGTTGCCAATTTACCTTATAATGTCGGCACGCAGATTTTGATAAACTGGCTATTGGTCGAACCATGGCCACCATTTTATCAATCCATGACACTGATGTTTCAACGCGAAGTGGCGGAACGTATTACGGCAAAGCCTTCAACACCACATTATGGACGGCTGGGTGTGCTAACAAATTGGAGATGCAAATCTGCCATTGCATTTGATGTCCCACGACAGGCCTTCACCCCACCACCAAAGATTACCTCTTCTGTGGTGCATCTCGTGCCTTATGATAATCCAATCCCCTGCTCTGCCAAGGCTTTAGAAACAGTGACAAAGGCAGCATTCGGACAACGGCGTAAGATGTTACGCCAAAGTCTTAAAACACTTGGTGGCGAAGATCTTTTGCAGAAAGCTGCGATAGATGGAACACGACGAGCCGAAACGCTAAGCATTGAAGAATTTATCGCTTTGGCTCGCGCACTTTCAAATCAGTAAACCACTTGATCTCAGCCGATGAATATATTTTCAAATCAATAAATTGCCATTAAAATTGGATAAATTGATCTATCAATCAAACTAGTCCAATTTTTCATTTAATAGCCCGTCTACAAATGAATCGAGATAGAGGCAACGTTTGCGCTTTATCGTTTCAGCAAGGTGGATTGCTTTAATCGTCGAAAATGAGCGATTGAGATCCTCATTGACCAAAACGTAATCATAAGACTGCCATTGTTTGATTTCACCGCGAGCATTATCAAGCCTCAGATCAATCACTTCTTTGCTATCTTCAGCACGGCGGTTGAGGCGTGATTTCAATTCTTTCATCGATGGAGGAAGAATGAAAATAGACACGACATCATTGGGCATTTTTTGTTGTAGTTGTTTGGCACCCTGATAGTCGATATCAAACAACATATCGCGACCAGATGCAAGAGCCGTATCTACTGTTTCGCGCAATGTGCCATAGTAATTGCCGTGGACTTCCGCCCATTCTATCAATTCGTCATTATCGCGCTTACGTTCAAAATCTTTTTTCGAGATAAAATGATAATGCACACCGTCTACTTCACTTGGGCGACGTTGACGGGTTGTCACACTAATAGATAGGCCAAGCTCACCGTCTTCCAAAAGCAGTCTTGATAGGGTTGTTTTGCCTGCACCAGATGGGGACGACAATACTAGTAACACGCCGCGCCTTGGTTCCAATATTTTTGTATTAAGCTCATGTGGCGATGCACTTGTCATATGTCTTTGTCCTCTGGATAATCACTTAGCAAATTGATTTTAGCGTTAAGCAAACCATCATTCAATATTTTGTATCTGTTCCCGTAATTGGTCGATCACTGTTTTCAACTCTAAACCAACTTCTGTTAAAGATGCGGTGTGCGCCTTTGAACATAATGTATTTGCTTCTCGATTGAATTCTTGTGCCAGAAAATCCAAGCGCCTGCCAATAGGTTGTTCGGATGAAATCAAACTACGGGCAGCTTTAATATGACCATCAAGACGATCTAGTTCTTCCTGAACATCAACTTTTGTTGCAATAAAAGCGGCTTCTATATGCAAACGTTGTGGATCAAGTGGTACATTGGTGTCCAACAAAGCTTCCACTGTCGTCTTCAGTCGCTCCCGAATAGCATCAAGTGACCTTGCGGGATCATTGCGCGCTTTTTTTACAAGTATTTCCAACTGGTTGATTTTTTCTGTTAAAATTTGTTCAAGGCTGTTGCCTTCTGCTTTGCGTGAAGCAACCAATTCCGACAAAATACGCTCAAACCCCATATTGATGGCGTTTCTACATTCATCATTGAGAGTATCAAGGCAATTTTCGCCATCGTGTTCTATCACACCCTTAATTGTTAAGAGCTCCGCCAATGATGATTTGGCGATATTGTATTCTTTTTCCAGTTCGGCTGATAGATTAATCAGATATGAAATATATTCGCGATTAATGACCGGAATACTGGAAGTTTTTGGCGAGGTTATTGTTAGTGAAAATGTAATACTACCACGTGCGAAAACGGCTGCAGCTTTCTTTTTCAATTCATTTTCAAAGACATCTAACAATGTCGTTGAACGAAATTTGACATCAAGCCCCTTACCATTGACTGAACGTGCTTCCCAAGTAACATTGAAATCACCAACTTTGGTGTCTACTCGGGCAAAACCTGTCATACTTTGCAATATTATAAACTCCTTACGTCCACCCGATACCCCCCCGTGATCGAATTTGGTTATAGATTCGTATTAAGTGGTACTCTTAGTGGCGGTTTTATTGCTTGTTTTGAATCAATTAAAAAGAGCTTATTTGAAAACACACGAAAGATTTATTGGTTAAACTATCTGAAGGCTTTTGCTATTTCTCATTAGAACCCAAAAGACATACGTCTCACACAGAACGATATGTACAAAGCCTTGCAAGCAGGTCATTTCGGAATGCAATATACGCAGTTTGTATCTTTAAGTTTATTTCAAACCGTCTCATCTATCTAATTATTCGCATAAATGCAGCGATTATAAGATTATCCGCCTATATGACCCAAAGGCGCATATTGAAGCTATTGAAATCATATGAAAATTATTATCTTCTATCGCTTATTTTAGCGACATAACGGTTCAGACTTTAAGTCGATAATATCTTTCACTAGATATCGCAGAATTAGTTATCTTTCTGCAACGCACGCCACTTCCGAACATTTGCATTATGTTCATCCAATGACTTTGCAAATACATGACCGCCTGTTCCGTCAGCTACGAAATAAAGGGCATCTGTTTTTGGTGGATTTGCAACTGCCTCAAGTGCATCACGACCCGGATTTGCAATTGGCGTCGGTGGTAAGCCATTTATTCTATAGGTATTATACGGCGTTTCTTGATCGAGATCAGAGCGATATATCGGTCTATCCGATGGTTTACCAGCACCGCCAAATATCCCATAAATAACAGTCGGATCCGACTGCAAGCGCATATGTTTGATCAATCGGTTACAGAATACCGCAGCAACTTGCGGGCGTTCCGTCGCAATGCCAGTTTCTTTTTCCACGATTGATGCCAAAGTAACAAATTCATTGATCGTCTTTATTGGTAGATCGGGTGAACGCTTTGCCCAAATTTCAGAAACGAGCTTATCCTGTCCATCGCGCAACCGTTTTACGATCTGCGCCCGTGTTGTACCGCGCGCGAAGCTCACGGTATTTGTCATTAAACTACCTTCAGGCGGTAATTGTTGTGGCAAATCACCAACCAAAACTTCATTGGCAGCTAAACGATCAAAAATTTGCTTAACCGTAAGACCTTCTGGAACTGTAAATGTATATTCGATAGATTTTCCTGCTACCAGAATATCCATAATTGCGCTCATTGAGGCGTGTGCTGGTATTGCATATTCCCCTGCTTTTAACAGTTTTGCTTTGTCCTGATACCCGACACCATAAACAAAAACGTCGGCAGATCGGATCATGCCTTGTTTTTCCAATAAAGCGGCAATTTCTCTAATGCCGGTTCCAGGTTGAATTAAAATAACCTGTTGTTCTTCTAATGGTCCAGCGGCAAAAAACATATTTTTTCCGATATAAATCGGAATAGTGATGGCAAGGATTATAACAATCACAAGCATCAAAAAGAAATTGCCTAATATAACAAATGGATTGCGTGCTATGTGAGAGCGTTTTGATTTATCGTCTAGTTCGCTCTCATCACTTTCTTGCGGTAGAGGCAAATGAGAAACATCTTGGTCAGATTGTATCTTTCTTTCCTCATCAGACATAAGCGCACACCCTAATACTCATGAAAAACATAAACCGTTTCCATGATTTTATTCAAAGAATAAGACAAAATAGAGAGACGTTACAAGTCTAAATATTATTTTGAAAACCGCCTCATAATTAATGATGCATTGGTTCCACCAAATCCAAATGAATTGGACAGAACCGTATCAATCTTACGTTCACGCGGTTTATGCGGAACAAGATCAATCTTGGTATCGACTGACGGATTATCAAGATTTAAAGTTGCCGGAGCAATATTATCCCGTATAGCAAGCACGCTGAAAATAGCTTCTGCAGCGCCAGCGGCACCAAGTAGATGCCCAATCGACGATTTTGTCGAAGACATCGACACTTTAGACACATGATCGCCCATCACACGTTCTACTGCAGCAAGCTCGATAGTATCTGCCATAGTCGATGTTCCGTGAGCATTGATATAATCAATGTCTGATGGAGCTATGTTAGCGCGCTTGATAGCTGCTTCCATACAACGCTGTGCGCCCTCTCCACTCTCTGACGGAGCAGTAATATGATAGGCATCACCTGATAGGCCATAACCTATAATTTCAGCGTAAATTTTAGCACCTCTATTGAGGGCATGTTCTAGTTCTTCCAGAACAACAACAGCAGAACCTTCTGCCATTACAAAACCATCACGATCAGTATCGTAAGGTCGTGATGCATGTTCAGGATCATCATTACGACCAGTTGAAAGAGCTTTACAAGCTGCAAAGCCAGCCAACGAAATACGATTTACCGGTGATTCTGTACCACCCGCTACCATTACATCGGCGTCGCCCAATGCGATCAAGCGCGATGCATCGCCAATTGCATGAGAACCCGTAGAACATGCGGTGACAACAGCATGATTAGGTCCACGCAAATGGTGCTTAATGGAGACATATCCGGAAGCTAGATTAATAAGACGTCCTGGAATAAAAAAGGGCGAAATACGTCTCGGTCCCTTATCGCGTAATGTATAGCCAGCTTCTACAATGCCTTCAACACCACCGATACCAGAACCAATCATAACGCCTGTACGTATCTGATCTTCTTCTGTTGATGGATGCCAATTAGCATCGTCAAGCGCTTCATCTGCCGCACCCATAGCATAGACTATGAATGGATCAACCTTACGCTGTTCCTTAGGTTCCATATGGAGATCAGGATTAAAGGTACCATCACTTCCATCCCCTAAAGGGATACGACCCGCAATTTGACAAGGAAGGTCGTCAACTTCAAATTCTGTCACGCGACGAATACCGCTACGTCCTTCAAGAAGCCGTTTCCAGCTATGTTTCACGTCGCCGGCCAGCGGAGAAACCAACCCCATACCGGTAATGACGACACGTCTCATACTTTCATTCCCAATCTTATAAATCAAATCACACGTTACCCATTTTGGAGGGAACACTATAATACAAACGAAGACAAAAGCCTTAAAGGCTTCTGTCTTCTTATTTTATTATGCAGAAGCTTTATCGATGAACTTGACTGCATCACCAACAGTCAAAATTGTTTCTGCAGCGTCATCTGGAATTTCAACGCCAAATTCTTCTTCAAAAGCCATAACCAATTCAACGGTATCAAGGCTATCGGCACCAAGATCATCAATAAAGCTTGCACCATCGGTTACTTTGTCTGCATCAACACCAAGATGCTCGATGACGATTTTCTTGACGCGTTCTGCTGTATCACTCATGTAGGATCCTCGACTTTTGTTGTTTCCATACCTTGGTTAACGGCATGGGCTCCTCTAATCAAGCAATAGATGTGTTTTTTACCCAAATCATTTTAAAGTTCTAAGCACATCCTGTGGATATCCCTTTTGGGACAAACCGATTTTACCAACCGGCTTCAAACGCGGCAATTATCATGGTCTAAGCCAAGACGCAAAGATATTTTAGCATTTTTACAGTCTTTCATCTGTTTTATGCAAAAAAATGTGTCTTTTTTCCCTAAAAATAAGACTTCTCTGCCCCAATCACGAATTATTACCGTACTTATCCAAACAGAGCTATTTGATATAAGCTTGGACATTATTTATCCGCCCAAGCTTTGTGCTATGTCGTTATTATAATGGATCGATATCCATTAAATCATTGCCATGCCGCCATTAACATGCAGTGTCTGACCTGTAACAAACGCGGCTTCATCACTTGCCAAATAAATTGCAGCAGCTGCAACATCGTCACTTGTTCCCATGCGTTTCATAGGAATAGCGGACATGATGGTTTCTTTCTGCTTTTCGTTCAATTTATCAGTCATAGCCGACTCGATAAATCCGGGAGCGATACAGTTAACTGTTACATTACGGCTAGCAATTTCCTGCGCCAAAGATTTTGAAAATCCGATAACGCCGGCTTTCGTCGCACAATAATTCGTCTGTCCTGGATTGCCAATAACACCTACGATCGACGAAATGTTGATTATACGGCCATAGCGGCGACGCATCATAGGGTGTGTCAATTCACGTGTTAACAGAAAAACTGCTGTTAGATTGACGGCCAATACGTCATCCCAGTCCTGATCACTCATGCGGACAAATAGGCCGTCACGGGTTATTCCCGCATTATTAACGAGAATATCCACACCGTCCATTTCCTTCTCGGCGGTTTCTGCCAAGTTTTTAACGGCATCCCGATCCGACAAGTTTGCAGGAAATATGAAACAATTGTCACCAAGATCAGCAGCCAAAGCTTTAAGCTTTTCCTCACGTGTGCCATGTAGACCAACAATAGCGCCACGCGCATGCAGTTTTCTCGCAATTGCTTCTCCAATGCCGCCAGTTGCACCGGTTACAAGAGCTTTGCGCCCTTTAAAATCAAACATTCCTGAATTCCTCGATTATATACCAAGCGCCTTAAGCGCAGTTTCAATTTCCTCACTGCTGCCGACAGTCAATCCATTGATATCCTTATTAATGCGACGAGCAAGGCCGGTAAGAACCTTACCTGATCCAATCTCGAACAAAGTGTCAACGCCATTATGCGCAAACCATTCAATCGTCTCACGCCACCTTACGCGTCCGGTTACTTGATGCACTAAAAGCTCAATAATATGTTGTGGATCGCTTTCCGGCTGAACCGTGATATTTGGAATAAGCGGTACAACTGGTGCGTTTTTATTGACGTCAAGCAATGCTTCTTTCATCGCATCAGCAGCCGGCTGCATTAGACTTGAGTGAAAAGGTGCAGAGACAGGCAAAATAATAGCCCTTTTTGCACCCTTTTCTGATGCTATTTTACATGCCACATTGATTGCGTTTGTTTCACCAGAAATAACCAATTGCCCACCACCATTATCATTGGCGATCTGGCATACGCCCTCTCCTAAAACAGAGCTACAAATTTCCTCAACTGTAGCCTCGTCAAGACCTATAATAGCCGCCATTGCGCCTTCACCGACGCCGACTGCATCTTGCATGGCTTCACCGCGAATGCGCAGCAAACGGGCAGTATCTGCTAAGCTAAATGTTCCGGCAGCACAAAGAGCCGAGTATTCTCCTAACGAATGTCCAGCAACAAATGCTACCTTTTCTTTCAAATTTAGCCCTTGCGCTTCCATGACCCGTAGCACAGCCATCGATACAGCCATTAAGGCAGGTTGAGCATTTGCCGTAAGGGTTAACGTATCTTCTGGACCTTCAAACATAATTGTTGAAAGCTTTTGTCCGAGAGCATCATCAACCTCTTCAAACACAGCACGCGCTTCAGCAAATTGCTGAGATAACGTTTTACCCATGCCTACAATTTGGCTTCCCTGACCGGGAAATGTGAATGCAGCTACCATTTCAGTTTACTCCTTGACTGAAAATATAACATTTTGGTCTTGACCTATAAAATAGGTTAAAGTCAAGCCAAAGCCACTAATGAAGCTTCTGATTGATGTTTCTTTCATCCCGTAGAGGTGGAAATTCTACCAAAAAAGCGGGCATTAGCGGCATGATAAAACGTTTAATGACAATAGATATTATGACGCCAAGGATAAAGCCGCCTATTATATCCAAAGGATAGTGGACACCAGTAAAGATACGCCCCCAGCATGTTAAAACAGCAAGAATTAATGCCACCTTGGCCATTGTTCTATAGCGATAGGAAAGTAAAGTGACCCCATAGCAGGTAAAAATAAGTGCATGGTTACTTGGAAAAGATGCATTATCTTTATGAGCAATCAAGGCTTCAGCGAGACCGGCCACGAAAGGACGCGGACGATAAAACAGTATGCCTATCATGTGGCTACATATCAGCCCTACAACAACCGACAATACAATGGCGACAGCTGTCTGTCGTTCTATTCTTTTTCCCAAGAACCAGAAAACAAGAAGATGCAACGGGATAAAATAAATCAAAAATTTTGCACAGATAATGCCAAACCATGAAATAAGTGCCGGCGTCTGGTGTCCTGCAACCAATATATTGAAAACCCCAACGTCCAACTGTTGTATAAAACCCATTTTATTTCGACTCCTGATCTTAAGAGACCTTTTGAATTTGTCGCTTTTATATCCGTGTAAGAAATCTTCCAACTTAAAAACGGTTTTTTACGGGCTATACTTGCCTTTTTTGAAAAATACCTGTAGAAACCTCGCGTTCGTCACTAACTCTTGGCTGGGGGTTGAACGGAGGGTCGCCAAAAGCGACACGAAACATTAATGTTTCAAGCCTCCCGTGTCTCCGCTCTCGAATGTCTCGAAAATATGCGTCCTTTCTTCTTGGGGTTACCTGAAAAGACAAGTCGCAGAGGCTCTGCGTCAGGGTTAGTGAGATTTAATAGAAGAAAGGCAAATACAATGGCTCTTTATGAACATGTGTTTCTTGCCCGACAAGACATTGCTCCACAGCAAGTTGACCAACTTGTAGAACTTTACAAGGGTGTTATCGAAGCTAACGGTGGCAAAGTTGGGCGTATAGAAAACTGGGGTTTACGTCCCCTAACCTATCGCATTCGCAAGAATCGCAAAGCTTATTATGCATTGATGAACATTGATGCTCCTGCTGCTGCAATTGCAGAAGTTGAGCGCCAGATGCGTATTAACGAAGATATTCTTCGCTATATGACCATTCGTGTTGAAAAACATGAAGAAGGTCAGTCAGCAATGCTTTCACGCCGTGATCGTGATGATCGTTTTGGTAAAGATGAAGAACGTCCACGCCGTTCACGTCGTTCACGCGATGAAGATGCAAATGAAGGAGATGAATAATGGTTGATATCAGTCAGATCCCAACCCGCCGTCCTTTCCATCGTCGTCGTAAAACATGCCCATTTTCTGGGCCAAATGCGCCAAAGATCGATTACAAGGATATCAAATTGTTGCAACGTTACATTTCAGAACGTGGCAAGATTGTTCCTTCTCGCATCACGGCTGTTAGCCAAAAGAAGCAACGCGAATTAGCTAATGCTATTAAGCGCGCACGTTTTCTTGGCTTGTTGCCTTATGTTGTGAAATAATATTTTAGTGCAGTCGACATTGTCGACTGCATTTCCTGCTTTCGGGGCAGGAATAAAAATCCGAAGTTGGAATTTCAACATTCCTAACTGCCAAAGCAGGACAGCGAATCAATGATGCAGCAAAATACACATATCCTACCAGTGGGCATTGTAGCCGGGCTTTTTGCAGGCGCCATAGGAATGGCAGTGAACACCTCGCTAATGGTATCGCCACTGCTTGCTATCATTGTCGTTTGTTTTATATCACTACCAATTTTTATTGCCGCTTTTGGATGGGGTACATTATCGAGTATCATCGCCCTATTGGTTGCAACATTCGTTTTGATAATCACACAAAACTTTTATATTGGTATCAGCTATATGCTGCTGTTTTTTTTGCCAGCCGTATATGCTTCTTGGCTTCTAGGATTAGCGCAATATGACACTGGTAATCAGACCGTAAAGTGGTATCCCCTCTCTTCAGTTATTTTTCTAATAATCAGTTTCATTTCAATTATATGCGTTCTTATCGGTGTATATATTCACAACCAACCCTCGACGCCGCTGATAGCGCAACAAATCGCTGATCTATTTGCTAACGCTATGAGACAAACACAATCAGCCGATGAAGCCGATATATCTGCGTTTTACGACGTATTGTTAGCCAATTTTGTCCCTTTTGCATCAAGCTGTCTCGCAACATATGGCGTTATTTTTCTTATCGGAAACCTATATTTTTCACTTGTAGGCGCACAACGTATGAAACGTCTTGCCCGCCCACGTGATGATTGGCCAACCAATTTCCGTTTGCCTTTACCGGCAATTTTTATCTTTGCGTTGGCATTTCTCGGGACATTCCTCGATTTAGGAATGTTGTTTAAACTTTGTGCTGCCGTTTTTAACACGACATTTATGCTGGCATTTTGTTTCTGTGGCTTAGCGTATCTTCATAATCTATCACGCGGCATGCGTGGCCGGGTATTTATATTGAGCTTTGTTTATATCGCTTTACTCACAGTTTTCTTCTCCCTACCGATATTCATCGTACTCGTAATGATGGGTATTTGGTCAACTATTCAGAACCATCGTCAAAACGATGGCCTACCCCAATAATCATCATCTGAAAGGATTATAAAATGGATGTTATTCTGCTTGAACGTATCGCCCGCCTTGGACAAATGGGTGACACTGTTTCTGTAAAAGCTGGTTATGCTCGCAATTTCCTTTTGCCTCAAGGCAAAGCGTTGCGTGCTAACGAAGAGAATCGGAAGCGTTTCGAATCACAGCGTACACAATTAGAAGCACGCAATTTAGAGCGCCGTAGTGAAGCACAACAGGTTGCTGATAAACTTGACGGTAAAACATTTATCGTTATACGTTCTGCTGGTGAAACAGGTCAGCTTTATGGTTCTGTTTCAACACGTGATATCGCAGACATCATCACAGCAGAAGGTTTCTCTGTTCTTCGCACACAAGTTGAACTTAACCACCCAATTAAAACAATTGGTATGCATAATGTTTCGATCAACTTGCACCCAGAAGTACAGGTTACAGTAACCATCAATATTGCACGCTCTGCAGATGAAGCAGAACGTCAAGCTGCAGGTGAAGACCTAACATCTATCGAAGCCATCTATGGTATTGAAGAAAAACCTCTATCAGAAGAAGTTTTCGATGATGAGGGAGAAGAAAACACAGAAGAAACAGCAAAAGAAGAAGCATAATTTTTCTTTTTCTGGAATATTTCTAGAGAGTTTTTGCTTTTTTTATTTTTGCATCAGTTCTCAAGAAAAAATGAAGACGCCCAGCCTATTGGCTGGGTGTTTTTTTTTGAAAATGGAACTATTAATATGTTTGGTTTTCACCATTATTTCTTACTTCACTCAAACATCAAGTAATGGCGATTTGGATTATAAAACAAAAACAGGAATTGTTTAAATGTTTGCTTTATTGAAGACAGCAGCTGGACACATTATTTCTAAAGGAAATTTGGCTGTTACTGATGCTGCAGGTGTAACCTATCACTTTGGTGACAATACTGGGGAGCCTGTCCATCTTCGTTTTACATCTTCCAAATGGGAACGTGAAGTTGCCCTTGATCCTGCTTTGAAACTTGGTGAAGCTTATATGGAGGGTGGATTTGAGTTTGTTAAAGGTGACATTTATAAGCTTCTTGAAATAATTTTTGAAAGCACGGGACCTATTGCTGAAAACCAAATGTGGATGAAAGCAATGTCTTTTATCCGGACGGCAACCAAGCGTTTTGTCCAAATGAATACGTTAAAGCGCTCAGCCCGTAATGTTCAGCACCATTATGATCTATCTGGCAAACTTTATGACTTGTTCCTTGATCCTGACAGACAATATTCCTGTGCCTATTTTCAAACACAGGATACCGATCTTAATGAAGCACAACTTGCCAAAAAACGGCATTTGGCAGCCAAATTGCAGGTTAGCAAGGGTGAAAAGCTGCTTGATATTGGCTGCGGTTGGGGTGGTTTAGGTCTCTATTTTGCTCGCGTATTAGGGGCAGATGTTACGGGAGTAACCCTTTCCCATGAACAATTCGGCATTGCCAACCAACGTGCAAAGGCTCTAGGGCTAGAAAATAGGGCGAAGTTTTTACTTGAGGACTATCGTAATCTGAATGCACAATTTGATAAGATTGTTTCCGTTGGCATGTTTGAACATGTGGGCATCGGCCACTTCAAAGAATATTTTGATCACGTTAAACGTTTACTAAAACCGGATGGGCGCTTTGTCCTTCACTCGATTGGTCGTTCAGGGGAACCGGGTGCAACAAACCCATGGATAGCCAAATATATATTCCCGGGTGGGTATATCCCTTCTTTATCAGAAGTCATACCCGTTATCGAAAAAAGCGGCCTTATTATCACCGATATTGAAATTTTACGGTTGCATTATGCCGAAACATTAAAAGCTTGGCGTCAATCTTTTTTGGCACATTGGAACGAAGCCAAAGCATTATATGATGAGCGTTTCTGCCGTATGTGGGATTTCTATTTAGCAGCCTCTGAAAGCGCTTTCCGTTGGCAGGGCATGATGGTTTTCCAGATACAACTTGCCCATAAACAAGATGCTGTTCCACTGACGCGGGACTATATTATGCAGGAAGAAGAAAGATTATTAAAGATCGATGCTGATCCCAACTTGTCCATGATACAGATGAAGCCCGTTGATATCAACTTAAAGGCAAAAACTGTTGCTCAGACACTCTAGTTTCCGGCAATAATTGGTACACATTTAATTGGTGCGCCTTTAATTGGGATGCAAAATAGACATCAAGTGAGAGGGTTTATAGCTGTTTATTCCGCCACGGTTATGGAGCTACAAATATATGCTAGCGCTGTGGCGGAGCATTGGAAATAATGTTCGCTCAATTGTCACTCGGTATTTTTTAATAATGGTTATCTGGTCTGTTATAATAGCTATCTGACCTGTTGTAATGACTATCTCGCCTGTTGTAATGGCTGTCTGAGATGACTTTTTAGGGAAACATCTTGTCTTATAATCAAATATCGAGTTGAGAAACTTACAGCCTATTAAAATCGACCCACATCAATCTGTCCAATTCGTATTTCTAAAAGCGTGGCTCACATGTTGAAATATGCCATTTTTGAAAAAAGCTATGGCAAGATCGGTTTACAATAGGCTAAAGTAGAACTGTTTTTCCAGAAGGTCAGTGAGTATCAAAAGAGAAATGGCAGAAGCAAGAGTTTTCAATCTTAGTCAGCAAAATACAGATGAAGCATTACCTTTTAGGCAGGTTCCGCACAATATTGAAGCGGAACAGGCACTGTTGGGTGCTATTCTTATTAATAATGATGCCATTGATCGCGTCTCGGACTTCTTAAAACCCGAGCATTTTTTTGAACCCCTTCATCAAACAATTTATGCCGTATTAAGCGAAACCATTCGCAATGGTAAGCTTGCCAATCCTGTCACAATAAAGCCGTTTATACCAGCTGAAGAAAAAATTGGTGAAATGACAGTGTACAATTACGTGGTCCGTATGGCCACTGAAGCTGTTACCATTATCAATGCGGAAGACTATGGGCGGGCAATTTACGATCTATTTATCCGCCGCTCATTGATTGATCTCGGAAATGACGTGGTCAACACCGCATATGATGCGCCTATCGATCTTGCACCTTCGAAGCAAATTGAAAATGTTGAGCAACGTTTATTCACTTTGGCAGAAACTGGAAAATATGGTGGAGGTTTTGAAAGCTTCAATGATGCAGTCAAAAAAGCCATTGATATGGCGGGAGCGGCAAAAAAACGTACATCAAGGTTATCTGGTATCCCCACCCAATTGAAAAAACTTGATGAACAAATGGGTGGTTTACAGCGTTCTGACCTTATTATTTTGGCAGGACGTCCTGGTATGGGTAAAACGTCTCTTGCGACAAATATTGCATTCAACATTGCCAATGCTTACATAAAGGCACAGGAAGAAAATCTACCTACGGAAGAAAACGAAGGTGGTATCGTGGGCTTTTTCTCGCTGGAAATGTCTTCAGAACAGCTGGCCACTCGTATTATTTCCGAACAGGCAGAAGTTTCCTCTTCCAAGATCAGACGTGGTGACATTTCAGAAGATCAGTTTGCCAAATTGTTGCGGTCGATGAATCGGTTACAGAAAGCGCCGCTTTATATCGACCAAACAGGTGGTATTTCCATTGCGCAACTTTCCGCTCGTGCGCGCCGGTTGAAACGCCAACATGGGCTTGATGTTTTGGTTGTGGACTATGTGCAACTTATGACGGGTGCTTCCAAACGAGCATCTGAAAATCGTGTGCAGGAAATTACCGAGATTACAACGGGTTTAAAATCATTAGCCAAAGAACTTAATGTGCCAATTATTGCGCTATCACAGTTGTCTCGTCAGGTTGAATCGCGCGATGATAAACGCCCACAACTATCAGATCTTCGTGAATCTGGTTCTATCGAACAGGATGCGGATGTGGTTTTGTTTGTTTATCGTGATGAATATTACATCAAGAACAAAGAACCCAAACTTGGTAGTGAAGAGCATTTGAAATGGCAGGCTGAAATGGAAGAAGTGTTTGGCAAGGCAGAAGTCATTGTTGCCAAACAACGCCATGGTCCAACTGGCACGGTGCGCCTTGCATTTCAGGCTGAGTACACCCGTTTTGCTGATCTTGCTGAAAGTGACCAATTACCAGAACAATTCGGTTAGTATCTATGGTGAAAGCAAGAACACAATTTGTTTGTCAAAATTGCGGAACGGTCTATTCCCGCTGGGCTGGAAAATGTGATGCCTGCGGCGAATGGAATACAATTGTCGAAGAAGGAACAAGCGGTGGCATTGGTGGTGGCCCTGTAAAAAACACACGAAAAGGCCGCGTTGTCGCCTTAACCACATTATCGGGTGACATAGAGGACGCGCCACGTATTCAATCAGGAATCGCTGAACTTGACCGTGTGACAGGCGGTGGATTTGTGCGAGGATCAGCGCTGCTAGTGGGTGGTGATCCGGGTATTGGAAAATCCACTTTATTGACGCAAGCCGCAGCCACGCTTGCAAGAAAAGGATATAAGGTCGTTTATGTTTCTGGCGAAGAGGCAGTGGCGCAAATAAGATTGCGTGCACAACGCCTTAATGCAGCTGATACGACGGTTGAGCTGGCGGCCGAAACCAATGTCGAAGATATATTGGCCACTTTGACGGAAACCAAACGCCCCGATTTGGTTATTATCGATTCAATTCAGACCTTATGGTCGGATACTATCGATTCTGCACCGGGTACGGTTACACAAGTGCGCACCGGTGCGCAGGCGATGATTCGTTATGCAAAAAAAACTGGTGCAGCAGTGGTTTTAGTTGGTCACGTAACCAAAGATGGACAAATAGCCGGCCCCCGTGTGGTTGAACATATGGTTGATGGCGTGTTGTACTTTGAGGGTGAAGGTGGACATCAATATCGAATTTTACGCACCGTAAAAAACCGTTTTGGCCCGACAGATGAAATCGGCGTTTTTGAAATGTCCGACCAAGGTTTAAGACAGGTTCTTAATCCATCTGAATTGTTTTTGGGCGAAAGAAACGAAAAAGCGCCCGGCTCGGCTGTATTTGCAGGCATGGAAGGAACAAGGCCAATACTTGTTGAAATTCAGGCTTTGGTTGCGCCCTCTTCACTCGGCACACCAAGACGTGCGGTTGTTGGTTGGGATAGCAATCGTTTATCGATGATTTTAGCCGTATTGGAAGCGCATTGCGGTGTTCGCTTTGGTCAACATGATGTGTATCTGAATGTTGCTGGTGGCTATAGAATATCGGAGCCAGCCGCTGACTTGGCCGTTGCCGCCGCATTGGTTTCATCACTTGCCGGAATCGCATTGCCAACAAATTATGTATTTTTTGGTGAGGTGAGCCTATCAGGTGCCATTCGCGCCGTATCCCATTCTGGACAAAGATTGAAAGAAGCGGAAAAATTGGGATTTCATGGAGCAGTTCAACCGTCAAACACCACAGAAAATGTAAAATCTGCAGATTTTCGCCAAAGAAGTTTCGCAGACTTGCCGGAACTTGTCGCAGCGATAGCATCGGGAAAAAAACGCCCTATGCCTGAACAACAATATTAGAAAAACAAGAAAGAGAATATTAAGTCTCCCACTTGTAAATACCGCTGAAATATTGGTAATGATCGACCAAATGGCGTAGCTGATAATGGATATGACATTTTCAATTGTTGAAACTACAGTTGGAAGCGATACGTAAGGACAAAACGATGTTCATGACAGCCCTTGACGGCATTGTTATTGGTGTACTTCTATTTTCAGGCTTTCTAGCCATGGTGCGCGGTTTCTCGCGCGAGTTTTTGTCATTGGCTTCATGGGTTATAGCAGCAATTGCTGCTATATTTCTTTACAAACCAACACTTCCTCTTGTTGAAACATATCTAACGAATAAAACGATTGCCCTTATTGCCAGCATGGGCATTGTTTTTATTATTACATTCATTATCGTTTCAATCATTACTATGAAAATTGCTGATTTGATTATTGATAGTCGAATTGGCGCACTTGACCGAACATTAGGATTTGTTTTCGGTGTTGTGCGTGGCCTTTTTATTATGGTTATCGCAACACTTCTTGTTAACCAGCTCATAAGACCTGAAGATCAATCGCCTTGGCTGAAAGATGCCAAAACAAAGCCGATGCTCGATTCGCTTAGTGTGCAGGTATGGGATCTGTTACCCAAAGATCCGGATTGGATTTTTGATAAGGCTACCAGCGTCATTAAAAAGAATGAACCAACAAGTGAATCAAATGTTGGTGAGAATCCAGCGCAGAACGGTGACTAATTTATGTATCAACCTTCAAGCTGTATTTAATTTATGTTATTGAATATTTCTTGTTTTATATAAGGCAGCCACAATGGCAAATAGTGATTCTTCCTTCCAGAATTTTTCAATTGAAGATGATACATTGCATGAAGAATGCGGTGTTTTTGGTATCCTTGGTCATGATGATGCAGCAACCTTGACCGCTCTTGGGCTCCATGCTTTGCAGCATCGTGGGCAAGAGGCAGCCGGTATTGTTTCTTATCATGGTTCGGTTTTCCATCAGGAAAAACATATGGGGTTGGTAGGAGATCATTATACTAATCCTGAAACCTTGGCTCGTCTTCCCGGTAATCGCGCAATTGGCCACACACGCTATTCCACAACTGGTGAAACGGTATTGCGGAATGTTCAACCATTATTTGCCGAATTGGAAGTTGGTGGTATTGCGATAGCGCATAATGGCAACCTAACCAATGGTTTGACTTTGCGCCGGCAACTGATTGCATCTGGTGCCATTTGCCAATCAACATCCGATTCAGAAGTTGTCTTGCATCTGATTGCTCGGTCACGGCACGCATCATCATCTGACCGCTTTGTTGATGCTATCAAGCAAATTGAAGGTGGGTTTGCTATGATTGCACTGACCCGCACAAAATTGATTGCAGCCCGTGATCCTATTGGAATACGCCCTCTTGTAATGGGTGAGCTTGATGGAAAGCCTATTTTTTGCTCTGAAACATGTGCTTTAGATATCATCGGCGCCAAATATGTGCGTGATGTCGAGAATGGCGAAATCATCATTTGTGAAATCCAAAAAAGTGGTGAAATCACGATAAAGACAATCAAACCCGAGGCACCGAAACCTGAAAGATTGTGTCTGTTTGAATATGTCTACTTTGCCCGCCCAGACTCCATTATTGGTGGACGCAGTGTCTATACAGCCCGAAAAAATATGGGAAAGCATCTTGCTAAAGAAGCACCATGTGATGGCGATGTTGTGGTACCTGTTCCTGATGGTGGTACACCGGCCGCGATGGGTTATGCGCAAGAAAGCGGAATTCCATTTGAATTGGGCATTATTCGTAACCATTATGTCGGTCGTACCTTTATTGAACCAACCCAGCAAATTAGAGCCTTTGGCGTAAAGCTTAAGCATTCGGTAAACCGTCCGGTTATTAAAGATAAACGGGTTATTTTGGTTGATGACTCAATCGTTCGGGGCACAACTTCGGTAAAAATTGTCCAAATGCTGCGCGATGCAGGCGCAAAAGAAGTTCACATTCGTGTTGCAAGCCCGATGATCTATTATCCGGATTTTTATGGTATTGATACACCGGAGGCAAAAAAGCTGCTTGCCAATCAATATCCTGATCTGCAATCCATGTGTGATTTCATCGGTGCGGATTCATTAGAATTTCTGTCGATTGATGGCTTATATATGGCGGTTGGTGGCGCTGTGAGAGATAATAATAATCCTCAATTTACCGACCATTATTTTACCGGTGACTATCCAACACGTCTAATCGATCAGGAAAATGTTGATAATGTTCATAAATTGTCGGTTTTGAGCAGTCGATAATAATGGATAATCAGTTCAAT
Source organism: uncultured Bartonella sp. (assembly GCA_945285915.1). GTDB lineage: Bacteria > Pseudomonadota > Alphaproteobacteria > Rhizobiales > Rhizobiaceae > Bartonella. Next base: position 108,754 of record CALYQL010000008.1, read on the forward strand.
CTTGAAGGTCGGGTTGCACTTGTTACGGGTGCATCGCGTGGTATTGGCTATTTTTTAGCGCTAGAGCTTGCAAAGCGCGGCGCGCATATTATTGCTGTTGCCAGAACCGTTGGTGGCTTGGAAGAACTTGATGATGCTATTCGCAATGTCGGTTCCAGCTCAACATTGGTTCCGTTAGATCTTCACGACATGGAAGGGATTGATCGATTAGGTGATGCAATTCACAAACGCTGGGGAAAATTGGATATTCTCGTAGCCAATGCAGGAATATTAGGAACCATCGCTCCCGTTGCCCATCTGGAAGCGAAAACATTTGAAGATGTTTTTAATATTAATGTTACTAGCCAATGGAGGCTTATTCGAACAGTGGAACCGCTTTTAAGGCAGTCAGATTGCGCGAGAGCTATCTTATTGTCTTCTGGCATAGTGCATCATCCACGCGCTTTCTGGGGCGTATATGCCTCTTCTAAAGCTGCCTTTGAAGTACTTGGACGGTGTTGGGCGGATGAGCTGAAGCAAAGCACAGTCAAAGTTAATATGGCAAACCCAGGTGCCACACGTACTGCAATGCGCGCACAAGCAATGCCTGGTGAGGATCCGCAAACTTTGCCAACGGCTGAGGAAATAGCATCGAGAATTGTTTCTCTAGCCTCTCCCAAACTGGAAGAAAATGGGCGCTTATTTCAAGCGCGCGAAAACAAATTTATTGATTATAACTAAGAGAATAGTGCAAAATCGTCAAAATAAGCCCTGTTAAGTAGTGTAAGTTTTGTTGAGGAACTTCAATTGCAATAAGAGTGTAGTTAACGCTTTAAACACCTACTCTATTATATCGATTGTAACTGTGAAGATTTTGCTCAAACAGATGTTGGTACCAAACGATTGGCAGATACAGATGCAAAACAACTGGCATTGCGTTCAAAACACAATTTGTTTATCCGTCTAAATTATATTTTTAAGACAATAAGTAAAACTTAAACGGCTTAACGAAATTTATTCCGATTGGTCAGACAAGTCGTCCATATCAAGTTCAGATTTTCCTGCTTCCAAGACGGCACGTTTTTTATAGGCCATCAAACTGAATGGTAAAAAGATCAGATAGCCAATGGCGGTAACGAGCAATGTTTGCCATGTGTACGTTGCCAAAAAACCAACATAAATTACTAGAAACAGCATACCAGGAACGACAATGTCGCGCCGGAGTTTTTGCCCGATAGTTTTACCGTTCCATACTGGCAGGCGACTGATCAATAGAAATGCGACAACAACCGTATATAAACTAAACACCAATGCCCAACCAGCATTTGGCTTAAGTCCTAAAGTGCCAAGGTAGACCGGCAATAATACCAGCAATGCCCCTGCTGGTGCCGGAACGCCAACAAAATACTCTTTTTGCCAACGTGGAATATCATGATTATCGATCATAACATTGAAACGTGCCAACCTTAAACAGCACGCAACACAATATACTAATGCAGCAACCCAGCCAACGTGATCTGTCTGGTTCAACAAATAAGAATAGACAACCAATGCTGGCGCAACACCAAAATTGACGACGTCGGCTAATGAATCCATCTGCGCCCCAAAGGGAGAACTGCCATTCATCAACCGCGCGATACGCCCATCTACACCGTCTAATATAGCGGCTAAAAGCACCATCAGAATGGCGTTTTCGTATTGATGTTCAAAGGCAAGCCGAATACCACTCACGCCCGCACAAATAGCCAGAATAGTGATAACATTGGGTATCACATAGCGCATGGAAATAGGTGAGCGACGACGATGAGCATCGTCCGGTTTATGTCCTTCCGGATCAAACGAAGAAAAAGGTGAAGGGCTCTTCATTGCGAAATCTAATCCAGTCTAAAATCAGTTATGGTTGCACTTTTATCAAAAGATGCAAAAACTGTTTCTCCAGCGATTGCTTTTTGACCGATAGCAACGCGTAATTTTACACTTGAAGGGAGATAAACATCAAGACGTGATCCAAAACGAATAAGACCAAAACGTTTTCCCGCCACAACTTGCTCATCTTCCTTCGACCAACACACAATACGCCGAGCAACCAAACCTGCAACTTGCACAAGCCCGATTTCGCCATGTGCTGTTTCAATCACCAGCCCATTACGTTCATTATGATCGCTTGCTTTGTCTAATTCGGCATTACCGAACTGTCCAGGACGATAAACAATCGAGCGGATTGTACCATCCATGGGAATACGGTTTATATGACAGGAAAACACGTCCATAAAAACGGAAACGCGCGTCATTTCTTCACTGCCCAGTCCCAATTCTTCTGGTGGTACAAAGGGACCAACATAAGAAATCTTACCGTCCGCAGGACTCATCACCAAATTCTTGTCAATGGGAGTCACACGTTCAGGATCGCGGAAGAAATAAATACACCATATTGTTAGCACCAACCCAAACCAAAATAGTGGATTCCATATCCATCCCAATACAAGAGATGCAATAAAGAAGGCAGCAATGAAAGGATACCCTTCCTTATGGATGGGCGCAAAACCGTTACGAACCGATCTTACAATGCTCA
>CALYQL010000009.1 GCA_945285915.1 uncultured Bartonella sp.
TGCAAAACCGTTACGAACCGATCTTACAATGCTCATACGCGTATACCCCATTTAAACTTTACTACTACCCCGGCTAACTCAGTGATGAACACTCTTTACCCAATTACCTTACAAAAAGCGACTATTTGTTTTAAATCAACTGTTTTTGTTTCATTTTGTTGAAATATGATGGGAAACAACCCCAAGTTCATCATCTTCGCGGATCTTTCTTAGCTTTTCCTCTGCTTGAGATGCTTCAAGCTGTTTATTCCACATTGAGGCATAAAGTCCATTCTTGTTTAAAAGCTCGTCATGTTTGCCGCGCTCAATAATACGACCATCTTTTAGAACGAGGATTTCATCAGCATTGATAATTGTGGACAGTCTATGCGCAATAACAAGTGTGGTTCTACCACGACTGACAATATCCAAAGCATGTTGTATTTCTTGTTCAGTGGCCGTATCCAAAGCCGATGTCGCCTCATCAAGTATCAATACGGGTGGTGCTTTCAGCAATGTCCTTGCAATGGCGACTCGTTGTTTTTCGCCACCTGAAAGCTTGAGGCCACGTTCACCAACCATGGATTGATAACCATCTGGCAGCTGCTCTATGAAATGATTGATTTGTGCCATTTCTGCCGCTTGCTTAACTTCTGCATCTGTCGCATCTGGTCGACCATACCGGATATTATACGCAATTGTATCATTAAACAGCACAGTATCTTGTGGAACCATACCAATCGCTTTACGCAAACTTTTTTGTGTAACAGTGCGTATATCCTGCCCATCAATGGTAATAGCCCCCTGTTGCACGTCATAAAACCGGAATAGCAAACGCGATATGGTTGATTTTCCTGCTCCTGATGGTCCAACAATGGCAACAGTCTTACCGGCAGGTACCTTGAATGTAATGCCCTTCAATATTTGGCGATTTGTATCATAGGAAAATTCAACTTGGTTGAATTCAATTGCACCCTTATCAACAACCAGTTCTTTCGCGCTTGGTGTATCTGTTATTTCCTGCGGCACATCAAGAAGATCAAACATCGCTTCAATATCTGTTAATCCCTGACGGACTTCCCGATATATCGAACCGATAAAATTAAGTGGAATTGATAATTGCATTAAGAGCGCATTGATAAACACGAAATCGCCAATGGTTTGTGTGCCTTTATGAACCTCATAGGCAGACATCAACATCATAGCCGCCATGCCTATGCCAAAGATCACAGCCTGACCAAAATTAAGCCAACCAAGTGATATCCATGTTTTAACCGCTGCTTTCTCATAGCCAGCCATGGATGCATCAAATCGTTTGGCTTCAAGATCTTCATTGCCAAAATATTTGACTGTTTCAAAATTCAATAAAGAATCGATAGCGCGTGTATTGGCTTCCGTGTCGGATTCGTTCATTTGCCGACGTATCGCTATACGCCAATTGCTGGCCGTGATGGTAAACCAAGTGTAAAGCCCGACGGTTAGTGCCACAACAATCATGTAACGCCAGCCATAACTGATGTATAAAACCACCGCGGTCAGAGCAAATTCTAAAATTGTTGGTGCCGTATTGAGAATAGAAAAGCGAACAATTGCTTCTATTCCCTTTGTGCCGCGCTCAATAACACGCGACAAACCACCTGTTCTTCTCTCCAGATGAAATCGAAGAGACAACTCATGCATATGAACAAAAGTTTGATAAGCAAGTCGCCTGACCGCATGCTGACCAACCTTGGCAAATAACGCATCGCGTAATTGGTTTAGCCCAGCCTGTAGAATTCTGGCAACATTATAACTCAACACCATCATAACCGGTGCAGCGAAAACTGCTGGCAGCCAATTTGGTGGGGTGTAATCTATATTAAGTGCGTTTGTGGCATATTTGAAAAAATATGGTACCGAAATAAGAATAAGCTTTGATAGAACCAGATAAAACAAGGCCCATAGAACACGTATTTTTAAATCTGGTCGATCAGATGGCCACATATAGGGCCATAAATTGAAAATTGTACGAAGTGTCTGTCCAGAGTCAGCAGACACAGTCTTATGTAAATTATTCTGTTTCATATTTTGGGCTAATTTCACTCTCTGACGACCACTATTGGCGGCTAACACCTTCTATGACCGGCAAAACGAGCTCTTGTCCTTCAGTTATGTAATTTCTATTTTTTATTTTGTCGTGATTAGCAGTATATAGCTGTTCTTCATACCGGCTTGAACCATAAACTTTTTGTGCAATGGAAGAAAGAGAGTCACCCCTATGCACAATGATTGTTCTAACCGGCTTACCATCATAATAAAATTGGCTAGCGAATGTTTTTCCTTCTTCGGTACGGAAAGGCACGCCGAGAGATTCTATAGTTTCTCCAGCACTATTGAGAAGATCAAACCTGAAAATATGGTCACCTGGGAAAAGTGACATATAGTGAGAAAATTCAAATATTCCGGTTCTCTTGGTTTTTTCTGTTCCAAATCGCGTACGCCCAATACTCATCATAATCTGCGTATTTTCTGGCGCTTCACCCGTGATAGTCAGCGTATTTTTTCTGTAACTTATTCTGCTAACATTGAATTCTGTTTCATTAACATTCCCAGTCCGCAAAATGGTTGGTTGATCTGATATGAAGCGACGCGCACCTGTTGGGTCATGCATAAAAGCCATGAGCCCTTCCTGCCCTTCACCAGAAACAATAACGGTTACGGTTTGTATTGAGGTTAGTGATTTACCACCACTGTCCGTTGCACGTAATACAAATTGGTATTTCCCAACACCTAACAATTTCTGCAAGGTTATCGAGAAATGCCCTTGATCGTCGGCTTCTGCTTCACCTAGCTTGCGCGCACCATCCATCAATTCAATCTTTGATGATGCTGGCGCCTTGCCAAAAACAACTGCATAATTTTGGTCGTTGAGCATAAAACTGTCAAAACTTGGACTATCATCAGCATAGGCACAAACGCTATTTAAAACACCGAAAAGTGCAAAAATAACGACCAGAATTTTAAGAATATTGTTGTTTATTCTCGATGCCGAGAAAGTCATAGACAATTCCTATTCTTTTGCAGCTCTCCAGATAACAACTTACTATTCCTTTTACCGAGCAAACGAAATAATAAACTCGTTCTTCGGTTCATATTTCCTCAAACTTTCGTTGTTACTTGACGCATAACGCGATTGCTATCAAGGTCTTGTTATGAAAAAAATACTATCCATATGTGTTTATTGCGGTTCATCAAACGGCAATAATCAAATTTATATTCAGGCAGCCAAAACCCTTGGACAACAACTTGCCAAAGCAGGTATAGGTTTGGTTTATGGTGGTGGCACACGCGGCATTATGGGGGCTGTTTCACAGGCGGTGAAGGCAAATGGCGGACATGTTACCGGCATTATCCCAAAGTTTTTATTGGATATAGAAGCCCATAAAAAAGATAAAAATCTCTATGACGAGTTTATCCTGACTGAAACCATGCATGAACGCAAACAGAAAATGTTTGAACGGTCTGATGCTTTTCTTGCTTTACCAGGCGGCATAGGCACATTGGAAGAAATTGTAGAAATTACCACATGGGCGCAATTGGAACGTCACCAAAAACCAATTGGTTTTGTCAATGTAAATAGCTTTTGGAATCCGATGATTACGCTACTAGACCATATGAAGAGCGAAGGTTTCCTGCATATAAAAAATGAAATCGCTCCGTTAATTATTGAAGATATTGATCGTGTCGTAGAAAAGATTTGCACGAGATCCTTATCTTAGTTTCTGCAACAAGCTAAGCACTTCCTCAACAAGCACTGATACCATGGTTTAGTCGGCACTTTATCAGAAGTGCCTCATGACACAAATGTCCCATGATCTATTACCTTGCTGACGAATGTTTTGACGGATTTACCTCAATGATAGTTTTTACCTTTTTTTGCCGATGGTGTGTTGAAAAACTTGCTAACGTATAGATGATTAAACCTATCCATATGAGTGAGAACGCCACCAACTGAATGTGCGAAAATGGCTCATGGAAAATAAAAACAGCAATGATAAACAAAAAGGTCGGGGTGAGATATTGCATCAATCCTATTGTTGTTAGGCTCAATGATTTTGCACCAGTTGCAAATAGGATAAATGGAATTGCCGTGAAAGGTCCTGCCATAATCAAAAGGCAAATGTCTTTCCATGAACCATGAATAATGTGGTCATTACCATTATAAATAAAATATCCAGCCACGATTAATGCTGGTAAAAACAGGATCAATGTTTCCAGTGCAAAACCTTCCGTTGGTCCAATGGGCAAAGACTTTCGGAAAAATGCATAAAACCCAAATGTCACCGGCAATAATACCGCGACCCAAGGCAATCCGCCTGCGTTTATCGTGAGAACAACCACTGCAATCAATGCCAAAATAACAGCACACCATTGCCCTAAATTGAGGCGCTCGCGCAGAAAAATCATACCCAACATAACATTGAATAATGGATTTATATAATACCCCAGTGCTGCATCAACGGCGTGATTGTTGGCAATTGCCCAGACATATACACTCCAATTGGTTGTAATGAGTGCTGATGTCAAACAGGCCATCAATAACATTTTGGTATTTTTTATTGCCTGCCAAAAGCTCTGCAAATGTCCGCTAATCAACAATATCGCCAATGCAATAGGAAGCGACCATAATATACGGTGTGCCACAACTTCAACGACAGCAATGTGCGACACTGCTTTCATATAGAGGGGAAAAATTCCCCAAATAGCGTAAGCACCTAATGCTGCAAGAAAACCCGATAAATTGGCTGATAAAAATCTCGATTGTTGTGGAACTTTTGTCTTCAAATGCATTTTATTCAATATTCATATGATCGGTGATGTTAAAGGCTACATTGTGGTGCCTTTAACAATAAATAATCCGCTACGGGTTTTGCCACTGGGTGTTTTTTCTTCATACCATTCAGCAGCGTAAACGTCATCCATATTGGTTTTTTGTTTCTTTAATTGCTGGTTTAACCACGTTTCTGTTTTGCCTATTTCCTCTAGACTACCTTCAACAACATCGCCATTTTTGATCAATATTGTTGAATTCTTTCCTTCCTCTTTCTTGATGACAGACAAACTACCATTGGATTCCAGCCTTGCAAAAGCAACCTCATGAAGACTACACCCCTTAATCCTCAGCATCGTTGCGAAATCATTGACATCAATATTCAGCCTTTTGATTTCATCCATTTGGTATTTTCCATCAAGCACCAATGCCACATCACCGCCGGCAATAACACGATGAAAAAATACCGAATGTCGGCGCAGAAAATTCAGGCTAATCACCAAAACTTCCCACATAAGCAGAACAATGAGCAATTCAACAACGGTGATATCGGGGTTGTAAATAACACCACCGATAATTCCACCCAAAACAAAGTTGCTGATTAGATCTATCGGTGTCATCTGGCTAAGGCTGCCACGACCACTTGTTCTCAATACAAGCAAAAACACAGCCATGCCAATCATCAATTTAAGCGCCACATAACTATAGCCGTATAGATATGTCATCATTCAACACCTTCTATTGTTGCCAGTGGCGATGTCTGGTGATTAATTATGGGTTTCCCAATGAGTTATTCTTTCGCCTGTGGTTGGATCCTTACCATCTTTCAATATGATATTTTGTTGCGAGAGTTCATCGCGAATTCGATCTGCTTCGGCCCAATTTTTTTGATGGATAAATTGAAGACGTTCCGCAATTTTTTTCTCGATAAATGCTTCATCAACATTGACCCGACTTTTGAATATTGGACAATCTTTATTCTTTATCCAATCTTCATGAAGCAAACCAAGAAGCTCCATGCCATGCCCTAATGCTTCTGCATCCTGTTTTTTATAATATTGGCGCAATAAGGTAATAGCACTCCAACAATTAAGGTCTTCGCCCAAAACGTCAATAAATTCTTGCTCGATTTTATTGTCTTCACCGAAAACAAATTCCTGATGTCTTAACAGTTCATACCAACGATATAATTCGGCGCTTGAATCCGCCAAGCGTTGGGCTGTCCAGTTTAATGGTTCACGGTAATGCGTTTGTAACATAGACAAACGCGCTGCCATGCCAACCCATTGATATTTTTTATCAATATCCAGATTTTCTGGAATTTCCGGCAACGGACTTTCCAGAACATCATGTATTGTTATGAAATTGCCAAGGCTTTTTGACATTTTCTGGCCTTCCACTTGAAGGAAGCCATTATGCATCCACACGTTAGCCATGCGCGGTGTTCCAAAGGCAGAACAACTTTGTGCTATCTCATTTTCATGATGTGGGAAAACAAGGTCGATACCACCGCCATGAATATCAAAAATATTATCTTGCGGGTTGTCGCAGGTTAAACCACCGCCATAGGGCTGTAAAAGCTTTGCCATTGACATAGCCGAACATTCAATATGCCAACCTGGACGGCCATTGGTTTTTATTCCTGCCGGAGACGGCCAACCCGGTTCACCTTCCTTTGACGGTTTCCATAAAACGAAATCCATTTCGTCCCGCTTATATGCAGCAACATCAATGCGCGCTCCTGCCATCATTTCATCCAGCGATCGGCGTGCCAAAGCACCATAGCGCGGATTATTTCCCATGCTTGACACTGAAAACAACACATGGTCTTCAGCAATATAAGCGTGCCCCCTATCAATAAGGCGTTCAATCAAGGCACGCATATCGTTCAGATGGTCTGTTGCACGTGGCTGGACAGTTGGTGGAAGGCAGCCCAATGCCGTAACATCTTTTTGGAATTGGGCATTTGTTTTTTCAGTCAATTGCCTGATCGCATCATTTAATGGAAGGTCTGGATAATCCCTTGCCGCGCGAGCATTTATCTTGTCATCTACATCTGTTATATTGCGAGCGTAAACGACATGTTCCGTACCGTAAACATGGCGCAATAAGCGAAATAGAACATCAAACACAACAACCGGACGCGCATTACCGATATGGGCATAATCATACACTGTTGGCCCACAAACATATAGGCGCACCTTATTTGCATCAATGGGATGAAAAGTTTCTTTGGTTCTTGTAAGCGTATTATAAAAGCGCAATGTGGTCATTACTGTGTTTCCATATATCGAACAAATCGATAAAGTCATTGCAGCCCTTAACCTTCCAGTCAAGGCAATCTGCAGTCTTTACTGTTAAGCACTTCTGTTCACCACTAGAAAAGATCTAACTGGTGCGTATTTTTAGCTGTTTTATCCTTGTTTTCATTGTCTTGCAAAACAATACGGTTCTGCACATCATCTCCCAAATAAGTCGCATTGTTAATTTTTTCAGAAACGGGAAACATTTCCAACTGTTCAACGTCGGACTGTTGCAAAATATCAAGCACGTCAGATGGTCGGTAATTGCGGCAATCAAGCCACCGTTCATAATCCTGTCGTTTGATAATAACCGGCATTCTATGATGTATAGCGGATAAGGGTGCTTTGGCGGCTGATGTGATTATAGCGGCGGTATCAACTTGCGAACCTTCTTGACCGCTCCAGGTTTCCATTAGACCGGCAATACCTATGACCTCATTTTTTCCAGATTTGATATAAAACGGCTGAGACTTTCCGCGTGAACCTTTTTTCCATTCATAAAAGCCTGTTGCCGGTATTATCACGCGGTGATGTTTTAGCGCGTTGGTGAAAGACTTTTTTTCTGCCACGGTTTCCGCGCGAATATTGAATGTCAATGGCCAGCGGTCTGGATCCTTGGTCCATGCCGGAATAAATCCCCATCTGGCAAGCATACTATCATAACGTGGACGATTAGATGTCTTGTCTCGATACGCTTCCGGTGCCCTAACGATCAGGATAGGTTGCGTTGGTGAAATATTATAGCGGTGGGGAAAACTTTCTTCTATCCACGCATCAAATTCTTGCGCTACTTCATTTACCGAAGCATTTAATGCAAAACGACCACACATAACACACCATCATCACAAAACCCTATTTACCCGTCAACTATAACAATTCTCAAGCAAATTGACCATAAAATTTGGCTATAACAATAGCTAAACCTAAAGCGCCAATGTCCAAGCCCCAAGATAAGATTTGAGTTTTGATGCGAAACAATAGTCTAACGCGACCGTAAACCATCATACGCAAAAAATGCTGTTGAGCCAAAATAATGTTAACTGTTTAAGCGCTATAAAATATTTCTAATACATTTGACCGACTTAACCGGTACAAATGGCTTAATATGTCCCAACTATCTTTTTAACTGGGATATTCAAATGAACAGTGATAGTCAAAAGCACTTCACAAACTGAGTCCAAAGAAATGCATAAAATATTGAAAATTCTTTTTGTTTTTTCATTTTTAGGACTATGCACACAAGTCCATGCGCAACAAACATCACAATATGATTCAAAAATGTTGCGTCTTGCTGAAATATTGGGATCTTTGCATTATTTACAAAACCTATGTAGCACGCCTACCTCGCAATGGCGCGACCGTATGAATGAACTTATCGATGCTGAAAACCCCAATGCAACGCGCCGTGCGCGTCTCTATGCCGCTTTTAATGATGCGTTTCGCGCTTTTTCAACCAATTATCACACATGCACAAAAGCGGCGGTGGAGCTAAATCAGCAATATATCAAGGAAGGATCGGTTTTATCGAATGAATTGCTCAATCATTTCGGCAATTAACCCTTTTTGCCTAATCAAACTGACAAAAAACAAATTTCTGCTATAGCTGATAATAAGCCAGTTTACAGAAATATTTTATGGGTTTGTCAATGAGTCAATCCAACACCAATCTAAGTGCAGTCATTGCCGAGGAACAAAAACTCGCAGCAGTAGAATTTCAGGTTGAAGCTTGGGCCGGCGGCATTTCAACGGGTATTGACCCTGAAATATTGGCTGAAGTAGCCTTTGATACTGCAATCAAATATCTATTGCAGAGCTCTTCGGAAAAACAGGTACTTAAGGTTCTTTCCCATATGCGTGATAAAGTTGTTATGGGTGAATTCAACGATCATAAAACGATTCAATAAGAACATATAAATCATTGTAAATATTGTTATTATTTTACCTGTTGTGATCGTTATTTTTCTCAATAAAGCTAGTCCCCAATAATCCATAACACTAATTTTCTGGATTGAGATAGCTCACTACCACACACTATATTTCTATTGTCTCTGCCTTGAGACCAATATAGCTCAAGATAATTGTCGCAAAAGGTTAGGTAGTTCATTTAAGGCATCAATTTTACGATACCGTGGATTGTTTATAGGCTCATCTGCTTGTTCCAATATCCATGTAACCTCATAAGGCACATAAACCGCCCATGCCCCTACTTCCAATGCAGGCAGAATATCGGACTTCAATGAATTGCCAACCATGACAGCGTTTTCAGTTTTTTGCCCGTGCATTTTAAACAACTTCTTATAAATATCAGGATTTTTATCACTGACGATTTCTACTGCATCGAATAATGCCGACAAACCAGATTGGTGAAGCTTCCTTTCTTGGTCGAAAAGATCTCCCTTGCTGATTAGAATGAGATGATAATCTTTTTTAAGCTGCTTGAGACAATCTTCTGCTCCGTCAATAACGCTAACAGGGTATGATAACATTGCGTGTCCAGCATCAAGTATTTGTTTCATGATCGAAGCTGTTAGATCGTTTCCGACCAATGCAAGAGCCGTTTCCATCATGGAAAGCATGAAGCCTTTGATGCCATAACCATATAATGGCAGATTACACTTGATGGTTTTAAACAGCTTATCCCTGATGAAGGTTGGATCGGCATAATCTTGCAACAATTCAACAAAAAGCTCTTCCGTTTGCCGAAAGAGCTTTTCATTATGCCAAAGTGTATCATCAGCGTCGATGCCGACGGTAGATATCGACATGAGGAAGACCTATTAAACGGTTTTCGGTAAAGCTTCCAAAAACTTGACTGTTTCACCTTGTGACGGAGTTACAATTTCGCCCTGCCACATCACCGTTTTGCCGCGGATAATCGTGCCAACTGGCCAACCTTTTACTTTTTTACCATCATAAGGCGTCCAACCGGCTTTCGAACCAACTTGCTCATTGCGGATTGTTTCTTCACGCTTTAGGTCAACAATCGTCAAGTCAGCGTCATAACCCACTGCGATACGCCCCTTACGGCAAATATTAAAAATACGGTTTGGACCATGAGACGTCAGATCAACAAACCGTTGTAGCGACAGACGCCCTGCATTGACATGATCAAGCATAATAGGAACCGTGGTTTGGACGCCTGTCATGCCTGATGGCGATGCGGGGTAAGGTTTATGTTTTTCTTCCAATGTATGAGGCGCATGATCTGACCCCAAAACATCTATTATCCCTTGTTGAACACCATACCAGATGCCATCACGGTGGCGGCTTTCTCTTACCGGTGGGTTCATTTGAATAAGCGTGCCAAGACGCGCATAATCATCGGCGCTCAAAGTAAGATGATGTTGGGTTGCTTCTAGTGTTGCAACATCTTTATGCTGCTTGAGAAACTCTATTTCTTCGGCTGTTGATACATGAAGCACATGTATTCTTGCGCCTGTTTTATGGGCGATTTTAACCAGACGTTCGGTGCAATGCAGAGCAGCAATTTCATCACGCCATATTGGGTGGGATGACGGGTCACCTTCAACCCGTAAATGCTTGCGTTCGTTCAACCGTGCTTCATCTTCTGAGTGAAAGGCCGCGCGACGGCGCGTATGTTGAAGAATTTTGTAAACGCCTTCGTCATCATCAACCAAAAGATTGCCTGTTGACGACCCCATAAAGACTTTAATGCCGGCAGCACCCGGTAAACGTTCAAGTTCTCCGACATCATTAGCATTTTCATGTGTTCCACCAACCCAAAATGCAAAATCGCAATGCATGCGGTGGTGTCCACGTTTTACCTTATCTGCCAAGGCTGCTTCTGTTGTTGTCAGCGGATTGGTGTTGGGCATTTCAAACACTGCCGTAACACCACCAAGGACAGCCGAACGAGAACCACTTTCCAAATCTTCTTTATATTCTCCACCAGGTTCACGGAAATGCACCTGACTATCAATGATACCCGGTAAAATATGAAGTCCCTTACAGTCCACTATCTCACCGGCAGAACATGCTGATAATTCCCCTATTTCTGCGATACGACCGTCAATGATACCAATATCTCTCTCCCCCATACCATCGTGATTAACTACCGTTGCATTCTTAAAAATTTTATCAAATGTTCTAGACATAAGTCTTGCTCCTTGCAGCTCACTTCTTTACCGATTACGTAAACGGGAGAGGAAAGGCAAGAAAAATGGAACAAAATACGCACTCACTCGCAATAAATGATAGAGCTATTATTGAAATTACTGGCCCTGATGCGGCACACTTTCTTGAAAGATTGATTACAACCGATGTTGAAAAACTCAATATGAATGAGCTTCTGCCGGGTGCTCTCCTTTCCCCACAAGGCAAGGTGCTGTTTGATTTTCTTATTGGCAAATTGGCTAATGGCTTCTTTATCGATATTGCTGACCAATTGGCTGATACGTTCGCAAAACGGCTAAAACTTTATAAATTGCGATCAGATGTTGAAATTAGTGAGTCTATTAAACAGGTTACGACAATTTCTTGGGAAAATGATTCAGTTCAATCACAAAATGATTCAGGTTTCACGGATAAACGCTTTCCAGATAATGAAAAAGTTATACGCCGATATGACAAAAATTCTTCCCTCACTGCGATTTCTGAAGTAGCTTTAAAACAGTGGAATTTATTACGCATTCAATATGCAATTCCTGAAAGTGGCAAAGATTTCGCCCTTAATGATGTCTTTCCTCATGATATCAACTTTGACCAGCTTGGCGCCATTTCTTATAAAAAAGGCTGCTATGTCGGACAAGAAATTGTATCGCGTATGCATCACCGTGGCACCGCTCGTCGCCGCATATTAATCGCCGAGGCAAAACAAAATTTGCCCTCCTCCGGCACGATTGAAGCAAATGGAAAAACAATTGGCGAGTTGGGCACAGTTATTGATGGGCAAGCTTTGGTACTTGTTCGAATTGATCGCGCCAAAGCGGCTATGGATGATGGTATAGCTTTGACGGTAAATGATATACCACTAACTTTGCGTATAGCACCGAATATGCAATATGATTTTCCTGAAAATATTTCGGAAGGTGAATAGATGGCCAAGGCTGAAAAAAATCAAGATGGGCAAGCCCGTGCATGGCAACGTATGCTATCTGGCCGCCGGCTTGATCTCATAAATCCATCACCACTTGATATAGAGATTAGTGACATTGCGCATGGCCTAGCGCGCGTCGCTCGCTGGAATGGTCAAACAAAAGGCATATACGCTTATTCTGTTGCGCAACATTCTCTTTTGGTAGAACACATCTATTGCCGTTTGTTCAATTGTCAAACGCCGGATGAAAAGCAATTAGCGCTCCTGCATGATGCGCCAGAATATGTCATTGGAGATATGATCTCGCCATTCAAAGCGGTTATGGGCGGCAATTACCAGATGGTAGAAAAACGTTTGGAAGATGCGATCCATGTGCGTTTCTCCTTACCAACAGACATAAAACCCAAAATACAAAAACAGATCAAGCAAGCCGATCAAGTGGCGGCTTATTTCGAGGCGGTAACGCTTGCTGGTTTCAACACCGAAGAAGCATTGCGTTATTTTGGTCAGCCAGACGGTGTCACGGCTGAAGGACTGGATCTAACACCAAGGCCAACACAGCAGGTCGAGGGGGCTTTTTTGGCACGTTTTAATGAAATAGAAGCTGAACGAAACAATTAATGTCGTATCTTGTTGTTTGCCCCTTATCACAATTGGAAAAAACAATTCAATTACACCGCCCGCGTGAGATGATTACATTAATGAGTCCGGGTGCTGTCTCGGCACGCCCAAGCACAATTGCTCCTGAAAATCATTATTCTTTGACATTCAATGATATTACAGAACCCCGTGAAGGTTACATCCAACCTGTAACGAATGATATTCTTACAATCATCAAAATTGCAGAGCATTGGGATCAAAAACACCCACTTCTTATTCATTGCCAAATGGGAATTTCACGGTCGACTGCGGCAGCCTTTATAACAGCTTGCTCTTTATTGCCCAAAAAAGACGAGCTTCAACTTGCGCTTTTATTGAGAAAATTGTCCCCCTCCGCGACACCAAATAAACTTATGATTGCGCTCGCTGATAATATTTTAAACCGTAATGGTCGCATGATAAAAGCGATTGAAAGCATTGGTCGAGGGGCTGATGCTTTTGAAGGAACCCCATTTGAGCTTCCCATTGTTTGATAATCGACAAGGTAAAACAAACAGATCGGTACTTCACAACTCAGTAAAATTGATGAATTCGTGACAGATGGTCATCTGTGGCTTTGTTGACTATCCGTTGAGCCATAAACCATAAACAATCATAAGGCTGCGATTACCCAGATATGATTGCTTGAAAATAACCGCATTATTGCCTGCTCAATGAACATCAATTTCATATTGCTAATGAATTAAGACTCATATTGATAATCATTAAAATTGCGAGCTTATGACACTTTTTTAACGCTATAAGTTTCGGCTTCTCCCGGAAAAGCGCGGCTTTTAACATCTGAAGCATATCGTTTTATTGCTTCATCCATTGCATTGCCCAGTTCCCCATACTGGCGAACAAACTTAGGCGACCACTCGTTAAAGCCAAGCATGTCTTCAGTAACAAGAACTTGCCCATCACATTGGTTGGATGCGCCAATTCCAATTGTCGGTATGGCAAGCTGGCGCGTAATTTTAGCGGCTAATGGCTCCACCACCCCTTCCAACACAATTGCAAATGCTCCAGCGGCTTCAATTGCAGCGGCATCAGCTTCTATATTTGCCCATTCGGACTGGTCGCGACCTTGTGTCTTAAAACCACCCAAACTGTTGAAAGATTGCGGTGTTAAGCCA
Organism: uncultured Bartonella sp.; assembly: GCA_945285915.1. GTDB lineage: Bacteria > Pseudomonadota > Alphaproteobacteria > Rhizobiales > Rhizobiaceae > Bartonella. The sequence goes on from CALYQL010000009.1 coordinate 13,924, forward strand.
ATATGCCCCATGACTGGTATTCCACGCCGTGTCAAAAAGCGGACTGTTTTTGCCATATGCAAGCCACCTTCAAGTTTGACGGCGCCGCATCCGGTTTCCGACATAATACGAGAGGCATTGGTAAATGCTTGTTCTGGGCTTTTTTCATAAGAGCCAAATGGCATATCAATAACAACCAGCGCAGATGTACTACCGCGTGTTACAGCTGCTCCATGGGCAATCATCATATCAACATTGACTGGCAAGGTTGAATCAAAACCATAAACAACCATTCCCAAACTATCCCCCACCAAAAGAAAATCACAGTGAGGATCAGCGATACGGGCGGCATAAGTGGTATAAGCTGTGAGTGATACGATTGGATCACCACCTTTACGCGCCCTAATTTGAGGTGCGGTCATACGTTGAACTGGTTTTTGAGAGCTCATCGCGCTTACTCCTTGCCTAAAACATGCTGGTCGATCAATCGTACAGAACCAAAACGCACAGTCAACAAAAGAACGGTTGGTTTTGCGATCATACCGTCAACATCTTCAAATGTTGCAACATCACGAAAATCAGCGGCTTCAAGTACGGCACGCGGTTCTTGCGCAACAACATCTGCAATCGCTTGACGCAAAGTCTCGATATTCCTCTCGCCATTCTGAAATAATTTTTCAGCAACTTTCCAGCTTTTTGGAACAATGACAGCTGCTTTTCTATCCTCGGCTGTTAGGAGTTGATTGCGCGATGAACTCGCGACACCATCGGTATCGCGTAAAATAGGCATTCCAACAATCTTTACCGGAAAAGCCAAGTCTTCAACCATTCGGCGAATGATAACGACTTGCTGAAAATCCTTCTCGCCAAAAAATGCATTATCTGGCTGAACAATATTAAATAATTTTGCAACAACCGTCGTTACCCCACGGAAGTGTCCAGGGCGCAACTTTCCAATCAACATATCTGATAAATTGGCAACTTCGACCGAAGTTAGATTTCCGGCAGGCCACATTTCTTCAACTGAGGGTGCAAAAACATAGTCCACACCGGCTTCTGATAGAAGCTTACAATCGCCTTCAAGATCACGTGGGTAAGAATCGTAATCCTCACCTGGACCAAATTGCTTCGGATTAACAAAGATAGAGACAATCGTGCGATCACAATCCTGCTTGGATTGACGAACCAAGCTGATATGACCGTTATGTAATGCCCCCATCGTTGGCACAAGACCAACGGTCAAATTATTAGTGCGATCCTGCATTAACTGCTGACGCACCTCGGTAATTTTGGTAAATATTTTCATCGAGTTATGTACCCCATATATGCTGTGGCATGTTATAATGGGGCACATAGCAAATGTTAATATCTTGACTTTTATTTTTGTGGCATAACGCCGTAGCCCGCAACCATGGCCTCGGCAATTTTCACTTCCATAGCATTTGTTGCGCCACTTACGCCAACAGCCCCTACCACTATATCATTATTTATCACTGGTACGCCACCGCCTAACGGCATCATATGGGGCAGATTTGCGATTGCCTGCTCATCGCCATTGACACGCTGCATATTTACGGAAGTTTTAACACGGTAAAGTGCTGCTGATCTTGCTTTTGCAATCGCCGCATCGACACAACTGAAAGGCGCTCTATCCATACGATCAAAAGCAATCAATGTACCAGTTGCATCGACCACCGCCATACACACATTGACCTTTAAATTTTCAGCTGAGGTTTGACCCTTATTGATAAGCATACGGGCATCGTTCAAAGCTAGAACACTAACTGCATACTCAGCCATTGCAGAGGTTGCAAACACAGAAGCAGCGGCGACCATAACCATAACTTTTTTTATCGGATTTTTCATTGGCTTACCCATATTTTAGACGTAGAATCAAACAGTTGCATTGGCGGAAATATTTTTCCCGTTCGCTTTACAAAATATAATGCGCGAATGATGCTTGCGCCATGTTATTTTATACTCATCGAAGATAAAATTATTCGCTTGAAATTCATTCTGTAGATTAGCAAAACAGAAAAATAATCAGACTTCACTAAAGAATTGCACCTCCCAAAACCAACGCAATTTGTCGTGCGTTTATTTAAACAAACAAACAAATGTAAAGGAAAGACTAATAAGCCAAATTATATTATGGACAAATTGACGCAAGCGCTGTCTTATTCACCGGTTAAATTATATCTGAAACGAAATAATGGATAATGGATTGAAAAACGTACGCGTTTATTGGCAATAAATCAGATGCTTACTACGTTAACACACCGATAGAGATAGATATTTATTGGATAGATTTTTATCGGCATTGATCGCACGTTAAAAGTGTTGTCGCATCATTTCCATCACTTTAACGTAATGAACATTAAAAATATTATTTTAAAATTTGCATCAATTGATAGTCAAATTCCAAAAAAGCCAAGCTTTACCAGAATTTGACATCCAAACAGAGTTTAACGGTAAATCTGTCACTTATTATGAATCATGCGAATAAAGCCATTACGCACTTCCGGTGGTTCCAAACCACGGGCTTCCCAGACATGGCGGGCAAGAAAATACCCTGTTAAACTGAAACCTTGGACAATATCGTCGTAATTATTGGGTCTTGTATTTTTTTTGACTAAGAATTCCGGCAGAAAAATCAACTTGTCTTTCCAAGGTTCACCGGCTTCTCGACTAACCGCCCTTGCGGATTTTGGAGAAACATAGATCAAATTTTCATGCGTGCCAGTTGCAGCACATTGTGTCAGATCAAGACCAAAACCTAAAGCTTCCAACAAGCGCACTTCAAATCGAACGAGCAATTCCCCTGTTACCAATAAATCATCAAAATTATCAATGATGAGCTGTAATATATCAAAAAGGATTGGATAAGGATCACGTTCTGGCAAAAGTCTTAAATGCGCAGCCGCCAATTGCAAACCATAAAGCGCATAAGGCAATATCATGATTTGCGATGCATTAAAGTCAATCGCTTCAATACGAAAAATGCCTAAATGTTCATCCAACCGTGCGCGCCATTCGGCATCAACTTTATTGCCCGGTTGCAAAACCGCACTCATTCTTCGAGACCGCCCGCCTTTCACAATTCCCATATGACGCCCATGATCACGCGTCATGACTTCTGCAATTGCGCTGGTCTCTCCATGTTGTTTAATTCCAAGAATGAATGCGTGTTCTTTCCATTCCATGGTTAATTTGAAAAATCCAATCCCATTTCGCGGTAACGTTCAGGATCATTGCCCCAATTGTCGCGAACTTTGACGAACAGAAAAAGATGAACATTCTGTTCCAAAATTTCCATCAATTCTTTTCTGGCTGCCTGCCCTATCGCCTTAATTGTTTCACCTTTGGCACCAAGAACAATCTTTTTTTGCCCATCACGCTCAACGTAAATCACCTGATTGATTTTTACTGAACCATCAGGGCGCTCTTCCCAAGTTTCAGTTTCAACAGTTGAGGCATAGGGCAGTTCATTATGCAAACGTAAATAGAGTTTTTCTCTCGTTATCTCTGCAGCTAATTGGCGCATAGGCATATCGGAAATTTCATCTTCCGGATAATACCATGGTCCATTAGGTAGCTCTTTACATAAGTATGCAAGCAGATCCCGACAGCCAGAACCATTGAGCGCGGACACCATGAAAGTGCGTGTAAAATGCGCCTGCTCATTAAGCTTTGCAGTCAACTCTAGCAAGATTGGACGGGCGATGACATCAACCTTATTCAAAACAAGAATTTTTTCCTGGTTAATTTTCGGCAATGTCTCCAAAATGGCTTCAACCTCTTCATTGATGCCGGCTTGTGCATCAATAATCACCATAACAATATCAGCATCTTTGGCGCCATTCCATGCCGTAGATACCATCGCGCGATCAAGTCTCCGACGTGGACTAAAAATACCTGGTGTATCAACAAGCACAATCTGGGCGTTATCATGCACGACAATTCCGCGTATCAAGGCACGTGTCGTTTGTACTTTATGGGTGACGATAGAAACTTTTGTTCCAACCAACTGGTTAACAAGGGTTGATTTTCCAGCATTCGGGGCGCCGATTAGCGCAACAAAACCTGATTTTGTCTGTAATGTCTCATTCATGCTCTTTACTTTCAGCAGGTTCCCATACGCCTTCTCTTATTAACAGCCGTTCAGCGGCCGCACGCTCTGCGTGACGCTTTGAACCGCCTTTGCCCGTTTCTGGTGCAAAACCAGAAATTCTAACCTCAACTTCAAACACAGGGTCATGATCGGGACCGCGGCGTCTTACAACGCGATATTGCGGTTGTGCGCCATTCTGCGTATGTGCCCATTCCTGCAATTCGGTTTTTGCATCACGCCTTGCCGCATCGGATTGACGTGCGCGATCTTGCCAATACCGATTTATAAACGGACGTACCGCATCAAGCCCATCATCAAGATAAATTGCAGCAATCAATGCCTCAACAACATCGGCATGCATATTTGCCAACCGACGCTCGTCGAGATTCTTCATCTCCGCCCCAACATAGATGATATCGGGCAAGCCAATTTCCAGCGCAATTTCTGCACAAGTTTCAGCATTTACAAGGCCATTAAGCCGTACCGAAAGTTCCCCTTCGGTTGCCGTTGGGAAAAAACTACAGAGCATTTCAGATATTAAGAGTCCCAATACACGGTCACCCAAAAACTCCAAACGCTCATAATTTCCTTGCCCCGCATCTTGAACACTGGAATGGGTCAATGCACGGCGCAAACGGTCTTCGTTTTTAAAAATATGCCCTGTTGCTTCTTGAAGTCTCTCAATTTTTTGGCGATCCATGAGATTGCACCCTATTTGTCAGGTGGAAAATATTGGATTGTTTGCACAAAAGAAAACAGTCTTCCCCATCTTATATCAAATGGCCAACGCCACAATTGCCAAGCGCTTGAACCATTACCAATGGAAAAGAAAATTAAATTTGCGCGACCAATAAGGTTTTCGGCTGGAACATACCCGACATTTAAACGACTATCATCTGAATTATCACGATTGTCACCCATCATGAAGTAATATCCTTGCGGAACCTCAAAAACTTTTGTGTCGTCCACCTGCGGAAAATATCCAAGATCTAATGTGTTATATGTTACGCCGTTCGGCAAGGTCTCACGATAAACATCAACCGGACGTGATACTTCTGTGACATCGGTATTATCAATTTGACCGACAAAGTTACGTTGAACGGCCTGATCGTTAATATAAAGCACACCTTGCCTTACTTGGATTCTGTCACCAGGAAGCCCTACCACACGTTTGATGTAATCCACATTGGGATTCGACGGCAAACGAAACACAAGCACATCGCCACGTTTTGGTTCTGCAGACCAAAAACGCCCAGAAAATAGATTGGGTGAAAAAGGCAGCGAGTATTTGGAATAACCATAGGCATATTTCGATACGAATAGATAATCGCCTACCAATAAAGTTGGACGCATCGAGCCAGAAGGAATTGTAAATGGCTGAAAGAAAAAGGTACGAATAACCATTGCCAAGATGAGCGCTTGGATGACAACGGAAAAAAATTCTTTCATTCCGCCCTTTTTCTTCGGAGCTTTTCCAGACGGTTCATTATTATACATTCACGTTCTGCCTTTTTGTAATGGCCAAAATTTGGTTTATGTGACGCAGTTTACCCAGATGCCTTTGTATATACTTTTATTGATTTTAACCAATAGAAACTGCTTCAATAATGACAAATGCCTGAGCCCAAGGAAAATCATCAGTTATTGTCAAATGAATAACCCCTTTGTGGTGTTCCGGAATAAGACGGTTAAAAACCGTCAATGCGCTATTGGTCAGTTCCATTGTTGGGCGACCACTTGGTAAATTGACAACGCCCATATCTTTCCACCAAACACCGTGGGCGATACCGGTTCCCAATGCTTTGGCACATGCTTCTTTTGCTGCAAAGCGCTTGGCATAAGAGGCAGCACGCATTTTTCGGCTATCTGATTTCTTTCGTTCAATTGGTGTAAATACACGCTCAACAAAACGATCGCCAAATTTCAAAAGTGTTTTTTCGATCCTACGCATATCGATTATATCACTGCCCAACCCGACAATCATTGCAAAACTTCCTGCTCAGCCTCTTTGAGGCGTAATTTTAGCTTTTCTGCCATTTTTTCCTTATGGCGTTTTTGAAATTGGAAGGTTGCCCGATAAGCGCATATATATGATAGGGAACCCAAAATTGCTCCCAGTACAACGCCACCCAAAATAATGGGCATCATAACTGGTTCCCACGCCTCTAACAGGCTGCTCCATGCTTGCGATAGCGATAAACCATCAAACATCTGTCTTATTTCAGACAATGGTATGGCCTGTACATTACCAAAAGCCGATAAAAGCATATGGCCAATTTTATAATCTGCCATGACTATTGGTAAAAATGTCAATGGATTGGAAAGAATTGTACCAAGAATGGCTGCGGCGATATTACCACGCAAAAGCCAAGCGACGATGCCCGCCAATATAATATGAAGCCCGACAAATGGTGAACTTGCTGCAAAAACACCAATAGCCAACCCCAATGCAACCTGATGTGGCGTTGCCGATATGCGTAACAACCTTTTACCATAATACCGCAATGAGCGTGAAAATGAACGCCTTGGCCATAGCCACAGACGGATACGCTCTATAAAGCTAATAGGTTTTCTTCGACGAAAAAGCATTTACTTCTCGTAACATCTCGAAAGCATGAGGCAATCCCTAATATCCAAGTTGTGATCCTTACCTTTATCTTTTGTATGTTCAAATTTTCCAATAACAAATAAACTCTATCTGTAATATCTGTTATATCTTGCTAGTTTCTCGCCACTTTTACAATAAGTGCTTTATAAATAACAAGGGTTGACAATAATATGGACAATTCGGGCAGTGACAATATCAAAAAACCAGAATTAACCGTTGTTTCAATTCTTTTTGCGATTAGTTGTGGACACTTTCTCAATGATATTATGCAGTCCATGTTACCAGCTGTTTATCCAATATTGCGGGAAAACTATAGCCTGACCTTCCTGCAAATTGGTATTATAACCGCTGTTTATCAATTTACCGGTTCTGTTTTGCAGCCCATTATTGGCTTTACCACCGATAAAAAGCCTTTACCATATTCACTTCCTCTTGCCTCTGCTTCAACGATGATCGGCTTGTTATTGCTTGCCAACGCGCATCATTATTCATTGCTTCTGGTTGGTGCTGGATTTGTCGGCCTAGGGTCATCTATTTTCCATCCGGAAGCTTCGCGCGTTGCTAGAATTGCTTCTGGTGGCAAACATGGGTTAGCACAATCTATCTTTCAAGTGGGTGGAAATGCTGGTACTGCTTTGGGTCCCTTGTTAGCAGCCGTTTTTATCAGCCATCAACAGCGCATTAGTTGGCTCGCTATATTAGCTTTTATTGGTATCATCATACTGGCAATTGTGAGCCACTGGTATGCCCAAAATATCAAAAGTCGGAAAAACAGAAAAATACCTGCCGTTGAGCATAATTTAACACCACGCCAAGTTAAAAAAGCATTGTTCGTGTTGGTTGGATTGATGTTTGCCAAATATATTTATATGGCCAGCATGCAGAATTACTACATGTTTTACACAATGGACAAATTCGGTGTCAGCCTTCACCAAGCACAATTGTTGCTGTTTCTTTATCTCGGCGGTATCGCATTGGGCACTGTATTCGGAGGTCCTATTGGTGACCGTATCGGAGCGCGTACTGTTATCTGGGTATCTATTCTCGGGGTTTTCCCTTTCACAGTTGTATTGCCATATACGAGCCTGCATGTCACAGCCGTGTTGACCGTTATTATCGGTATGATTTTAGCATCAGCTTTTCCTGCAATCGTTGTTTTTGCTCAAGAACTTATGCCCGGCAAAGTTGGTACAATAGCAGGTTTGTTTTTCGGCCTATCGTTTGGAATTGGTGCCATTTCAGCAGCCGCATTAGGCAAAGTGATGGATGTCATTGGCGCACAAGCCATGTTTGAGATCTGCTCATTTATGCCAATACTCGGGCTTATTGCAATTTTTCTACCTAAAATCAGCACCGGACATAAATAACAGGTGCTGATTAAATCCAACTATTCAATGGGTTAAACGGCCGCACTAAATTGTGCTATATTCTGTTGGCGGTATGTGTCGAACAATGCAGCGACAGCACGCACAAATGGGCGCCCTTCTTCGGTCATGGTGATAACACCATCTTTTTCCTGCACTATTCCATCGGCAATAATTGGGCGGATCCGCTGCAAGGCATCTGCAAATTTTTCTTTTCCGCCAAATTTTGATAAATCGAGTTGGAAATTGCACATAAGTTCACTAATCATGGCAGACCGGAGCCGATCTTCATCATTGATTGCAATGCCGCGTATTGTGGCCATTTGCCCTTCATCGATTGTGCGACGATATTGTGCAATTCCTGGAATTGTTTGGGCAAAACCTTCATGAAATTGTGAAATTGAAGAACAACCAAATCCAATTAACACAGGGCAATCATCATCTGTGTAACCTTGGAAATTCCGGTGCAACCTGTGTTCTTTTGTAGCAATTGCCAAATGGTCATCCGGAAATGCAAAATGATCAATTCCAATGGGAACATAGCCCATTGCAATCAGTTGATTGCTAACGGCTTCCGCCTGATGGAACCGCTCTAGCGGCCCAGGTAATAATGATGCATCAATCAACTTTTGATTTGCGCGTCTTTTGGGAAGGTGGGCATAGCCATAACAGGCAATTCTGTTTGGCTTATAACTTCCGATCGTTTCACAGGTTTCGTGAAGTGTATCCAACGTTTGCAATGGCAAACCGTAAATGAGGTCGAAATTGATATGTTCAATGCCGGCTTCACGTAAATAGTCAACCGACCGCTTTACAACCGATGCCGGTTGAATTCGACCAATGGCCTTTTGGACATCTGGGTTAACATCTTGCACACCCAAGCTCACACGATTAACGCCAATGGTCTTCAATATATCAACGAGATCATGTGTTACAGTTCTCGGATCGAGCTCTATTGCATGCTCAGCATTGTCATCAAAAACAAAGTATTCACGCAAAGTATCCATAATGGCGTAAAATGAGTCTCTCGCGAGTATTGATGGCGTACCGCCGCCCCAGTGCAGGTGAACAACTCTGGGTTTACCTTTTAGATGCTGCGATTGTAGCCGTATATCTTTAACGACACTTTCGGCATAGCTTGCTATGGCGCCATCATTGACCGTAGCCTTCGCGTGACAGCCACAATAATGACAAAGCTCACGGCAATATGGCACATGGATATAAAGTGAAACAGCTTCATCAGCCTTCAAATTACCCAACCATGCCGCTCTTTGACTATCATCTATCGTGACAAAATCTGCTGCCGTAGGATAGGAGGTATAACGAGGCACTGCCAAAGTTGCATAATGCAACAATGTTTCTGTTTCCATTATATTTCCTTCCTTATTATCTTATGCGCATAATATTACCTTATGCGGCATAATACACTATGATTGCATAGAGATAATAACATTAAAAGCGTTAATCAATCTCATTGCCTATAGCAGCGATCTGTTTTAATAAATCGCGATTAAGAATATCTACTTTGTTATTTGAAATCAGTTGAATGACACCTTGTGCTTTCAACTTTGAAAAACAACGGCTAACTGTCTCGATTGTTAGGCCAAGATGGTCAGCTATATCGGTTCTATTCATCGCCAAATTAAGCGGCGAGACGTTGAAATGGCTGCTTTCCATTCGCTTTACCAGATCATACAAAAATCTTGCGACCTTTTCGATAGGAGACAGGCGACTCAATATAAGCTGGCTTTCATAAGACCGCTGCAAAGCCAATCGTGCCATTTCCATAAAGCGATCACGGACATTTGGATGTTCATGGAAATAATCATCAAGGGTCGTGCGGTCAAAGACACATAGCGTAACAGGTGTTATGGCTTCTGCCGTCAAGATATGCCTGTTTGTGTCACTTAATCCAAGAAAATTACCTGGAAAAACAAAGTCTGTAATACACCGGCGTCCGTCATTGAGTGTTTTTACCAGACGGACGGTGCCCGAAACTAATGTATACATTTTTTCGCGCGGCTTACCTTCTTCAAAGATAATTGAACCGGCTACGTAATGTTCGTGATGTTTCAAAATACCGAATTGTTCCAGTTCTTCGGTATGCAAAGGAGCACACACTGCCAAGTCATGCACAGAACATGACCGGCAACGCTCGTCACCATCGCCTAAATTCGGGCAACATGACCAATGATCATCATTATTTGACGTCAAAATCGATCCTATATCTGATCATGGTGAACTCTCCCGCTTTGTTCAGCAACACACCATACATAGGATGATATTTGAAAAAAACAATTAGATATTTCTACTTCCGGGTTTAATTGCAGGAATTGCCGCCAATTCTGCCGGTATTTCATTTGCGTCATAAGAAGCAACTTCATATTCAGCAAGTGGAATAAGTGGCACACCTACATCTACCTTACCGGCTGAACGGTCAACAATACATGCAGCTGCCAAAACTTCAGCGCCTGCTTCACGCATTGCCTCTATAGTTTCGCGAATTGAAAGGCCGGTTGTGACAATATCTTCAACAATAACGACTCGCGATCCTTTTTTGATGTCAAACCGACGCAAACGGAATTTTCCGTTTTCGCGTTCCACCCAGATTGACGGGATACCCAAATGTCTTGATGTTTCATAGGATGGGATAAGTCCGCCTATTGCTGGTCCAACAACATAATCAATTTTGCCGGGAATTTCTTTTTTTATTTTTTCCGCAAGACCACGACATAATTTTTCTGTCATATCTGCATGCATAAAAACTCTGGCTTTTTGCATATAGATTGCGCTGTGGCGGCCAGATGTCAGAATAAAATGCCCTTCCAATATGGCGCCTGCCTGCTTAAAAATGTCCAACACATCTTGCGTATTCATAATAATAAGACCTCTCATAAGGCGTTAAACTTCGCCTTTCGTCAATTCCATCTCTGTACGGCTTACAATATAACCAATATCGGGATTATCTCTCTAACCGTTCACACGAAGCGCTGTACTGACCGATGCCGCTTCTTTTAGCTGAGTCAGAATTCTATTCAAGTGTTTTAAATCCCAAACTTCGAGATCGACAATTATTTCAGTGAAATCTGGTGCGGTACGCACCATTGAAAGATTTTGTATATTTGCATCATTTGAAGCAATCGCTTGCGATATTTCAGCAAGCGAACCGGGCGAGTTGATAGCCAGTACACTTATGCGCGCTGGAAAACGCTCGGTCATTTCAGCATCAATATCCCAACGCACATCAATCCACCGTTCCGGCTGATCGTCAAATGCTGTCAGCGCTGGCGATTGAATTGGATAAATAACGATACCTGCACCCGGCTGCATGATACCAACAATGCGGTCTCCAGGAACAGCACCTTCAGGTGCAAAACGTACTGGCACATCGCCATGTGTACCCCTTATCGGCACTGCACGACTTTGCCTTGCTTCCTGGTCTACCTTGGAATTTTCTCCATTAGGAACTTTAAAGATCATGCCTTGCGCGTTTTGTATATTAAACCATCCCTCTTCACCAGATTTTACAGGTGGTTTTTGCGCGGCGCGATTGTCCTGATAATCAGGATAGACAGCCTTTACAACATCAGCAGATGCCAGCTCGCCCCGCCCGACGGCCGCTAAAACATCTTCCACATCCAAACGCGCTAAGCGAGGAAGAACTTTTTTCAACTCATCTTTAGAAAATTGTTTGCCTGCACGTTCAAATGTTCTTTCCAATATACGGGTACCAAGCCCTGAATATTGTTTTCGGACAGCCGATCGGGTTGCGCGCCTTATTGCCGCGCGCGCTTTACCCGTCACAACAAGAGATTCCCAAGCTGCTGGAGGAACTTGTGCTTTTGAACGGATAATTTCCACTTCATCACCATTTCTTAGTGATGTCATTAACGGCATAATTCGTCCGTTAATTTTTGCGCCCACGCAAGAATCACCAATATTGGTATGGACAGCATAGGCAAAATCTATCGGCGTGGCATTTCTCGGCAAGGCAATCAGCCGACCTTTTGGAGTGAAGCAGAAAACCTGATCCTGAAATAGCTCCAATTTTGTGTGCTCTAAAAATTCTTCTGGATTATCGCCTTCCGACAAAGACTGTATGGTTTGACGCAACCATGCATAAGCATTTGTTTCATTGGATAATTTGCTTGGCGTATTATTTGAACCACGATCTTTATAGATAGAATGTGCCGCAACACCAAATTCGGCTATTTCATCCATTTCTTTGGTTCTCATCTGCAATTCTACACGCTGACGCGCGGGACCAACAATTGTCGTATGAATTGACCGGTAATCATTTTGTTTGGGAATAGAAATGTAGTCTTTAAAACGTCCTGGAACCATAGGCCAGGTTGTATGAATTATTCCCAATGCGGAATAACAGTCTTTTACGGTATCAACAATAACGCGAAAGCCGTAAATATCCGAAAGCTGTTCGAATGATAACGCCTTCGTCTCCATTTTACGAAAAACCGAATAGGGTTTTTTCTGCCGACTTTTAACATAGGCTTTGATGCCATGTTCAGCAAAAAGCTTGGTAAGATCGCTTTCAATACCTGATAAGAGATCACGGTTACGTTCCGAAAGGTCGGACAAACGATCAGTAACCGCACGGTAAGCCTCGGGATTTAAATAGTAAAAAGCTCTATCTTCAAGCTCTTCACGCATATCCTGCATGCCCATGCGTCCAGCAAGGGGCGCATAAATATCCATAGTTTCTTGTGCGATACGACGACGCTTTTCATCGCGCATAACATCAAGTGTGCGCATATTATGAAGCCGGTCGGCAAGCTTAACCAATAAAACCCGCACATCTTCAGAAATTGCAATCAGCAATTTACGAAGATTTTCGGCTTGAATAGCCTTTTTTGATACAAGGTCGAGTTTTTTTAACTTGGTTAAACCTTCAACAAGTTTGCCAATTTCCGGACCAAAAATGCCGTCGATTTCAGCACGTGTTGCTGTTGTGTCCTCAATTGTATCATGCAAAAGTGCAACAGCTATGGTCGCCTCATCCAAGTGCATATCCGTTAAAATAGCAGCCACTTCTAAGGGATGAGAAAAATATGGATCGCCACTTGCCCGTTTTTGAGAGCCGTGTTTCTGCATGGCATAAACGTAAGCCTTGTTTAACAGGGCCTCGTTAACGTCAGGCTTGTAACGGTGTACACGCTCAACAAGCTCATACTGACGCATCATGCGCAGATACTCCATTCAATTTGTTTACAGGCTTTATCATGTACCTGAAAAGCTCAAGACAACAAGAAAAAAATCAAAAAAAATGCGCCACTTCACAGCAGCGCATCATTTGAAAAACGATGATCGTTCGATCAATAATCGTCGCTTTTTTCAGGAGCAACCAATCCCTCGATGCCTGCAAGCAGATCTTCTTCCGACATATGGTCGAAAGAAACTTTTTCGTCTTCTTTCGGTGTGCCGAAAACATCATCAATTTCACTTGATTGACCGATAAGTGCAGGTTCTGCCTCTGGTTCATCCACTTCAACATGTTTTTGTAATGAGTGAATGAGATCTTCCTTCAAATCTGCAGGCGATAATGTCTCATCAGCAATTTCGCGCAGCGCGACTACTGGATTTTTATCATTATCACGGTCGACGGTTATCTGCGCTCCTTGTGATATCTGCCGAGCCCTATGGGCTGCCAGAAGCACTAGCTCAAAGCGATTATCAACCTTGTCAACACAATCTTCTACTGTAACACGGGCCATAGATGCCACTTTCCTTAAAGTTCGCCAATTGGTGGATTTACCCTTGCCATATACAATTCCAATCAAAAAAACAAGGAAAACAAAACATGTTCAAAAATATTTCATCTCGGACGCCTTGGCAAGTTATGAGGGGTGACATAGTTTAAACACTATAATTGGTTTAGTGATTTGCGCCTCTTTTGGTGAAATGGATATAATGGTATGTTTGACCCTCGTGAAAAAATCGCGCTTTTTATTGATGGTGCTAATCTCTATGCAACATCTAAAACGCTAGGCTTCGATATTGATTATCGAAAGCTCCTTAAAGCATTCCAAAAACGTGGTTATTTGCTGCGTGCTTACTATTACACGGCATTGATTGAAGATCAGGAATATTCTTCCATCAGACCGTTAATTGATTGGCTGGATTATAATGGTTATCGCGTTATCACTAAAAATGCGCGCGAATTTACCGATGTTGCTGGCCGGCGTAAAGTCAAAGGCAATATGGATATAGAATTGGCAGTTGACGCCATGGAACTTGCTGACACAGTGGATCATTTCGTCATTTTTTCTGGGGATGGCGATTTCAGATCACTTGTGGAAGCGTTACAGCGGCGTGGCAGAAAAGTTAGTGTTGTATCGACATTGACCACGCAACCAGCCATGATTTCAGATGAACTTCGTCGACAAGCAGATCATTTTATAGACTTGACAAGTTTGAAAAATGAAATAGGTCGTGCTCCATCAGATAAACCGCAGAAAGACTTTTCTGCTGATGATAGCGACGACGAAGAATTTTATTAATGGTACAAAAAGTGATGGTGGGGACGTGTTAAACCACTGCCCCGAACCTTCTCATGATTGTGGACTGTGCCCACGACTTCATAGTTTTATTGCTGCTTGGCGCTTGACTGAGCCAAGCTGGCATAATGGGCCTGTTGCGCCTTTCTATCCATTAGATGGCGCAGATAGTACAAGGCTATTAATCGTTGGTTTAGCGCCTGGATTGAGGGGGGCAAACCGCACTGGACGCCCATTTACTGGCGATTATGCTGGCGATTTGCTGTATTCCACCTTGAAAAAATATGGCTTTGCAAAAGGCCTATTTGAAGCAAGACCTGACGATAGTTTGAAACTGATTGATACAACGATCGTCAATTCTGTGCGCTGTGTTCCACCCGAAAACAAACCAATCGGTTCGGAAATTAACACCTGTCGGCAATTTTTTTCGCCGCTATTAACGCAATTGCCCAAACTGCGCGCAGTTGTCACGCTTGGTTCGGTTGCCCACCAATCAACTGTCAGGGCGTTGGGGCAGAAAATAGCGTTACACCCCTTCGGTCACGGAAATGTTTCGGATATTGGAAGATTACGTCTTTTTCCAAGCTATCACTGCTCACGGTATAACACCAATACAGGCCGCCTGACGGACAGTATGTTTCATGAAATTTTCGCGATGGCTCGCAACTATCTCGATAGCCTTGATCGCTAAACCGTATCAAATATAACGATATCTTCTATTTTTCTTCAAAACGGATTAGCCACGTTCCCGTAATAATCGTGATTTTTCGCGGTTCCAATCACGTTTTTTCTCAGTCTCACGTTTGTCGTGGATTTTCTTGCCTCGCGCCAATGCAATTTCCAGCTTTACCCGTCCATGATCGTTAAAATAAAGCTTTAGAGGTACAATCGTCATACCTTCACGCGCAACTGAATTGGACAACCGCGACATTTCTCTTTTCGAAATCAACAATTTACGTAAACGTCGCGGATCATGATTAAATCTATTGCCTTGTGTATATTCTGGCACATAAGAATTTATCAGCCAAAACTCACCATTTTCAAAACTCGCATAGCTTTCAGCAATATTGCCATGGTGGGAACGCAATGATTTGACCTCGGTACCTGTCAGCACCAAGCCTGCCTCCAATGTATCCAAAATTTCATAGTTGAAACGTGCCTTACGGTTATCCGCAACAACTTTGTAAGCAGGTGACGTATTTTTCTTATTCATGTATACACAAATGGCGTTGTTTTTAAACTCTGACAAGTCCTGCGTGACGAATTGCATCATCAATGATGCGTTTTGTTTTGTCTTCAAGAGGAACTATTGGTGAGCGGACATGACTTGTGCATAACCCCAATTGTTCTGCGGCATATTTAACACCAGCAGGACTAGGTTCAATAAAAAGTGCACGATTAAGCGGCATAAGGCGATCATTCAGCTCCAGAGCCTTAGCAAAATTGCCTTCTCTACATGCAGCAAAAAGGTCTGCACATAATCTTGGTGCAACATTGGATGTCACAGAAATACAACCGACCCCACCCTGCGCATAAAACCCGAGAGCCGTGCTGTCATCGCCAGAGAGCTGGATGAAATCCTTGCCACATTTAGCCCGCTGTTCACTGACGCGTTCAATTTTACCGGTCGCATCTTTAACGCCGATTATATTTTTAAATTCGCTATGCAATTGCGCCATCGTTTCGGCGGTCATATCGATAATTGAACGCCCCGGAATATTATAGATAATAAGCGGTATTGAGATGGATTTCGCAATAGCTGAAAAATGCGCATACATGCCACGTTGATTGGGCTTATTATAATAAGGCGTTACAACCAGCACCGCATCGGCACCTGCTTTTTCCGCGTATTGAGCAAAATGAACTGCTTCAATTGTATTGTTTGAGCCTGCACCAGCAACAACAGGCACACGTTTTGCCACTTGTTGTACACAAAGTTCAATAACCCGTTCATGCTCTTGATATGTAAGGGTGGGTGATTCACCAGTTGTTCCAACAGGAACAAGTCCATCAATCCCTTGTTTGACCTGCCACTCGACAAAATCACATAATGTTTTTTCTGCAACATTACCGTTTTCATCGAAAGGTGTAATGAGTGCTGTCAGCGCTCCCTTGAGCATGGTAAACTCCCTAATTATATTATTGTGCGGAAAATTGCTTCATTATCCGATAATGACCATAGTATTGCCATAGGAATGAAGCAAGATATTTTCGTTAATACAAATAGCGTCTTATACATGAGAAAAAGACGTTACACAGCAAGCCGTATCAAAATATATGAGAATTTAACGTGTTAACCATTGATACGCCCATCTTTCATGGTTCGGTTTTATCGTTATAAGCTTATTATAAAATAGTGGGTTTCGATTTATGACAGAAGAATTTCCAATTCGCTCTGCGGCAAAAGCAATGTTGGTGTGTGCTATAAGTGGTTTGATATGGCCGCTATCCACTGCAATTGTGTTGGCTGAAAAGCAGCCGAGCAGCAATGCTGTGCAAATGCATAAATCAAATCTTGATGATAAAAATGCGACAAAAACCGCCAATGTCGTAACATCAGCTGTGGTTAATATTGCCAATAATGTTACCAATGAAAGCCTTAAAGCGGGTCTCAATGCGCTATACGCACAACAGGCGGAACAAGCAATTATCATTCGCAATGGTATGCCTAAAGACAGCCTTGATAGGCATATTTTGACCTGGGCTATTGGTGTGTCGGGTGTAAAAGGCGTTCCAAGCTTAGAAATTACCACTGCAATGCAGGAATTGAAAAATTGGCCGGGCGCAAAAGTCATGCGCCGCAACTTCGAACGCGCATTGGTGAATGAGTCCAACACACCGCAGGCAATTATCAATGGATTTGGTAATAATACGCCAATAACGACACAAGGTATGGCGGCACTTTGTGAGGCATTGATTAAGTCGGGACAAACGGAAAAAGCCCATGAAATTATCGCGCCATGGTGGCACACAACAAAACTGAATGACCAAGATGAGCAATTGGTGCTCAATAAAGCTGGTGCTGCTCTCTTTCCGGAAGACCATATGCAGCGTTTGCGTTTCATGCTTTATGCAAATCGTATGTCTTCAGCAGGGCGTGTTGCCAAGCTTGCTAACGCCCAGTCGCTATTTTCTGCTTTTTCTGCAGTTGCTGCCAATGATGCTTCATCGCAAAAGAAACTGGATAATGTCGATAAAAATTTACGCAATGATCCGGTTTTTCTCTACGCACAAATCCAATATTTGCGTCGCTCGGGGCATTATGAAGAAGCCGCACAGTTGATGCTAACATCACCAAAAAACCCGGCCCTCTTGGTTAACCCTGATATGTGGTGGGTTGAACGGCGTGTTCTTTCACGCGAAATGCTGGATTTGAATAAGCCAAAACTTGCCTACCAATTAGCCGCAACACATGCGGCCGAAAGCCCCACAATGGCTGCTGATGCCGAGTTTCATGCGGGCTGGTATGCCTTAAGATTTTTAAATGATCCAAAACTTGCGACCCAACATTTTTCTCATATAACAGAATTATCCATGCGTCCGATATCTGCTTCTCGCGGATATTATTGGATGGGACGCGCAGAAGAATCCCTCAGCAACCAAGAAAGTGCCAATAGCTATTTCAAAAAGGCAGCCCATTACGACACAACGTATTATGGACAATTGGCAGCATCGAGAATTGGTGAAAAAGCCCTTGAAATCTCTTCCCCTGAACCAACGCTTGAAGATAAACAGAATTTTGAAAAGCGAGAGCCGGTTTTAGCGATCAAACGGCTTGAAGAAATTGGCTACACAGACCGTGCAGGTGTTCTTTACCGCCAACTCAGTGATGAACTCGACAGCCCTGGAGAACTGACTATACTTGCTGGAATGGCTGAACATAACGGCGATCATTATACCAGCCTAAAAATTGGAAAAAGTGCTGTTCTTCGCGGCATGGATGTTGGTGCCCTTTCCCACCCTGTTGGTGCTATTCCGGATACAGCAAATATTTCTGCATCTGGTAAAGCTTTAGCGTATGCCATCGCTCGGCAGGAAAGTGAATTTAACCCCAATGCGGTATCCAATGCTGGTGCCAAGGGAATGCTGCAACTTATGCCCGCGACAGCCAAAGCAGTCGCTGCAAAACATTCCATCACCTGGCAGCCCCTCAAATTAGGCAATGATGCAGGATATAATGCAACACTTGGTGCCCATTATCTGGGTGAGCAACTGGATCGTTTCAACGGTTCCTATATTTTGACATTTATCGCATACAATGCTGGTATGCGGCGCGCCAAAGAATGGGTTGCACGATATGGCGATCCAAGAGGTCAACCGATTGACCAGGTTGTTGATTGGGTAGAACGCATTCCTTATTCAGAAACACGCGATTATGTCATGCGGGTTATGGAAAACTATGAAGTTTACAAAGACCGTCTTACTGGATTTACTGATATAAAAACCGACCTTACATCAGGGCGACAAAGTTGAACATTTGTCAGCAACGTTAAACATTTGCGATATGTAGACTTAGAAATTTAATCATAGGAAGTGCGCTATCTGAACAAAACAGAGGGTCTAATTGCGCAACATTTTTGAACTTTGCTGTGCCGTTTTTTGGTATTTCAGCGATGATCGTATCAGCAATACAGTTTGATATGTCTCATTTTGAATGGATCACACAGGCGTGTCACATTCTTCATGTTTCATATATTTGCTGTGTTACATTTTTAATGTGTCACATATTTGATGTATCGCAGGGATTTTGCCAAAAATTGCCTTCAACTTTTTGCCAGACACAATTTTTATCTGTTACCAACCCATCCGGTAATTTGTGATTTTTTAGTAGCATATTATAAGTCGCTGCATCTGCAGTCACATGACCATTTTTGAATTCAATGACACCCGCCTTCATTTCCGGCAATAGATTTATCACATAATCGGCAAAAAGATTAATTTGATTGGAGCCATCAGCCCCAACATCCATCTCATCATAAACCATTATACCGCTTTTTTTCTGTTCAACCCGATTTATCAATGCAAAGCGATCAATATCGGCAGGAATTGCTCCCCTCAACGTAATGCCATCGTCATCAATAAGAAAGGTAAGGCTATTATTATCAATTTTCTTAGGTAAGGTAATTTCGGAATACACGTTTCCTACAGCTGGAATATTTTTTATGTCATTTATCAAATGATCGCGTGTTTTTGCGTCAGGTGCTAAGCCATATAAAACAACATCTTTGCCCTTGACATCATAAGATAACCAATTGTTTTGCATGATAAATTCTGAAAGCTCAGAATTTAGCTTTCTTTCCTGACTTCCGACAGCAAACCAAACGGTCATAACACCCAGAAAAAAAACGAGTGTAATGAGTGGCCAAAAAATTTTGCGCATAAACATCAATAACACCTGATGGTCGACAATTTTCTGTTGTTTTAGCCAAAGTTTTCATAACAAACAACGTGGTTTTCGTGAAATTACGCGATTTATGGTCTGTCTACGCTCATGATTATAGAACCTCATTTTAATAGATTCGTTATGAGCGCAGACCAATCATCCCAATGTTTCGCTACATTTTTAATAACAATCTTATACGATCATAATTCATGCAAATTGGGTTTAAGCTTATCGTCTTATTCTGCAACGATGACCTCAAAACCTTCGAATTTAGGAGCACCAATAAAAAGTGGCTTACCGCTTCCTGCATTTTTATGCGAATCTCGAAATTGTGGGGATTTTGTCCAGTTGATGAAATCCTCTTTGGTTTTCCACACTGTATGGGAAGCAAACAACGTCGCTTCTTGGTCTTCGCTCGTGTCACAACGCAGCAATTGAAATTCAACAAACCCAGGCAGTTCTTTCAAATGTGACTGCCTGTTTTTCCATCGATTTGTAAACTCGTCCTCACATCCCTTTGCAATGTTAAAACGGTTCATAGCAATATACATTTCTATAATTCTCCATCATTGAATATGACTATAATGTGATAACCCAAGTTGGAATTAATTGACAAGTTTTTCTTGACTAACAAAGTCATGTTTATTATGGGTACCAGACCAACGTGAGGGTCGTTGGTATTTTAGCTCAGCCAGCCAGTATAACGAGCAAGCCAAGCGCTTTCATTTACAATAAGCTATATTAAAAAGCTGGGTGTTTATTATGTTGTCATTTTTAAAAACACATTTGAAAAATCGTGTAGCGCTGACCACGATTGCTCTGATGATACCTGTCATGGCAATTGCTGAGGAAAGTGAAAACAACAAAAAAAGCGAATTGAACCCAGTTATTGTTAACTCACAATCCGATTATTTAAAGCTTAATAAACCAACGGTTTTGACCAACAGAAGCACCGCAAACGATATTGAACAGAAACAAATAGATGATGTTCACGATATTGGTCGGCTTGATCCATCTATTAGTTACAACGCGCAAAATGATAGTTTCACAATTCGCGGGCTTGATAGCAACCGCATTTTGACAACAATTGACGGTATACGCTTGCCTTGGCTTGATGACGTATCACGTGGCGTGAAAGGTGGCATTTCGATGTTCGATTTCGCTTCCTTGTCAACACTGGATATTATCCATGGTTCAGACTCGAGCCTTTATGGATCAGGCGCACTTGGTGGCGTTGTTGCGTTACGCACACTTGATCCAGAAGATCTTATCACTGGCGACAAAAATTGGGGTAGCCTGACAAAAGGCAGTTATGACTCAACTGATCGTAGCTGGCGTATTGATGAAGCTTTTGCATTACGAGCCAATCAAACTTATGCGCTGTTTCAAGGTGGCTATGCACGCGGCAAACAACGTTATAATAACGCTAATGGTGGTGGTTATGGAGCCACCCGTTCTGAAGAAAACCCAGCAACCTTTGATCAAGATAATCTATTATTCAAGATATATCAGCATATTGATGGTTCACAGCGCATAGGTTTCACAGCAGAGCGCTTCAACCTCGACAAAGACATCGACGCTTACAATTCGTCTGCCACATATCAGCCTGGCTCGGTTGATAAAGATAATGAAAAGCGTCGTGAACGACTATCCCTCTCCTATGATTATAATGGTGGCGGATTTCTTGATGAAGCGCACAGCATCATTTATTGGCAAAGACAACGGACTGATGAAGCAACTGAGGCAACCCGTGTCTCGATACCAATCGGTTATTACCAGCGCGACAATCTTATGCGCGACACCAGTTACGGTTTCAATTTTGCTGGTTTGAAAAAGATTGATGCCGGCCAGACAACACATACTTTGCGTGTTTCTACCGATTTTGCAGCATCAAAGTTTCAACAATATGCTGGTGGTGAAGATACTTGCCCGCCACCGCCCTTTAAAGGGCCTTTTATGGGGTGCAGATTCCTTCACACCAATCAATCTGACGCACCAAATACCAATAGTACTGCCTTCGGCATTGCGCTTGAGGATGAAATTGGTTTTATCGAAAACCGTTTTAGGGTAACACCAGGTGTGCGATATGATTGGTATGACCACCGCCCCCAAGAAACTTCAACCTATGAACACGCCACAGGATTCACGGGTTATCCTTCAAACAGTAGCCATTCGAGGCTTTCGCCAAAAATGCGGTTTGAATGGGATGCCTTTGACAAGGTGACATTATACGCCCAATGGGCACAAGCTTTCCGTGCACCAAGCGTAACAGAACTCTATCTCAACTATACCAATCTGGGATTTTATTATGTGAATGGTAATCCCAACCTTAAGCCCGAAACCAGTAATGGATATGATATTGGTGCGCGGCTTGGTGATGAATATTTGGGTGGTTCAATCAGCCTATTTACCAATGAATACAGAAACTTCATTGATCAGTTTGATCTCGGAGCAAATCGTGAATTTATGATGTTTCGTAAACTTTATACCAACCGTGCCCATGTGCGTATTTCTGGTATAGAAGCAAAAACGCATTGGAATTTGACCAATGGTTGGCATACCAATGCAGCTCTTGCCTATTCTGAAGGGAAAGATACCGATACTGACGAACATTTGAATTCGGTTCCGGCATTAAAAGGTGTTGTTGGTTTGGGATATGCGCAAGATCAATGGGGATCTGATATTACTTTAACCGCCGCGGCAAAACGCAATAAAGTGCAGAATAACTCTGATTTTGCAAAAGCACCGGGCTATACGCTTGTTGATCTGACCGGTTGGTGGGAACCTTTCGGCAAATCGGGACCACGCATCCAGGCTGGCGTTTA
The DNA here is from genome assembly GCA_945285915.1 of uncultured Bartonella sp. Taxonomy (GTDB): domain Bacteria; phylum Pseudomonadota; class Alphaproteobacteria; order Rhizobiales; family Rhizobiaceae; genus Bartonella. The sequence goes on from CALYQL010000009.1 coordinate 36,706, forward strand.
TAATCTCTTCGATAAACGTTATTGGAACGCTGTCGATCTGCCAACCAATCCAACAAATCCCAAGGATTATTATAGCGAACCGGGGCGTAGCTTCAAAGTGTCTTTCGTCCAAAAATTCTAGCAGGTTTTCATTATGGAGCTTGCGTCATGGCTCTGTTCCAGCAATAAAAACATGATAATTTTTATCATATAAAAATAAATAGTTTGTCCAACAATGAATAAAATACAGGAAAACAAAGCAGAAACCTCGAATATGCAACGCAATGGTGTTCCAATCATCGATAGCAAAGATTTGTTTGGCGTTGCCAGTGAGATTGTCATTATTCACGACGGCACAGAATATCGGCTCAAGATCACCAAATTGGGCAAGTTGATTTTAAACAAATAAAACAGGCAATTACATTCATGTCTTACACTGCGGAAGAAATTTTAGAGCTAAGAGAGAAACACAAAGATATGCGCGATCAAGAATTTACAAATTCTATCGGCATATCAGAAGCAGAACTCTTCGATGCTTACTGCACGGTTAATCAGGCACAAAGATTACGTCCTGATGTATCACTGTTATTGAAACATGCAACCAAGCTTAATGAAGTACTTGCGCTAACACGCAATGAGTATGCCGTTCATGAAAGAACGGGACATTTCCAAAATATTTTTCAAGGTGTTGATGCATCATTGACATTGGGTGAAATTGACCTTCGAATATTTCAGGATAAATGGAAATTCGCCTTTTCCAGAGATATAACAATACATGACAATAAGCTGAAAAGTTTCCAGTTTTTTGATGCTTATGGCGATGCGATATTCAAGTTATATACCGCAAAAGGTACCAATCTTGAAGAATGGCATACGCTTCACTCACTTCTTCAAGAAGGCGCGCCAACAAGTGCGGTGAAAACCTCTCTTTTAGTAAAAACTGATGATAAATCGACACAAGACGCGAATATAGAGCTGTTTCGCCAGCGTTGGGAAAATATGACAGATGTTCATCAACTCCACGATATATTGACCGAACTGAAAATTGGCCGACACGATGCTGTGAAACTCATCGGCACAGACTACGCCAACAAGGTTGAGCTTAATTCGATTGAGCTTATGCTAAAAGGCGCCATTGACCAACAAATTCCAATTATGTGTTTTGTTGGAAATCCTGGTTGTATCCAAATTTTTACTGGCACAGTTCAAAATATCAAAACGGTTGATGGCTGGTTTAATATTCTTGATGAAAAGTTTCATCTGCATCTCCTCACCGCCGGCATTGATAGTATTTGGTATGTGCGCAAACCGACAAGTGATGGTCATATAAGCTCGCTGGAAGCCTTTGACAGTAATGGACGAATGATACTGCAATTTTTTGGTAAGCGAAATGCTGGTGACGCTGAACGCGAAGATTGTCGTTCACTATTGGCAACGCTTCCATTGGTATCACCTGCTGCATAAAATTCATTCGAGAAGCATAATATGTCGTTCAAAACTTCTGTCCTTGCCCGCAACTTTTTCAAGGTTATTTGTCATAATTTGACAAAAATCTGGCATGTTTTTTTTACTGGTTTCATCCTTCTTCCAGTTGTTTTCAATATGTCAGTGTTGGCAAGGACAGTTTCTGAACTTCCCGAACAGGGAAAATTTGTTTCGATTGGGGGATCGCTAACAGAAATTGTTTATGCTCTCGGTGCTGAAAATCGTCTAATTGCCCGTGATACAACAAGCCATTATCCACCAGATGCAACTAAATTACCGGACGTTGGATATATGCGTAATCTTTCCCCAGAAGGCGTCCTTTCACTATCTCCTGATGGCATATTGCTTATTGAAGGCAGTGGCCCACCATCAACCATTGAAATACTAGCACACGCTGAAATTCCAATGGTTATCATTCCTGAACATTTTACCCAGAATGGTGTAATCCAGAAAATATTGAAAGTGGGGGAAGCACTGCATCAAAATGAGCAAGCCAAAAAGCTTGCAGACCGTGTAGAACATGATTTTTCTGAAAACGATAAGCTATTAAACAAAGTTACCAAGGCCAAACAGATTTTGCCCAAACGGATTTTGTTTGTCATGACCGTACAAAACGGTCGCATCATGGCTGCCGGCAAAAATACTGCGGCAGATGGAATGATCGCCCTTTCAGGTGGAACAAATGCGGTTACCGATTATGATGGTTATAAGCTTATCACCGATGAAGCGATCATTAATGCCGCACCTGATTTCATTTTGATGATGAGCCATGCTGGCTCAACCACAACAATCGACCAAGTTCTTGCCTTGCCGGCTATACAAATGACACCGGCTGGTAAGAATAAAGCTGTTATTCAAATGGATGGGCTTTATTTGTTGAGCTTTGGCCCAAGAACAGCATCGGCAGCCAGAGATGTCATCAACGTTCTATACAAGGACGAACTCTAGTTTTTTACTGGATTTCTTTGATAAGCCTACGGGTTTTAAGCCGAATATGTCCATTATTTAAAAAAGACAAATAGAGATAGTGACGAAGACGATAATGTTATTTTCTCGCATAAGAGAACACGCAAGATGATCGCCCTTAACAGCGCAATAAAGACGGTTATTGATAATCGGACATGCCGAGCAAAGTTGGCCATCGTTGTGCTATCAATTTTATTATTATTCAGTATGTGGTTCAGCCTTGTTGTTGGAGCTTACGACGTTTCAGTCAAAAATTTTATTCAATCTCTTTTATCGTCTTATCATTATGAAACGACTTTCACCCGAGATTATCTTGTTATTATGAATATCAGATTGCCGCGTCTCGTTCTTGGTGTAATGGTTGGGGCTGCACTGTCTGTGTCGGGCGTTCTTATGCAAGGGCTGTTTCGTAACCCCTTGGCTGATCCGGGCATTATGGGAATTTCGTCAGGTGCCGGCTTAGGGGCTGTTTCTATGATTGTGCTAGGTGGCTCTATGCCCAGTATTTCGCTTTTGTTGGGAAAATTCCATATTGCTATTGGTGCTTTTATCGGCGCCCTCATAACAACATTTATTCTTTATGCCATTGCCACAAGACAAGGCCGCACCTCTATAGCAACCATGTTATTGGCCGGAATTACATTGAGTGCATTATGCGCCAGCGCGCTGGGCATATTGGTTTTTATGGCCAATGACCATCAGTTGCGCGATATAACATTCTGGAATTTGGGATCACTTGCCGGCACGACCTGGTCACGTGTATGGCTTTGTTGCCCTTTTATTTTAGCTGGCCTGCTATTTTCGCCATTTTTAACGCGCGCGATGAACGCTTTTTCTCTAGGGGAAGCTGTTGCAGGGCATTTAGGTTTTTCAGTCCAGCGTACAAAATATTTTGTAATTCTACTTGTCGCTCTCATGTGCGGTGCCGCTGTTGCGGTTAGCGGTATTATTGGTTTTATTGGAATTGTTATCCCCCATATCCTAAGATTAACAATTGGACCCGATCATCGCTATCTTATTATTGGTTCAGCCTTATTGGGTGCCAGCATTCTTATTCTAGCAGACACGTTTTCGCGCTTTATCGTAGCGCCAGCAGAGTTACCCATTGGTATTGTAACGTCACTGTTGGGTGCACCATTTTTTCTATGGATATTGCTACGCCAACGCGGAGCCATTGACCAATGATAGAAATAAAAAACCTTAACGTGAAACGTGGCAACAAGGTCATATTGCGCAACTTGAATTTTACAGCCCTTGCTGGAAATCTGACAACCATCATCGGTCCAAATGGTTCAGGAAAAACGACCCTTATCAAAGCATTAAGCGGTGATCTTAAATATAGCGGTGTCATTCAGTTAAACGGTAAAGATATTGCAAGCGAGACAGCGAGACACCTTGCCTTACAACGGGCTATACTGCCGCAATCGACAGCGTTGAGTTTTCCATTTCTGGTTAATGAGGTCGTAAAGCTTGGCCTTTCAGCAGATGTGGAAAGATTACAAAAGCAAAAATATTTACCAGAACTTGCCCTAGAGCGGGTTGATCTTGCTGGTTACGGAAACAGATACTATCAGGAGTTGTCGGGGGGTGAACAGGCACGCGTTCAGCTTGCCCGCGTATTATGCCAAATATGGTCACCCAGCTATAACAACAATCCTTGTTGGCTTTTGCTGGATGAGCCCGTCGCCAGTCTTGATATCCGTCACCAACTCGTTGTTATGGACATTGCGCGTGATTTTGCTAACCGCGGTGGTGGTGTCGTAACCATTTTGCATGATCTTAATCTAGCTTCCCATTACAGTGATAAAATTGTATTACTGCATCAGGGAAGCATATCTTATGAAGGCACACCTCTTGAGGTGTTAACGACACAAAACTTACGCGACATTTATCAATGCAATTTGTCTGTCGGGACAATTCCTAATGATAATATACCATTTATTTTGCCTCAATCCGTGTTTACGCCTCAGGGATAGCTGGTTCTCCGAGAGATAACATAAGCCTATTTGCCCAATTAAAAAAACTAACAGCGTGTATAACATCGCTTATTTCATCATCATGCAATCCTGACGCTTTCAGTTCTTCTATATGGGAACTGGTCAAGGCTGATGGTGTTTGCGTCAGAGCTTTGGCAACAGCAATAATTGCATTCCAACGCCGTCCCAAATCAACACCTGTCCCCTCCTCTAAAAGACGATCAACATCTTTATCCCGTTTTGAATAAACAGCCGCATGACGGGCATGGACAGAGGCACAATATATACAACCATTTACCCGCGATGTCGCAGCAGCAGCCAATTCACGTTCCGCACGCGGAAGCCCGTCAACGGTATTATAAAAAATATCTTTATCAGTGCGTGTTCTTGCCTCCAACACATCGGGATCACGTGCAAGAAGCCTGAAATAGGCTGACTTTGTGCGGGCTGGCTCCACCAATGACTCGATTTCATGTTCAGTTAATTCATTTTCGTCAATTGGCTTTACCCATGGCAGCCAATCCAAGTTAGCTCGGGAAAACTGCACCGGTGCTTTATGGCTATCGTTTTGTGGTTTTTCATTGAATGACATGGCGCATTCTACCTATCTTATTTGAATGAAAGGGAAATAGTATTTCTGGTATATTTTCAGCGTATTATCGAAAGATATCATCAAGCTATTTGCGATAATACCTGCAAGCCAATAGCCAATTTGATTTGAAAGGACAGAAACGATACCAGCTGCGACAATGTTACTATATCGTTTTCTTGCCAACCATTTGCTGTCAGAGCATCAATATCTTTCTTTTTACTATCTCGTGGGTGAAATACCAAAAGATGTGTATGGTTCAGTGCACTCGTTAGCTTTTTTGTAAGTTTATCGTCTTCTTCTTTGCTTGACTGCCATATTTTTCCATTCAAATCTTCACGGGTGAGTGGCCCTGCCGGATATTGACCAAATGGACCTGAGCTTTTTGCTTCAATGGCGATAGTGCGAATACTATCTAGCAGTTGAGGTTCTAGTGCTTGCAACTGACTTTCATAGAACTCTATTGCTTGTTTATGTTGGTGAAGATGTGCAACAAAAACAGCAACCGCAAATCGTTCTGCCAGTGTGAAACTAGCCTGTGGCTTGACATGAAATAGCGCATCATAGCTTTTCTGCGATTGTTCGATCGTGATCGGACGTCTTTTTCGGATAGCAAGGGGTTGCCCCACAAGTTGATCAATAACATCAACACTCATAATATTCTCCAATGGCGTGCTTAAATATGGATTTCGATTGAAATTGTTAATGTTGCAAAACAGGGATACCGAGTGCTGGTGCAACTTCGTTTGCGGTTAAAGCAATCGACTTCATGATATCTTCATGTGGAGGATCTACAGAATGTACCTGAAATACAATATCGGTCGCTCTTTGAAGTGCGGTATCTCTTTTCAACGATTTGATGACATCGTCCGGCGTGCCAACATGTTGGTCAACAGCATTGATCAGGTCTTCAAGCGAGTCACTTTTTGCTTTCTGTCCTGCTCTTCCAAAACGCTCCGCAGCACTTTTCAACCCCTTTTCTGCCAGTTGCAAGGCATGTGCGCGATCGGTTGATACAAACAAGCTGCGCGACGCCATAATACGCGGTGTTACACCTTTCGGCAAAGCGGCAAGATACGCATCAATAATAGGGTTTTGTATATCCCAAAGTGAAGCATCTGGGTTTTCGCTATGCCGCGGTTGGGTGCGCGATAGCATCAATCCATCACCGGCTTCTCCTGCCAATTTCCCTCCAAAAGGCGAAAATGTCGCCATCCAAAATCTTTTAAGAAGATGAGGCGCTGCAGGATATAGATGGTTTCCTCCCCAAAGATCCTCGCCTGAAAAAGCGCGCCGCAAAACCGTTAAATTCTTGGCGTAAACATCACCCCTTTTATCCGGATCAACACCGAAGACTTCAAAAGACTCTCGTGTGCCACCTGTTCCAAACCCCAGTTCTAAACGTCCATTCGACAATAGATCAAGCACCGCCGCATCTTCAGCTACGCGCACTGGATTTTCCATTGGAAGCGTTATCACCCCCGTCCCCAATCTGATTGCTTTAGTCTTGGCGGCTAAATTTGCCAGAAACACAAATGGCGATGGCAACCCGCCTTCCACAGGGTGGAAATGGTGTTGGGCAACCCAAGCTGTTTCATATCCTAATGCCTCTGCATAACTGATTTGTTCTTCCGCTAATCGATATCGTTCTCCAGCGGGTACGGAATCGAGCAGACGGGTGAAAAAACCAAGTCGTTTTTGACTATGTGTCATAATAGAAAACCAATACTTTTTGATAAATTCGTAACTTTCTAAACGTTACGAAATTACGATATGTGACACAAAGTACTGATGTTTTGATTTAATCAAATTCTTAAAAACTTTTACCTGTTTAAATCGAATGATAAAAACTATTTTTCTTTTTATTTTATAATGACCATATCTGGTAATTTATTATTCTACTTTTATTTATTGATTTAGTTACACCGCATCATGAAATTTGATGCAAAAATCATTATAGATATATCATAAATACTTGTCGTAGCTTAATTTTAAAAGTTGAAAACGCCGATACCGGATCTGCTAATGTTTTGATACAATTTAAAAACTGCAATTCTGCCATCATCAATTCGTTTTCAGCATTCAAAATATCCACCAAAGCCAGCTACAACTCTAGGTATGAATATCGCCACATCTTTAGGTGTAAATGTAATGCTGCAAGGTTTTTAATAGCTTGATGCCTATAGAAAATAAAACACCACTCCTATTGATAAAATATTCTATTTGTCATGACCGAAGCGACAATAAAATCTTAATAATCGCAAAAAACAGAGTGCTCATAAAACTGGATTATAATACTCATATTCTTTAAAAAAATTTCCTCAAATCTCTCAAAATTATACAACTTTACGAATCAAATCGATTTAAGCCAGCAAAATACCTTCTCTAAAAACTCATATTTTTTGACCCATTTTTAGAAAATTTGATTGTCCCATTTTGGGACTATAAAAATGATATATACATAACTTTTGATATTTATCAAGAGATAACTTATTGTTTTTATTTTATTATTTTTATTTTCACTAGATCTTCAATTTGTACTTTTTTTATCACGAATTCGTGATAATTTAGAAAAATAATAAGCTAAATTACATGGCTAATTATGTCACGGCACTAACAATCTAGGGTTGAGAAAATTGGGAGGTTCTCAATTCTATTGTAAAGTCAAAAGAAGGACCCCATAATATGAAACGGTTAACCCGGTGGCTTTTGGTTCTTATTGTTTTAGGTATCGTAGGATTTTTTGTCCTTACTTCTCCTATTACATGGTCGCTAACACACCCGACACGGGATGTAGCAGATAATGCAGCTCCTAATTTGGAAAATGGTCGCATTGTTTTTGTTGCCAGCGATTGTGCAACCTGCCACACCACACCTAACCAAGAAGATCCGCTAAAACTAGGCGGCGGACGTGCATTGGACACAGAATTTGGGCGCTTTTATATGCCCAACATTTCACCAGACAAGAAAGACGGTATCGGAAGCTGGACACTTGAACAGTTCACTAAAGCTGTTCGTGAAGGTGTCGGCCCTAACGGCATAATGCCAGATGGTCAAAACCTATACCCAGCCTTTCCTTACACCTCTTATCAGAAGTTGACAGCAAACGATGTACGCGACTTATTTGCTTATATCAAAACGTTGGAACCTGTTTCAGGTGTAGCGCCAGATCATGAATTAAAGTTCCCATTCAATATGCGTCGTGGCATAGGTGTATGGCGTCTTGCATTTCTTGACGGAAAGCCTCTGGAAGCTGAAAAGACATCAACGGCAAGCAAATCAAACGATGCTGTTTTAGAACGCGGTCGTTATCTTGTTGAAGCTGCTGGTCACTGTGCAGAATGTCACTCTACCCGTAATTTCATGGGCGTAATCAAAGGTGGAATGCGTTACGGTGGTGGTGCAACACCGGATGGTTTGGCTCACTTCCCGAACATCAGTCAGGATGAAACAGGTATTGGTTTCTGGCCAGAAATTTCAATCTACAACTATTTGAAAACCGGCAAGAGCCCAATTGGCAAGATTGCTGGTGGCGATATGGCTGAAGTTATTGAAAATACAAAGCTTCTTCCTGATGAAGACCTGCATGCAATGGCTGCTTATATCAAGACATTGCCTGGTGTTGATCTGCCGGCTCCTGGACAACCAGAACCAAACCGCACACCAGAAGTCGTCATGGTAAAGCAAACCAGCAAAGTTGGTGCAACATTGCCGACCTCATCACAAAGTGAAATCAACAGTGCCAATACGCTTTACGCCGTATACACCAAGCCATTCCACTTGGACGAAAGTGCAACTGGCGATGAAGATGGCAAGTTGCTAGCAAGTGCAAAACTTTCAGTTATTGACCGTAAAGATGGCAAATTGAAAGTACGTGTAGACGGTTGGCAAATGGACGGCGCGCCATCAGTTATTTATGCCTTGAAAGGTCAGCGTATTATGTATGCTGTCTTGGGTGAAAAGGCTATTGCTGCTTCCAAGGTTGGTGATGCTGTTGTTGATGAGGAAACCAAACAAAAATGGTATCCTGTCAGCGTTGAAGTATGGACAAGCAATACGGAACTTAACGTAGCACTTTCCAACTTGTGGACTTATTCATCTAATCTGTTCAGCTCAACATGTGGCGTATGTCACTCTCTACCAGCATCGGGGCATTTGCTTGCTAACCAATGGATTGGTAACTTGAATGCGATGAAACGGTATACATCATTGTCACCTGATCAATATCGCCTTCTCTTGAGCTACCTGCAGAACCACTCGAAAGATGTGCATGATGATGACGGAGGCGCACACTAATGTCCGCCACTTTGTCAAACGCTTCTGACACCTCTGAAGAAACAATCATTGCACGGGAATGTTTGGTGCAAGCAGCGATTGTGGACTGGTTTTCACAATTCTTTATTGCACCCCCTGATCATAAACTCCTAGAGGAATGTCAGTCTGACCGTGTTAAAGATTTTCTTGCAAGTTTCGGTGAAACTTTGGAAGCGGTTGACCTGACAACGTTGATTGCGGATTATTTCCGCAATCAATCTATCGAGGATTTAGATCAAGTACTTTCGCATCAATATTTCGGATTATTTGATGGTGCGGCTGGTCCAAATGCTGTACCGCCTTATGAAAGCTATTATAAGAATGCCAATGGCCGTCTATATCAGCAACCTTATGCTGAAATGATGGAAATATTGAAGGAGTTGGATGTTTCTGTCGCTGCTTCATGCAAAGAGCCTGCAGATCATTTGGCTTTGGAACTAGCAGCACTTGCCGAGGCACTACGTCAAAGAAGGTCAAAGGAAATTGACCAATTGGCGACGCGGCTTTTAGATTGGGTTCCGAAAATGCTGGAGTCAATCAGCATGGTTGCCATGTCCAGCTTATACACAAAATTGATCGAATTACTTGTTATTTATTTATCGTCTTTCCAAAATCCTGTCATCGCAGGAAAGACCGTCAAACACTAGGAGAATGCCATGTCATTCGACAAAACAAAGATTGCTTTACCTGAAATGAACCGTCGTTCATTTTTGAAAAGCAGTGCTATAATGGCCATGGTTGGGGCAGCGAGTGGATCGCTTCTCACACGTGGTGCTCAAGCTGAAGAAGCTACCAAACTTACAATGTCTGGCGGCCACTTCGGTGTTTTCCGTGGCCGTGTAGAAAATGGCCGTCTGGTTGAAGTTACGCCTTGGGAAAAGGATCCACATCCGACTCCAATGCTACAGGGTATGATGGACTCGATCTATTCTCCATCACGTATCAAATATCCAATGGTACGTCGTGCATGGTTGGAAAAAGGTCCAGGCGCTGATCCTGAAACACGCGGTATGGGTGATTTCGTACGCGTAAGCTGGGATAAAGCTCTTGATTTGGTTGCAGGCGAAATTAAACGCGTGCGCGAAACATATGGTTCATCAAGCCTTTATGGTGGTTCATATGGCTGGCAAAGCCCTGGTAAATTGCATAACTGCCGTACTTTGTTGCGTCGTATGCTCAAAACCACTGGTGGTTTTGTGAACGGATTGGGTGACTATTCCACTGGTGCTGCTCAGGTTATTCTGCCACACGTTGTCGGTTCTTTGGAAGTTTACGAACAATGTACGTCTTGGGACGTTGTTAAAGAAAACACAAAGACATTGGTATTTTGGGGTTGTAACCCGGTTAATACCAACCAGATCGGTTGGCTTGTTCCTGACCATGGTGGCTATGAAGGCTTGGAAAAGGTTAAAAAAGCCGGCATTCGTGTCATCTGTATCGATCCTATCAAGACCGAAACATGTCAACTGCTCAATGGTGAATGGATCGCACCGCGTCCACAAACCGATGTTGCAATGATGATCGGTATTGCTCATACGCTTTACAAAGAAGATCTTCACGATAAAGCATTCTTGAAGAAATATACCGTTGGTTATGACAAATTTGAGGCTTATCTCAAAGGCGAAGAAGACGGTGTAGAGAAAACTGCGGAGTGGGCTTCAAAGATTTGTGGTATTGACGCAGATGTCATCAAACAACTCGCACGCGACTTTGCAAAAGATCGCACGATGATTGCTGGCGGTTGGTCAATGCAACGCCAACATCATGGTGAACAAGCACACTGGATGATTGTTACACTTTGTTCAATGCTTGGACAGATTGGTCTTCCAGGTGGTGGTTTTGGCTTCAGTTACCATTACTGCAGCGGTGGTACACCAACAGCTTACAGCCCGATCTTGAATGGTATTACTGACGGTCCTGCACCTGTCGTTGAAGATCTGCCGAAAGGTTGTGAGCCAAATTCTACAGAATCTGCATGTCAGCCAAAAACAAATGCTATTCCTGTATGCCGTGTCGTTGAGTCACTCCTCCATCCAGGAAAAACAATTAAGTATAATGGTTCCGATATCGTCCTTCCTGAATTACACATGGTATATTGGGTAGGTGGAAATCCATTTGTTCACCAGCAAAACCGTAACGAAATGGTTGAAGCTTGGAAAAAGTTGGACACATTTGTTGTTCATGATTTCCAATGGACACCATCTGCACGTCATGCTGACATTGTTTTACCTGTAACAACTTCATACGAACGTAACGACATTGAACAATTGGGCGATTATGCATTAAGCCATATCGTTCCAATGAAAAAACTCGTTGAACCTATGTATGAAGCACGCTCAGACTTCGATATTTTTGCTGCCATCAGCGAACGCCTAGGCAAAGGCAAAGAATTCACCGAAGGCTTGACCGAAATGGAATGGATCCGCAATTTCTACGAAGGTGCTCGCATGGTATCCCGTGCAAAGGGCATGGAAATGCCTGTTTTTGATACTTTCTGGAATAGCAATGAAGCGTTAGCTTTCCCAATCAAGGACGAACAGAGAAAGTTTGTTCGTTATGGGGAATTCCGTGAAGATCCATTGATGAATCCATTGGGTACACCATCAGGAAAAATCGAAATCTACTCGCTCAATATCGAGAAGATGAAATATGATGACTGCCCACCACATGCAACATGGATGGAACCGATTGAACGGTTAGATGGCCCAACAACGAAGTATCCACTTCACATTGCAGCCAATCACCCAATCTACCGCTTACACTCACAGCTATGTGGCACTAAATTGCGTGAGCAATATGCTATTGGCGGCCGTGAACCTTGCTGGATCAATCCAAAAGATGCGGAAGCACGTGGATTGAAAGATGGTGATATTGCACGCGCTTATAATGATCGTGGTCAGATTTTGGTTGGCATTAAGGTAACAGATGTCATTCGTCCTGGTGTTATCCGTATCAATGAAGGTGGTTGGTATGATCCAGTTAATCCATTGGAACCGAAAACACTTTGCCGTTATGGCGATGTGAACAACCTCACAGTAAGTGTTACAACTTCAAAATTGGCTCAAGCCAATTGTGGTCAAACAGCTGTTGCTGAAATTGAGAAATATACCGGCGAATTACCTCCGGTAGAGGTTTTCAAAGAACCTCGCAAAATGAATTAACACTCAATTTTCATCAAGAATTAAGGAGGCAATCATTGCCTCCTTTTTTATTTTTAAAGCCCTTATCACAAATTAAAATTATTCTTGATCTTGATAAAATCGAGATCTATTTATCTATCGTGATTTGAATGATCCGTTTAAATCTTCGGGGGCTATAGCTCAGCTGGGAGAGCGCTTGCATCGCACGCAAGAAGTCAGCGGTTCGATTCCGCTTAGCTCCACCAAGTTTTCATATTTTTTCCGAAACCTGTGTTGTATCGCTGTTTAATGACTTTATTCATAAAAGTTTTGACGCTGCAATTAGCGTTATACCCCTATCTCTTAGTAAAGTTAGTTCCCTTCATGAACATCCAGACGTTAAGATAATTGGTACATTGATAAAGCAGGCGAAGCCTGCTTCTATTTAACACGCCTTTTAAATAAAATGCGTTCACCTCTCCCCTGCCCTTGCTTATGCATGAGGCGAGGCTCGAAAAATAATCATCATGATATACGAAACTGCACGTATGAGGCTTTTGAAGAATATCGGACAGAAAAGATTAACATAATATGTTACAAACATCAGGGCAATCTATGCAGAAATTGCGAGTGCTTTCTGCCGTCTTCATAATCTAACAAAAGCAGCATTTATGGCCAAAATTCTCGGACCTTCAAAAGCAGATCTACAAACAGCAAATTCCTACATGAAATTTTATATGCCAGAGGTAACAAAAGCTGATGTCGCACAAGGCATAAAAGCACGTTTTATGAAACGTTTAGAAACTTACTACAGCGAAATGAAAGAAGAATATCCCAATTTATACTGAATAAATAAAAAGCCCCTTTTATAGGGGCTTTTATTGTTTACAAAATCAAAAAATTATCAGCAATCAGGATAACGCGTGGCTAACAGTTTCTTATATCGAACGGTATCGCCCGTGTACAAAGCAGCACTAAGGCATTCCTCGTACCTTCTTTCTCTTTCTTGACACGCTTCCCCCCACTCCGCAAACTCTTCAATCCGCTCATTAACTGTCCACTTTACTGCCAATGCAATCATTGAGGTAAGCTTCATTTTAGTGCCTCTTATATCTCGTACTGAGAAATTCTATTTCATGCATGATATATAAAGCATTTTTATTATTTAATGAATAATTTTCTTAACAGTAACGAATGCTTTAAAACATTAAAAGCTTCTACCATAACCTTGATTAAACTTATGCGACTGCCCAAACCGCCATCAAGCCTAAACGCTGCAAAAATTAAGAAGCGAAATGCATATTAAAAGGTAATTCTTTCGTCTGGTATTTTTGCTTTCCAACCTCGCGTAAAGCCATATGACATAGCATTAGATGCCGTTTCTATTTGTTGAATAAGCAACTCTCTTTCTTGCAATAAAGCCACAATAAGCGATTTCACGTCCCCATGATAAAGATCAACCAAAGCATCAACATCGTCTTGATGCTTTGCAAGAATTTGCACACCATTCATCATACCGACTCCATTTTGTTCCCTTATTGTTCTTTTTTCCATTCAAGAGTCAACGAAAAAATCTTTATAATGTTCGAAGATCACAGGATGATATATGTAAAATAATTTGCGCTAAAAATGATATGATGGACAACAATTGACCAACGACACCAGACGGTCAATTTACTCTCATTTCAACTGCCATCACAGAACAATACATCACGTGTTTTCTAAACCGGATGGATATTGCACCATAATCTTTTTAAGAAACACGCACTCAACAAAGTAAATTCATTCGGTATTTCTGGAGCATCCCATACACTTTATGTACTGCTTTTCATAAAATACTGGCCAAGAAGCATTTCTAGGAACTTAGAGGTTTTGCTTCGGTACATTTCAACAAACACATGGTAATTTTGAATAAAAATTGATGGCGGTCGATAATGTCCACAGAGGAAAAAACAACAGTTTTTTAGCTTTATATGAATGCTGTTTTTGTAAAATAAATATCGCTTTTTTAAATTTTTTCAGTGTATTAGCGCAAACCTAGCTGCATGAACTGAATGAATGGCTCACAGCTAACTATCTTTATTGTTTACCTCATAAACTTATTATGCATAAGAAAAACTTTAAAACCAGTCGATGGATCACACTCATATTCTGAAAATATCGTGAAGGGGAAACGATGCGATTTTTGATGGTTCTATTATTATCGATATTTTTAACCAGCAATCTTAATGCTGCCGTCGATGAAGATCACGAAGAACATGATATAAATGCCCCTGAAAATGTAAAAGATATATTCGATAAAAAAGACTATGAAGAATATGAACGACTGATTTCAGCCTACGCAAAAGATTTGGCGAATTTCTATGAAAAAGATGTATCAGAATACGATGCTAACACTGTATTTATTATGCACGATTCCATCATCGAAGCAGGTTCATCACCAATTGAATTTCCTGATGGTTCAATGAGGGATATTCCTGATAATTTAAAACGGGATCTCCCCCGTACTTTCACATCTTTTGGAAAGTTGGTGTCTTTTAGTTCGGTTTTTTTCGGTGATATTAAACAAGATCCCGATGGCGGTGTAAGAAACAGAATTATTAATTTCAGATGTGCAAACAAACCTAGAGGCAGCTTTCACATTTATATGTTTGGTGCAGGTGCGCGCGTCCCAAAAAGTTTTGATGAAACTATAAACATTAATGTAGGAAAACATCCAACAATTACTGTTAAGGGACACATTATATACGACCCTGATGAGGTCAAAATAGTTATTGATAATACGCCGCAATCAGAAAGGGCGTTGTCATACTTCTTTTTAAGTGAATTGGATTTAGCAGATGATGACGATCCCATCTTCATTCATGCCGTGCAAACAAATGCGTCAGTTCGTTTAAATGTTAATACGGTTAGATATTCATTGCGGATGTTAG
The DNA here is from genome assembly GCA_945285915.1 of uncultured Bartonella sp. Classification (GTDB taxonomy): domain Bacteria; phylum Pseudomonadota; class Alphaproteobacteria; order Rhizobiales; family Rhizobiaceae; genus Bartonella. The sequence goes on from CALYQL010000009.1 coordinate 52,067, forward strand.
ACAAATATTGCCCTCAAAAGGAAGATAAATCACTCATCAATTGGATGAAATGATAGACAATCAGATAATGCGGTTTTTCATTTTTTTTATAATACTTATATTTTCAACGAATAATCTTTGCGCAGCACTTGAAGGAACAAAAGAGCAAAACCCATTTGCGCCAGAAAATGTGAAAACCATATTCGATGAAAAAGATTATAGTGATTATGAAAGTATAATCTCGCAATACACACGTGACCTAGTAAAATTCTATCATGAGAACCAAGCCGATCTCGAACCATATGTAATATGGAACAAGATAAATAGACTTACACCTCGTCGTCCCCTACAGGTATTTCCTCCTGATGATATAACAAATGATATTCCAGATTTTTTGACCAGATATGTTCCTCAATCTGTCACCAATGATAGAAAATTGGATCATTTCAATGCATATTTTTTTGACAAATTTGATCCTCATTCACCAAAAGTAGTGAATACACGGAAAGGTGTCATTAGCTTCAAATGCGCAAATAAACCAAGAAGCCGCTTTGATATTAAATTATTCGATTCATCAAAAAGTTCTGCAGCTAATCAAAACAACAGGGATGAAACAATATATATCAACGTGAGCAATCATCCGGCTGTTACGTTAAAGGGACAAATTACATATACAACTGGTGAAACAAATATCTACATTACCAAGAAGTCAGAACGGGAATTGACCTATCTCTTTTTAAGTGAATTGGACTTGGCAGATATTGATGACACAGTCCACATTCATACCGTGCAAACAAATGTTTCAGCACGATTAAAGGTTGATGTTGTTCGATATATGCTGAAAATGTTGGATAAATATTGCCCGAAAAATGATTAACTTTCCTTCGATAATTCATTCAGAACGATATCTAATAAAGGGTAAGTGGTAGCTATTGTTTGACATTGTTTATTACAGTAAACGGGATATGGCGCAATAAACCGTTATTGCATGGTAACGTACTGGAAAATAAATAGCTTTTCTGTAATATAGCAGTAAATCTCGAAAAATAAATTTGACACGTGGATTTAATCGGCACGCCTGAAATCATGACAAAAATTGACTGTCTGTTATTTTTCATTGAAATGTCATACAGAAATTTTAAAAACCCTTGAAGCACATTTAAAAGCCCGAAAAATCGGCTTTGAAGAAAATTATGACCACCGTAAATTTATAAAATCAACTGCCCTAAAATGCTGTGAAAAGCGAAAAAGAGTTCTGCGCTTTGACGTGATTTCTATAAATATCATCTTACTAATTGATTTTAATGCCTTTCTTTGATCTTATAAGAAAAAAGATTACGTCAACATCATTCGATAAAAACCTCATTTGATCTGTGGTTTTCCAATTGCTGATGCAGATAGTTTGACATCAATCATACCATCATGGACATACATCTAAATAATAGGTTTTTGAGATGTATCTCCATTATCATTGGCCAGAATATTACGTATTACGGATTTTAACTCAGCTTTTTTATTATTGAGTCGTCCATTTTTCTTCGCCCCCGTTAACATCGATAAAAATGCCATGAGTATTTTGAAATTCCAAAAAAGAACTTATGGTGAACATTCCATCTGAATCTATCGTTATTTTTAGCTGCTCTTACTAGCCATACGACAACGCGCTACATGAACACGCCTCAAATTTGTCAGTTATGGAAATTGAATTACTGCAAAACCGTTGTCAAATACTGCAAAAGTGCGCGTCAAGCTACAACTGTATAAGTGTGCGTCAAACTACAGGCTTTATAGCAAAAGTTTAATGGGGGAAGAGATGGGGGAAGAGCTTCACCCGAGATAAAATAACAACTTGATTATAAAGTGTTTTTTTAAGGGGAATGGCGGAGAGGAAGGGATTCGAACCCTCGAGAGCCTTTTGAGCCCTACTCCCTTAGCAGGGGAGCGCCTTCGACCACTCGGCCACCTCTCCAAGAACCGCCAATAAACATTCTTGTTACGAAGTTCAAGTCATTTTCTCTCTTTTATGCAAATAATTCTATTTTAATAAACATTCATACATTTTTAACCATGGACGTAGTCATTTTACATTTTTTTTATGGAACCATTACCATTGCTTCGGAACATGATGATTCTTCCGATATTTCGGTTTTATCTATTCTATTGTCTCAATCAAAACGTCTAAACGCGAGATTATTGTCGGCCGAAAGAATCATAAAACAATAGATTTTCCGTCATTCTGTCGGAAATAAACGCATATTACCTGCCGATTTTCACAACTTGTGCGGTGATTTTGTGTCTTTTGTGCAACACGCATCACTATACAAACGTTGATAATCCCGTTTCGATCATTTCTTTATTGAAACAGAATAATTGCTGAGTATGTTCGATTCATGAAGAAGGAGCGCTTGGGTGCGACTTTTTCGGTTAAGGGGATCGGGTCCAGCTTTCTGAACTTCGTGAACCCGACCCAATATAAACTTTGACTGGAGGTCAGATATGAACATTAAGAGCCTTCTTCTCGGCTCCGCTGCAGCTCTCGTTGCAGTTTCTGGTGCACGTGCAGCTGATGTAGTAGTTGCAGAGCCTGAACCCGTAGAATACGTACGCGTTTGCGACGCTTATGGTGAAGGATATTTCTATATCCCTGGAACTGAAACCTGCATGCGTATTTCTGGTTACGTTCGCGGCGACATCAAGGGCGGCGACAACGTTTACGCTCGTCAACGTGGCGACATCGATCGCGACACATATGCATGGCGTACACGTGCTACACTTCGTTTCCACACAGCATCTGAGACAGAACTCGGCACATTGCGTACATTCGTAGAACTTCGTTCACAATGGGACGATGGTCACGACAGCAATGGCGGTCAGCTCCGTTTCGCATTCATCGAACTCGGTGGTTTGCGTGTAGGTCTTGACGAATCGATCTTCAACCATTGGACAGGTTACTTTGGTAACGTTATCAATGACGATATCATCAACCCAATGGCTTATACACGTACCAATGTCATCAGCTACACATTCAATGCTGATAATGGTTTCTCTGCTATCTTGGGTCTTGAACAAGGTAACGACGATGCTGACAGCTATGGTTACGACTATCGCTTTGATGGCAACGTATTTGATCCTAAGGGCAAGAAGCTCAGCGGCAAGATCGACGACTACACACCAAATGTTGTTGGTGGTGTTAAGTTCGTTCAAGGCTGGGGCGGTGTATCTATCGTTGGTGCATACGACGCTTACTATGAAGAATGGGCAGCTAAGGCTCGTTTGGACTTGAACGTTACCGATCAGTGGAGCCTCTGGGTAATGGGCGGCTACAAATCAGCTGACGATTACTATGCAAAGGACGAAACTTACGGCGTTCGTACTTATACAAATCCATCTAACCTGCTTGGCACAAAATACGGTGTATATCGTCAAGTTAACTCAATCTATGGTGATTGGGGTGGTGACTGGGCTGTATGGGGCGGTACAACCTTTAAGTTCAACAACAAGACAAGCTTCAACGCTCAAGTTTCTTACGACGACACAGACACATTCGCTGCTTCAGTTAACGTGAAGTACGAATTGGTTCCAGGTCTCGTTATTACTCCAGAAGTAACATACATTTCTTGGGATAACGATTACAGTGCTCGTAACGATGCTAACACTGTTAAGTATGTTGACTCACTCAAGGGTCGCGACGCTGTTCAAGGAATGGTTCGTATTCAACGTTCATTCTAATTCTTTTCAATTGCGAATTGATGAGGCCGGTAGCATTGCTACCGGTCTTTTTTATATTTAAGCCCCCATTAAAGATCAGATTGCCATTAAAAATTGGATTGTTCGCTATCGATTGTTATCTTTGTCAAATGTAGATGAAGTTAAATTGATATGATTAGATTTAATCTCTCTCATATATTTAATGTCTCTCTTATGTAATTGAGCAAAGACAATTTTAAGATATATCCGTTGACATGATTATTCAGAAAAGTGTCGATGGTAGGTTTAAACGATATCTAAAATCGCAATCAGTATAGCAATAGTATTGTTTTCGATAACCGACATACTTTTCGGTAATCGACGTACTTAGTGATTATACGATTAGAAGCATCGTATTTGACATCTCAATATGTTTAATTGCATCGTAACCGATAGAACTTTCTGGTGTAAAATGGGTGATTTAGCTAGAATGAGGTAGTTCGAAAGAAATTCGGTTTTAGCCAAAAAATCGCGTAAAATTAGTCAATAATTCGTATAAAATCAGGTAGTATCCTCTATTCGTGGTATTATTCTTACGATATATTACCCGAAATATCTTTTGATATATTGATAATATTTATCATTGCAAAGGGCTTATTCCGTCATATTCACGTTTAGGCTCTTATATGAAATTGGTTAAGTCTATGTCAGATAACGGTAGAGTTCCATCTGTAACCCCCTTAATTGCATCGCTCCCTTCGACAGTGCCATTTACTGGTCCTGAAACGATCGAGAGAAAAAGAGGCAAAAGTTTTCGTGCGCGTTTAGGTGCCAATGAAAATGGATTTGGACCCGCGCCATCTGTCATTACAGCAATGCAACAAGCCCTTACAGATGTATGGAAATATGGTGACCCGGAAAATTTCGAGCTTAGGCAAATATTGGCATCTGCTTTTAACCTCGCGCCCGAAAATTTCACAATTGGTGCTGGTGTCGATGCCCTACTCGGCGTTATTGTACGGCAATATATCTCGCCTGGTGATTGTGTCGTTAATTCCTTAGGTGGCTATCCAACATTCAATTACCATGTTGCAGGTTATGGAGGAGCTCTTATCAGTGTTCCCTATAAAAATGACCGGACTGATTTAGAGGGTCTGTCTGATGCGGCTTGGAAAAATAACGCAAAAATTGTTTATCTTGCCAATCCGGATAATCCGCTGGGAACATGGCATAACAGTGAAGCAATAGAAGCATTTATTGCGAGTTTACCGGCGAACACGTTATGTATACTTGATGAAGCTTACGGAGAATTGGCACCGGCTGACAGCTTGCCAAGCAAGGAAAAAATTTGGCCAAATGTTTTGCGTATGCGCACCTTTTCCAAAGCATATGGCTTGGCGGGTTTAAGATGTGGTTATGCGATAGGAGCAGCAGAACTCATCGCAAACTTTGATAAGATACGGGATCATTTCTCTGTCAATAAAATTGCACAGATTGCAGCAGCGCAAGCTTTAAAAGATCAAACGTATTTAAATTCAGTGGTCGATAAAATCTCCACTGCGCGCAATGAACTGGTCAATATAGCTCATTCCCATAGTCTTGAAACTCTCCCTTCCGCAACTAACTTTGTGGCCATTGATTGTGGTCATGATGGTGCATATGCGCAAAAGGTTCTTGATGTGTTGACTGAGCATGACATTTTTGTACGAAAACCAGTTGTACCGGTGTTAAATAGGCTTATTCGGGTGAGTGTGGGGCCACAAAAGGAATTAAAATTATTTGATGATGCTTTAGGTATCGCTTTAGAAATTGCCAATAAGAGGTGAGAAATGACGAGATTGAGTCAGCGTATTTGTTGCGCATTCTCTGGACTATTCGGAGCTTGTGGAATAGCCGCATATGCTGCGGCTTCGCATATTGGCGGATATTACGCGGCAGTTGCGCCGGTTTTATTAGGTAACGCTGCTGCATTGTTCGGTTTTTTTATTGCAACAAAAACCAATATCGTCATGCGTTTATCGGGCGTTTTGATCATTATTGGTGTCTTGTTGTTTGCAGCAGACATCATGACACGTGAATTGTGGTCAGATCGTCTTTTCCCTTATGCGGCACCGTTGGGCGGTACAATTAATATACTCGGATGGTTGCTTTTGTTTATCGCAGCATTTCTTCCACTAGAAGAATAAACCATCTCTTCTTTTTTAATAAAGCTCATGCCCCTGCCAGAGACTTTTAAACTATTTGGTTTTACAAAATCAGATAGAATGTCCAATTATTGGACTAGAACTCTATCTTGAACAAAAGCAATGCGCGCAAAGTTCAAGATGCTCATGAATATTTTCAAATTTTTATTGACAAATAGAACGTTACGGAAAAACATAAGATTGTACCTTGGGGAGCCGTAAAAGGCTGAGAGTCTGTGTTTCAAATTGTGAAAAACAAAGGACATAGTGACCCGTTGAACCTGATCCAGTTAGGACTGGCGTAGGGATGGTGTGAGGCTGAAATTTATAGATTTTAATTTCTTGCCAATATCTTTCTTATGACTTCCTGATCTTCGCTATGAGTTTCGTAATTTTTTTACGATAATTCAAGTTGTAGGAAGAATGTTTAACCCCCCTCACGGTGCTGAAATGTTGGATTCGATGGTGATCTGCGCAAGCATGATTGTCTGTCGACAACCGAAAAGGCTGGTAGAGGATGAAAAAAATATTGATAAAAGGTGGTGGTGTCGTTGGTTTGACCACGGCTTATATGTTGGCAAAAAAAGGCGCGCATATAACATTGTCGGCACCACATGATGCACCTATTGGTGCAGCAAGTTGGTATGCTGGTGGTATGCTTGCCCCCTATTGCGAACGTGAAAGTGCAGAACAACGGGTTGAAGACCTCGGTGTTGAAGCCATGAAGTGGTGGAGTGAGACCTTTCCAGAACTTGTCACCCATAAAGGGACACTGGTGGTTGCCCCTGCCCGTGATTTATCAGAATTGAAGCGCTTTTCAGATAGAACACAAGGGCATATCAATGTTGATGAAGCAGAAATTGCAAAATTAGAACCCGATTTAGCAGGTCGTTTTCAACACGGTTTATTTTTTGAAACAGAAGCCCATGTTGATCCACGACAAGCGCTGATGGCATTAAAGGACAAACTTAAGTCGATGAATACGACTTTTGTTGACGTTGGAATCAACGAAGAAAACTTTGATACAGTCATAGACGCTACGGGTATTGCGCGCCTGAATATTGATAAGGATTTACGGGGCGTTCGTGGTGAAATGTTGCTAGTGCATACCAAGGATGTATCATTGGCACGTCCTGTAAGACTTCTGCATCCGCGTATTCCGCTTTATATTGTGCCTCGTGACAATAATATCTTCATGATTGGTGCAACCATGATAGAAAGCGACTTTGACGGCGCAATTACAGCACGTTCAATGATGGATTTTCTCAATGCAGCCTATACCCTCCATCCTGCATTTGGTGAGGCAGAAATTATTGAAGCGGGTGTTGGTGTTCGTCCTTCCTATCCTGATAATTTCCCAAGGATAACCAGAGAAGGTAAATATATTTTCGTTAATGGCATGTACCGCCATGGTTATCTTCTTTCACCAGAAATGGCGCAACAAGCAACTGAACTGGCATTGGAGTAAAGCATGAAAGTGTCGGTTAATGATGAACCAATTGAAACAGCAGTCATACATTTAAGCGATCTGCTAGACGAGCTTGACTATAAAGGCGAGTGGCTTGCCACTGCCGTCAATGCCGAGCTGGTGACTGCTGAAGAACGTGGATCATACAGGTTACAAGAAGGTGACCGTATTGAAATCCTAAGCCCCATGCAGGGAGGCTAATCCTATGCTTACATTATACGATAAAACTTTTTCTTCTCATTTATTGCTTGGAACAGCGCAATACCCCTCCCCCAGCATTTTGAAAGATGCCATTCTCGCGGCCAAGACAGAAATAGTAACTGTATCTTTACGCCGTGAAACAGCAGGCGGTAAACAAGGTGGCCAATTCTGGAGCCTTATCAAGGAACTTGATGTTGCTGTTTTGCCGAATACTGCCGGTTGCTACACAGTTAAAGAAGCTGTTACAACGGCAAAAATGGCTCGTGATGTTTTTAAAACGCCATGGATCAAGCTTGAAGTTATCGGCAATTCAGATACGCTGCAACCTGATGTTTTTGCTTTGGTTGAAGCTGCACGCATTTTAACGGAAGATGGTTTCCAAGTTTTTCCCTATACAACTGATGATATTGTTGTTGCTGAAAAATTGGCAAATATCGGTTGCAAGGTGATTATGCCTTGGTGTGCGCCAATTGGCTCAGCTAAGGGACCGGTAAATGTTGATGGTTTAAGATCAATCCGCTCCTATTTTCCCGATCTTACCTTAATTGTTGATGCTGGTATCGGGCGCCCTTCCCATGCAGCACAAGCAATGGAGCTCGGGTATAATGGCGTATTGCTCAATACAGCTGTTGCCAAAGCGGGTGACCCTGTTTCAATGGCAAAAGCCTTTTCTTTATCGGTTGAAGCTGGTCACATTGCTTATAAGGCAGGCATGCTGGAACCACGTGATTTTGCTGTGCCATCAACGCCTACCATTGGAAAGGCGACATTTAATGAAGCTTGATCCTTTTTATCTCATTGTCGATAGTGCTGATTGGATTGAACGGTTAATTCCTATTGGCGTTAAACTTGTGCAATTGCGTATGAAAGATGTGAGCGAAGATATTCTTCGTGAACATATCAAGCGCTCCAAGGCAGTTTGTGAGAAATTTGGTTGCCAGTTGATTATCAATGACTATTGGCAAATCGCTATTGAAGAAAAGTGCGATTTTATTCATTTAGGGCAAGAAGATCTGGCAGATGCGGATTTGGCGTCTATCCAAAAAGCGGGTTTAAAACTGGGTGTTAGCACCCATGACAGTGCAGAGTTGGATAAAGCGCTTGCCGTTAAACCGGATTATGTTGCGCTGGGCCCTGTTTATGAAACCATTTTAAAAAAAATGAAGTGGCAACCACAGGGCGTTGAAAAAGTTACTCGTTGGAAAAGCCTTGTTGGTGACTTACCATTGGTAGCCATTGGTGGATTAACACCGGATCGTGCCCAAGGTGTGTTACAAGCAGGAGCCGACAGTGCGGCTGTTGTAACAGACATAAAATTGAACGAAAATCCGGAAAATCGCGTGAATGAATGGATAAAATCGACAGCAAAATGGCGTTAAATTCCAAAGTTCTTATTGTTGCCGGCACCGATCCTACGGGTGGTGCCGGAATAGTCCGAGATATAGAAACTACAAGCCATTTCGGCATGAAAGCCGCTTTGGCTGTAACCTCGGTTAATGTTCAAGATGACCAGCATGTTGAACAAAAAATGCCTGTAACACGTTCAATTATTCAAGGCCAAATGCTTGCAGCTTTAAAAACAGGTACGATTGCTGCGATAAAAATTGGCATGACGGGCAGCGCACCTGTTGTTATTGGCATTTGTGAGGTGCTCAAGCAATTTCCAAAAATTCCTATCATATTGGATCCAGTTATTACGGCATCTTCGGGCGGTGCACTGGCTGATGATGAAACTGTTATGAGCATCAAACACCAATTGATGCAAATGTCGCTGCTTATCACGCCCAATTTGGCGGAATTGGCAGAATTGAGCGACAGTTCTTTGGCAAAAAGCCATGAGGAAGCTATCAAACAAGCGCAAAAGCTTTTAGATTTGGGCGCGTCGTATGTGCTTGTTAAAGGTGGGCATGAAAAATCGGAAACGTCTGTTGATAGCCTAGTTTCTCATCAATCTGTAATCGATTTTGCTTTTCCAAGATTAAATGCAACCATGCGTGGAACAGGTTGTACTTTATCAACGGCGATAGCCTGCCAACTTGCACTCGGAAAAACACTGGCACAAGCCATAAAAGAAGCTAAAAATTATGTCTATTCCTTGCTTAAACTAAGCCAATCTGCCTGAATTTTGTCATTATCATCAAAAACAATGCGATATGTGGCGCCATAAATGGTATGATGTAACGTCTATTGGGCTTTAAGGCATAGATTATGAATGACCAAAACCGCATTTCCATTGTGCACGCGGATATTACCACGCTTCATGTCGATGCAATTGTAAACGCTGCCAACAACACGTTGCTTGGCGGCGGTGGGGTTGATGGCGCTATCCATAAAGCAGCCGGCACAAAATTGTTGGACGAATGTCGGCTGTTACATGGTTGCGCAACGGGTGAAGCAAAACTCACTAAAGGGTATAATCTACCAGCCAATTTTGTCATTCATACGGTTGGACCAATCTGGCACGGCGGTCATAACCACGAGGCAGAAAAACTAAAAGCCTGCTACGAAAACTCTCTTCATCTTGCTACGCAGCATAGCTTTAAAACAATTGCTTTTTCTGCAATTTCTACTGGCGTTTATCGCTATCCCGCTATTGCAGCAACAAAAATTGCTGTGGCAACTGTGCTGCAGTATCTAAAAGAAAATGCATCACCGCATAAGGTTATATTCTGTTGTTATTCGGATGATATGGAACATATTTACCAGTCCGTTTTACATGATTTCACGCAGGTTAATGACAATTTATAAAATAATAAAACCATAAATTTAGCAATATTATGGTTTTAATTCCCCTTTAAAGATGCCTTATCAAATATTGTTGAATAGAGTTTTCGCCCAATACTTCATCATCAAAAAGACATAAAAAAAGTTGAGTGAATTTTTTCAAAAAACAACACGCTAAACTTGTCTCATTTTATTTATTAACCGGTTTCATTTTTATTAAAATGTGCAATATGGTTAATGGAAGGAACCATATGATGCTGATTCGTCGTTTTTCAATTTTCTGTATTGTTGTGTTCTGCTTGGCAGCTGTTGTGGCATTTACGCTTTTTCACGCAAAAACCCCAGCCTTTGCAAAACCGTTGATAGACCCTATCATTACCAATGCCGCAAAATAACCTTGTAGTTATTGATATTTTTCTTGAAACAACGTGCGATATATCAATTCAGCAAAGACAAATAGCATAGTGTCGCGCATATGGCTGTTTGTTGTATTATTAAGTGTTCTGCCGGTAATTGCTGGCTTATTTCCCAGCTATTATCCCTTTTTAGATTCTTTGGCAGATATACGCATTCCACTCTGCATTGTTAGTGTCGTTTTATGCCTACCACTATTTTTTAGCCGTAAAAGATTTTTTGCCTTTAGTATTATTGCTCTATTAATTGCCTTAATATTTTTTAGTTACGCAACTGGTGGTGTAAAAATAGCAGATACCGATAGAAGCAAACCCACATTTCGACTTCTGCAAAGCAATTTGCGTTATGATAATGCGACACCAAGCAAGTTATTGGCACTTATTCAGCACTACCATCCAGATATCATTACTGTGCAAGAAGCATCGCCGCAGTGGTTGTCATTCTTTCATGAAAATGGATTAACAACTATTACCTGCGCCCGTCCAAACGACCCTATAGGTGCTGTTGGGATTATCTTTTCTAAAGAGTTTATCACACGGTTTACTCAAGAAAATATAGTCTCTCCACAATGCTATAGTGTTCGTTCTAGCCGCGGATTCTTATTACGTGTGGATTTAACTGATAATAATTACCCGGATAATAAAATTAATGTTTTCTCCACGCATATTGCGTGGCCATGGCCTTATGGGCAAAATCTGATGATGGATGAAATTGAAAATCTTCCAACTGCGGTAAAATCCCAGCTGCTTGCTAATGCACATACAACACTTGTGGCGGGCGATTTCAATAGTGTTACTTGGAGTAATAGTGTTAAGCGGATGGAGACACTAACCCATACGCATCATCTTGGTCAAATTGGTCCCACATGGCTTAGTTTTAAACTACCAGATTTTCTAAGACCTTATCTAGGGTTACCAATCGATCAGGTTCTGGTTTCTGATAATGTTAAAGTTGTTCAAACAAAACGACTGGAATCAATTGGTTCAGATCATTTACCTGTACTCGTTAATTTTCAGTTGGACAATTAAGATTAATCTATTCTTTATTAATAGAATATTTTTTTAAATTCAGAGCATTATTTTTGCTTTTATCCACTCTACTTGCCATTCAAATACTATTATCTATTTTATATAATAACAAACATACTTGTCTATATTTGGTATTTTTTGACTAAAATGATGCTTAAGCAGGAAAAATGATGTGGAATGACGATGACGCGTTATTTGATTTATTAGCCGAAAGTGCCAGTCATGTTGAAGAATATGGATTGGTGATTGATCTTAAAAGATTAAATGAAAATGGCGCATTGGCTGCCTGTCTGCCTAAAAATTATGGCGGCAGCAATTGGGCTTTTACGCAAACTGAAACCGAAACCAAACAAATCTTTTCTTTTCTGCGCAAGCTAGGGCGGGCAAATCTCCCTCTAGCGCGGCTTTATGAAGGGCATGTTCACGCCGTTCGTCTCATTGGTCTTTATGGCAATAAAAAATTAAAGAAAACCGTCTTCGGCAAAGTTAAAGAAGGTAGCCTTCTGGGTGTATGGGGTGCCAGTGTCAACAAGCCTCTCGAATACACGAAGATGCCAAACGGAAAGATAAAACTGACTGGAAGCAAAAAGCTTGTAACCGGCCTTGGAATGGTCAATCTTGCTATTGTACGGGTAAGAGAAACAGCTGATAAGCCTGACCAATTGGCAGTTGTCAATGTTAATGATACAGCGCGGCAAAACATCGAATATTGGGATGCATCTGGTATGCGCTCGACATTAACGGGTTCATTCTATTTTACAGGAATGGAGATCGATGAAGATGATCTATTGGGCAATCCAGGAGATTTTCACACCGAACCGCATTTTATTGGTGGGGTTTGGCGGCACAGTGTTACCCATCTTGGCGCAGCAGAAGCAATTATTGATACTTGGCGCGAGATGCTCGAGAAGAAGCAACGTTTAAATGACCCATTCCAGTTAACGCGTCTGGCAAAAGCAAGGTCTGAAACACTGGCAGCTTCTGCGATGTTATTAAAAACAGCTTCTCTGGTTGAACAAATTTCACGAAAACAGCCAAATGACGAGACTAATGACGCTGTATTGGCAAGTTTATTGGCGCATGACCAAATGGAAGAGGTCTGTGTCAGAATATTGCAATTGTGTGAAAAGTCTCTGGGGATGGAAGCATTCATTGAGCGGCGCCCGATAGAACGTATGCGGCGCGACCTTTCCATGTTTATCCGGCATATATCGCCCGATTCCCGCCTGTTGCAAGCAGCGGAATTACTTATAAAAAGACATGGTGAACCACTCTGGTGACCACATTTTTTAATGCAACAACCACATCTTCTAATCCAACATAGGTTTGGTTGCCGCTTAACAAGCCGACCAGCGCTCATTTAATAATTCTGTTAATGAGCACACAAAAAAATAAGATCTTTCGTGCCGTAAACTGGTTTTGTTATTTGCTGGCGTTTTGGTTTATGTAATTAGGCTAACGGGTCAATTCATTGAAAATATGGCTTATCGATATCGTTAATCTTGAATGCAAGTCATGCTTGGTCTATGCAACAGATAGGATCAGGACAAGGTTATAATGCCAGAACAGCAGAAACAGACAATTTCTTATGAAGAATTGTTAGGCTTTTACGATACTGCAGGGGTTGATACACCTCTGAGCGAAACACCTATTAACCGTTTTGCTGAAGTAAGCAATATCGAGCAAAAACCGGTTGTCAAACAAGCTGTTGAACAGAAAAAACCACCGCAAAAAGTATACCAGCAACGGCCACAACAAATTGCGACCGAGGGTCAGGTTGCAACCGCTCAAGAACTGGCACAAAGCGCCCAAACGCTTGACGAACTGTTTTCGGCTCTGCAATCTTTCAATGGCTGTACACTAAAACTCACCGCAAAAAACACTTGTTTTGCTGATGGGACAGCTGGTAGCAAATTGATGCTGGTTGGCGAAGCACCTGGGCGTGAGGAAGATATGCAAGGTATCCCCTTTGTAGGGCGTTCAGGACAATTACTAAATCGGATACTTTCAGCAATCGGGCTTGCCCGTCAAGATGTATATATTGCCAACACAATACCTTGGCGCCCCCCAGGAAATCGTACCCCAACACCTATGGAAACCGAGCTGTGCCGGCCATTCATCGAACGACAGATAGAATTAGCAAAACCGCAAATACTTGTGGCCTTAGGTGGCCCTGCAATGCAGGTATTGGCAGGTGTAAAAGATGGCATTATCCGCTCTCGCGGAAAATGGCTTAACCACAAAATGCGCAATGGCGATACAATACCGATTATGCCAACATTCCATCCAGCCTATTTGCTCCGCACACCAAGCCAGAAAAAACTTGCTTGGGCTGATTTTCTTGAAGTTCGTCACGCGCTTGAACAACTAGGTGAACAGAAATAATCAATTGTCGGCAATATTTCGTTTTAGTTGGTTTGCGGTGTTTTACCTTTACGGCCTCCAATAATATGTGCTTCACGCAAAATGATGAATATGCCTGACGCAATGACCAAGGTGGCTCCCAAAAGCATCATTCGTGTTGGAATTTCATCAAACAGGAAATAACCGCTTATAATGCTTAAAATCATCGACGTATATTCAAATGGTGCGACTGTCGACGGCTCAGCATGCCGATAGGCCTGCGTCATGAATATCTGGGCAATGCCACCAAATAATCCTGCCAAAATAAGGCTTATCAATTGATGAAAGCTTGGCACAACCCAACCAAATGGCAAGGTTGCCAGCGATATGATTGATGACGTAATCATAAAATAGAGCGTTATTGTTGTTGTTTTTTCTGTGAAAACAAGCTTGCGTACCAAAAGCATGGCAATCGCAGCCATTATTGCAGATGCGAGGGCCGACAAAGCACCGATTGATGCACCAATGTCATGCGTGGAACTGCCTAAAACCGTAAGACGTGGCCAAATAATAATCAATACACCGATAAGACCGACAATAACTGCGCTCCACCGGTAGAAATACACTTTTTCACCTAGAAATATGGCGCATAAAATCACCAAAATTAGTGGCTCGCCATAACCAATCGCTATTGTTTCAGGCAATGGTAACAAAGTAATAGCATAAAAGCCAAATAACATGGAAAATGTTCCAAACATACCGCGGAAAACATGGCCTACGATGTTACGTGTATAAAAAACTGTTTTTAGCTGTTTGAGTTTTAAAACCCATATAAAAATAGGAATCAAACCAAAAAAGGAACGAAAAAAGCTTAACTCACCAGCCGGTACGCCTTTGGCTGATTTCAAAAAGCTATACATGATGACAAAACAGACTACGGATAAAATTTTCATCCAAATTCCAAGCATCACATTGCCGGAAGGCTTACTCGGAATTGCCGCTGCCTTATTCGTCACGCTTTTTCTCCTCTAAAACAGCTTATGCCGGTAACGTTAAAAGCCATTACCTGCCATAAACCGCATAACGACACGACTAGCTATATTACAAGCCAATAAAAATCTACAAAACCATTTTGCTAATTTCTGCTTTATAGCCATCACATTGGTGTGCATCAAAACTTAAATTTCATTAAGCATGTTGTTGTTTTTATAGAATATGATTACCTTTAAGAAAAACTTGTATAAAAAAGGCCAGATTTATGAGCACGCATAACAATCCAGTATTTCGTCTTGAGGACTATCGCCCAACAGACTATGCTATTTCACACACTGAATTGAAATTTTCTTTACATCCGACAAATACTGTCGTCTCCTCGAAATTGTTTTTTAAACAACGCGAAAACACACCAAATGGCACGCCACTTGTGCTCGTTGGAGATGAACTCAAACTTTTATCAGTTTCGATAAATGGCAAAAAGCTAAACGATGCCGATTTTGCTGCGACACCTGATCTACTGACGATCCGCACTCCGCCAACTGGCGCGTTTACTGTTGAAATTGAAACAGAAATCAATCCGCAGAAAAATCGCCAATTGATGGGGCTTTACCTGTCAAACGGCGTATATTGCACACAGAATGAAGCGGAAGGTTTCCGTCGTATCACCTATTTCTACGATCGGCCGGATGTATTATCCATTTTCAAAACCCGTATCGAAGCCGATAAAGCTACCGCGCCAATTCTTCTTTCAAATGGTAATCTCATTGAAAGTGGTGATCTTGATGGTGGCCGGCATTATGCTGTTTGGGAAGATCCTCATCCAAAACCATGCTATCTTTTTGCTCTCGTTGGTGGTCAACTCGATCATCTTGATGACAGCTTTACAACAATGTCAGGCCGTAACGTTAAACTTGGCATCTATGTTGAAAAGGGTAAAAAGCAGCGTGCCGCTTATGCTATGGACTCGCTAAAGCGCGCCATGCGCTGGGACGAAGAGCGTTTCGGTCGCGAATATGATCTCGATATTTTCAATATCGTTGCCGTATCCGACTTTAATATGGGAGCCATGGAAAATAAGGGTCTCAACGTATTCAACGATAAATATGTCCTTGCTGATCCCGATACTGCAACAGATGTTGATTATGCTGGCATCGAACGGGTTATTGCGCACGAATATTTCCACAATTGGACGGGTGACCGTATCACCTGTCGTGACTGGTTCCAGTTATGCTTGAAAGAAGGCTTGACTGTCTATCGCGATCAGGAATTTTCTTCCGATCAGCGGTCAAGACCGGTTCATCGTATTTCCGATGTACGTGTTTTGAAGGCAGCCCAATTTCCGGAAGATGCCGGCCCTCTTGCCCATCCCGTTCGCCCACGCCAATATAGTGAAATCAACAATTTTTATACAACCACCGTTTATGAAAAAGGTGCTGAAGTTGTCCGTATGATCCATACACTTCTTGGCGAAGAGATGTTCAGGAAAGGTATGGACCACTATTTCGAGCTGCACGATGGTGAAGCGTGCACGATAGAGGATTTCGTCAATTGTTTTGCTGACGTTTCAGGGCGCGACTTCTCGCAATTCATGCTTTGGTATGAACAGGCAGGAACACCAACTGTAACAATCAATAGCGATTATAAGGATGGGGTTCTAACCTTAGAGCTAACACAGACAGTGCCTGACACTCCAGGGCAGACAAATAAGAAGCCTATGGTTATTCCTCTTTCATTCGGTTTATTGGGTAAAGACGGTAAGGATATGCCTTATCAGCCTGATAATCACGTTGAAAATGGCGTTATTGTTTTATCTGAAGCTTCACAGACTGTTAGACTAAGCAATTTGGCTGAAAAGCCTGTTTTATCACTATTGCGCGGTTTTTCAGCGCCGATAAATGTCAAAATGACGGAAACTGATGATGATCTTGCATTTATGGCACGTTTTGATTCAGATCAGGTAAATCGTTGGCAGTCGCTGAACAAGCTTGTAACGGAAGCTCTTATTAAGGCAGTTAAGAATACAGCTATCGACAAGCCGGAAATGCCAGAAAAGCTTGTTGAACTCTTCGGCATTCTTCTGGACGATGAAAATCTTGAGCCTGCTTTCCATGCTTTGTGCCTACAACTGCCATCAGAGGCGGAAATAGCGCGCTTAATTGGTGAAAATATCGATCCTGATAGAATTTATAATATTCGTCAGGCATTTATTGCATCGCTCGCAAAAAATCTTGTTGCCAAGTTTGCTGCTATTTACGAAAAAATGGGGCACTTGGGGCGTTATTCCCCTGATGCTGCGCAGGCCGGCAAGAGATCGCTTAAAAACATTGTTCTCGACTATCTATCGGTTGCTGAAAATGCCCCAGCTCGTGCTGCCGAGGCATATCGTCATGCCGATAATATGAGTGATCGTATGGCTGGTTTGACAATTCTTGTTCACCGTTTCAACGGTAGTAAGGAAGCACTTGAGGCATTGTCTGATTTTGAAAAGAGATATCAGAACGATCCACTTGTTATGGATAAATGGTTTACAGTGCAAGCAACAGTTGCAGGCACAAAAACCCTCGATCATGTGAAAGAACTGATGAAACACCCATTGTTCTCACTTGATAATCCTAATCGTACAAGAGCACTTATTGCCTCTTTTGCGGCAGCCAACCAGACCGGCTTCAACCGTATTGATGGTGAGGGCTACAAGTTTCTTGCTGATATTATTTTGAATGTCGATAAAGAAAACCCACAATTGGCTGCACGTCTGTTGACAATTACCCGTTCATGGCGTCAGCTTGAACCAACGCGTCGGGCAAAATTGCAAGCAGAGCTTATGAGAATTTCGCAACAAGCAAAATTGTCTACCGACGTTGCCGATATCGTCCATCGTACTTTGGCATAATTGCCATTATATCGTTTACGATTATAGGGCAGGATTTTCCTGCCCTATTTTTTTAACATGAAGATCATTTTATATCTTGGATTTGTCGTCAGCGGACCTAGTTTGACAGAATTTTTCGCGTATCAAACAGCGTTAAAAAGATATTAAAGCTTTCATTCTAAGCTATTTGAATGAAAATTGATTTTAGGTTTAAAAAAAGCTGGACATGCGGAATCAGTTTTGATTCATTGCACCTGTTCGGGTGTTTTGCGTACCGAATCAGTTCATCGGTTTATTCAACTATTTTTGAGGGGGCCAGAAATGGCGCATTTGGACGCGTTTGACGCGCCCACAGGGACGTTTGCTGATGCCAAACCTTCTGCTAAGCGGCACAAGGGGTGGTCGGCACATGTCGATTTGCTCTCAGGCCCAGCCTATCAAAGGTTGCTGGCTGTTGAGCCATGGATGCGTCGTGCCATCCCTCTCATCATTTTAAGCTTTTTGATTATATTAGCAGCAACACGAGTTGTTCTGCTTTACGAATGGCGGCAAACTATTAATGTTAACACACGCTCTGCACTTGTTCTTGCAACAGGGCATATCGGAAGCTCAGTTGATAGAGCCGTTGCCGCAAACAAAGCCAAAAATGATAAAAACGGTGTTACCAATAACGAGTTACAAAATATACTTGTAGATTTTCGCTCACGTAGTCTTCTGGATAGCACCGCACGTATCGCTATTGTCGATGATAAGGGGCAAGTGGTGGCAGCCTCTGGAATGGAGCCACTTATTGGACACCCGCTAACAGATTCCATTGCCGATAGTCAGGCCTTATTTGTTCTTGGGGCTAGTGCTGGTGTCATGCAGGTCAAAATGGATGGCGAAAATGCACTTGCCTCTTTTGATCGCGCTGGAGAAGATGGATATGGTGTATTTGTCGCCGAAACGACAGAACAAATGTATATTGATTGGCGCAAATCGGTTTCAATAAATATTACGATATTTGCTGGCACTGTTGGGGTGATGCTGGCTATTCTTTACGCCTATTACAGTCAATCTGCACGGGTGCGTGACACAGATATTATTTCAGAAAAAATCCAAAACCGTATTGATATGGCGATGATGCGCGGTCGCTGCGGCTTATGGGATTGGAATATGGCTAGCGGGCGAGTCTATTGGTCTCGATCCATGTATGAAATGTTGGGTTATAAACCACAGGACGCATTGCTTTCCATTTCGCAAATCACATCAATTATCAACCCAGCTGACGCAGATCTATATGAATTAGCGCGTGGTCTGATGAGTGGCGAAAAGGACCATATTGATATTAATGTACCAATGCGCCACGCAGATGGACATTATGTATGGATGCGCATTCGTGCCGAAGTCGCACAAGAAGAAGAAGCGCACCTCGTCGGAATATCCTTTGATATTAGTGAACAACATCAATTTGCAGAACAAACTGCGCAGGCAGATTTGCGAATTCGCGATGCTATTGAAAACATTTCTGAATCATTTGTTTTATGGGATTCAGAAGGCCGTCTGGTTATGTCTAACAGCAAATTTCGCGAATATGCTGGTCTGCCAGACCATATGTTGCAATCGGGTGTGCAAAGGGTCACGATTGAAGCCATGTCACGACCAGCCATTAGTGAGCAATCGGTTGAGCAAGACAATAATGGCAATTTTACAAGCATTCGACAAATGGGCGATGGCAGTTGGTTGAAGATCAACGAACGCCGCACGCAAGATGGCGGACTTGTTTCGGTGGGCACCGACATTTCAGAGCTGAAACAGCAACAAAAAAGCCTTGAAGATAGCGAACGGCGTTTGTATTCGTTTATTCAGGAATTGAAACTTGCACGTCAAAATGCACAACAACGTGCGAGTGAAGTTGAAAAGCTCAATGAAAGCCTAAAATCTGAAAAAGAGCGTGCCGAAAGTGCCAATAAAGCCAAATCAGAATTTTTGGCCAATATGTCACACGAATTACGCACACCACTTAATGCCATTATTGGTTTTTCAGAGATGATGCTACAGGCCACCTTTGGTCCGTTGGGCTCTGAACGCTATGATGAATATATGAATGATATCCATAATTCTGGAACGCACCTATTAACGCTCATCAATGACATACTTGATATGTCTAAGATTGAAGCTGGGCGCTTTAAGCTGGATAGTGAAAACGCCGATATTGAGCCAATCATCAGTGAAACACTGCGGACATTGACACCTCAGGCGCAAGAAAAAGCTGTTTCCGTTACGGCAGATATCGCACCGAAATTACATGGCGATATTGACCGGCGCGCTATCCGCCAAGTCTTTCTTAACATTCTGTCAAATGCTGTTAAATTTACCCCTTCAGGTGGACATATTAACGTTCTTGGCTATCAACAGGACGATAGTCTGGTATTCATTATTGCAGATACCGGTGTTGGTATACCGGAAGAAGCAATCGCAAAACTTGGACAACCATTCGAGCAGGTAGAAAACCAATTTACCAAAACCCATGCTGGGTCTGGCTTGGGATTGGCAATTTCACGTTCACTGGTTGAATTACATGGCGGTAAATTGGAGATTGCTTCTAAAGAAGGAAAAGGAACCACTGTGACCGTTACCTTACCTGTAACACAGGATGAGCAACATAAAATCAGCTAAACACACAATGTGTGCTTTCTAGCCCGACAATCATAAATGCTGGTTATGAGCTATTTCTTATTGTCGTCAAAGCCAGTGCGTGACACTATTTTTCCTCAAATCTTCTGTCTCACCGCAAATCTTCCGTCAAAGATAGTCACGTGTAGTAATGCTACCGCATCAATGACTAACATATGATATGGTCAAATATCTTTGCTACAAACTGTGCATTTTCAGCCAATAAGCCTTCTACACGTTGTAAATCCGGCTCACCGGCAACACGCTGTAGCAAATCGGCAAGGCCTGGAGGCATATCGTCCAAATTAAGCTTATCATTAAGGCATAAACGCATAATTTGTGTAAGGTTGGTATAAAGCTGATAGGCGTGATTAAGCTCTAAGATAGTCGAATTATCTATTACCGTTGTTGGCAGATGGCCAAGCACTTCAGCTGTGCTACGACCTACGGAAAAATCAACCAGATGCGTAATTGTTGCAAATTGTGCAATAAACTCTAAATCAACCAAACCACCGCGCATCGTTTTTATATCCCAATGGGACATTGATGGTTTTTCTTTTTCAATGAGATCGCGCATTTCTTTCACGTCTTTTGCAACAGACACGCGATCACGCGGTAATGCAATAATTTTCGTGACTTCATTTTCTAGTTTTTCAAGAAATGCAGATTCCCCAGCAACGCCTCTGGCGCGTGTAAGCGCCAAATGTTCCCACACCCATGCATCATTTCTCTGATATTTATCAAACGCCTCAAAAGGCACTGCAACAGGGCCTTTATTGCCAGATGGGCGAAGCCTTAAATCAACTTCATAAAGTACCCCTTCACCCGATGGTGCAGACAAGGCTGAAACCAAACGCTGGGTTAACCGCATATAATATTGTGAAATATAAAGCGGTTTTTCTCCATCGGACATTTCCGCATCATTATCACATTCATATAACAAAATGAGATCAACATCCGAGCCTGCTGTCATTTCACGGCTGCCAAGCTTGCCCATGCCCAACACACCAACACGCCCGCCCTTTACAAAGCCATGCTGACGGCTAAACTCTTGTTCAACGGCCGCAAGTGCTTTCATAATCATTAGTTCAGCAAGATCGGTGAAAGCCCGTGCTGCCCTTTCCCCTTCAATTGCACCAGTTAAAAGTCTGATGCCAATGAGAAAGCGTTGTTCATCGGCGAAAACGCGCAATTGATCGAGAATATCTTCATAATTATCAACGCCATCAAGCAGAAAATTCAATCGGCTTTCCAAATATGTTTTTGTTGGTAATTCGGCAAAACTTGCCGGATCCAACATTCCATCAAAAACATGCGGTTTGCGGGTTATAATATCGGCAAGGCGCGGTGCTGCGCTCATTATCAAAACAAGCATATCCAAAAGTGCTGGATTGGATTGTAGAAGCGAAAACAATTGGATACCAGACGGCAATCCTTGCAAAAAATTATCAAAGCGTGACAATGCCTCGTCTGCCCGCTTTGTTGCACCAAATGCTTTTAAAAGTGCTGGTGTGAGTTCCGTCAATCTTTCCCGAGCTTCCGCAGATTGCGTGGCATGATAGCGGCCGAAGTGCCATGTTCGAATAATACGGCAAATATCACTTGGTCTGGAAAAGCCCAATTTCGTCAAAGTTGCCAAAGTCTCAGGGTCATCATCTTCGCCTGTAAAGACGAGATTACCAGCGTCGAAGCCTAGTTCTTTTTCCTGTTCGAATAATGCAGCATAATGCTTTTCTACTGTTTTGAGAGCATCGAGAAAATCACGGGTAAAACTATCTCCATCGGCATATCCCATAAGATAGGCAACACTTAAAAACCCTTCATCACTTTCGGGCAGAATATGCGTCTGTTCGTCTTCCAACATTTGGATACGATGTTCTACATTGCGCAAAAAGTTGTATTTTTCTGTTAGCGTATCGCGTGTTTCTTCGCTAATCCAACCCAATGTGCA
The DNA here is from genome assembly GCA_945285915.1 of uncultured Bartonella sp. Lineage (GTDB taxonomy): Bacteria > Pseudomonadota > Alphaproteobacteria > Rhizobiales > Rhizobiaceae > Bartonella. Next base: position 74,565 of record CALYQL010000009.1, read on the forward strand.
AAGCTCGCCGAGCATGGCAATAGTTCTTTGTCCCCGAAGCTCTGGAAATCGTCCACCGGCAATCAATTGCTGCGTCTGCACGAAAAATTCGATTTCTCTAATGCCCCCACGACCCAATTTTACATTATGACCCCTCACTGCAATTTCACCATGCCCTTTGTGGGCATGGATTTGGCGCTTTATTGAATGAATATCGGCAATGGCTGCATAATCGAGATATTTTCTCCACACATAAGGCGACAATTCATGAAGAAATTGTTTGCCAGCTTGCAAATCTCCAACAACAGGACGTGCTTTAATCATTGCCGCACGTTCCCAATTCTGTCCGCGACTTTCATAATAATGTAGTGCTGCACTAACGGGTAAAGCCAATGGTGTTGACCCAGGATCTGGACGCAAGCGAAGATCAATCCGAAAGACATAGCCATCAGCCGTGCGTTCCTGCATGATACGAATAAGGCGACGCATCATTTTGGAAAAAACATCAACACTTTCATACTGATCGCCGATATGGGACGACGTTTCATCAATAAAAACAATAAGATCAATATCAGACGAATAATTGAGTTCACGAGCGCCCAGTTTTCCCATTCCAAGCACAATGAGGCCGCAGTCTTTTTCTGGATCTTCAATATCAGCAAGATTGATTTTGCCGTTATTGTGCGCTTCTCGTAACAAAAACCGCAAAGCGGCTCCCAGTGTTGCTTCTGCAAGGCGTGTCAGCCATTCGCATGTTTGAGCCGTTGTGAAAATCCCGGCAAGGTCGGCCAGGGCTATAAGGCTGTGCGCTTCGAGTTTTTTCTTGCGCAACATTGCCATTAGTGCGCTTTCTGTAACACTTTCCGCAGTATCGCTAGCCTTAATTTCTTCAAGCACTTCACTCAGTCGAACTTCAATGTTTTTGTTGAGCAAGGGTGCGAGAAAAGCAGGATTTCTGATAAAGGTTTCGCGTAAAAACGGTGAAAGTGTCATGATATTGATAAGGAAGTCCGTTTGATAACCCGACACTTCCAAGGCACGCACCAAGGCGTCCAAGCTATCTTGCCGCGCATTGGTGAGCAAATCTTCCAACCATTTTGCGCCATCGCCATTAAGCGGAGTTATTGGTTTCAGCGCTTCATTCCAAAACACTTCCGGCATAATAGCATATCTCCATCGTTTCAGTTTGAGATAAGTTACTCAATTGTCTTTGGATATAGTATTGACCTATAGACCATGTTTCAACAAGAGACAGTTATGAAAAATCATTTCATCTATTGTGCCATTTCATGAAACAACAATCTCATTATCAGGCACATTTAGACGTTCATTGGAAGGATCAGAAAAAATCTATTCTTCTGGTAATTTAGGAAAAACAAGAATTGCTTTTAAACCAGGTTCTGCGTCTTCTAAAACCAGATTTCCGCCATGAAGTTTCATTACGGCTTTTGCCAAGCTTAATCCAATGCCAAACCCTGCTTTTGTGCGGCTATCCTCCAACCGAACAAAGCGTTCAGTTGCCCGCTCCCTATCATCAGCAGGAATTCCTGGACCATTATCACAAACCATCACACGTATGTCTTTATCCGTTTGCTCCATGGATAGGCTTAACTCGGTCTTTTTATCATCAGAGCCAGCATATTTGATCGCATTATCGATAAGGTTGATAATGGCTTGAGCAAGGAGTTCGCGATTGACTGGCAAAACAATGTCAAAAGTTTTACCCAGCGTGAATTCTACACCAGCTTCTTCGGCAACAGGTTCATAAAGTTCTGCCACATCTTCAACGATAGGGCGAATATCTAATTTTTCGAGCGGTTCCACCGTGTTGCTTGCTTCAATGCGTGAAATCATCAAAATAGCATTGAAAGTTCTGATAAGCTGGTCGGATTCAGCAATGACAGTTTCTAAAGCCTGACGATACTCTTTGGTGTTTTTCTCTCCCGATAGTGCTTCATCAGCACGGTTGCGTAAACGGGTTAGCGGGGTTTTTAAATCATGCGCAATATTATCTGATACCTGCTTCAAGCCGATATTGAGTTCTTCAATACGTTCCAGCATGACATTCAAATTGGCTGAAAGCCTATCAAATTCATCTCCCGAACCAGAAACGGGAAGCCTTCCTGATAAATCGCCATCCATTAATCTTTGAGAAGCGGCATTGATTTGGTCAATACGTTTTAATGCCCGCCGCCCGATAAAAAACCAGATTAATAATGCGCCAACTGCCATTGCGATAAAGGCAAACATCATGGCTTTTCTGATAATGCCGATAAAACGCTCTGGTTCTCCCAAATCACGCCCGACCAGAATTTTCATACCATTTGGTAGGTTGATGACCGCTGCAATGGCGCGGTGTTGCTTTTCCTCGCCTCCATCGTCAAACCGCGAATAAAGAAAAGAATTGCGCAATAATCCGTCGTTATTCAGTAAGCCGGGTTCAATATTGGCGACATTACCAGTCAAAAATCTCCCAACAGGATCCGTAACAAGATATAGAAAAGCACCGGGCTGACGTGACCGCCGATCTATTGTGCGAACCAGCAGAGAAACACCACCATGTTGATACGCCCGTTCAATATTTGCTAATTCTTCGCTTAAGGTTTGTTCTGTCTGTTGCGTTAGCATGGAAACAGAAAGCGATGTCATGTAAACGCTAAGACCAACAGCAACCAAACCGAATAGCAGAATATATAAAGCAGAAAGCCGAACAGCTGTCGTGCGCATAACGCTGGTAATGCGGTTCATTGTGATTAACTCATTGCCTTTAACATATACCCCGCACCACGAACGGTGTGAAGAAGTGGTGTTTGGAAGTCTTTTTCGATTTTTGATCGCAATCGTGAAATATGCACATCAATAACATTTGTTTGCGGATCAAAATGATAATCCCAAACGTTTTCTAGCAACATTGTGCGCGTAACAACTTGCCCTGCATGACGCATCAAATATTCAAGTAAGCGGAACTCTCTTGGCTGCAATATAATATCGTGTCCAGCGCGTTTCGCAGTATGCGCCAAGCGATCCAGTTCCAGATCCCCAACACGATATATAGTCTCGGCTTCTTTTGGACTTTTGCGCCTCTGCAAAACCTCAATACGTGCTAACAATTCAGAGAAAGCATAGGGTTTGGTCAAATAATCATCACCGCCCGCACGCAAACCAGTTACCCTATCATCAACTTGTCCTAACGCCGAAAGTATAAGAACTGGCGTTTCAATACCTTTTGCCCTTAAGCCTGCAATCACAGAAAGACCATCTCTGCGTGGTAACATACGATCAATAATCATAATGTCGTAATTGCCGGTTTCAGCCAGTGCAAAGCCAGTTTCGCCATCGCCTGCCACATCAGCAGAATGGCCAACCTCAGCCAATGCTTTTTCGAGATAACGCGAAGCCTCTCGATCATCTTCTATGACGAGAATTTTCATAAAACGTTTCTCCTTTATCAATAAAACGGGTCACAAAGCTTATATTGTGACCCATTATTACATTATTTGTAATTGTTACATTATTTTGTAGCAAGTGGCAGCGCAACAAACCGGTTTTGATCGTTACTTTGTACTTGCAACAAAACAGCCGTGCGACCAGCCTTCTTGGCATCCTTGATAGCGTCGATGAAATCGGAAGGCTTTTTAACTTCGTGGTTATTGGCTAACATAATAACATCACCTGGGCGGATACCTTTTTCAGCTGCATCTGAATCCGGATCAACATTGGTTACCACCAATCCCTTGCCATCATCTGATGGAGTGACTGTAATGCCGTAATCATCAAGCGTTTCACCTGTGTCTTTGTCTTTTGGTGATGTCACGCCATCACTTTTATTTTCTTTTTTAGGCATGGCCGCAACTTTGACTTTAATATCAACCTGTTTGCCGTCTCTCCATACGCCTAATGTTGCCGTTTCTCCCGGTGCAACATTGGCAACACGGCGCGCCAAATCACGTGCATCGGCAACTGTTTCACCATTAACGGTTATAATTGCGTCACCTGCCTTGATGCCAGCTTTTGCTGCAGGCCCATCAAGCGGGTCGGCAACCATTGCACCTTTTGCGTCCTTAAGCCCGATTGAATCAGCAATTTCTTTTGTTACCGGCTGTATTTGAATACCAATCCAACCACGTTCGACTGAACCTTTCTTCATCAGTTGCTCAACAACCTGTTTGGCTGTTGATGATGGTATTGCAAAAGCGATACCGACATTGCCACCTGATGGTGAAAAGATTGCGGTGTTGATACCAACAACTTGTCCTTCAAGGTCAAATGTTGGACCACCGGAATTACCGCGATTAACCGCAGCGTCGATCTGGATAAAATCGTCATAGACACCGGCACCAATATCACGTCCACGTGCTGAAACGATACCTGCCGTCACTGTGCCGCCAAGCCCAAATGGGTTACCAACGGCAACAACCCAGTCGCCAACATTGACTTTTGAATCATCGGCGAAATCGACATAAACGAATTTTCTCTTATCATCGACTTTTAAAACAGCGAGATCTGTCCGTGGGTCTGTACCGACCAATTTTGCATTAAGCTCCGTCCCATCATCCAGCACAACAGAATATGCTGTACCATCTGATACAACATGGTTATTTGTTACAATGTAACCATCTTCAGAAATAAAGAAGCCAGACCCTTGTGAAACAGGACGTGGTTTGCCGCGTTGGAATGGCTTTCCTCTTGGGCGGCGATGATCGTCAAAATCTTTGAAGAAACGCTTCAAAGGATGGTCATCAGGCAATTGGTCAATGCCGGGGCCACCAAAAAATCCTGAAAAAGCCTGATCGTCATTTCTTTTGTCACTTTTAACCTGAACGGAAACGACGGCTGGTTTTACCTGTTTTACCACATCGGCAAAGCCCTGTTGGTGATTACCCTCAACAAAGACAGCCTTCGCATTGGCTATATCAAGCGATAAGACTGGCGTTGATAAAAGCATTGTTGTTGCCAATGCTGTTGACATACCGATAGCAGCAATCGTTTTACGAAACTGTGAAATTGGCATCTTCTAAAAACTCCTTCTTGTTGCGACTATGCGCATTTTTGAATGAAAGATAGGAGTTAAAACCTTACCGTCGCCTGTCTGCTTCATTAATTTTTTGTAAGGTTACAAGTCTAGAGGTCCCAATTTTACAGGCACTTGCATAATTTTATGTATTAATAGGCGGATTATATACGTTTTTTGTCATTTAAAATGGCTTTAAGCCGTTTTTCTTCTTCATCTGTTAAAGGCTTCAACTTATTGTGTTGACGAGTTTTTACACGCCAAAATATTGCTAATGCAGCAATCAAGACAATAAATGCCGGTGCCAACCACAAAATAAGTGTCTGTTCATTGAACTGCGGCTTCAACAAAACAAACTCGCCATACCGTGCAACGAGAAAATCGACAACCTGTTTATCACTATCGCCGGCTTTCAATCTTTCGCGCACCAAAAGGCGCAAATCCTTGGCAAGAGGCGCATTGGAATCGTCAATTGATTCATTTTGGCAGACCAAACACCGTAAATGCGATGAAATATCACGCGCCCGTGTTTCCAACGCCGGATCTTGCAATATTTCATCCGGCAAAACCGCATAAACATGCATTGTTGAAGCAAAAATAACAAATAGCGCCATGAAGATGGATTTGAATATACGCATCATTTCGCCCGACCACCCGTTGCCAAACGTGAATGCGCCCGTTGTGGTGCACCAATACGCAACCTTCTATCCGACAGTGAAAAACACCCGCCAACCATCATCATAAAGGCACCAAACCATATGCAGATGACATAGGGTTTCCACCATATATGCAATACCAAGCCCAAGTCACTCACATCACCAGGGGCGACATAGAGTTGCGAAAACCCATAGCTTTTTATGCCAGACTCGGTCGTCGGCATATTCTGTGCAGGATAAAACCGTTTGGCGGCAATAACACTACCCAAATCTTTACCATAACGGCTAACACCAAATTGAAACTGTGTTTCGGCGTAATTTGTACCATGAACATTGCGTGCCCCTTCGAGCATCACATTTTTTCCGGCAATTTCTACTGTCTGACCCGCTTGCATGGTCAAAATACGCTCTTGCCCAAATGTAGCAACCGCAACAATACCGAATAGTGTAACGCCGAGCCCCATATGAGCCAGTGCCGTGCCAAAGCAAGACCGTGGCAAGCCCTTAAGCCTGTTCCAACGCACCATTAAAGATGTGCCTTTGCCACCGCTTTTTGACCATAAATCTGTCAGTCCGCCAAACACAACAAACGCTGCCAAGCCTATTCCTAACGTCGCCAAGAGACTGCGCAAATCTGTCAAATAAAGCGCAACGACGATGGACACCAGCGCGACTGCGATGGCAAACCATAATTTCTTAGCCACACCAAAAATATCGCCGCGCTTCCATGCCATCATTGTACCAAAAGGCATAGCCAGCAATAACGGCACCATTAACGGCGCAAATGTTAAATTGAAGAACGGTGCGCCGACCGATATTTTTTGTCCCGTTAATGTTTCCAACAATAATGGATAAAGCGTCCCAATCAACACCGTGGCGGTTGCGGTTGTGAGGAAGAGATTATTAAAAACCAACAAACCTTCCCGCGATATTGGACGAAAGAGACCGCCGGTTTTTAGTGACGATGCCCTTAGTGCAAACAGCACTAAAGCTGTACCAATAAAAAAGAACAAAATGGCCAATATCGCACGACCACGTGCAGGATCCACGGCAAAACTATGCACTGATGTTAGAATACCAGAGCGCACCAAAAATGTTCCCATTAAAGAAAGGGAAAAGGTTAGGATCGCCAGAAACAATGTCCATATTTTCAGTGCGCCGCGTCGTTCCAGAACAATAGCGGAATGCAATAAGGCTGTTCCGGCAAGCCACGGCATCAATGACGCATTTTCAACAGGATCCCAAAACCAGTATCCTCCCCAACCAAGCTCATAATAAGCCCAGTAAGAACCAACCATGATGCCGCCAGTTAAAAAACCCCATGAAACAAGTGTCCATGGTCTCACCCAGCGCGCCCATGCCGCGTCGACACGCCCATCAATAAGTGCGGCAATGGCAAACGAAAAACACACCGAAAAACCGACATAACCCAAATAGAGTAAAGGTGGGTGAATGGCCAAGCCAATGTCTTGCAAAATAGGGTTTAAGTCTTTGCCTTGCAGTGCTGCAGGATTAACCCGTAAAAAGGGGTTGGATGTCAAAAGGATAAACAGCAAAAATGCTGTTGTTATCCATGCTTGGCACACAAGGATAAGTGCTTTTAAACGCTCCGGAAGATTACGCCCAAAGAAGGCGATAAGGGAGCTGAAGAAAGTAAGGATTAAAACCCACAGCAGCATGGAGCCTTCGTGATTGCCCCATACGCCGGTAATTTTATAGAGTAGCGGCTTTTCCGAATGTGAATTTTGCACAACATTGAGCACTGAAAAATCAGAGACAACATAAGCATGCACAAGCACTAAAAATGATGTGAGAACCAGAATGAAGATCAAATGTGCCAATGGCACAGATGAATTGATCAATCTGCGATCACCGCGAAAAACACCTATAGCAGGAAAAATCGCTTGAAATAGCGCAACAGCAAGCCCCGCCGCCAATGATAAAGTGCCAATCTCAACGAGCATGTTGTTGATAAGCCTCCCACAATCCTTGTGCTTTCAGTCTATCAACAATGTCTTTTGGCACATATGTTTCGTCATGTTTTGCCAAAACCCGATCGGCTATAAAATTACCGTCCTGATTGAAATGACCTTCGGCGATAATGCCTTGTCCTTCACGGAACAAATCCGGCAATAAACCATCAAACTGCACATTTTCACGATGGGAAAAATCGGTAATTACAAAAAGAACCTTTGTTCCATCTTTTTTCTCGACTGATCCTTTTTCTACAAAACCGCCGAGTCTCAGTGGTCTAGCCGACTGAATGTCTTCTGCTGTGATTTCAGATGGCATACGAAAAAAGCTGGCTGTTCCGCGCATGGCATAAAGCACGAGACCTGTTGCAATTGCGAGGACAACAAGACCACCCAATATCAAAAAAAGGCGTTTGGTTTTCCGTCTTCTCAATCCCTTCTGGATTGATGAACGTGTATGAAGTTCATTACTCATTGCCTGTTTTCACCTGATTTATCATCCAAAACAAGCCCCTCTGACTTTCCGTAAGCTAATAGTTCAACAGCTTTATCATGGGGTAGTTTTTTGCTACCATCAATCAAAGCTGCCTTAGCCTTTTCTTTATCTTTTAACACCAACCATGAATGGACAAGCATTTTCCAGCCGTCCAGATCATCAGGCTGTTTTTGTAGTCGTTCCGCCAAGCCATTGACCATCTGGCCTATCATTTCCGGACTAACGCCCTCCATTGCAGTACTACCATCTTTGCCACCATTACCATCTTTGCCAGCATTGGTATTTTTTGCAACGTCACCGTCTTTTGCGCCACTGCTTGGCAGCTGTTGTGGTGTTGCTGCCTGCTCACGTAATTGTTCAATCAATTCTTCCACCCGTGGGCGCCAAGGACTGTTTTTTGGCGAGCGATCAAGAAACTCTTGCAACCCATCTGCGGCCTCTTTTGGTTTGCCTGCCTGACGCGAAGCTTCCGCAATAAACAACCGAGGATAAAAATCATCGGGTGCCAATTTTGCTGCTTTTTCAAAGCTTTTAAGCGCATCATCATTAATTGTTCCGCCGTTATAGCCAGCCAATGCCATACCATATCCAACCAAACGTGGCGCCGAATCTCCATTCAACCTCAAAGCTTCAACATAGGTATTCACTGCGTCCTGAAAACGTCCGGCAACCAGATAGGCAGAAGATAATTCATCTGCGAGCTTGCCATTCTCCGGATTACGCGCAAATAAGGCCTCGGTACGCACAAGTGTTTCAGAAGGAGACAAAGTTGCAGGATTTGCATCCATCAATTCACTGAAAGGGTGGCTTTCAACACCCGGATTTCCTGTTAAGGCATAAACACCAATTGTGACAATCGGCACGAACAATATTCCAAGACTAATAATGACGCGCATAGCAAAGCTTCTGTTGCCGACAAAGGTCGACTTGGAAACTTCCTTTTCAGCGGCCAAAATATTACGTGAAAGTTCAAGACGAGCTTCTTGTGCGCTTTCTTCATCAATCAATCCACGCTTTAAATCCGCGTCAATTTCACCAAGCTGATTTTTATAAATTTCAATGTCCGATGAAACTGAATCAACAGGTGTACGCACTTTTTCTCCGGAAATAGTGCGGCTTACCGACCACAATGCCACTAATGCTACAACAATGGCAAAAACGCTAACAAAAATCCAAAATTCCATAAGCTGTCCAATATAGGAGCGTGTTATAAAAGGCTATAACTTAATTTTGTGATCACACTGATTTCATCACAATACTAAGTGAAGTGTACCTTAAGCAAGGTACATCTCTATCAAGTCAGAGGCGTCCATGAGCCATCAGAATTGCGACACGCACTACCACGCGCCGTCTGTGGCACACCATTAATTGTAAAAGAGTGGCTATATTGCCGGCAATTTTGCGAACCAACCTGATATGGCTGACCAGGCGTAACAGAACCAGATGCATCACCCTTTGGTGAAGTCCAATCAACTGATTTACCGGCATCGGTATATTCCAGCGCCTTATATTCTGCTTCCAATGCTTGTTTGCGAACTGGTTTTGACAATGCAGCAGCCGACTGCCCCAGCAATCCGTTTCCCATAGCATTGAGAATAATGTGTGTTGTGGACGATTCACTGTTGTTCAACGAATGTTGATTACAGCCAGACAGAATAAAACCGGCAGAAATTACGACCAAAAGACTCTTTTTCATAACACACCATATAGTTTAATGCCCTAATAGCCGCAAGATCTGGAAAAAACAAAACTTTTTTCTAATTTTTGCCGTTTTATTGCGACATTATACCCCACATTGCTCACGTAATTTTTTATAGCAAAAATATTAGAAACCAGTCTATGTGCAAATCCAATAATAGGGTCAATAAGATAATAAGGGTTATGTTATGCGTAGAATGCACCTAAATGCAATGATATTTGGTTTGGGAAGTCATGCTGCATCATGGCGTATGCCCAATGTTGATCCCCTTGCAATTACCCGTCTGTCATACTGGACGGATATAGCACAAAAGGCTGAAAACGGTAATTTTGATGCTCTATTTTTAGGCGATATATTATCTTTGCCGAATGAAGCCCGGTATAGTGTATCGGGTGCCTTGGACACACAAGTCGTACTTTCTGCATTGGCTGCAGTAACAAAAACTATAGGTCTTATTGGTACTGCATCAACAACTTTTGATCACCCCTATCATATTGCAAGACGCTTTGCCTCGATTGATCATATTTCCAATGGGCGTGTGGGCTGGAATATTGTAACCTCCACGACACTATCCGAGGCAAAGAATTTCGGTAGAGATGTTTTGGCTCCAAGGGAAGAACGCTATGCGCGCGCAGAAGATGTGTTGAATGCCGTTCAAGCCTTATGGGCAAGCTGGCAACCCGATGCGCGCATTGCGGATAAAAAATCAGGATTATATTTAAATCAATCTGCTGTTCATGAAGCAAATTACACGGGATCATATACGAGAAGTATCGGTCCTTTGACAGTTCCCCATTCACCACAGGGACGACCATTGCTCGCACAGGCCGGCTCTTCTGAAGTAGGAAAAAAATTTGCAGCAAAATATGCCGATGTTGTATTCACTGCGCAATGTAACTTGTTACAAGCACAAGCATTTTATCGTGAAATAAAACAACGTGGTGTGGAAGCTGGACGAAAAAGTGAAGATCTTCTTGTTTTCCCAGGAATAGTTCCAATTCTTGGTAAGACTCATGAAGAAGCTCAAGCAAAGCTCGATTACCTCAACCGTCTTGCATTACCAGAATCGGGTATAGAACGGTTATCATTTTTGCTTAATAGAAATCTTGCGGATTTTAATTTGGAAGAACTGGTTCCAAACGAGATATTGGATATTGCTGACAGTGCTGATGTAACAAGCCGGGTGCGCGTTGTGCTTGATGATGCACGACGTAACCAATTGACACTCAAACAAATGATTGAACGCTTCCTTTGTTCACGTGGGCATTTGATTATTGTTGGTACAGCACATGAAATCGCCGATGTCATGCAGGAATGGTTTGAAAGTGGTGCAGCCGATGGCTTTAATGTGCTGTTCCCAGCATTACCAAACGACATAGAACCATTTACCCGTGATGTGATGCCAATTTTAGAAAGAAGAGGGCTGCGTACAGCGCCGCAAATGGGGCAATTACTCAGAAATCGTTTTGGCTTGCCCATGAATGACGATGCCCCTCAACCCGTTGATCGCAAGGCACAAATTCATGCCATGATTTCTCATACCAGACACTAGTTTGGCCAGACACTCGTTTGGTATGAGATATGAGTGGACTAAATCCCTAATCATTAAAGCATGGCAGCGACAGTTTAACGGACAACCCACCCAAGGGACTATCCGCCAATTGAATAGAACCACCATAGTCGTTGACCATATCGGAGACTATTGACAGCCCCAATCCTGTACCGGGTTTACTTTCATCAAGTCTTTTTCCCCGTTTAATTGCTTCTTCCCGTTTGTCAGCGGCAAGGCCTATGCCATCATCGTCTACGCTTATCAATAACATGGGCGTGGCACTACCGGTTTCATTTATATCACACTGAATAGTGATTTTATGTTTTGCCCATTTGCAAGCGTTTTCCAGCAGGTTACCAACCATTTCTTCCAAATCTTCTTTTTCGCCAGCAAAAAAGATTTCAGACATATTCATTTGCAACTGAAGGGATTTATCGGGATTTATCTTTCCCATCACCCTTACTAACCGCTCTAAAATAGCGCGAACGGGCGTTTTATAAATCACACTATCTCTTTGGGCTGCTATTCTGGCGCGTTGCAAATAATGGTTGATCTGCGCCTGCATTAAAGCGGCCTGCTCACCAATAAGCTTTGTTTGCGGGGTGTTGCCCTTTTCTGCCTCATTAGCAATGACGGATAATGGCGTTTTTAAAGAATGTGCAAGATTTCCAACCTGCACTCGGAAGCGTTCAACAATACGCTGATTATTATCAATCAGCGCATTCATTTCGTTTGCCAGAGGCATAACTTCTATTGGCAAATTCGTGTCAACGTGATCATTTTTTCCGGCACGAATATCGGCAAGAGAATAACGAATTCGTCGTAAAGGCCGTAAACTGACAAAGATAATCACAATGTTGATAAGAACACTCGCCATACCTAAAAGCGATAAATACCATAGCAAGGTGGTTTTGAATTTTTGTAACTGGGCATAGGTTTCATCAATGTTACCCATTACGCGAAATCGGGCAACATGGTTTTGATTATCAACAATGATATCATTTTCGACCACAAGCAAATGTTGTCCATCTGGCCCCGGCACACGGTAAGAACGGAAAAACTTACGATCAAACGGTTCAGTGGCTTCATTTGGGGATGGTATTTTGCGCCAACCAAGAGATGCTGATGTTAACCGTCCACGCAATGTGCTTGATAGAGAAACAACCTCCCAGTACCACCCTGATGAAGGATCAGAGTAGCGGATATCCCCTAACTCGGGATCACCTTGCAATTTTCCGTCAGATGACACGTTCACCGCTGAAATAAGACTGTATAGATGAGCGGTTAGAATACGTTCGAGATATTGTTCATTTGTTTGGCGAAAAAACACAATACTAACAGCCGCGATGGCCATCAAAGCCACAATAACCCACAGGGTTGATAATATGCTAACTCTTAGTCCTAGTGATTTCTGGATGATATGGAATATAACCAAAGCCTGTTTGAAGACTGGCCAATTCCCCATTGGTGGCACCTTCATGATTGTTCAGGAGTTTTAAGACGATACCCCATTCCACGGATTGTTTCGATAATATCAACACCCAATTTTTTTCTCAACCGGCCAACAAATACTTCAATCGTGTTGGAATCCCTATCAAAATCTTGATCATAGAGATGTTCTGTTAAAACCGTGCGCGAAACAATTTCATTTTGATGATGCATCAAATACGATAACAGTCCGTATTCCAGTGATGTTAATTTGATGACCTGCCCATTGACCAGCACGCGCGATGTTTTGGTATCCAGAACTACGGGACCACAAACAAGCTCACTTGACGCATGACCAGCAGCGCGCCTTATCAAAGCACGCAAACGCGCCAAAACTTCTTCCATATGAAAAGGCTTTGCCACATAATCGTCGGCTCCAGCATCAATGCCAGCAACCTTATCGGACCATCTATCACGCGCGGTAACCATTAAAACTGGCATTGTCCGCCCATCACGGCGCCATTTTTCTACCACCGTGATGCCGTCCATTTTAGGCAAACCAATATCTAAAATGACAGCGTCATAAGGCTCAGTATCGCCTAAGAAGTGCCCTTCTTGCCCGTCAAAAGCACTATCAACTGCATATCCTGCTTCATTAAGCGCTTCAACAATCTGGCGGTTAAGCGCAGAATCATCTTCAACTACAAGGATACGCATGATGGCTTTTCCTGACGATATTAATGGGCAGGAACTGCAACCTCTACACGGCGTGGCTTTTCACCGTCGCGCGCAGGAATAACAACGACGACGACACAAACCTCAGCGCCGTTTTTCTGTTCAAGCGTTGTTCTGGCGAGTGTACCCCCCTGTTCGTCGGCAACACGTTTGCCAACTTCGGTACAATCTGCGGCACGAGCAGCAGATGTTGCGGATAAACATGCGACAATTAAGCAAAAGAGAAGTTTTTTCATCATATTATATATATACCCCACTATATCTGAATATAGAATGAACGGAATATCGGTATTCTTGTCGCTCGATTAGAGTGATTGTTGCGATATGACATTTATTAAATGTATTAGCTGATAATTTGTTGCAGAAAAAGCCTTTGTAATACAGTTGTTTTATAAAAATCATCAATTTTTAACCATGAATAATATCGGTAAAAAATTATTTGCGGCAAAGCGCGGTTTTCTCGCAAAAACAATGGAACGCATTTCATCTAATTTTAATTCTTAGCATGGAAAACTGTGGTCGTTCCATAAACCCTTACCCATCAATACGGTTATATGTAGCGACAAAAAAATACCTTATCTCCAGTGAGTAGATTGCTGTCCATGTTTGGTTTTAGAAAAGACAAATATAAACATAAGAGGAAGCGGTTCCGTAGCCCACGGTTAATCGGTTTCGATGCTTGGATTGACACTACTCTATTTAAAACCGGTCATGCTATTGCTGCTTTTTGGGAAGATGCCACAATCTTCTTCCGCCGTTTTAGAGTGCGCGGCTGGAAACGATTTTTAGTGGAGGTTATCGACGAGAGTCTCACACTCGGGCTCATCGGTTTTACAATCTTTACCTTTGTCGGCGTATCTGTCTTCAGCCTAACCAAAAAAGATTGGCAATCGCCTGAGGATTTTGCTGTCAATTTTCTTGACCGTCATGGGAATTACATTGGTAGTCGTGGTTCGCAACATGGTGAAGCGGTTCCCATTGAAGAAATGCCCGATTATGTCATTAAAGCGGTTATCGCCACAGAAGATCGTCGTTTCTTTGACCATTGGGGGATAGATTTTTTTGGCCTTACGCGCGCATTCAGCCAAAATTTACGCGCGCATGGTGTTGTTCAAGGTGGTTCAACATTAACACAACAATTGGCCAAAAATCTTTTTTTGAGCAATGAGCGCACCTTCCAACGCAAGGTGAAGGAAGCTTATCTCGCCATTTGGCTGGAAGCCAATTTAAGCAAAAAGCAAATTCTGCAACTTTATCTCGATCATGCTTATATGGGCGGTGGTGCATTTGGTATTGCCGCGGCCTCACGGTTCTATTTTGGTAAAGATGTTCGCGATGTCTCATTGGCTGAGGCAGCGATGCTGGCAGGTCTTTTTAAAGCGCCGGTTAAATATGCGCCGCATGTCAATTTGCCGGCCGCTCGTGCACGCGCCAATGTTGTATTATCAAACCTTGTTGATGATGGATTAATGACTGAGGGGCAAGTCGTAAGCGCCCGACGCCATCCCGCCAGTGTTGTTAATGAACTTGATGATAACCAACCAAATTATTTTCTTGATTGGGCATTTGACGAGGTAAGAAAAATCGGCAACGATCTTCCCAGCCATAATGTTGTTGTTCGCACCACATTGGATCAAGGAATACAAAAAGCGACCGAGGAATCGATCCAATATCACCTACAGCAATATGGCAAACAATATAACGCCAAACAAGCAGCCGCTGTCATATTGGACAATGATGGTTCTGTGCGTGCCATTGTTGGGGGGCGTGACTATGGCGAAAGCCAATTTAACCGTGCCACACAAGGTGGACGGCAACCAGGATCGTCCTTTAAGCCTTATGTTTATGCTGTAGCAATGGAACGCGGTCTCACCCCGAAAACGATCGTATCGGATGCCCCAATCAATTGGGGTGGCTGGACACCGAAAAATAATTCTGGCCGTTATAGCGGCAATGTTGATCTGGCAACAGCGCTAGCATTTTCTATCAACACAGTACCAGTGCGCATTACATATCAATATCTTGATCGCGATACCCAACCTATCCGAGATCTTATCAAGAATATGGGAATTGATGCCAACATCTTTTCACACAAAACGATGGTCTTGGGCACCTCCAACATGACGCCAATGGATCAAGCAACGGGTTTTAACGTCTTTGCCAATGGCGGCATAGCTGGCAATCGTCATGGTTTTACGCAGATTATGACACCAGACGGGCATGTTATTTGGGATTGGTCGCGTGATGGCAATAAAACACATCGTGTATTAAGTGCACAATCCGCCGCCTATATGAACCAGATGATGGTGGGCGTAACCACACGTGGTTCAGGTAAACGGGCGCAATTACCAATGACACTTGTGGCAGGAAAAACAGGTACATCGCAAGCCTATCGCGATGCTTGGTTTGTGGGTTTTACAGGAAATTACACCGGTGCAGTCTGGATGGGCAATGATGACTTTTCATCAATGAATAGAGCATTTGGTGGGGGGGTGCCCGCCATGATATGGCAACGCGCTATGCTCTATGCCCATCAAACCACATCAACCAAGCCGTTATTTGGGGTAGAAAATTCTGTTCTCACACCCAATAAAACAACCAATGACACCAAGACTGATGATAATGTTGCAACAGATTTACCGCAAATATTGTCTCCTGCCTCTTCATCTGTGTTGCGCTCGCTTATAAAAGATTTTCAATCGGCGCCAATTCTTGTACCCCCGTCAACATCGCACATCGTGTCGTCCTCAACGAGCCAGATACGTTAAAGACGGAGTGGATTGTTATGTTACGGCGAATATTATTGACAATCTTGACGTTATTTATCGCTATCGTCGGCGGAGCTAGCAGCGTTAATTATATTTTGAATACTTTTGATGGATTTGGTCGCCTAACGATTGGACAATGGGAAGCCTATCCACTGGCTGGCACAAGTGAAGCCGACAGTTATGCACGCGCGCGATCAGCCAAAAGAGGTGACATATCCCTTGGTTTAACGGAAGGGCTGGTCTTCCAATTATGGCACGACACACATGATAATCCGCTTAAAACGCAATGCACTTACGAGCTAAAGGGTGTTTTGCCCGAGGCACGACTATTTACACTTTATGCAGCAAACCACGCAATGCAACCTTTGTGGATCGACCCAAAATTGCCAACAGAATTATATAATGGCAATGTTGTGCATCAATCAGATGACTTAATAAAGATCACGATTTCACCTTCTGCCCAGACAGGAAATTGGTTAGCAACCAGAGGGCGTACCGAATATGGGTTGGTTTTAACACTTTATGATACGCCAATTGCATCTTCTACAGCATTGCAAAATCTGGAAATGCCGACAGTCTCACCGATTTATACAGGAGTAGCCGGCTGTGACTAGGTTTCTCTATGCTATTCTAATGGGCATTATTGGTGCAGTTATTATCCATATCTGTGTTATTTTGCTTGTACCTCATTTCAGCCAAACCAATATCTGGTCGCGTTTACAAAACACAGCTCCCGAATATGTTTTTACCGCGCTTGACGAAAATAACCCGATTGCAAAAACAGCCGATCCGCTTTTTCACCTGAAAGCCTGTCGTTTTAATCTTGATAATGGACCTGTGCGTTTAAGTGCGAGCGAAAACGCATCTTTCTGGTCTTTGTCTGTCTATAATCGTGAAGGAATAAACTTTTATAGTTTGAACGACCGCACAATGCCGCATAATGCCCTTGATCTTGTCATCGGTACGCCAGGGCAAATTATGGAACTAAAACAATCAATGCCTGATAGCATTGCCAATTCTGTTCTGGTCAGTGAAGACTTAAGTGAGGGATTTGTTATCTTAAGAAAATTCTCGCCAAATAACGATTTTACCGGTGATGATTTTCTGGCTCATGCAACATGTCGAACGCTGGATTATTAAGTAACCGCTATTGGTCTTTTACAATTGATTATTCTTTAACAATTGAAAAAGGCATTTCTTCCGACCTGTAATCTTCAATTTCTACAAGCCATAAATCGGCATCAAACCTAAGCTCCGCCTCAAGCTTTTCAACTGCTTCCGGCTCTTCAACATGGTTTAGTATTTTTATAAAACGCCTGTCATCACTATCGGCACTATCAGAATAAAAACTCTGTGGGGCTGGCCCATAAAGATCTATATATCCATCATTCTCACGACATAAAATGAATATGGTGCCTGCTTCATTAGACCCACGCCGCGTCAAATAGGCGTAACCACCTTCAGCTCGCACTCGGCGCATCAATGCGGCAATCCAAAATTCAGATGTCAAACGCATTTCATACTCCTATTGACGGGACGCATTTATAGACGAAGCATATTCGCATATGAAATACTCCTGTCAAATGGGCAAATATCACCGGTTAAGCCAGCAATAGCCAAATCATATCCATTTAACCGAATAGACCGATTTCTTTCATTTTATCAATGACTTCACGGTTTATTTTCCCTGTTACCGATAGACTGAACATTTTCTGGAATTGGCGTAATGCCTCCGCCGTATTGTCATCTTCCGTGCCCGTAACATTAACATGATCGTTTCCAAAAGCGCGCAATCCCGCCTGAACACGCATAATTTCTGCTGTTTCAGGTTTAAAGTTTTTATCATCTACGCTTACGGGCTGTTTAGCTGCTGGAGCTGTAGGCGCTATCGTTTCAGGTTCAGCAGTAGCCTTTTCCGTTGACAGAGATTGCGTCGTCACACTATCGACTTTCGTATGATCTAGTGCCGCTCTTGGCTCTGCCGATGCCTGTGGTGATTGACTGGCAATTAGCGATGCTATGTCATCATGCGTCGCTCGAGCCCCATTTGTTGTAGTGGCTTGTTTATCTGATGGTATTTTTTTTCCACCTTGCTTCCATGCAGCAATTGCATTTCTGGTTTTCGGTCCATCCAAACCATCAAGCGGCCCATTGTATAACCCAAGAGCAGTCAGTTTTTTTTGTGCATCAAGCAAATTATCTGCAAGCTCTGAAAAACCTGTATTATCACGCTTTGCAGGCTCGACAGTCCCAGTGGTATTGTTTTCTATAACCGTTGCAACCGAATTTTCTTTAACAGTTGCTGGTGCGCTTGGCTGCACATTGCCCATACTATTTGTAGTATTTACAACATTGTCATTATTCTGTTGCAGAGATTGTAGCGGGCGCGTTTGTATAAAGACGTTATGGTGACTTGCGGTTTGATAGAATAACGCATTAAACGTTACAAAACCGAAGCCAACGATAAATAAAAAGAACCCTATCGCCATAAGCGGATTTTTCCGCGCATGGTAATACGTGAATGCAGCCAACCATAGCAATAAGCGCCCTATTCCAGATAGGATGACGCGCAATAAACTACGCTGTTTTCCGGTTTGGGTTCTGCTTGTTTTTCGTTTTTTTGCCATTGTTCCTGCATTGTATTTCGGGGGTTAAATCATAATCGTTCCGACAACTGCTATCCTGATAACCGTTATTCCTGAACGAAGTTGGTTCTGTTAGAGGTAAGACAATTTTTACACGGGTGCCTTTACCTTTATGGCTGTCAAACGCTATTTGTCCCCCGACGCGTTTGACCAGATCAAAGACCAGTGCAAGCCCTAGCCCTACTCCTTCTATCTTGTTGGCAACCACTTCAGGTGCCCTTAAAAAAGGCAGTCCCAGTTGCGCAAGGTGCGAAGCTTCCATGCCAATGCCATCATCAACAATTGTCAGTTGGCAAAACCTTTCGGACAAAAGGGAAAGGCTTATGGTAATATGTCCATTATCCCGACTATATTTGATGGCATTGGAAAGAATATTAAAACAAATTTGACGGCATGAAATGGCATCTATCGCACAATTGATTGGCTCAAGTGCCGTCTTAACACGGATAACACGAGCCCCACGAAGTGGCGCTGTCACCGCTACAGTTTCCTTGATAATATCACCAATGACACAGCTTGCCTGTTTTTCATCGGCATCACCTTCGTTATGACTTTTTAGAGTATTATCAACAACGTCAAGCAAATGCTTGCTGGCTTGTTTGATCATTGCGATATATTCGCGGCGCTTTTGCTCTTTTTCGGTCTGTTGATCGACATAATCCAACAGATCAGCGAACCCCAATATTGCATTGAGTGGTGTACGCATTTCATGCGCAACACGCGCTAGTGGTGCAACATGATTGACCTTATCATCTTTGATATCGTCGCTATTGGCTGCAATATTGAGATAATAACATTCATTAAATGCGGCTTCACAACTTAAAACTACCGGTATAAAGCGCGTGCGATCAGGGCAATTTAAACGAACCGAAACCGGCATTGCAGAACTTTTTTCACGCAAGTCTGCAAGAAAAGACAATAGAACAATACGATCATTTATATGAATGTGATCGGTCAATGTCTCATTGGCACATAATTGCCCAAGAAAGCAATCAGGATCAACGTTTTTTAACACGATCCCCTGACCGTTGACCATAAGTGTGGCTTTCAATGTTTCCATTGCTCTTATCTATATCTCTCAACAACCCAGAATTGGGTCTCTTACTATCCATGTGAAATGGCATTGTTACCTTTGCCTGCAATCTGGCGATAAGATTTTAATGAAAAGATAATAATGGGCGCGAGAAGCCGCAAAACGTCATCTCTTTGCCCTTATGGTTAACAAGTAGCAATGAAAACTGACCATATGTCCCGAAATTTCCATCAAAAGGTGTATTCTATCAATAATTCGTCAATCATAAGCTGATAATTTGCTAAGAATCCTGCCCATTTGTAATAGCGTTGTGTCGGGTTAATATGCTGCGTTTTTTGATCAAATCATTATTCTTCCTTACCATGTTTTTGGTGGTCATTTCTTTCTTCGGCTCTTCAGGAAGAAACAATGGCTCACATCCTGACCAATACAT
This sequence comes from uncultured Bartonella sp., assembly GCA_945285915.1. GTDB lineage: Bacteria > Pseudomonadota > Alphaproteobacteria > Rhizobiales > Rhizobiaceae > Bartonella. Next base: position 94,973 of record CALYQL010000009.1, read on the forward strand.
GAATACTGTAGAAGCTCTGATTGCCGTAAAAGACACAGTTAATGACTTGAGCAATTTTTGTGAAAGAAACTCATCGACCTGTGAAACAGGAAAAACGTTTTTTGGCTCCCTCGGCGAACGCGCACGTGACGGTGCCAAGATAGCCTATGAATATCTGGATAGCACGTTTGGAAGTTCAAAAAACGATGATAAGATTGCGCCAGAGCAAATAGAAACGGGATCCATCAAATCTGACCGTAAACCCGTTGTGCCCAGCCCCAAACCTACCAATGTGCAATAAATCGCGCTTACACGGTAATTAATCCTGTAACTTCAAGCGCCATCTGCTTATAATCCAAACTAGAAGATAAGATTCCGGATTAGAATTGATTATGACAGATACAATTGACGACATTCTTGAGAGCTTTTCCATGTTAGATAACTGGGAGGATCGCTACCGTTATGTCATTGAGCTTGGACGCGAATTACCTCCCTTTCCGGAAGAAGCACGTGACGAGGTCCACAAAGTTCCTGGTTGTGTTAGTCAAGTTTGGCTTGTTACCAAAGCTGGCAGTGGTGATGATCCAATCATGACTTTCATCGGGGATTCTGACGCACATATTGTGCGCGGTCTGGTTTATATCCTTATTACTTTCTATTCCGGCAAAAAAGCATCCGATGTTTATCACGCTGATATAGAAGCATTACTTAAAACCTTAGGTCTTGACGAAAACCTGACACCACAACGGTCAAATGGACTAAGGTCAATGGTGCAACGCATTCGCGCTGAAGCTGCTCAATTTTGTTGAACAGTTTTTACTTTTGTTGAGTGCTTTTTCTGTTTGTTAAACGTGCTTGCGGTTGAGCAGAACATCTTTACTGTTAAAACTTCTAATATTGAGCAAAAGTGCTTTTGCTGACTAAATTACTGAACAAGCAAGTTTTTCTAAAATACAAACAAAGAAAAAAGCGCATTTAATCAAAAATGCGCTTTGAGCGTAGATAATTTTAGAGGATGGAAAAGCTTACTTTGCTTTTCTTTTGCTGCGCTTACGGCCCAATCCCATTTGCTTAGCAAGAGAAGAACGTGCTTCTGCATAATTTGGAGCAACCATTGGATAATTTGCATCCAAATCCCATTTTTCTCTATATTGCTCAGGGGTCAAATCATAATGCGTCATAAGGTGACGCTTGAGTGACTTGAACTTCTTACCATCTTCCAAACAAATAATGTAATCAGGAAATACAGACCGCTTCGGGTTAACCGCAGGCTTCTGCTTTTCAACTTCAGCTTCTTCAATAACTGCACCACCTGCTTTAACAAAAGCAGCGTGAACATCTGCAATTAAACTTGGTAATTCACCGGGTCTGATTGAGTTATTTCCGACATAAGCGGATACTACATCAGCAACCAGAGTAACAATGAAATCGCTCTCATTTTCGCTGACGGCTTGATCATCCATCTCTTTATCCTTTTTGTTTTTCTTTATTTCCTTGCAACTATAGTGCAAGTGAATGTTTTACTTCATATTGCGTTACACAAAAGCATGTCAATTAAAATATAGACAATTCTTCTATAAAACAAAGTTCAAAGTCATAACAATTTATTTCAGTATTAATAATAGATTTTACTAAAACCTCATATATAAATATATTTAAATTATGACAATGATGTTTCAATTTAATACAAATTCATAACTGGACTTATGATCAATTATAATTGTAGCAATTGTTTTTATTACATGCTGATACCAAATACAAAGAAAAATGTATTCCGCATACGCGGGCTTTTAGCAGCATTTTTTTTCACTGTCAAAGTCCAAGACCAACATAAGTTGGCAAATATATATTGTTAGAGAAAGCAACCCAATGAGTGATAAACACACATTCAAAATAGTAAAAACCGACGAAGAATGGCGCCATCAATTAACACCGACACAGTATAAGATTACACGTCAACATGGCACTGAAAGGGCTTTTTCATCACCTGATTTTGATACAAGTATACCGGGTGTTTTTACCTGTGTTTGTTGTGGAAAACCACTCTATCGCTCTGATTCTAAATATGATTCGGGAAGCGGGTGGCCAAGTTTTGTTCAACCTATCAGCCCTGATGCGGTTGTTTATAATGAAGATCATTCACATGGAATGAACCGCACAGAAGTCTTGTGTGCTGACTGCGGCGCACATCTTGGACATGTCTTTCCAGATGGGCCTTTGCCGACCGGTTTACGCTATTGTATGAATGGTTATGCACTGGCATATAATCAACAAAAAATAGCAAAAAATGAAAATTAAATCGATTTTAGGACCAATTATGACCGAATCACCGCAAATTTCGCCCGAAGCAAAATTAATTGACTATTCAGAAGAACATCACGGAAAAATCAGGCATGATCCCTACCATTGGTTGAGAGCTGACAACTGGCAAGATGTGTTTAAAGATCCAAGTTGTTTGGACAAAGATATACGTGCTTATCTTGAGGCAGAAAATGTATATCAAAATAAACACATGGCAGGGACAGTAAAATTACAAGAACAGTTGTTTGAGGAAATGAAGGGGCGTATCAAGGAGGATGATAGTTCCGTTCCGGTCAAGGATGGCCCGTACGGTTATGGCGTTTCGTATGTTACGGGCGGACAACACCCACATTTTTTCCGAATCCCCAGAGATGGTGGTGAAGAGACTATCTATCTTGATGGAGATGATCTTGCTCGAGATAAAGAATATTTCAATCTTGGTACCGTACAACACTCACCGGACCATAGTAAATTTGCATGGAGCTATGATGAAAAAGGCTCTGAATTCTATACTATAAAGATACGTAACTTTGGTGCAACTTCAGATACAAGTGATGAAATAGACAATACCTCTGGTGACGTGGTCTGGGACGCCAAATCAGAAGGGTTTTTCTATACAAAAATGGATGAGAACCATCGTCCATCAGAACTTTACTATCACAAACTTGGTAGTGACGCTGCATCAGACCCTCTTATATTTCGCGAAGAGGATCCAGGATTTTTCATGGGAGTTGGTGGATCTTCTTTAAATGACTTTATCTATATTGATATTCATGATCATGAAACATCGGAAGTTTGGCTTATACCGGCCGATAATCCGTTAACGCCGCCCAAATGCGTAAGAAAACGCGAAAAGGGTGTTGAATATAGTCTCAGTGAAGGTGGCGATGTTTTTTATATTTTAACAAATATAGATGGCGCCAAAGACTTTAAAATCATGTCGGCTCCTGTGTCAGATCCCAATGCAAACAACTGGAAAGAAATTGTCCCCCATAAAGCTGGTAGGCTAATCCTTTCACATGATGCTTACAAAACGCATCTTGTTTGGTTGGAACGTCGTGATGGGTTACCGCAAATAAATCTTATGCAACGTAATAGCGGTGAAACGCATGCAATCGCCTTTGACGAGGAAGCTTATTCCCTGACACTTCATGGATCGCCTGAATATGACAGCGAAACAATCCGCTTTTCCTATTCTTCCATGACCACACCGAGCCAGTTGTTCGATTATAATATGGCAGACCGCAGCCGTGTTCTGTTAAAAACACAAGAAGTTCCTTCTGGTCACGATAGCCAAAACTATATTACCCGTCGTCTCATGGCAAAAGCGGATGATGGCGCAGAGATACCGATATCTCTCCTCTATCATAAAGATACAAAACTGGATGGTTCAGCACCATGTTTACTTTATGGTTATGGCGCCTATGGTATTTCCATTCCCGCCAGTTTTAATACCAATGCGCTTTCTTTGGTTGATCGTGGTTTCATTTATGCCATTGCACATATTAGAGGCGGCAAAGAAAAAGGCTTTGCATGGTATGAACAGGGCAAACATACGCATAAACGTAATACATTTACAGATTTTATCGCGTGTGGACGTTATCTCGTTGCTGAAAAATTTACCTCACATGACCGCCTTGTAGCAGAAGGAGGTTCCGCCGGTGGAATGCTTATGGGTGCGGTTGCCAATATGGCACCTGCCGATTACGCAGGAATAGTTGCAATTGTACCCTTTGTTGACGTTCTATCGACAATGCTTGATGCATCACTTCCTCTAACGCCTCCCGAATGGCCAGAATGGGGCAATCCACTGCAATCAGAAGAAGACTATGCTCTCATTCAATCATATTCTCCTTATGACAATGTTACGGCACAATCCTATCCTCCTATATTGGCAATGGCAGGCCTGACCGACCCGAGAGTAACCTATTGGGAACCTGCAAAATGGGTGGCAAAATTGCGGTCTTTGAAAACAGATAGTAACCCTGTTCTTTTACGCACGAATATGGAGTCTGGCCACGCTGGTGCTTCTGGCCGCTTTTCTCGTCTGGAAGAAAGTGCCTATATTTATGCGTTTATCCTGAAAGTTGTCGGTAAAGCATAAATTTAACTAAGAGTGTTGCGTGCAACAAAACCTTCTTGAGGCTTTTAAGCTGAGCAACACTCTTTCTCTTAACATTATAAGCAAAAACATTTGCCGATCAGGCTATTTGCACAAGCTTTTGAACGGCAAATAACAATAAATCTTACATTGTCTTGAAAGTTAATTATTCTACATAAAATAACTGGTTGTAGTTTATTTGATTACTACCATTGGTTTTATACTGTCATTTACTTTTACAGTCAGGTTTTACGATGCGTTTACTTGGTATATCATTAGTGGCATTTACATTGTTTACGATACCAACAACTCAATTTATGATACCAATAGCGCAAGGCGCGAATATCAGAAAGAATGTTGATGAATATGCCGGTAAACGATGTAATACTCCAGCAAAAGGCAGTGGTATTGTAGCAGGCTATTTCAGCGGAGTGACAGATAACCCGATTATCAGCTCTGATGAATATGTGCCGGTTGATCGATATAGATGCTTCAAATCCATGGAAGAATGTCGGGGGTGGCTTTATACGATGGAGTCGCTTTATGGCTCCCCTCCACCGCGGGCAACATTATGCAAACAATTTTAAATGGGTCTTGGAGGCCTGCAAGAAATGAATGGTAAATTACTTTTTCTCGCAACACTTGGTTTTACCTGCTTTGCTTTTACCACTTTTAGCAATGCAAATGGGCGCGATCCCGGCAAGGTCGCCAATATGACAAGTGAATATGCTGGAGAACGTTGTTCCACACCACCGCATGGCAGTGGAATTGTGGCAGGGTTCTTCCGTGGCTGGGAACAAACACCATTTCAGAACCGCGGCTCTGGTCTCATGCCGGTTGAGCGTTTCCGTTGTTTTAAAACAATGAACGAATGCCAATCCTGGCTAAAAACAATGAACTATTTTTATGGTAAGAAAACCGTTGATACCAGCAAGTGTACCAAGTTTTAGCTAAAACAGAAAAGTTCTGACTGAAGCATACACATACATGCTGAAGCATATATGCTGGTACAACGTCACTGCCCTTTCGCGGACAGTTTAGAATTTTAAGTCTTTAATAGACAAATAAATAACCACCGCCTTTGATTTAGCGGTGGTTATATAGTTTAATGTTCTAAATTAATCCTCAAGCTTTTTCATAAAGCTCAAGCACATAGTCCCAATTAACAAGGTGATCTATGAACGCCTCAAGATATTTTGGACGAGCGTTACGATAATCAATATAGTATGAGTGCTCCCATACATCGACACCAAGAATAGGTATTGCACCATGAACAAGTGGGTTTTCACCATTCGGTGTTTTTGAAATTTCAAGCTTGCCGTTTTTAACAGCCAACCAAGCCCATCCTGATCCGAATTGAGCAGCACCAGCAGCCAAAAAGTCTGCACGGAATTTATCAAAGCCGCCTAAATCTGAATCAATTGCTTTAGCTAGCTTTTCTGGAAGCTTATTGCCGCCGCCATTTTTCTTCATCCATTTCCAGAAATGGGTGTGGTTATAATGCTGTGCAGCGTTATTGAACAATCCCTGATTCTTGCCAAAACTTGCTTTAACGATTTCCTCTAAGCTTTTACCTTCAAGTCCTGAATCCTGTAAAAGCTTATTACCATTAGTGACATAGGCCTGATGGTGTTTGTCGTGGTGATATTCAAGTGTTTCCCGCGACATGTAAGGAGCGAGAGCCTCATAGTCATAGGGTAATTCGGGCAATTCAAAAGCCATTTCAGATACTCCTTAAAATATTTATCTGTTGGTTTATTAATGTGGCGTGGTCAGACATGAAAGACAAGGGAAATTGTTGTTTTCACGCGAGTTTGACTGAATAAGTATAGTTCTAAACAAGTTATTTCGCTTTTTCGCCGACGATATATTTTTAGCCGAATAATTAATTTACAGTCGATTTGATTTGCTTCTTGTTAAGAGACTCAAAACATAATGATATCTCAACCAAAAAGATGGACAAGGTAATGGCGCGACAAATTTCCCGACGAGATTTTATGCAAATCGTAATGATTGGTACCGCAACAACAAGTCTTTCCGCCTGTATGCCCAGAGGTCTCAAAGACTTAACGGCTAACCAGGTCGCATTGGCACCCATACCACAACAACAGTCCAATGCCCCACAACCATCGGAACGGGCTTTAGCACCATTTGCATCCATGTATGGTTCGCAAGTTGATGGTGCATTCACACTTCCAGCAATACCTTATCAAAAAATCGACCCACAGTTTTTGAGACAAATCGTTGATGATCCTACGGGAGAACAACCTGGGACAATTGTTGTTGATACCAATAGGCGTTTTCTCTATCTCGTACGACAAAATGGCAAAGCTATCCGTTATGGTGTAAGCGTAGGTAAGAGTGGTTTTGCATGGTCTGGTCGTGGCATAATCCAATATAAAAAGACTTGGCCGACATGGACACCTCCTGCGGAAATGATCCTTAGGCAACCACAACTCAAAAAGTTCAGTGCGGAAAATGGCGGTATGCCACCTGGGCTAAAAAACCCTCTAGGCGCGCGTGCTTTATATATTTTCCAAAACGGCAAGGATACATTATATCGCCTGCATGGTTCACCAGAATGGAACTCTATCGGCAAAAGAGCATCTTCTGGTTGTATCCGGTTGATAAACCAAGACATTATTGATCTTTATGACCGTGTGCCAGAAAAAGCCCCAATCCTTGTTGTTTAATGCAACTTATCTTGAATAAATACCATTTGTTGGAGACATAAATAATGTGTCTTCAAACAATCCGCCACCGATCTGTCTTTTTAACGTCACCGATCCGTCTATTTATAAGACCTTATTGACCTCTTTTCCTACAGAGGTGTGCAATCTCTAACCTATACATCATTTCTCGATCAAAAGTCCCTTCCGCCCCTGATGCTTTTTTCAAGATCAAGCATTAGGTTTCAAAACCAAGCATAGGGCGGCAAGCGGATAACCATCACAAATTCAACCAGCCAGTTTTAGACTATTTGCGTTTTCCACCCAACAAATTGCCCAACAGGCCACGCACATAGTTTTCCCCTGCTTTGGCAATAGATCGACCTATAGAATTAGCGGCTGTCCGCGTGATGGACTTAATTGCTGTTTCTGCAACAGATTGCCCGCGACTATTCTTTTTATCATTGCCCCAAATTGTATCCCAAAAACCGCCCCCTTGTTGCGTATCGTTGGACGATTGTTTTTCGGCAGTGTTACGCGCAAGCATTTCATAAGCAGAATCACGATCAATCGTTTCATCATATTTACCGCTTACTGGACTGTTTTTAATCAGATTTTCGCGTTCTTGGGGCGTAATTGCCCCTATCTGGGAAGCAGGTGGCCTGATAGTTGTTTTTTGCACCATAGAAGGAACACCTTTATCTTCCAATGTTGATACCAGTGCTTCACCAGTTGCCAATTGCCCAATCATTTCTGCCGTATTGAAATCTGGATTGGTGCGGAATGTCGCCGCCGCCGCTTTAACGGCTGCTGTTTCTCGTGGGGTATAGGCGCGAAGCGCATGTTGTATACGATTACCGAGTTGGGCAAGAACAGTATCCGGCACATCAAGCGGATTTTGTGATATAAAATATATTCCAACGCCTTTTGATCTGATTAGACGAACCACTTGCTCGATACGTTCAATAAGAGCTTTCGGAGCGTTGTCGAATAATAAATGCGCTTCATCAAAGAAAAATACTAGACGCGGTTTTTCAGGATCACCAATTTCCGGCAATTGCTCAAAGAGTTCAGACATCAGCCACAACAGAAATGTCGAATAAAGCCGCGGATTAGACATGAGTTTATCAGAAGCAAGCACACTGATCACGCCACGTCCATCAGTGGTTGTACGCATAATGTCTTTTAATTCGAGTGCCGGTTCACCAAAAAAATGTTCCCCACCCTGTTGTTCAAAAACAAGCAATTGACGCTGGATTGCGCCAACGGATGGTTTTGAAATATTGCCATAGCGGGCAGACAATTCAGCTGCACGATCAGCGACATGTGCAAGCATTGCCTGTAGATCTTTTAAATCGAGCAGCAATAAGCCTTCTTCATCTGCAATCTTGAAGGCTATATTTAACACGCCCTCCTGTGCCGAAGTTAAATCCATAAGGCGTGATAATAATAATGGTCCCATTTCAGACACTGTTGCGCGAATAGGATGACCTTCCACGCCGAACAAATCCCAGAAAATAACTGGACTTGCTTTCATCTGAATGTCGTCAAGACCAACTTTATTGGCTCGTGATTTTACATTATCTGTAAGAGTACCTGCTTTGGAAATACCTGAAAGGTCGCCTTTTACGTCGGCACAAAAAACTGGCACGCCCACTGCAGAAAAAGATTCAGCCAATACCTGCAGTGTCACGGTTTTACCTGTTCCTGTGGCACCCGTAATAAGCCCATGGCGATTAGCATATTTTAGCCAAATATATTCTTTCGTGAGTCCTGTGCCATGCTTTGGATGACTCGCACCAATAAAAATGCCATTTTCTTCGGACATGCCCCGTAATTCCTTTATACGCTTTTGCCATGCATCTAGCTAAATGTAACAGAATTTTTTCAAATCAATAAGCCATTTAAAGCGATCGTTAAGCAATGTGCATATAGTTTTATCATATTATAAAATTTACAATAATTTATCCTTCATTATATGTTCTTAGCTAATAATAAATCTTAATTAGATGCTTACCTTCAGTCGATAAAATTCGTATAGAATTCAGCTATAAAAAATTATCTTTTTCATGAATGGTGTTGTTTAAACACAATTTAAAACTTAACATTTTTATTCTATAATCATTTTAAAATGCGATTGTTTTACAAAAAATATTCATTTTAAAATGAAGTATTGTATTTCGATTGCATCATTAAAAACAAATTCGTTTTATTGCTATTTTGTCCCATTTGTTTTTTAAAATAGAATGCTAAATGAAATAACAACACGTTGGTCTTGCACCTGTTATAGCTTTGTGATTGTGTATCAAAACCAAAGCATATGGTGTGATATTGATTTTGTAGGAATTTAGTTTGCTCATGAGCCCGAAACAGTCCCAACCATCATCATCCAAACCTACTCGGAATGTAGGGTGGTCAGTTATGCAGCGCGCCGATGATCCAGATATTGAGCGCGCCCGTCATCAGTTGAAGCAGGATATTTCGAACGGTGCCAATGGTGTTGCACTGATCTTCGAAGGTGCCAATAGTGCATATGGTTTCGGATTACCGGCAAAAACCGATACAATTCCTACCTTGTTTGACGGTATCAATCTTGACGGTTTGCATATCCGTTTGGACAATCACCCGCATGGGCGCGTTATTGCCGACAGTTTCATAGATTATCTGCAACATCGTCGCATCAATCCAACACGGACTCAATTGACTTTCAGTACCGACCCGACGGCTGTGCTGGCAACAACCGGTAAACTTAAAATGTCGATTGAAGCACTGAAAGCTTCTTTACCACAATCAATGTCTGGATTTTTCTCTTCCGGTATACCAGGCGTGGTATTAGAAGCAGACGGCCGCCCCTACCACAATGCTGGCGCAACTGAAGCACAAGAAATTGGTGCCATGATGTCGGTGGCGTTGGGGCATTTGAAAATGGTTGAGGAAGCCCGTCACCATATAATTTATGCCTTGCCACATATCGGCTTTGCCACTGCCTTGGATCAGGATCCAGTTATGGGGCTTGCAAAAATGCGGGCTATTCGTCAATTGTGGCGCAAATTGCAGGAAGAACGTGGCGTTTCTTCGCCTTTTTCTGCCAATATACACGTTGAAACTTCAATGCGTATGATGACAAAGCAGGATTCACTCAGCAATATTTCTCGCGCTTCAATGGCTGCATATGCCGGTATTTTAGGGGGAGCGTCTTCCGTTTCCGTTCTGCCGCATAGTTTTGTGTTTGGTTTACCAGATGTTGAAGCAAGACGTGTTGCCCGCAACAGTCAACTGGTATTGCTTGATGAGCAAACCACGCCTTTGGCAAAAAATGCCAACCGCCGTGGTTCTGATGCTGATGCTTTGGCAGAAGCCGCATGGGCGGAATTTATCCGCTTTGAGCAAGAAGGTGGCGTATTGCAAAGCTTGATTGATGGTAACCTTGCAAAGCGCATAGAAGAAGCACGCGACCTTCGTCTCGTCAGCATTCATAATAACCAAAGGGCAATTATTGGTACTTCGCTTTATAAAAAGCATGACGATAAACCATCTGGAATCGTGGAACAAAATCCGGTTAAATTTGTTGCAGAAGGTATAACGCACTGCAAACCTTTGGCTTGTGGTCGTTGGGACGAAGACTTTTTGGAAATTCAAAAAATAGCGCCTGTCGAAATAGCCAAGGATAATAAATGATTCGAAGCTTCCGCTCTTCCACTGACCGTCTTGTTGAAGTGCCATTAAAAGATGATGGCACCCCTGAAGATGATGTTTTATGGATTGATTTGGCGGATCCGACACCTGGTGAAGAAAAACACTTGGAAGAATGGCTTGGTATTCCAATTCCCACTCATGATGACATGACGGAAATTGAGGAATCAAGCCGTTTTTATATGGAAAATGGCGCACAATACCTAACTGCGCCGCTCATCTACACAGTTGAAGGTAGCAATCGCAATATTGGCCCTGTAACATTTATCCTTGTTGGAGCAAGACTTGTTACCGTGCGCTATAGCCACCCACAAGCAGTGGAATTATTTATCACCCGTGTGATTAAATCAGGCAATGGCATCATCACACAGCAATGCACTGGATTGACAATTTTAACTGCACTTATTGAAGCGGCAACGGATAGGCTTGCCGATCTGTTAGAAGCCGTATCGGGAAAAATCGAGTCGGCATCACGGCAGATTTTCCAGCGCGATCAAGATGCATTGCCAATGTCTACAGCGGATTTCAGGCAGACCTTGAACCAAATTGGCAATCAAGGTGCAACACTTTCCATGGTAAGAGAAAGCATCGCCGGTATTAGCCGTATGCTTGTTTATGTCGAAGCCTATGGAAAAACCGTTACACCCAAATATGTTGAGGCCGACGGCAAAACGGTAACACCAAAAAAAGACATGAAAACGACCATAAAATCGCTTGAGCAAGATACCCAATCGCTCGAACATTTTGCTGATTTCTTGTCGTCAAAAATGACTTTTCTACTTGATACGGTCGTTGGAATGATTTCAACAGAGCAGAATGCGATTATCAAATTTTTCTCTGTTGCTGCCGTTGGATTTATGCCTCCAACACTAGTCGCCTCTATTTATGGAATGAATTTCCAGTTTATGCCAGAACTTGCTAAACCATGGGGCTACCCATTAGCACTGTTTCTCATGGTTATTTCAGCAGTTATTCCACTCATCTATTTTCGCAAAAAAGGCTGGCTTTAAAATATTGGGTGTAGCCTATAGCAAAAGCCCAAAACGCCTTCATTTTCAGACATTATAGATTATCCGTTTTTCGTAGCGATGATGGATGAACTTCAACTAGTTTTGAGATCAACTCTTGTCCTTTTTTGAGATCAATTTTCATCATTTTTGCAAAATACTGGATTTGAGCTGAACACAGCAAATTTAATAACGTCTTTTAATGCAAATGCTTTTTTCGAATTGATAAGCTGAGGTTAAAAGTCGCCTAGCTAATTTCGATCGTGCAGAATCGAGCAACAGCCACCATTTAAAAGGTTCAGATGGGCATAAGGCTGCGGCAACGAGGCAACGAGGCAACGAGGCAACGAGGCAACGAGGCAACGAGGCAACG
>CALYQL010000010.1 GCA_945285915.1 uncultured Bartonella sp.
CGCCTATCGTCTAGCGGTCAGGACGCCGCCCTCTCACGGCGGAAACAGGGGTTCGATTCCCCTTAGGCGTACCAATATTTGGTTTACCTTATTATCTTCAAGCACAGACAAACACTGATTGTTATTTTCCTATAACCTCTGAAACGTCGTATACTTTTGCTGCTTCACCTTGAGTGGTGTGAAACATAGTTACAACCCAATGGATACGATGTGATTGTGTAGGGATATCCATTGAAATGCCACTATTTGCTGGATTACCGGCATCTGAAAAGCCATAAGGGTTTCGTCCATAGTTGAAACCAATTGTTGGTCTTTTACTTGCGTCTGCCCCAGCTGCAGTGGTGGTTATAGTGAAATATCGGTACCCGCGTCGCTGAGTTGTAAATGCGGCACGTTTCAATACGTCGTTTGGTACATCACTGTCATTTGTTAGACGTGTATCGAACTCATAGACATTGTCGGGGCTTGTAAGCTTAGGCATTGATTGGCAGCCGGACAAAAATAATAGTGGTAGCAGCATCAATGCTGAATATTTTTTGATGAGAGATTGTTGCATGTTAAATTCCATTTTTCGGACAACAATAATTTCATCGTATTTTTTATACAATAATCATCCTACTCTATTTTTTGCGAGGGGTTAAAATGGGGCGAATATATCCGATTTTAAAAATTTAAGTAATTAAATGAATGAGGATACAGTAAAATTAATATTTTCAATATATTTATATAAAAATACAAATAATATTTAATTTTATGACGTTTAGGGATTTTGAATAAAGTATTAGTGAAATATTTTTAAAATATATAATTTTTCTGCTTGTGTCGTCCGAAACTTTCCGATAATGAAATTAGTGGGCCACCTCTCCCCAACGAGAGGCGTGCTATCTGAAAGGGTAGGATATTATGACAACATTTAATGAGCCGGGCGTGCGCCCGAATAATCCCGATTTTTCTTCTGGTCCTTGTGCAAAACGTCCTGGTTGGACAGTTGAGGTGCTTTCAAATGCGCCCGTTGGACGTTCGCATCGTGCCAAGATAGGCAAGTCAAAACTAGCGCAAGCTATCGAGCTTACGCGTGAGGTTTTAGAAGTTCCCGCAGATTATCGTATCGGTATTGTTCCAGCTTCCGATACTGGCGCTGTTGAAATGGCGTTATGGTCGCTGCTTGGTGCGCGTGGCGTTGATATGCTTGCTTGGGAAAGTTTTGGTTCTGGTTGGGTTACAGACGTTGTAAAACAACTCAAATTGGCAGATGTTAGAAAATTTGAAGCACCTTACGGTGAATTGCCGGATTTATCAAAAGTTGATTTTGATCGCGATGTCGTTTTCACATGGAATGGCACAACATCTGGAGTTCGTGTTCCGAATGCAGATTTTATTCCAGAAACGCGTAAAGGCTTGACAATATGCGATGCAACATCGGCAGCCTTCGCCCAGAAACTCGATTTTTCTAAACTTGATGTCGTAACTTTTTCTTGGCAAAAAGTGCTTGGAGGCGAGGGGGCGCATGGTATTCTTATTCTAGGGCCCCGCGCAGTGGAGCGTTTAGAGACATATACGCCACAATGGCCATTGCCAAAAATTTTCCGAATGACAAAAGGTGGCAAGCTCATTGAGGGTATCTTTGAAGGTGCAACGATTAATACACCTTCTATGTTGTGTGTTGAAGATTATCTTGATGCGTTGCAATGGGCTAAATCCATAGGTGGCCTAAGCGCCTTAATGAAACGCGCTGACGATAATTTTGCTGTGTTGGATCAATTTGTTGGTCAAGCACCTTGGCTAGAAAATTTGGCAACAGTTCCAGAAACACGTTCCAATACATCAGTATGTTTAAGAATTGTTGATCCTGTTGTGGTTGCACTTGAGCCAGAAAAACAAGCGGCATTTGCTAAAGCAATTGTAAACCGTTTGGATAAAGCTGGAGTAGCCTATGATATTGGCGCTTACCGTGATGCCCCATCTGGTTTGAGAATATGGGCTGGTGCAACGGTTGAGAAATCCGATTTACAGGCTTTAACCGAATGGCTTGAATGGGCTTTTCAAGTTGAAAAAGCTGCATTGTAATTGATCTGGAAGCGGCTCTTTCTCGCCGCTCTTTTCCCTTATTATTTTTAGGAGGCCTTGATGGCACCTCGTGTACTTGTATCTGATAAATTATCACCAACCGCTGTACAAATTTTCAAAGATCGTGGTGTGGAAGTCGATTATCTACCCGATTTAGGTAAAGATAAAGAAAAATTGGCAGAAGTTATCGGTCAATATGATGGATTGGCAATTCGCTCTGCAACAAAAGTTACAGAAAAACTCATTGCGGCTGCCAAAAATTTGAAAGTTATCGGGCGCGCTGGTATTGGCGTTGACAATGTCGATATTCCGGCTGCTTCTCGTCGCGGTATCATTGTAATGAATACGCCATTCGGAAATTCCATTACAACTGCAGAACATGCAATTGCATTGATGTTTGCTATTGCACGTGAACTTCCAACAGCCGATGAATCAACCAAAGCGGGAAAGTGGGAAAAAAACCGTTTTATGGGTGTTGAAATCACCGGCAAGACTCTAGGTATTGTTGGTTGCGGCAATATTGGATCTATTGTGGCAACTCGTGGTGTTGGCTTGAAGATGAAAGTCATTGCATATGATCCATTTCTTTCAGAAGCCAGAGCTAAAGAATTGGGTGTTGAGAAGGTCGAGCTTGATGATTTGCTAAAACGTGCAGATTTTATCACATTGCATACACCGTTGACGGATAAAACACGGCATATCATTGATGCGGAAGCTATCGCGAAAATGAAAAATGGTGTTCGCATTATAAATTGTGCACGCGGTGGTCTTATTGTCGAAAGCGATCTTGTTGCAGCATTAAAATCAGGCAAAGTTGCTGGTGCTGCTATCGATGTGTTCGAGGCGGAACCGCCGGCAGCTGATAATCCACTTTTCTCATTGGATAATGTAGTTTGTACACCGCATTTAGGAGCATCGACAAAAGAAGCTCAGGAAAATGTTGCCGTGCAAGTTGCCGAACAAATGTCGGATTATCTGGTGAATGGTGCTGTAAGTAACGCTATCAATATGCCTTCTATTACAGCAGAAGAAGCACCACGCTTGAAACCATTTGTCAAATTGGCTGAAGTTTTGGGTGCATTCGTTGGGCAATCAACGGAAGAAGATATTCAGGAAGTTGAAATTCTTTTTGATGGCGCAACTGCTACTATGAATACTCAGGCATTGATGAGTGCAGCACTTGCTGGATTGATCCGTCCGCAGCTTGCAGACGTCAATATGGTTTCTGCGCCAGTTTTAGTAAAAGAACGTGGAATTATTTTATCGGAAGTTAAGAGAGATAAATCCGGTATTTTTGATGGTTATATCAAACTTACTGTAAAAACGTCTAAGCGCACGCGCTCCATTGCAGGAACATGTTTTGTCGATGGCAAGCCACGCTTTATCCAAATTAAAGGTATCAATCTTGATGCTGAAGTTGGCCCACATATGCTTTATATCACAAATACAGATACCCCTGGTATCATTGGTACAATAGGTACTATTTGTGGAAGTAACGGCGTTAATATTGCGAATTTTGCATTAGGTCGTAATGAACCTGGTGGGGATGCAATCGCGTTGCTTTATCTTGATGCCCGTATTCCTGACAAAGTCTTGGATGAGTTGCGCAAAATTAAAGGCATCAACCATACACAACCTTTGGAATTTGATATCGCATAATGGTCAACTTATGACTGGTATATGGCGTTCTATGAAACAAAGCGATCTGGCAGATGTTTGCCAGATCGCTGCTATATGTCACCCTGATTTTCCAGAAGATGATGCGGTGTTGCATGAAAAGTTAACCTTATCTCCCGATACATGTTTTGTTTGGAGCGTAGGGAAAACAGTAAACGGATATCTCTTAACTCATCCGTATACATTGGGAAATATACCACCCCTCAATGGATTGCTCGGAACGTTACCCTCAAAAAGCGATACACTATATATTCATGATCTTGCTATTTTACCAAACGCACGACAAGCAGGCGTTGGTGCAAAAGCCGTACAAGCTGTGCTAAGCTATGCTAAACAAAAGCAACTGCAGACATTGTCGTTGGTTGCAGTGAATGGTTCAATGCCATTTTGGCAAAAGCAAGGGTTTCATATTATTGAACCAACAGAGCTAATAGCCAAAAAGTTACTAACCTACAGTGCTGATGCTTGTTATATGTGTCAAAATGTAATGTGATTGGATAATTGTTAGGCTGCTTGATTAAAAGCTGAAAATCTATGTTCTGGAATTTTGTGCGTTTAGCTGTGTTGATTGTATCTGTAATTATTTCAATTTCGATATCTATTTATTTTGCAACGCATTGATTTAACATAATATATTTTAAAATGCATATGTGATTTTTGTCTTTATGAGACATCGGTTATTAAAGTGAAAAATATCTGAAATATGCATTCATATATGAGATATATAAAAATTATCTCTGTCTTTTAGATTTCCAAGATCATTAATTTCTTTATTTTTGAATGAAACACTTTGTCGCTTTTTAAGCGGAAAAGGTGAAAAGAGAGTCGCACTTGACTTAAGACTTCGGTATAAGAAAACGTAAAAATCTTAAAGAAGGTCTTAGACTCTTCAAATGTGACGGAGAAAATTATGGCCAATGTAGTGGTTGTTGGGGCACAATGGGGCGATGAAGGAAAAGGCAAAATTGTAGATTGGCTGTCTGAACGCGCTGATGTTGTGGTGCGTTATCAGGGCGGTCATAATGCAGGACATACACTGGTTATTGATGGCGTCAGTTATAAACTGTCTTTACTGCCATCAGGTCTTGTGCGTGGCAAATTATCGGTTATCGGAAATGGTGTTGTTGTTGATCCGCATCATTTTGTCCAAGAGTTAAAAAAGTTACGTGATCAGGGCATTACAATTACGCCCGAGAATTTGCGTATTGCTGAAAATGCACCTCTTATTCTTTCTCTACACCGTGATCTTGATGCAGCGCGGGAAAATGCAACTTCAGGTCTTAAGATCGGTACGACAAAACGTGGAATAGGTCCTGCTTACGAAGATAAAGTCGGCAGACGCTCCATTCGTTTAATGGATTTGGCAGAGCCTGATAAGTTAATGCAAAAGATTGAACGTCTCTTGGCTCATCATAATGCTTTACGGCGCGGTATGGGAGAAGAGGAAATCAAAGCTCAAGTTATTTATGATGAGCTTATGGAGGTTGCTTCCGATATTCTGCCCTTTATGGATCGCACTTGGCGTCTTCTGGATGAACGCCGGCGTACTGGAGCGCGTATTCTGTTTGAAGGCGCACAAGGTGCGCTATTAGATAATGATTTTGGTACATACCCATATGTAACATCGTCCAACACTATCGCCAGTCAGGCTGCTACCGGCTCAGGGATGGGACCGGGAGCAATCAATTATGTTTTGGGAATTGCCAAAGCCTACACGACCCGCGTGGGAGAAGGTCCATTTCCGACTGAACAGAAAAATGAAATTGGAGAATTTCTTGGTGTCAATGGGCATGAATTCGGTGTGGTAACAGGACGCAAACGTCGCTGTGGCTGGTTTGATGCAGTGTTAATGCGCCAGATGATTGCTGTTTGTGGTATTAATGGAATTGCACTGACGAAACTGGATGTTCTTGATGGGCTAGATGAAATCAAGGTTTGTGTTGCGTATGAACTTGATGGCAAGAAAATTGATTATATGCCAGCATCTATGGGTGCCCAGTCACGCGTTAAACCGGTTTACGAAACACTTGAAGGTTGGAAAGAAACAACCGCAGGTGCACGTAGCTGGGCGGCACTACCGGCAAAGGCCGTTAAGTATGTCCGTTATATTGAAGAGTTGATTGGTGCTCCAGTTGCATTGTTGTCAACGAGTCCGGAGCGTGAAGACACAATTCTTGTTACAGACCCTTTTGAAGATTGATAAAACGGAAACGAATATTTCTCACGGCGTTGAAGTTATCTCTGATAAGGGGAGAAAGTGTATTCTTTGTTGCCTTTTTTAAAAGAAAGGCAACATTATATAAAATTATAAGATAAACGAAGGATGTGATGCTTCTGTTAATGGAATTGTATCAGATCCTTTCGTGTTAGATTTGAAAGAGCGAAGAAACCTATGGCGGATTTCGCAGGATTATTAAAGAAGACTATAGAGGCACAAACAAATCCAACGCCGCAATTGCGTGAGCGCGTTTATGCTCGTGCTCGAGAAACCGTTGAACGCAAATTGGCTGCTACCGCCGTGCCGCAAAAAGTCGTTCGGGAACAATTACAAGCCTTAGAAGATGCAATAAAATCTGTCGAAGCAGAATATCTCAGAGTAGAACATTCTTTGCTTTCGACAATCAGTACACAAAATTCTAATGCTGCAGGGCTAGGTAATAATGCGGGGAGAAACGCTGCAAATCAGCCGCCAGTACCCCCCCCATCGCCGGAAAAAAAATACGACCCATTAAAGTCATCGCAAACTCAAATTACTGGAAATCAATCGGTAACAAGTCGTCAACCTGATAGCCGAGTTGCACCGCTGAATAAACAATCAGCGGGTGCGGCACAATCTGCTAAACCATCTCAAATGTCTGATGCAAAAAATGCATCGTCATTATCGCTATCTAATAAGGTTGATCAAAAGTCCTATGGATCTCGTCAAGTGACAGCATCAGTTAAGAAAGTACCTGATGCAGAACCTGTTAATATGGATGATATCCTTGAAGCAGAGCGCCAATTCTCCAGAGATCAAAGGAGTAGGGAAGCGCAAGCTACAAGAGTATTGGCTTCACAAAGCCAAGGTAATGATTATGATATTGTATCGGACATTTTTGTTCAAGCAGCCAAACGGACAGAGCGTAAAGCTGCAAGAAAAAAAGCACTTATAATAGCTGGCGTATCAACTGTCGTTGCTCTTGTTGTGTTTGCTGTTTTGTTTTCGGCTTGGCATTTTCTTTCCGGTAGAGATCATCGTAACGAAACACCGGTTCCTGCTGCTGCAACAGATGGTGCTGAACAAACGGTAATAAAACTAACCCAGCGTTTGATGCCTGATGGGAGTGAGGTTGATGTGGGACCAGCACAAGGTAACACTAAAACAACCGAGGAAGGAACATCAACAGCTGCAGGCACACCAGCAAAAGCACCAGATGAACAACCTGGTGAAGCGGTTTTCTATCAAGCAAGAACAGACGATAAACCGGAAAAGGTCGAAACAGGTAGTGTAGAATGGTCTCTCGTTAAAGAAGACGCAAATTCTGATCATGCGGGTGAACTGGCGATACGCGGTACGGTTACAATTCCTGATGAAAAATTGTCTTTACGGCTGACTTTGCGTCGAAATACGGATTCTTCATTACCGGCTGCTTATTTGCTGGAAATGATATTCATTGTTCCAGATAATTTTGAAGGTAAGGCCATCGATAATGTTCATGAGCTGACTTTTAAAGATAGTGAACAATCGACAGGGCAACAACTCGCTGGAACAATAGAAGCGAAAATTGATGATGACTTCTTCCTTTTTGCACTAAGTGGTGCCAATCCGTTCCATGATCGCAATTTGCAACTTATGAAACAGTTGAACTGGATAAGAGTAGTCGTAACAGATAAAAACAAACGTGTTTCAGAACTTACTTTTTCTAAGGGAGCAAATGGCGAGAAAGTCTTTCAGCAGGTTATAGACCAATGGATGAGTGCTTCTAAAAAACCAACACTTTACGATCAAAACAAACAGAACGAACAAACTAATACGGATCAACCAAGTGAAGCAACAGGTGGAGAAAACACGACTCCATCTGAACAGAACAATGAAACTTCCAATGTTTCACAATCAGGGGATGATAATGCATCTCAACCAGCATCTGGCGAGAATCCACAAAACCCAGCTAGTGATGCTAACGGGCAAACACCGGCTGGTGGGGGACAACAACAGCCAGACCTCAGTAAAGAAGATGTTGAATAGTTCTGCGAATGTAGAGTAGGCGATTAAATAAAAAAGAGGCGGTATACCGCCTCTTTTTCATATTTAAGATTTAGCTTGACCGGATAAACGACATTTTATGATTGTCCATAATAATGCTTATCCAGAATTGGGGTTATTTGGAATCAATTGCATGCGTCGTTGGTAAAAGTGCCTGCTTTTGCGCTATGGCGGCAGATTTTACAGCGTTTTGCACTTTTTCAAATGCCCTAACTTCGATTTGACGGACACGTTCGCGACTTATACCAAATTCACTTGATAGCTCTTCCAATGTAATTGGATCATCGGACAGACGACGTGCCGTAAAAATACGCTTTTCACGGTCATTTAATCCGTCCATTGCATGTTCCAACATTAAACGCCGGTTTTCCAATTCATCTTGTTCTATAAGGTTTTGTTCTTGGCTATTCGATTCGTCAACGAGCCAATCTTGCCATTCGCCACTTTCTCCCTCGCTAGCACGTATTGGCGCATTGAGTGAGGAGTCGCCCGAAAGGCGTCGATTCATCGAAATAACATCTTCTTCGCTTACATTAAGACGCGAGGCTATTTCCTTGACCTGTTCAGGGTTCAAGTCGCCGTCATCCAGAGCTTGAATTTTGCTTTTTACTTTACGAAGATTGAAGAACAGTCTCTTTTGGCTCGCGGTGGTACCCATTTTGACTAAGCTCCACGAGCGCAGAACATATTCTTGTATAGATGCTTTAATCCACCACATGGCATATGTTGCTAGTCTAAAGCCTCTTTCAGGCTCAAAGCGTTTTACTGCCTGCATAAGACCGACATTGCCTTCAGATATAACCTCGCCAATAGGTAACCCATAGCCACGATATCCCATGGCAATTTTTGCAACCAAGCGAAGGTGGCTGGTAACAAGGCGGTGGGCCGCTTTAGGGTCGTTATGTTCGCGGTAACGCTTGGCGAGCATATACTCTTCTTGTGGCTCCAACATAGGAAAACGA
The DNA here is from genome assembly GCA_945285915.1 of uncultured Bartonella sp. Lineage (GTDB taxonomy): Bacteria > Pseudomonadota > Alphaproteobacteria > Rhizobiales > Rhizobiaceae > Bartonella. Next base: position 8,950 of record CALYQL010000010.1, read on the forward strand.
CGTATCTCTTCAAGATAGCGAGCAAGTCCCCCGTCACCGGTCGTTATAGAAGGTAAAGTTGTTTGGGCCATGAAGCACCCTCCTTTAGCGCGCATTCCCTATAAAGGCAAAAACGCAAATTGACTTATTAGATAGGAAGTGTCGCATAAAATTTAAATAGTAATATGACAATTTTAAATAAAACTATTTGTTTTTTTTCACTTCCTTAATTTTCAAACATTTAACAATCAAAAAAGTTTCATGAGAGCTGACGTAATGCGGCCTGCAGCTGTGCCATATCGTCGGGTAACGCGCTCTTGAAGCTCATAATTTTTCCATTTGATGGGTGTTCAAATGTGAGACTTGCTGCATGAAGGGCTTGGCGAGAAAAATTTTCTACGACAGTTTTTATCGGTCCTGGTAGGCGATTTGCTTTTGTTTTGTAGGCACTTCCATATTCCATATCGCCAATTAAAGGATGCCCAATATGCGCCATATGAACGCGAATTTGGTGGGTTCTTCCTGTTTCAAGGCGACATTCAATTAAACTCGCAATAGCAGAACTATCTTCTGATGCACCATATTTATTCAATAAGGTAAAATGTGTTATAGCATGGCGAGCATCGAGCTGTTCAGGGGAAACCACAGTTCTTTTGGTTCTATCTCGTGATGAGCGTCCCAAATACGTGTCAATGACACCGGTGTTCCGGTCGGGAGTACCCCAAACAAATGCTTGGTAGGTGCGTTCCAATGCACCTGTTCTACCGTGATCAGCAAATTGTTCGCATAAAGATTTATGGGCATTATCGTTTTTTGCCACGACCATTACACCGGTCGTATCTTTGTCCAAACGATGCACAATACCTGGTCGTCTCACCCCTCCAATACCCGACAGTGTATCTCCACAGTGATAGACAAGCGCATTAACCAATGTTCCCGTCCAGTTACCATTGCCAGGATGGACGACGAGGCCAGAGGGTTTATTAATCACAATGACATCGTCATCTTCATACAGAATATCTAATGGAATTGCCTCACCCAATGGTTTAGCGGCTACGGGTTCTGGAAGTTCCAGAACAATTTTTTCACCACCGCGTAATTTTGTTTTGGGTTCACGTATTTTTGCATTTCCAACTTTAACATGTCCGTCGCGGATAAGTGCTTGAATGCGGGAACGTGACAGATCGGCTTCACATGTTTTTGCAAGCCAATGATCTATTCTTTGTCCAATTGCTGTTTCGTCAGTCATTAATTCTATCAAGGCATATCCTGTACGGCTAAAGAGATGATAAGTACAATAAATTTCCGACAACAGATATATGTCTATTGTCGGAAAATCTAATTATATCTAGAATCTTGATACAGCCTTTGTATCAAGAAATTCTTTAATTCCCCAAAGACCACCTTCACGTGCACGGCCGGAAGATTTGACACCACCAAAATAACTTCCATTTGGTAAGCCATGACCATTTATTTCTATCATACCGGCACGAAGAGCCTTCGTTAAACGTTGGCATCTTTTCATATCTTGCGATTGAATATAGTTGGTTAATCCATAATTTGTGTCATTAGCCATTGCTATGGCTTCTTCCTCGCTATCAAAAGGGATCATTGATAGAACAGGACCAAAAATTTCTTCCCGGAAAATACGCATGTCAGGTGTAACATCAGCAAATACTGTCGGACGTACGAAATACCCTCTATTTATTCCAGATGGTAAACCTGTGCCGCCAGCCAGCAATGTTGCACCTTGATCGATACCTGATTGGATTAAATCCTGAATCTTATCAAATTGCGTTTTTGAAACAACCGGCCCCAGATGGTTGCCATGTTTATTTGCGGGTGCCAATTCTATACTATTCGCGACAGTTTTGGCGATTTCCATTGCTTTTTTATAGAATGAACGCTCCACAAACATACGTGTTGGTGCTTTACAACTCTGCCCACTATTACTGTAACAATAACGTACACCACGTTCTACCGCTTGTTCATCAGCATCGGCAAAAACCAGATTGGCTCCTTTGCCTCCTAATTCAAGACATACGCGCTTTAAAGTATCGGCAGCATTTTTCGATATTGCTTTTCCTGCCCTTGTAGAACCAGTAAAGCTTATCATTTCAATATCAGGATGTGCTGATAAATGACTACCCACTCTTGCACCATCGCCATTTACCAAATTGAAGACACCGGCGGGTAAACCAACTTCATCGATAATTTCAGCAAAAATCAAACAAGAGAGTGGTGCAATTTCTGAAGGTTTGAGAACCAATGTACAACCAGCGAGCAAGGCAGGAATAACCTTTAACGTCATTTGGTTCATTGGCCAGTTCCATGGTGTGATCAGGCCCACCACACCAATAGGGTCATATTCTAATGAGGCCTCGTTATCATCAGCTACAAGATTGGTTTGAAACGCAAATTTACGAAAACTGTCAATGAATATTTCAATATTTTCTGCGCCTGCAGCGGTTTGATGTTTTAGAGCCATATCTATTGGCGCCCCCATTTCGATAGAAATGGTCTTGGCGATTTCTTCTGAACGAGCCTTATATAAGGCCAGTATTTTTTCTACGTAAGCCAGACGTTTTTCAGGCGAGGTATTTTTCCAACCTTCAAATGCAGCTTTCGCTGCAGCTACAGCGCGATCTGCATCTTTTGCCCCACCATTACTAATTGTAGCACATACTTCTTCCGTTGATGGATCAATTACATCCAGATCAATGCCGTCAATTGGATCAACCCAGGCACCATCAATATAAAATTTGCGTGTATTGCGCATAATAAGCTCCTTAACAAATATGCAGGAAGTTTAGAAAAATGTTTTGAAAAAACAATATGAAAACGATTTTATAACGCTATCTATTAGCAGAAAAAGAAGGGGGTCATATTTAAGATACGTAATAAATGTAATCAAATTCTATTAAAGCTTAATTTAGCATATATCGACACAATTTCATATAAAATATATATGTATTTTTAGCGCTTAAAGAAATTAATTTAACAAGAAAAATTATTTATTTTTAGAGTTTTTTATTTTACACTTGGAAGGCGGTATTTCTATCTGATAATTATAATTATCGATTTGTAAAAATATTATGTAATGAAGAACTCTCATATCAATATAGTCTTTGTATTGTTTCCTGTAAGGTAGGTCATTTTCCAAATCAAGAATTTTGCAATATTGCGCTAGATGACTTGCTATATATTGGGATGCAGCATTTTCTGTATCTCCTCCATTTGTATTTTTAGCAGAATTATCGTCTATAATGACATATAATATAATTGAATTTTGACGAACTTTTGCCTGTGTCAGCTTGCTACCCTCCAATTGTATGGGAGCATTTTTAAGCTGCTGATCGATTTGCTTTTGCCTTTTTGCCAAATCAATGAAGGGCTGAATTGGGCTCACACTATCGCTTTGAAAGGCATATAAAGCCATCATTGCTAATGCACCTGTGAAGATAACCATTAGCTTTTGCGGTATTTTGAGAATGCGCATAATGAATGAAAATATCATGAGCGCAATAATAATAAGGGAAACGGAAATGGCTGTCCCATATTCATCAAAAGGCAAAATGTAGATCAGTTCTTCCATGGGGCTCCCGTTTTGTAAACCTAATGAGATGAAATATATTGCCTAATTTTGCAAAGAAAAGATAATTATCCGGCTTATAAAAATTGACATATGAAATTATCAATGACCGTGAAAAGCTGCCGGTAATGATCGTCATTTTATTACATCCAAATTGTTGACCATGGGGCTATTTGCCCTACTTCAAAAGCGTTATCGCCAGTCTTGAGCACTCTATTTTTGCCGCTTGTTTCTAAGAGTTGAATTCATATCAGGGCCAATTCGTCCATGTGAATTTGATTTTTGAATGGAAACAAATGTTATCCGACAGAAAGGGTGTTGTCGTTTGGCATGAAAAGATCTTGATCCCAATAGGTTCTCTATCCGCGTTCAAGAAAAATATATTTTGCATAATGTATTTGAGAGGAAGGAAGACCATATGTCCGATGCGACACAGCAACCACTTACAGTTAAAGATATTCCGATTGTTGGTAATCAAGAGTTACGCAAAGTCATTTGTGCTTCTGGTTTAGGCAATGCTATCGAATGGTTTGATTTTAGTGTTTATGGCTTTTTAGCTGTTGTGATAGGGAAGACATTTTTTGCTTCAGCACCATCATCAGTGCAGCTTATTGCATCACTTGCAACATTTTCTATCCCGTTCTTATTCCGTCCTTTGGGAGGAGCTGTCTTTGGTTATTTGGGAGATAAATACGGACGTAAGAATATATTGTCATTTACTATTATTCTTATGTCGGCGAGTACATTTTTTATCGGTCTTATTCCATCATACGACACAATAGGTGTGTTGGCTCCTATACTATTATTATTGGCAAAAATTATTCAAGGTTTATCGGTCGGTGGAGAATATGCGGGAGCGGTGGTTTTCGTTAGTGAATATTCGCCTGATCGTAAACGTGGTTTTTTAGCAAGCTGGTTGGATTTTGGTTCCATCGCTGGTTTTCTTGTGGGCGCTATTGTCGTTTCATTGATTTCATTTGTTTTAGGGCAAGAATTGATGAACGAATGGGGATGGCGCATTCCGTTTTTTGTATCTTTACCACTCGGATTGGTGGGACTTTATTTGAGAAAGTCGCTGGATGAATCGCCAACTTACGAAGCTCAAAACAACAGTGAAACCGAGTTGGAACCTACAATTTCTATGGGCGCGATTTTTCACGACAATCTAAAAGGCATATTGGTCAGTTGTTTGTTAGTCATAGCAACCAATTCTACCTATTATATGCTTTTAACCTATATGCCCAACTATCTCTCTGTAAATCTTGGTTACAGTTATAATCATGGTGTGTTGATTATTATTATCGTTATGGTTTTTATGCTTTTTTTGCAGCCATTTATTGGTTTTTTAAGTGATAGGATAGGGCGCAAGCCTTTTCTATATTTGGGATCAATTGCGCTTCTCGCTTTGGCAATTCCTGCTTTTTATATGATTGGGCATTCCAATATCATTTTCATAATAGTGGGTATTGCAATTCTAGCTATAACTCTTTGTTGTTTTACCGGTGTAATGGCATCTATTCTTCCTGCACTCTTTCCTACAGAGGTTCGGTTTAGAACCTTAGCTATCTGCTTTAATATTGCTGTTTTAATAGCTGGGCTTACACCGCCAATAGCTGCTTGGTTGGTGGAAACGTTTCATTCCTTATACATGCCGGCATATTATCTTATCATTGTCGCTATCTTTGGCTTAATAGCAGCAATTAGCGTTCCTGAAACAGCAAATAGACCTTTGAAAGATGCAACGCCGGTTGCATCTTCACGGTCCGAAGCAAAAGAAGTTTTACAAGAACATTTTGATAATATCGAAGATCAGGTTAATGCTATTGAAGAGCAAATATCTGACTTGGAAGAACAAAGACAAAATCTTGTAGATCAGCATCCAAAATTAAACTAGCAACCGCAAAAGCTTCAGGTGTTTTCTCTTTTAGCGCCTGAAGCCAGCATCAACAACATTTTGCATTACGACAAAAGTTGACGTGCTTGCAACATAAGGGAGAGTAGAAATTTTTTCTCCCAAAACAATGCGATAGCGTTTTATATCGCTGGTTCTAACTTTCAACAAATAATCAAATGAGCTGGCAATCATATGGCATTCTTCAACTTCGCGGATTTTTTTTACTGCTGTATTAAATGCGGTTAAAGCTTCTTCACGCGTGTCAGAAAGTTTTACTTCAGCAAATGCTATATGATCCATTCCCATTTTGGCGGGATTAAGAACTGCGCGAAAACCAGTAATATACCCATCATTGATAAGTCTTTTCAGACGCAATTGGCATGGTGTTTTAGATAACCCAACTTTTTCCGATAGCTCGGTTATGGATATACGGCCATTTTCAACCAAAGCATCAATAATGCGATTATCTATTCGGTCAATTTCACTATTAGAACTCGACATTTATGTAAAAAATCCTAAAACAGTATAAAAATACAAGAAAATTACCTAATAAATATCTATTTTTCTGCGAGATGTAAACTATTCGCGGTGATATGATTGTCAATCTATGCAGCCTTTAGGTTGCGAATGTGCATTAGCCATCCAGAGTGGAAAGATAATTATGACCAGAGCATCAAAGCCTTTTGCTGAATTTGCCCCTCCAATCTCTAAACAGAGCGAATTACGCCAAAAAATTACGGCAGCCTATCGCCGTCCAGAAACGGAATGTCTCAAACCGTTGTTAGAGGCAGCAACAATTGATGACGCTACAAAAAGAAAGATCGCCGATACAGCGCGTCGTCTTATTGAAACTATGCGTGCTAAATATAAAGGTAATGGCGTAGAAGGATTAGTGCATGAATATTCCTTATCGTCTCATGAAGGCATTGCGCTTATGTGCCTTGCAGAAGCACTATTGCGCATACCAGATAAGGCCACCAGAGATGCGCTTATCCGTGATAAGGTTGCAGGCGGTGATTGGAACTCCCATTTGGGGGGTGGAAAATCTCTTTTTGTAAATGCCGCAACTTGGGGTCTCGTTATTACGGGAAAATTTACAAAAAAATTCAACCCTGATGAACTATCTTCCGCGTTAGGTAAACTTGTTGCACGGTGTGGAGAACCAGTCATTCGTAAGGGCGTGGATATGGCCATGCGTATGATGGGAGAACAGTTTGTACGTGGAGAAACCATAGAGGAAGCAATACAACGTTCCAAACCGTTGGAAGAACGAGGTTTTCGTTATTCCTATGATATGCTTGGTGAAGCAGCCACGACAGCGGAAGATGCTGACCGTTATTATCGCGATTATGAAAATGCAATTCATGCGATTGGTAAAGCTTCCAATGGTCGTGGCGTTTATGAAGGACCGGGCATTTCCATTAAATTATCAGCATTGCATCCGCGTTATTTCCGTTCGCAAGCCGATCGGGTGATGGGTGAATTGATGCCGCGCGTCAAACAATTGGCTGTGCTTTGTAAAAACTACAATATTGGTCTCAATATTGATGCAGAAGAAGCAGACCGGTTGGAACTGTCGCTTGATATTATGGATAGTCTTTGTTTTGACAAAGACCTTGAAGGTTGGAATGGTATTGGATTTGTTGTTCAGGCCTATGGTCGGCGTTGTCCATTCGTTCTTGATTATTTGATTGATCTTGCACGCCGGAGCCACCACCGCTTGATGGTTCGTTTGGTTAAAGGTGCCTATTGGGACGCAGAAATCAAACGCGCACAAATTGATGGATTGGAAGGGTTTCCAGTCTATACGCGCAAAGTCTATACGGATGTGTCTTATGTGGCAAATGCGCGTAAATTACTTGCAGCACAGGATGCAGTATTTCCACAATTTGCAACGCATAATGCGCAAACAATGTCAACAATTTATCATCTGGCAGGACCAGATAACTACAAAGTAGAGCAATTTGAATTTCAGTGCCTGCACGGTATGGGTGAACCGCTTTATGATGAAGTTGTGGGTCAAGACAAAATGCAGCGTCCTGCTCGCATTTATGCGCCTTGCGGCACACATGAAACCTTACTTGCTTATCTCGTGCGTCGATTGCTTGAAAATGGCGCAAACTCTTCCTTTGTTAATCGGATTTCCGATAAGTCCATTTCTGTTGAAGAGATGATTGTTGATCCAGTAGATGTTGTCCGTGCTATGCCCGTTGTTGGCGAACAACATGAAAAAATTGCAGCACCTAAGGATATGTTTGGCGAAAAACGCCCTAATTCTAGCGGTTATGATCTATCAAATGAAACTGTTTTGGCGCACCTTACGGAAGAATTCCAGAAAAGTTCTGATGTCAAATGGGTATCAGCGCCTGCCAGTGCTAAAAAGGGACAAAAAGGGCGTCCCGTTGTTAATCCTGGCGATCACCTTGATGTGGTTGGGGAAGTTATCGAAGTAACCGAAAAAGATGCGGAACAAATGGTAGCTTCGGCTGCTAAGGCTTGTGCCGCATGGGCTAAAGTTCAACCTTCAAAACGGGCTGATATATTGGATAAGGCTGCAGACATTATGCAGTCTCGTATGCCGACATTGCTTGCCTTGGCTGCACGTGAGGCAGGCAAATCAATACCGAATTCTATTGCAGAAGTTCGTGAGGCTATTGATTTCTTGAGATTTTATGCCGCGGAAGTTCGTGAAACATTCAAAGGAAACGAAACACCACTGGGACCGGTGGTTTGTATCAGCCCATGGAACTTCCCATTGTCCATTTTTATAGGACAAGTTTCAGCCGCGCTGGTTGCAGGAAATACAGTTCTTGCTAAACCTGCCGAAGAAACACCACTAATTGCTGCTGAAGGCGTTCGTATCCTTCACGAAGCAGGCATACCACAAGAAGTGTTACAGCTTGTGCCTGGTGACGGTAAAATTGGTGCTGCTCTTGTTGCGGCAAAAGAGACATCGGGCGTTATGTTTACTGGTTCAACAGATGTCGCGCGGCTTATTCAAGCAGAGCTTGCAAAACGTGTAACATCCGAGGGTAAGCCAATTCCACTTATTGCGGAAACAGGTGGTCAAAATGCCATGATCGTAGACTCGTCCGCTTTGGCAGAACAGGTTGTGGGAGATGTTATTGCATCGGCTTTTGATAGTGCAGGGCAAAGATGTTCCGCATTAAGAGTATTGTGCTTGCAGGAAGATGTCGCGGATCGTACACTTGAGATGTTAAAAGGTGCAATTCGTGAACTACGACTAGGACGCACAGATTTTATCGGTACCGATGTCGGTGCCGTTATTACCCAAGAAGCAAAAGACAATATCGACACCCATATCGAAACGATGCATGCTATGGGGCATAAAGTAACCCAACTTCCATTGGGAGAAGGGACTGAAAACGGTACATTTGTTGCTCCGACAATTATCGAGCTTGAAAATGTTAAGCAGTTAAAGCGCGAAGTCTTTGGTCCAGTATTGCATGTTGTCCGCTTCAAAAGAGAAGAACTCGATCAGCTCATAGATGATATCAATGCTTCAGGATATGGTCTGACATTTGGTTTACACACACGGCTTGATAATGTTGTTGACCATGTTACCAAGCGTATCAAAGTGGGTAACATCTATGTAAACCGCAATATTATTGGTGCTGTCGTTGGATCGCAGCCTTTTGGCGGTCGCGGTTTGTCGGGTACGGGACCAAAAGCTGGTGGATCACTTTACCTTAGTCGTTTGGTCCATGGTAAGCCAAAACTCAATCTGCCACATTCCGACATCCCAAATAATGTACTTATGGAATTTTCCAAATGGTTATCAAATGAAGGCAAATCTGATGATGCTTCATTTGCTAGGAATATTGCGGTTCAATCTTTGGTGGGGACAGATGTTGAACTTCCAGGTCCTGTTGGCGAAGATAATCATTACGCCTTTCACCCACGCGGACGTATTCTTCTGTTCCCATCTACAGAGACAGGCCTATATCGGCAGATAGCATGTGTTTTGGCGACGGGAAATATCGGTGTTATTGACGCGTCATCTATGTTGCAAAAGTCATTGTCAAACTTGCCAGAGATCATCTCCTCACGATTGATCTGGACAGAAAACTATGACGCCGATGGTCCTTATGCAGGATGCTTGATAGAAGGCGATGTAGAACGCGTTAAAAAACTTCAATCAATAATTATAAGAATCGCTGGTCCACTTGTATTGACGCAAGCGGCTTCAAGTGAAGCTTTGGTGGCAGATGATGTCCCTTATAATTTGAATTTTATGGTTGAAGAAGTGTCAACATCAATTAACACCGCTGCAGCTGGTGGAAATGCAAGATTAATGGCGATTGGTTGATATTATCAATCATCTCGTCAGAATTTTTTAACCATATAAAAGCCACTCGTTCATCTTCGGGTGGCTTTTTTGTGACTCTTATCAAATTTGGCAAAAGGTTATTAACTTTCACAATTTAACGTCTGGCCATTGAGTTTTGGTATGAGGCAATCATTGGGATTGCCGCAATCTAGTTTGAGTGCCATGCGTAATCTGAAAACAAATCCTGTATCTGCTCGTCCATCGGCTAATCGTGCAGAACCATCCAATTCAAAAAAAGCGGCAACAGAAGCTGATCAGGCTATTGTACCGGCTTATCCAACAATATGGAAAAAGGCTTTTGCATTAGGACAAAATGTGCGTTTTACACGCACGCCTGAAGTTGAACTTTTGCGCAAGCGCATTGAAAATGATCCGGCATTCGCCGAAAAAATGAAAGCTTTTGCGGACGAACAAAAGCGGCGTCGGGAAAATGCTTCGCGTAATTCGATGGAAATTATTGAACAGCAGCAGACAAAGAGTGTTGCTTCTGACCCAATTTCTGAAAAGGCTGTTGAACCTGCCAGTGAGGCCGACTCAAATAGTACTGTGCCAATGTTGGAGCCAGAAGAATCGGATATTCTTGCCGAAATTTTCGAAGATAGCGATTCAGTGACGGATAATACTGCTCCAACTTTAGCTCATACCAATAAACCTCTTTACCTTTCAGATTCTGCTTTTTTTGAAGTTGGACCATTTTTATTCGACAATATTCACTCTGACGCATCGCAAACCGACCAATTGCATTCGCTTGAGAAAAATTCACCAGCTCAGGCAGGTAATATACAGCCTCATACAGATGTTAAGGTAGATAATCATAGCTCGATCACCGATTTGTATCGGGTTCTTGAATGTCGATTTTCAAAGAATAGACATCAGCAAGAATCTCAGAGCAACATTGTCGATGAGCTACTAGTATCGACAGATGGCAACCAAGTTAAGACAGGTGTAACTGCGCCTATTCAAGCTGTTCCACAAACCTCTTCGCAAGTTCATGAACAAATAACAGATCAGAATAGTGCAAATGTTCATGATGTTGTGCAACATGACAATGTTGTGACTGTTAATGTTCATGAAACGCCGGTTTCTGATCCGGTCAATGAAACAGTAGAGAACGATACATTAAACCAATCAAATGAGACAATTGTTGAACCTGAAATTCAGGCTCCTGTCCAACACGTTGCTGAAGATGTAAAGCCTGTCATTGTTGACAATACAGCGACATCAAATGTCGTTCCTGAAATTCATCAAACAGTTGAACAACAAGCTGTTGCTCCAATACCGCATGAAAGTCATCGTGCGGCGCCAACGATGGCAAAAATTTCCGCGCCATTTCGTACATTAAATCCGGCTTTCATTCCAAGTCCTAAAGCCGATCATGATGGTTCTTATGTTTTTCCATCAATTGATCTGTTACAGCAGCCAGTCTATCAGGATGGTGCTATAATATCACAGGAAACATTGGAACGCAGCGCTGGTCTGTTGGAAAGTGTATTGGAAGATTTTGGCATCAAGGGTGAAATTATCCATGTTCGCCCAGGTCCTGTCGTAACAATGTACGAGTTTGAGCCTGCTGCTGGCGTCAAATCATCTCGTGTCATCGGTCTTTCTGATGATATTGCTCGTTCAATGTCTGCTATTTCAGCGCGCGTTGCTGTTATTCCTGGACGGAATGTGATTGGTATCGAGCTACCGAACAAGGTTCGTGAAACAGTTTATTTACGGGAATTAATTCAATCCAAGGCGTTTCAAGACAGTAATTTTAAATTACCATTAGCATTGGGCAAAAACATTGGTGGTGAACCTGTAATTGCCGAATTGGCCAAGATGCCGCATCTTTTGGTTGCAGGCACGACAGGTTCGGGTAAATCAGTTGCTATTAATGCAATGATTTTATCACTCCTCTATCGGCTTAAGCCAGAACAATGCCGCCTTATTATGGTTGATCCGAAAATGCTGGAATTATCTATTTATGATGGAATTCCACATCTTTTGACACCAGTGGTAACCGATCCCAAGAAAGCAGTAACAGCACTGAAATGGGCTGTACGTGAAATGGAAGATCGCTATCGCAAAATGGCGAAACTTGGTGTGCGTAATATTGATGGTTTCAATGCACGTGTAACGACAGCTGTTGAAAAAGGAGAAACCATCACCTGCACAGTGCAATCCGGCTTTGATAAAGAAACGGGCGAAATGCTCTATCATGAAGAAGCGATGGACTTGTCAAAACTGCCATATATTGTTGTCATTGTTGACGAAATGGCGGATCTTATGATGGTTGCCGGTAAAGAGATTGAAGGTGCAATACAACGTTTGGCACAAATGGCGCGTGCTGCAGGTATTCATCTTATCATGGCAACACAGCGACCATCGGTAGATGTTATCACAGGGACGATCAAAGCGAATTTCCCAACGCGTATATCATTTCAGGTTACCTCCAAGATTGATAGCCGTACCATTCTGGGCGAACAAGGTGCAGAAACGCTGCTTGGGCAGGGTGATATGTTGCATATGGTGGGCGGCGGACGCATTGTTCGTGTTCATGGTCCATTTGTTTCCGATGAAGAAGTCGAACATGTTGTAGCGCATCTTAAAACACAAGGTACGCCTGATTATCTTGCAACAGTAACTGACGGTGAAGATGAGGAAGAAACAATAGAAGACGCCGATTCTATTGCAGATATTGTTGCTGCTGGTAATGCCGGTGAAAACGCGGAAGAGCTGTACTTACAAGCTGTTAAAGTTGTTATGCGTGATAAGAAATGTTCAACATCGTATATACAGCGCCGTTTGGCTATAGGTTATAACAAAGCCGCATCGTTGGTTGAACGTATGGAAGAAGAAGGCATTGTTGGACCAGCCAACCATGTTGGGAAACGAGAAATTCTTCTCAATCATGGCCGCGATAGTTTTTAAAATACGGTCAATAACTATGTAAATTGATAAAAAGCGCAAATCATTTGGTTTGCGCTTTTTTACTGGTATGTGCTGCAATTAATTGGTCGCGTTATCCGTATTTCGTTGTTTACTCTTTGAGGTTTTCTCTTTTGCTTGCTTACAACCTATTCTATAAATATTGGATAGCTTGTGATGATGCATGGAGAAACCTTTGGCATTCTTAGACTTTTTGGCATGCAAAGAGATAAAAGACGCTTTTGTAAGTGGGCGTATGGCTTTTGTTTTGAGCGAGGGTCGACATAATCTTTTATGGCTTGATGGCAAAGCGGCAAAGTTTTTTGGGTTTTCGACACTTTCTGAAGCTCTGGAACATGAGCCATTTTTCAATATTACCATTAACCGCCAAATAGAAAACGGATTAACCAGCGGTCGTTCTGTTCTTTTGCGCGGTAAGCCTCAAGCCAAGTCCTTTATCCTGTCAAAAACAAATGTTTCTGGGGTCGGATCCGTTATTCTCGCTCAAGAAAACAATACAAACAATTCACATGAGCCGGCATCACTTATTACAGGCTTGGCAGATAAGGATATTTCTGCTGCCATATTAGATGAAGACGGTAATATCGTTGCTTCTAGCGAAAATTTTAAAAGTGATGGAGATACTACGCGAATTCTGTTGCAATCCATTGACAATGGTATGCCAGTTAAAACCGTTGTGAAACAACAGGATATGTCTGCTCAGGTTAGTGCAATACGCTTGAGAGATAATCCAGCCCAATATCTCGTCTTATCTGTAAATGTATCGAACCTTTTACCACAAAAGAATGAGATAAACATTGGCAATGAAGATTCTGAAGAAAATTTGCGTTTCACATGGAAAATGGCGTCAGATGGCACTTTTAAAGAATTTTCTGAAACACTGTTAAATCAGCATTATATTGCAACTGATAGATTGCTCAATCGTCAATTGGAAGTGTTGGCAACAGATTTTCATGAAACCGGCTTTTTAGATATTTCAGAAAATGTCTCAAAGTCCCAATCATGGGATAATATAGAGCTTCAATTAAACAATCATGAAACCGGGCAAATACTCTCCATAACTCTGTCAGGAGTACCAATTTTTGATCTTAATGAAACATTACAAGGATTTCGTGGTTTTGGTACTTTAACTATCCCACCACAGAAATTAACAATTAGTGATGAGCCAGTCGTCGATGATGAAATGCTAACAGGTGGTCTTTCCTCATCGGAACGTTCAGCTTTTCGGGAAATTGCGGAAAGGCTTAAAAGTGAACTTCACTTGTCGATTCCTGATGGTCAGCATGATGCAATAAAACCTTTACCAATACCTACAGCATTGTCTCATCAAGAAAATGAGCAGGCGGCATTTTTGCCGAAACGGTCTGCAATACTAAACCTTCTCGATACAGCGACAGATGGTGTTATCTGGTTAGATAAAAATGGTAATATTCAGGCGCTGAGTGACGCTGCATCGGCCTTAACTGGTTATGATAATGAAGATATTTTGCAACACGATTTTTCAACCTTGTTTAGCATTTCAACAAGCGGCAGCATAAAAAAATATCTAAAAAGCCTTGATGTATCAGGTGCTGAACGGCTTTTTAACCGTGGCGAAAAAGCCGAGCTTAATACAAAAGATCAAACAAGTATCAAAGTGCTGGTTACTCTTGTGCCTCTATCTTCGGAGGAGGGATATGCTGCTTTATTGCGTGATATGACCAATGTCGCACCTCAGGCTCAGGAACAATTCGATAATGAGGCACTTGCAGAAACAATCCATGAAATTCGAACGCCACTGAATGCTATGATAGGCTTTGCCGATATCATGCGCGAGGAAAGATTTGGTAAGATAGATAATGAGCGTTATCGTGGGTATCTGCGCGACATTGTTTCATCTGGTAAACATATTTTAACACTCGTCAACAGGTTCTTGGATAAAGCCAAATCAAGACATGATGATAAGGAAAAATCGCCTCAGAATGTTGATAATCAACATTTTGATGTTGTTACACAATTAAGAAAATCTGTTTCTCTGCTTGAAAATCAGGCCAATGAGAATGGTATTATCATTCGTGTTGTTATGCCTTCAAAAGTGCCATCTATCACAATTGATGCGCAGGAATTTCGTCAAATTATCTGGAATATTCTTTCAAATTCTATTCGGTTTACTGCATCAGGTGGGCAAATCGTTGTGCATCTGGCATATACAGGAGCCAATTTCATAAAAATATCTATTAGCGATAATGGTATTGGTATGAGTGAGGAAGAGATGGCCAGAGCATTAGAGCCATATGGGCAGATTAATCGTAGGGATAGTCGGCAAGGCGATGCTGTCTTTATTGGTACAGGGCTTGGACTACCCACTACAAAAAGCCTTGTCGAAAAAAACGGTGGCCGCTTTCTTCTTTTGTCAAAACCTAATCAAGGCACAACAGTTGAGTTATTTTTTCCCGTTGTGCAAGGTTAATTTCGATATTTTAAAGATCGTGTTTCTGAAGCAGATTTGACCAAACTCATTTGGTTTTATTGGCTAACAGATCGCGAATTTCGGTAAGAAGTTGTTCATCACGAGGAGGCTCTTGTGGTTTAGGGGCCGCTTCTTGTTTGCGGTGCATAGCGTTTAATGCTTTGACGATAACAAACAGCACCCATGCAATAATCAGAAAATTAATGAGAAGGGTGATGAAATGCCCATAAGCGATCGTGGCACCAGCTTTTCTCGCTGCATCTAACGTTGTCTGCTTTTCGCCAGCAAGCTGAATAAACATGTTGGAGAAGTCTATACCACCAGTAATCAATCCAATAACTGGCATCAAAAGATCGTTGACAATCGAATTGACGAGACCACCAAATGCGCCACCGATGATAACACCGATTGCCAAATCAACCATATTGCCTTTGAGAGCAAATTCTTTGAATTCTTTAAGCATTTTTCCACTTTCAGACAAGCTAAACGATAATTTTATTGCGTCTATATAGGCACGCGTACAAAATAGGATATCGCACTAAACTTGAAAGAAAAGGTTTATCTTAAGTTTTAATTGAGTAGAATTGATAGAAAAATTAAAGAGAATTGTCCTTATAATCAGGGTTTGAGCGATCTTTATTGGCATCATCATGAAATTTATCGAAAAAATACTTCATGATGCCATAGGCTTGGTCTAAATCCTGCTTTGTTGGCAAATTGGACTTGTTCTCTTGTTTGTTCTGTTCAAGTGTAGCAATTTTTTCCTTTAATGCTTTTATCTCTTGTTCATAATGTGCGCGATCATCATTGGACAATGCGCAATTAATGATGCCGTCTTTTTCGCTACATTTGTCGATACTTCCTGTTTCACCATCAAAACGCAAAATTCCATTATCTGTTTTTTGAAATTGAAAGCGATTTTCAGACGCTTGGGCTTGAGACAATGTTGGTACAGCGAATAACGAGAGGGCTGTGATTAACAGAACTTTTTCAAAGAAAGATTTGGTCATTTTTATTCCTTGGTTCAAAAACATACTTCCCTTATATAGGGTGTTATTCGAATAAATTCTGAATAAACGACAAAAATGCGGCATAGGCTAATTTTGATATGGCTCTAATTTATAAAATAGTTCCTCAAATTGAGTGGGACGCAGCAGAGAAGACAGGTGTGTTTACGGGTTCACCCGTTGATGTGAAGGATGGATTTATTCATTTTTCCACTGCAGATCAGGTGGCTGAAACAGCGGACAAGCACTTTAAGGGCTTATCAAATCTGTTGCTTGTTACCGTTGATGAAGACTTATTGGATTCTGATGCGTTGAAATATGAGATATCAAGAGGGGGAGATCTGTTCCCGCATCTTTATGGGGCACTTGCGCTTGATAGCGTTGTTGGCGTTGCAAAATTTGAAGCGAATGAGCAGGGGCTGTTCAGTTTTTCGGAGGTTATGTCATGAATTTCTTTCGTACCTTCATGAGACCTATAATTTTTCAATTTTCACCTGAATTCGGGCACAGTATGGCAATAGCTGCTTTGAAAACAGGGGTGGGAATTAGCAAACAAATAAGTGATAAACGCCTTGCTGTTAAAGTAGCAGGTCTTGAATTTCCTAATTTTCTAGGACTGGCAGCTGGTTTTGATAAAAATGCTGAAATACCTGATGCGATACTGCGGTTGGGATTTGGTTTTACCGAAGTCGGCACAATCACACCGAAGCCACAGGCAGGTAATCCTAAACCAAGATTGTTCAGATTGGTTGAAGACGAAGCTGTTATTAACAGAATGGGATTTAACAATCAGGGACACGATTCGACATATCATCGTTTAAATACTCGAAAACGTCAGGGAATTGTTGGTGTTAATATTGGTGCCAATAAGGGTTCAGCTGATAGAATTAACGATTATGCCCTAGGCATTAAGCGATTTTATGATGTGGCAGATTATTTTGTTGTCAATATATCTTCACCCAATACTCCGGGGTTACGAAATCTTCAGGCAAAAGATAGTTTGAAGGAGCTTCTATCTGCAATCAGTGAAGCGAGAGCTGCTGAAAAAGCAAAAGCGAATAGTCTTGTGCCTGTTTTTTTGAAAATTGCGCCTGACTTAAGTGAAACAGGGTTGGATGATATTGCGGATCAAATTCTGGCTTCTGACCTTGATGGTGTTATCGTTTCCAACACAACATTATCGCGTACAGGGTTGAAAAATACATCTTTCGTGAATGAAGCAGGAGGTCTTTCAGGTAAGCCTCTGTTTGAACGCTCAACCATTGTCCTTGCTAAAATGCGTGAAAGATTGGGCAAAAATATGCCGATAATAGGCGTCGGTGGAGTTCGGGATTGTGAAACAGCAATTGAAAAGATTAAAGCGGGTGCCGATCTTGTGCAGCTCTATAGTGCTTTGGTTTATGAAGGCACGACACTTGCGTCAGATATTCTAAAAGCAACTGTCAAAACCATGCAAAAGGATGGTATTAATTCAATCTTGGACTATCGCGATCAAACGACAAAAGAGTGGGCGAAACGCGATATACCAGCATAAGGTGATTTTTACTGCGGAAAAATTGGCAAGAAATTTGCTAAAACACTTGCAAAATTGTTCGATCTTCCGTATGTCACCGAGTGGAACGATTGTTCTGATTATGCGGTTGTAGCTCAGTTGGTTAGAGCGCTGGTTTGTGGCACCAGAGGTCGTAGGTTCAACTCCTACCAACCGTACCATCATTTCCATCAAAGCTTGTTTAAATAAATTACCATGTAACAGCATGGTATATCTATCATTTTTGATGAGTTTTTAAAGATGGTCGCTAAGGCTTCCATGGTTCGCATCATTGGGTGCAAGCTTTAGCAATTCTTTGTTTGATATTCTTTGATTGCATTGAGAAGGCTTGTTTGAGTACTCTTTTGGGATGTTTTTTGATGTGCAATCAGAATGGAATAATCCAATATTGCAACAAAAATGAACTGACCTGATGTTCTGGCGTTATAGAGACGATAATAACGTTGGCTATTGGCAAAAAAACGTGGTTTTACCAAAAGGGTTGCAATAAAATAACGTTAAATGAGAGAGCCTTCTTCATTGTTCAACTTGGTGTTTCATGACAACTGATAACGACTCAACAACAAATAATACCGAATCAGACACTTCTTCCTATTTGAAAAACATATTTGGGGTAGGCAATTGGCGCGAAGCGTCCGAATGGCTGGCCTTGCGTGGTATCGAGGATATTGAATGTATTACACCAGATCAGGCGGGTGTAGCGCGCGGCAAAATGATGCCATCAAAGAAATTTACCTCAAACACATCTTTGGCGCTGCCATCTGCTGTATTTATGGCGACCATTACAGGTGATTATCCGGAAGATGGCAATGGCTTCCAGTATCCAGAAAACGATGGTGATTTGCGACTGGAACCAGATCTTGCGACATTAAGTGTTGTTCCATGGGAAGATGATCCTACGGCACAGGTCATTTGTGATATCGTTTACCAGAATGGCTCACGCGTGGAATTTACGCCGCGAAATGTCTTACGTAGCATTGTTGAGGCTTATACAAATTTAGGTTTAAAGCCGGTTGTTGCACCGGAAATTGAATTTTATCTTGTACAAAATAATCCTGATCCGGATTACCCTCTGACACCACCAGTTGGCCGTTCGGGGCGTGCTATTGGTGGAGGACAGGGCTATTCCATTGCAGGCGTCAATGAATTTGATGAACTGATTGATGATATGTATCATTTTTCTGAAGCACAAGGTTTAGAAATTGATACACTGATTCACGAAGAAGGTGCAGGACAGCTGGAAATCAACTTGCGCCATGGTGATCCCGTTGAGCTTGCCGATCAGGTTTTTCTATTTAAACGTACTATACGTGAAGCTGCGTTAAAGCATGATATGTATGCAACTTTTATGGCAAAACCTATTCAGGGGCAGCCTGGTTCAGCAATGCATATACACCAGTCTATTGTTGATATAGAAACTGGAAATAACATTTTTACCAATGCCGATAATAATGAAAGTGAAGCATTTTATCATTTTATCGGTGGTTTACAAAAACACATGGCGAATGCGCTGGTTATGTTGGCGCCTTATGTCAATTCCTATCGGCGGCTTGTGCCAGATGTGTCGGCACCCGTCAATTTGCGTTGGGGTTATGATAATCGCACCACCGCTTTTCGCGTCCCACGTTCCGATCCGCAATCAAGACGCGTGGAAAACCGTCTTCCATCTTCTGATGCAAATCCCTATCTTGCTTTGGCCGCCTCATTGGCATGTGGTTTGATAGGTTTGCAGGATAAGATTAGACCAGATGAACCAGCGACCGATACTGTCAATCTTAATCACATAGAATTGCCACGCGGATTGGTGGAAGCGGTTGCTTTGTTTGAAGATGACAAACGCTTACGTGCAGTGTTAGGCGATGCGTTTGTAACAACTTATGCTGCGATAAAAAGACAAGAATTTGAAACTTTCATGGAAGTGATTAGTCCATGGGAGCGCGAATATCTTTTGTTGAATGTTTAGGAAACACCTCGATGTTCCGTCAAAATAGCATATCGCCTGGGTCATCATGGTATGAATATAGTGTTGCCGATAGGCCAGCCTATTCTATTTTGACCGATAATATAGTGTGCGATATTGCAATTGTGGGCGGTGGATTTACTGGCCTTTCAGCAGCATTGAATTTAGCAAAATCAGGATTGAAGGTTGTTTTGCTTGATGCTGCACGTTTTGGTGATGGTGCTTCAGGGCGCAATGGCGGTCAATTAGGAACGGGTCAGAGACAATGGGTTGAAACGCTTGAAAAATATTACGGATATGAACGGACAAAAGTTTTATTTGATCTAACTGAAGAAGCCAAAAACGATATTTTACAATTTTGCCGTATAGGTGATGTTGATATCGACTATGTGCAGGGACATTTGTCTCTGGTTCACAAAAAACGTGAAATAAAAGCGTATCAGTCACATGTCGAGACTATGTGTCGCTATGGATATAACCATTTAACATTTATGGATAAGGCGGAGACGGCAGACCGTCTAGGATCGGATTTTTATCATGCCGGTATTCGCGATGTCGGAACGGGACATATTAATCCATTAAAATTTGTTATTGCTCTTGCAAAAGCGGCCGATAAGGCTGGTGCCTTACTTTATGAAAATACGCTTGTTACTGCGTTAGAGCGCAGTGAGGGGAAATGTGTTTTAACAACGTCGAAAGCGCAGATTAAGGCTGATCGGGTTTTGCTGGCGAGTAATGGTTATCATTTAGGGTTCCGCTCTGGTGTTGAAAAATATATCGTTCCAATACGCTCTTATATTGGTGCGACATCTCCGCTCTCTATTGATAGTGAAATATTACGTGGTGGCGAATCTGTTGACGATTCTCGCTTCGTTGTACGGTATTTCCGTAAAAGTGCAGACAATCGTTTACTTTTTGGCGGAGCAGAAAGTTATGATCGTCAGGTTCCTAATGATCTTGAAATTCGTATTCGCCGGCAAGCAAGTGAAGTGTTTCCAAAACTAAAGCAGATTGCATTAAGTCATTATTGGGGTGGTACCGTTGCCATTACAGTAGAGAGAATGCCTTTTATAAGGGATATTATGCCGGGTGTTACCTATTGTGGGGGCTATTCGGGACATGGTGTGATGATGGCTCCATTTGTTGGAAAATTATATGCCGAATCTGTTTGTGGAAAGTCAGATCGGATCAATCTCTTAAAAGATTTACATATTTCAGCGTTCCCTGGTGGAAGCTGGTTGCGAAGACCATTGCTTTTTCTTGCTATGCAATGGTTTGCGTTAATGGATCGCTTTTAATCTAAGCTAAATTTCAGGAATTGGCGTTTCACTATAGAATATATATTTGATAGGCTCTTGCCGTTTGTATCAGGGCTCATTATTTGGCCAATCAAACCAGAAAGTTTATTTTATCCGAAGAAAAGCGTGAAAATTAACAGCTTATTCAGTACCTTTCTGCTTATATGTTAACATATTAATATGGTTTACGGCTGCAAAAGCTGTTCCTAACAACGGACACTTTCATGGTTAGTAAAATAATTCCGATACCTCCTTTTGATTGTATCGTATTTGGTGGAGCAGGTGACCTTGCGGAAAGAAAACTCTTCCCTGCACTTTACCACCGCCAATGTACCGGACAATTTAGTGAACCAACGCGTATAATTGGTACTTCACGTTCGGAGATGACGGACGATGAATACAGAAAATTCGCGCGTCAAGCGATTGAAAAGCACGTTGTTGCTGGCGATATTGATAAAGATGAATTGGAGCGTTTTTTAAAACGATTAAGCTATGTTTCTGTGGACGCTACCTCAGATAAAGGCTGGGCAGCGTTAAAACAGAAAATCAATACATCACCTGCCGAAATACGCGCATTCTATTTGGCCGTAAGCCCTACATTATTTGGTGGCATAGCAGAGCGATTGGGTAAAAATGGTCTAGTCACAGATCAGACACGTATTATCGTTGAAAAGCCAATTGGCCGCGATAGAGAAACGGCAAAACAACTCAACGATACATTGGCACGTGTATTTAACGAGAATCAGATTTTCCGTATTGACCATTATCTTGGTAAGGAAACGGTTCAAAATTTGATGGCATTGCGTTTTGCAAATGCGCTCTATGAACCGCTATGGAATTCAAACCATATTGATCACGTCCAAATTACTGTTGCGGAATCAGTCGGCGTTGAAGGGCGTGGTGGTTATTACGATAATGCAGGAGCTTTACGTGATATGGTTCAAAACCATATGTTACAGCTTCTCTGTCTGGTTGCTATGGAGCCCCCATCAGCCAACACAGCCAATGTTGTTCGTGATGAGAAATTAAAAGTACTTCATTCGCTCGGTCGTATCGATGCGCATAATGTTATGACGCATACAGTTAGGGGGCAGTATCTTGCCGGTGCTTCAACAAGTGGTCCTGTAGGCTCTTATTTGGACGATTTGAAGCAGGATAAAAGCGATACAGAAACATTTGTTGCTTTAAAAGTTGATGTCAATAATTGGCGTTGGGCTGGAACCCCGTTCTACTTGCGTACAGGTAAACGTATGGCCACCAGAATGTCAGAAATCGTTGTTACTTTTAAACCCATTCCGCACAATATTTTTGGTGAAGATGCAGGGGAAATTGTGCCTAATCGTTTGGTTATCAGATTGCAGCCAGATGAAGGTGTAAAACAATGGCTGATGATTAAAGATCCAGGGCCAGGGGGTATGCGGTTACGCCATATTCCTCTTGATATGACTTTTGCTGATTCATTTTCAGTGCGTAATCCGGACGCGTATGAGCGGTTGTTAATGGATGTTGTCCGTGGCAATCAGACATTATTCATGCGTCGGGATGAAGTAGAAGCAGCATGGGGATTTGTTGATCCGATTGAAGAAGGTTGGGATGCAACAAAATTACCGGTTCAAGGTTATACAGCAGGTACATGGGGACCATCCAAATCTATCGCATTGATAGAACGCGATGGTCGTACTTGGAATGATACAGTTTAGGGTATTACAATGAGTTTAATGGATACTAACCGGCTGAATTTCGATACACCAGCCGCACTTGCTTCCGCATTGGCTGATCGTGTGGCGGCAGAATTAAGTGTAGCCGTTGTTGAGCGCAAACAGGCTGTCATGGCTGTTTCAGGGGGGAAAACGCCTGAACTTTTTTTCCATTATCTAGCCAAGGCAGATATTGACTGGAAGAATATACTTATTACTTTAGTGGACGAGCGTTTTGTTCCTGTTACTGACGAGAGATCCAATGAACGTCTCGTGCGGAGTACATTGTTGCAAAACTTTGCATCAAAAGCGCGGTTTTATGGTCTTTATCACCCTTCCATTACCGCTGAGCTTGGTGCATTTTCTGCAGCTAGTCGTATAAACGGTTTGCCGCAGCCTTTTGATGTTGTTGTGCTTGGTATGGGTTCTGATGGGCATACAGCTTCGTTCTTTCCGGGAGGAGACCGGTTGAAACAGGCTATTGATCCGCATTGTCGTGCTTTGGTACTGCCAATTCATGCAAAAGGATTAACTGAAGCACGATTGACATTGACATTGCCTATTATTGCACAGTCACGTTTTATCGCGCTACATCTCGAAGGCCGTGAAAAATTGGAAGTCTTTGAACAGGCTTTGCAAGATGGTCCGGAAAAAGAATTGCCAATCAGGGCTGTTTTAAGACATTCGCTTCATCCAATTCAGGTTTATTGGGCACCGAATGAAGAAGATAAACGGGATGTGGCAGGCAATAACGCGCTTTTTGATACAATATCGGTATAACGGAGATTAGGATAATGGCTCTTTCTCGTACAATTGCGGACATTACGGATCGTATTCGTGAGAGATCCAAGGCAAAGCGCGAGATATATCTTGATCGTATAGAGAAAGCGGCAACAAATCGTCCGAGAAGAAGTTTTTTTGCATGTGCCAATCAAGCGCATAGTTTTGCCGCGTGTGGCCCATTGGATAAAGAACGGCTGAAGGATGATGTTGTTGGAAATATAGGTATTATAACAGCCTATAATGATATGCTGTCAGCACATCAGCCATTTGAAACTTTTCCTGAACTTATAAAAAAAGCGGCAAGAGAAGCTGGTGGTGTTGCTGAAGTTGCCAGCGGCGTGCCAGCGATGTGTGATGGTGTCACGCAGGGTTATCCGGGTATGGAGCTGTCATTGTTTTCACGTGATGTGATTGCTATGGCTGCAGCAGTAGGTCTTTCACATGACGTGTTTGATGCGGCGTTATATCTTGGCATTTGTGATAAAATTGTTCCCGGTCTCGTTATTGCAGCACTGACATTTGGGCATATACCGGCAATCTTTGTTCCAGCCGGTCCAATGACAACAGGTCAAGGAAACGATAAAAAAGCCAAGATCCGCCAGTTATATGCAGAAGGTAAAGTGGATAGGCGGGCTTTGCTCGAGTCTGAATCAACATCTTATCATGGACCCGGTACATGTACGTTTTATGGTACTGCCAATTCCAATCAAATGATGATGGAAATGATGGGATTGCATATGCCTGGGGCATCGTTCATCAATCCAAATACGCCTTTGCGCGACGCATTAACGATAGAAGCGACAAAGCGTGCATTACAAATAACCTCACTGGGTAATTCCTATATGCCAGTAGGTGCGATGATTGATGAGCGCTCTTTTGTGAATGCAATTGTTGGCTTAAACGCCACGGGGGGATCGACCAATCATACAATCCATCTGATTGCAATGGCTCATGCAGCAGGTATTACACTGACATGGCATGATATAGCAGAAATTTCTGCTGCGGTTCCTCTCTTGGCGCGTGTTTATCCAAATGGCTTGGCAGATGTTAATTATTTCCATGCCGCCGGTGGTATGGGATTTCTTATTCGCCAACTATTAGAAGCAGGGCTAGTGCATGACAATGTGCATACTGTTTTTGGTGAAGGGTTAGAAGCTTATGCAAGTGAACCAAAACTTGGTTCTGATGGTAGCGTGATCCGTGAACCAGCACCAGACGTTAGTGGTGACGAAAAAGTTTTAGCAGGCTGGAAAAAACCATTTCAACCAGACGGTGGCATAAGGGTTTTATCGGGCAATATGGGGGCTGCAATTATTAAAGTTTCTGCGGTAGCGCCTGAACATTGGTTTATAGAAGCGCCCGTTCGGGTTTTTAATGATCAAGCTGGATTACAGGATGCCTTCAAATCTGGCGAACTTGACGGTAAGGACTTTGTTGCGGTTATTCGTTATCAGGGACCAAAAGCGAATGGTATGCCAGAATTACATAAATTGACCACCATCCTTGGTATTTTACAAGATCGGGGGCAGAAAATTGCGTTGGTTACAGATGGTCGTATGTCTGGGGCATCTGGCAAAATACCAGCAGCAATCCATGTTACACCGGAAGCTTTGGATGATGGACCGATTGCACGATTGAGAGATGGCGACATTGTGCGGCTTGATGCGGGGCATGGGACGTTGACGATTATGGTTGATGAGAAAGAATTCAATCAACGTCAAATTACGCATCCTGACTTGTCAGCCAATGAATTTGGTATTGGTCGAGAATTATTTCATGCCTTCAGACAGTGCGTTGGTCGTGCAGATCAAGGGGCAAGCGTTGTGGTTGGCCATAACACGAAATAAGTTTTCAAAGTTTACAAACGTCATAATTTAAAGCCATTTTATCTCTCGATAAAATGGCTTTATTTATTGTCTTAAAAATATGGATCTAAAATTTCGGTATAGGCAATTTATTGGCAAGACAAGCAGCCTTTAATGTATTGACCATCAGCATTGCAATAGTCATAGGACCAACACCACCAGGTACAGGGGTGATAAAATCGGCCACTTTTTCTGCTGGAATATAATCAACATCACCAACCAGTCTTGTTTTGCCTTCACCTTTTTCAGGGGCAGGAATACGATTTATCCCTACATCGATAACTGTAGCGCCGGGTTTAATCCAGTCACCTTTAATCATATGTGGTTTGCCAACTGCAGCAACAAGAATATCGGCACTACGGCAAACTTCATCAATTTTGCTTGTCCGGCTGTGCGCAATGGTCACTGTCGCGTTTGATGCCAATAAAAGTGCAGCCATTGGTTTTCCAACAATGTTTGATCGTCCAACCACGACGGCATCTTTGCCAGATAAATCTTTGCCAATAGCTTGTTCTATCATCAACATGGCTCCGGCTGGCGTGCATGGTACAAATGCATCATCAATAGCACCCGTCATCAGTTTTCCGGCATTTATATAATGGAAGCCGTCGACATCTTTATTGGGCGAAATGGTTTGTATAACCCGATCTGCATTAATGTGTTTTGGGAGTGGCAATTGTACGAGAATTCCATGAAGCGTTGAATCTTCATTCAATTCTTTGATTAAAGATAGCAACTCTTCTTCGCTTGTTGTTGCTGCAAGAGCGTATTTTTTAGAAAGAAAGCCACACTCTTCAGCACGCTTTTCTTTTGAAGCAACATAAACCTGACTGGCGGGATCTTCCCCCACGATAACGACCGCAATGCCGGGTTTTACCCCATGTTGTCGGTATAGATCTTCCGTGTCTGCCTTTACCTTTATAAGGATTTTTTCAGATAGCTTTTTTCCGTCAATAATATTTGCCATGAAAATTCCTTTCAATAGAATTTCTATTTTTTTAACGTATTTGCTGACAAGAAAACATCCCTTTATGGCAATATTTGCACCGCTGACAATATAGTTCTGATATAAAAATAATAGATTATTACGAACATTATTGTTTTATATAAAGAAACGGAGTGGGAAATGAATAAAACAGTGTTACTCGTGGGGTGCGGAAATATGGGATACGCGCTTCTTAAAGGGTGGATTGATAAAGCTATTATTGCCAAAACATCGGTTTATGTTGTTGAACCAACAGATGCTAATCTTAAACGTGCTGTTGATTTAGGCGTTCATGGAATAAAAGATCATTCTGAGATTCCAGAACATTTTAATCCTGATCTTGTGATTTTGGCGGTGAAGCCGCAACACATGGCCGAAGTCGCTCCAGCTTACTCAAAATATAGTTCCAAAACGACATTTTTGACGATCGCGGCAGGCTTATCTGTCAAATTTTTTGAAGATATTTTTGGAAGTGATGCCGCAATTGTGCGTTGTATGCCCAATACACCGGCGGCTATTGGCCAAGGCGTGTTGGTAACCTATGCCAATAAAAATGTTAGCACTGAAAGTTATGCCTTTATAGAGAAATTATTGACCGCCAATGGTATTGTAAGCTCTATTCATGATGAGGCACAAATGCATGCAGTAACAGGTCTTTCGGGATCAGGACCAGCATATGTTTTTTATATGATTGAAGCATTGACAAAAGCAGGTGTCAGTTGCGGCTTATCAGAAAAGACAGCAACCCTGCTTGCCAAGCAGACTGTTAAAGGGGCGGGTATGCTAGCCTGTGAAAATGACGATGTAACGCCGGAAGTTTTACGAGAACGCGTAACTAGCCCAAATGGTACAACGGCTGCAGGTCTTGCTGTGTTGATGAAAGACGGCACATTTGAACGGCAAATAACAGAAACAGTTAAAGCAGCAACTGAACGCTCAAAAGAGTTAGCCAATAACTAATTTACTAAGTATCCAGTTTTTATCTGGTGTTTTAGCTTAAAAACGCCAGCTTATCTTAAAAGCCACCCCAAGACTGGTGCTAGCAATACATTAACAATACCCACCATCACCATGACAAGGCCGGCAATAGAGCCTTCTTCATGGCCTATTTTATGAGCTTGGGCAACGCCAGCACCATGAGCGCCCATGCCCAATAAGGCACCACGTGCCAAAGAAGAATGAAGCGGCATATATTTTACAATATATTCACCTAAGGCAGCACCGAGAACACCAGTCAACACAACAAAAACAGCCGTTAGGTCAGGTACACCGCCTATATCACCTGACACTGTCATGGCAAATGGAGTGCTTATAGATCTAGGCATCAAACTGAGACGCAAGGTATTATCTAGTTGCAACAGTGTTGCCAATCCCCAAGCTGATAGCATTGAGGTTACAGAGCCGACAATAATACCAATTGTTAAAATAAACCAATTTTTTGCTATGATTTCGCGCTGTTGCCATATAGGAATTGCGAAGGCGACAGTTACCGGTCCAAGCACAGCAACAAGCCAGTGTGTTGCGCTAATGTAATGCGCATAATCGCCATTGAGAGAAACAACCACGATCATTAACAAAAGTGGCGTAACTGCCAATGGTGTAAGCCACCAATAGGTAAAACGTCTATAAAATGCTTTAGCAACCAAATAAAAGAGAATGGTAACGAGAGACCAAAAAACTGTTTGAACGATCGGATTTGAATAAAAGTTAGCGTTTGACATGTCGCGACATCCAGAGATAACAAAGGTCAATGGTTAGAGCGGTGATGCTCATGACCACGAATGTCCCTCCTAATATAACAACCAGAATTTTCAGGCCAAGTAAGCCGAAAAATTCCTTATGATTTAATAAGGCAAGAACTGCAGGAACGAAGAATAATAGCATTTCTGCAATAAGCCAGTCTGCGCCGCGTTTCATGCTGAATGTGCTTAATTTACCTGTTGCCAAAAGAATGAGCACCAAACACATGCCAATGATTGCACCTGGAATTGGCAGATGCAAAAATCTGGAAATAAGTTCTCCTATGATCCAGAAAACAGCAAGCAATCCCATTTGGGCGAAAATATTATGATGCACGAAATGACGTGTTTGGACTTTGATACGACGGCGCATTTTGAGACTCCTAGTGGAGCGTTAGATAAGTTAATATTAGTCATTCGTAAAATGAATTGATTTCATTCTTATTATTCCTATATAGAATAATTATGCAAATACGTACACTGGAAGCCTTTATAGAAATTATACGTCAGAATGGATTTTCTGCAGCGGCAAAAGTTTTAAATTCTACCCAGTCCACAATTAGCAAGTCATTGGCACAGTTGGAAAACCATTATGGAACGAAATTGATTAATCGCTCCAGAGGGAAATTACAGCTAACCACAGCAGGAGAATATGTCTATCGTCATGCTCTTCATGTTATAGCCGAAGAAAATACTCTGGAACGTGAAATTGCCGAATTAAAGGGATTAAAGAGAGGCTCATTAAAAATTGGTCTGCCGCCGATTGGTAGTTCCGAACTCTTCGCGCAAGTTTTGGCGCGTTATACATCTTCATATCCGCAAATTGATATCAGCATTGTTGAACATGGCAGCAAAAAACTGGAAGAATTGGTTAGATCAGGTGAAATAGAGCTTGCTGCTTCCCTTATTCCAGTGGCTGAGGGGTTAGAATACCAAGATGTAAGAAATGAGCCTGTTGTTGCACTTATGCCAGAAGCACTTGCCGGCGATAAAGAGAGCCTTACAGTCAGTGAACTGGCGAAATATCCTTTTGTATTATTTGAAAGCCAGTTTGCTTTGACACCGATTGTTCTTGCGGCGTTTCGAAATAAAGGATTAGAGCCAATCATAACGGCAAGATCCAGCCAAATCGATTTTCTATTTGGCCTTGTCGCCGCAGGCATGGGGGTTGGCTTTTTACCGAGAATGATTGCTGAAAAACGTAATGTAAAAAATGTGCGTGTTGTTGAAATAGCAGATACAATTATTGAGTGGCATATGGCACTTATTTGGCGGCAAACGAGTCATTTGTCTTATGCAGCACGCGAATGGTTGCGTTTATCGCGTCAGTATCATGAAAAGTAATATTTTATTATGTTAATATGACATAGTTATAAACTATTAGCTGAGGCATCTTGATTGTTTCAATCATTATTGTCGCGATTTTTATAAGTTTATAAAGTTGTTAGTAGAATAGCATTTTTCGAATAATTAGAGCTTAATGAGAAGGCGATATAGTATGGAATCCACACGAAAAAAACTTGTGATCGTTGGTAATGCCGATTTGCCGAAGGATTATTCGGAACAAATTGATGCAGCGGATTTTGTCTTGCGGTTTAATGAACCGCGTGAGCTCAATGGTTGGAGCGGCACTAGGATTGACAGTCTTATGATGTGCAATTCCGGTAAACCAATGCAATTCAAGTTATGGAATAATGATTTTCTTGAATCTGCTTTCTTTAGAAAAACCCAGCAGATTACTTTGGTTTATCATCCATATATTATGCGTTCATATTTTGCTCAACCTAAAATTTTATCGCGTATATTTAAAGGAAGGCGCGTAGATTGGACAAAGCAAGCCATTGAAATTTTAGGACGATTGGGAAAAGATATTGTGATAAAATCCCCGCAATTTTATCTCGAGGCGTGCGCTGAAATTAATATCACCGGAAGTTTGTTGAAAAAATATTTTCCTTCTACCGGTTATTTGGGAATATGGGATTGTTTGAGGCGTTTTGATTTAACCGTGTGGGACATCTATTTGTGCGGTTTTACTTGGAAAGGGTGGAAATGGCACAATTGGAGTGTTGAAGAACAGTGGGTTCGCGCGCGTGTTGATGAAGGGAAATGCAGGTTTTTATAAAATTCCTTTAATTCGTGCTAAGTATGTTTTTATGGTCATGATAATAAGCATAAGAATATTGAATTGAATGTGCAGAGCAAACGGTTAATTTTGTGTCATGATTAATGTTAAAGCACTCATCGTCCATCTTGATAGAGCTGTTGACCGTTTGAAGCAGGTCAAGCAACTCTCTCAATCTTTGCCTTGTGCGACTGAAACAATTGTTGCAGTCGATAGCGCTTCGTTGGCTGATGATGTGGTTCAACAATTTTATCAACGAAAGCTTTATCGTCCATATTATCCGTTTCGTCTTTCAAAAAATGAAATAGCATGTTTTTTATCGCATCGTGCCGCTTGGCAGAAAATTGTTGATGATAATCTTGATGCGGGTTTTGTGCTTGAAGATGATGTAAAGTTGCATGATGGATTTCTCGATGTGTTTGAGTTTTCACTACAACACGCCAATCAGGATAGTTTTATTCGTTTTCCATTTCGTGTTCGCGAACAGGGAAAGATCATAGCAGAACATGGCGCAATAAAGCTTATCAAACCATCGCAAGTTGGACTTGGTCAGGTTGCACAATTGATTGGAAAAAATGCTGCCCAACATTTACTTGATGTGACAGCACATTTTGATAGGCCGGTTGACACAACCATGCAAATGTATTGGCAAACTGGTGTGCATCCACTTGTTGTTTTGCCCCCAGTTGTCGAGGAAATATCCAGAGATCTTGGTGGCTCAACAATAAAGAAACCACGTGGCTTTTTATCGCGACTCTATCGTGAAGTTGCACGCCCATTATATCGCCATAAGATAAAAGTTCTTTCTCAACGTAAGGATGGTTGAAATGCCTGTTCCAATTCTTCTTTATCATCATATTGGCACACCACCATCATCAGGGATACCGGGGCGTTCTAATTACGTTACACCACAAAATTTCGAAAAACAGATGATGTGGTTAAACAGGCTTGGTTTTAAAGGTGTATCCCTTAAAGAAGGGATGCCCTATTTGCGCGGTGAAAAAGCAGGCAAGATAGCAATTATCACTTTTGATGACGGGTTTTTATCAGTTTATCAATATGCGATGCCTGTACTTGATAGGCTGGGATTTACCGCTACCAATTTTTTTGTTGCTGAACGTATGGGGCTTGATAACGCTTGGGACAACGTCAAAGCGCAACGCGACAAAATTATGACCTTTGATGAAATGCGTGTCTGGGCACAACATGGTCATGAAGTTGGCAGTCATACACTAACTCACCCACATTTGACGGAAATTTCTCCTGAACAAGCGGAGCGTGAAATAATTCTATCGAAAACGATGATAGAAGACGCATTAGGCGAAACAATCCATTCGTTTGCCTATCCCTATGGTGATGAAAATGACATTATTCGCCAGTTGGTTGCAAAAGCTGGCTATAAGTTTGCTGTCACAACACAAAAAGGGCGCGCTCGTGGTACAGAAAATGATTATAAGCTGCCACGTCACAGTATCCGTAGGAATGACACTATATTACATTTTCTAGCTAAGTGCCTATGCCGTTAAATAAAATAGGGACATTCAGTGGTGGTGCCCCATTGTCGAAAGCGCAAAATTCGATTAAAAAAAACCGGGCTAAAAAGCCCGGTAATAAAATTTAAACAAGGGCATTTCAGAAACAAGTTTTTCACTGGAAGCCGAAATGTAATCCAGTTCTACTCTGTTATGGTTAACAGAGAGTAAAGGGTAATGGTGCGCAATAGAGCAACGAGAATTGTTATTGGTGTGATTGTTGTCTTAGTGCTGGCTATTGTAGCAGTTGCGCTAACACTACCAGCACTTGTTTCAACCGATGCTATCCGTGTTCGTCTTGCGCAAGATCTAAGTGCATGGACAGGTTATAATGTTCAATTGCGAGAAGCACCTCGCCTCAATCTTTTTCCTTATCCAAGAGCATCACTCTCAGGAGTTACCCTAACATCAATGACAGATGATAGTGTGCCATTGATGGAGGCTGAACGGATAGAAGTTGATTTGTCGCTAATAGATGCCTTGTTGGGGCGTATATCATTTTCACAGACACGCATTATTCATCCACGTTTTGTTATGGATGAGCCGGTAAAGACTGTATCTGATTTTTTTGGTACCCTTTCACGCTCTCAAGGTACATTTGGATCAGCAGTGCGCGAAGCGCGTGAAATTGTTGCTAAAAATCCTAACAATCCTGATACAACACGTTTGCTTAACCAGCCTTTTGGACGCATTGTTATTGAAAATGGTGAATTGATCTATCGTGAAACTCTTGACGGTAATTCAGAAAAAATCACCGATCTAAATGCTGTTATGGAATGGCCCGAAACAACGCGGGCTGCATATTTCCACTCCAATGCACGCTGGCATGGACAATTGACAGAACTTAATATTGATGCAGCGCAAGCATTATTATTTTTGTCAGGTGGACAAAGCCAAATCAAGGCCAGTTTCAATTCACGGAGCGGCGGTATAACATTTGAAGGCAAGGGTAGACTTTCCGATAACTTTTTTTTCGATGGCCATTTATCAGCGCGGTCTCCAGGCTGGAACCAGACGCTTAATTGGATTGGCTACCATCAGGTTTTAGGGCAGGGCGTAAAAGTACCGCTCGTCTGGGAATCCCGTTTGCAAGCCCAATCTGGCCATGTCCAATTGAATGATGTGTTTTTAAAGTTGGGCAATGATAATGCACGGGGAGCATTGGAGGCAAATGTTCAAAATGGTCAGCCTGTTACCACAGGCTCACTTGCTTTTGATGGGCTTGATCTCGACACATTGATTTCTGCGTTTTTTCCTGATGAGGATAGGAATGAGAAGCTTGATTTGACGGTGCTGGATAAGATCGGTCTTGATCTTCGTGTTTCTGCACCAGAAGCAACATTTGGCAATGTTACACTCAATAATCTGGCAGCAGCAATTCAGATTCGGAATGGTCATGGGATATTTGATCTCGGAAATGCAAATGCATTTAGTGGCTCCATACAATGCAATATTCAAATTAATAGAATTGACGGTAATGCCTATTTGGAAGGGCGTATTTCGGGAAGTAATGTCGATGTTAAAAGATTGGCGAAATTTCTTGATAAACCATCAATCATAGAGGCAAAGACCGGCTTCATATTATTAATGCATGCACCATTCAGCCGGTGGTCAGAACTGGCTGCAAAAATGGACGGGCAATTAACGTTGAATATCCAGTCCGGGCGGTTGAAAGGATATAGTATCGATAATCTGCGTTCAATGCTTGGTAACAATACCGCTTTTGTTTTATCGAACTCGGAAAATACAAAGACAAGTTTTGATCGTTGGGACATTCAAGCCTCTATCAAAAACAGAAATCTCGATATTAATAAATCAGTCATGCATATGGGCGATTGGGTTTTATCAACAAAAGGTAGTGCCAAGTTGCAAACTGAGGCGACGGATATCAAGGATTATACCATCGCTTTGCAATCTGTTTTAGAAAAAGGTCCCCGTTCCGACGGAAATTGTAGTGATGTAATTTGTTTGAAAAATAGTTTGCAAAAGCCACATAGTTTTTCAATGAATGGGGCAGACTTTCCTAAAGGAAATATCAATATAAAGCAGTACCCATTAGATATTGAACAGTAAGAAGTCATTCTAATATTTAAATTGATTATGCATTTGTAAAATTTTTATAATATTTTTCAAATAGTTGTAAATGCATCTGTATTGTAAACAATTTGCTCAAAGTAGTAATATGAGAGAAAAATAATGGTTGAACTCTTGTCTCTTAGAATTGGCGGAATTGCCCCTCTTGGGAATGAAGGTGTTTTGAGTGGCATCAATAAAGCCGCGATACAGGGTGAGGTTATGTTGACCAAAACCGGCTTTATTGGTGATGATCAGGCAGATAAAAAACACCATGGTGGTGTAGAAAAAGCGGTTCATCATTATGATTATGGTCATTATGCTTTCTGGAAAACAGAATTAGAGAATTGTACCGTTTTTGATACTCTTGGAGCTTTTGGAGAAAATCTTTCTACCGTAGGAGTGACAGAAAAAGATATTGCCGTTGGCGATGTCTTTCGTTTGGGCGGGGCCATCATTGAAGTATCACAGGGACGGCAACCTTGCTTCAAACTCAATTTAAGGTTTTCTACACCTGATATGGCCTTAAGAGTGCAAAATAGTGGCAGAACAGGGTGGTATTACCGAGTATTACAGGAAGGGCCCGTTAAATTATCTGATGAGCTAAAACGTATCGAAAGAAAGTGTGAAGAATGGACGATTCATCGTTTATGGCAAGCTTTATATGTCACACGAAACGATAGGGAAGAACTTTCTAAGATAGCGAACCTTGATCTGCTTGCCCCAAATTGGCGGAAACTTGCAGAAAAAAGACTGGCAAGTCATTCAATTGAAGATTGGTCAAAGCGGCTGAATGGAGCATAAGGCTTGATAAAATTTTGTATTTCTTTTAATATTTAAAATATTATGAATTTATAAAAAATATATTTTATGAATTTTATTCAAATTGTAATTCATTTAAAATAATTACCTAAAGTATATCTAAAATTTAATATATCTATAATTTTTTTCCGCGGAAAATTCTATATAATAATTTTAAGTATTATTTTACATTCTTGCAACTTGTTGTATTGGGTAAGTTGATGGAGTAGAATGGTACTGAATTAAAGTATGGAAAGTAGATAAATGAGTGTACCTGTTCTAAAAATGAATGATGGCAACACTATTCCGCAATTAGGTTATGGTGTTTGGAAAATTTCTGATGAAGATGCAGAAGGTTCCGTTCTTCAGGCATTAAAAACCGGATACCGACATATTGATACCGCCAAGATCTATAATAATGAAGGCGGTGTGGGACGTGGCATAGCAGCATCAGATATTGCTCGCGAAAAAATCTTTATTACAACCAAGGTTTGGAATAGCGATCAGGGCTACGATGAAACGCTTAAAGCCTTTGATGAAAGTGCAAAACGATTGGGCGTAAAGACAATTGATATGTATTTGATACATTGGCCCATGCCCGTGCGCGACAAATTTGTTGAAACATGGAAAGCACTAATAAGATTGCGTCAAGAAAACCGCGTTCGCTCTATAGGTGTGTGTAATTTCCGAATTGCAGATCTCGAACGCTTGATAAAGGAAACAGGTGTTGCACCAGCTGTTAATCAGGTTGAGTTGCACCCGCAATTTCAGCAAAAAGAACTCCGCATATTTCATGAGAAAAATAACATTTTGACAGAAGCTTGGGCTCCATTGGGACGGGGACTTTTTTTTGATGATCCATTGTTGCAATCCATTGCTGAAGAACATAGCAAAACAGTGGCGCAAATCGTTCTTCGTTGGCATATGGAATTGGGAACAATTGCTATTCCGAAATCACAATCAACCGTGCGGATGGCCGAGAATTTCGATATATTCGACTTCAAGCTAACAGCTGCCGATCATGATAAAATCGCGTCATTGGATAAAATTGACGGGCGTATGGGACCTAACCCTGATGAGTTTTTAGGGTGATGAGCTAATTGCTCTATGATCGATAATAGCAAGGTATTTTAAACACAAAAAGAAGGGGCTCAATTGAGCCCCTTTAAGTTTATCATCCATTATGCTGATAATTATCAACGGGAAGATGCATGAATGCCATATCCATCGTTGGTGATAAACTGTTTGTCGCTTGCACCTACTGAGCCGATACCGGCTGCCACAAGTATAAAGGTGAAAAGCGCAGCGACAGTCACCAAAGTGGCTCTCTTTGCAGACATATTATATCTCCAATCAGAAGTGCTGTTTTAAAATGCAATCAGTGAATTTCAAGAAGTCATATAGCTAACTTTTTTTTTCGACAATGCATGAGAAGCTTATTTCGCAGCTTTTTTGCGTTAGAGTAAAAAAAAGTTAAATATGTTGCATCACGGTCACTGCATTAATGAGCCTTACGATTTTCCTTGATAGCGACACTGATTGTACGACCAGCAACGAGATTGATGTTGTCAGGAACTGGATCGAGTTTAATTCTTACCGGTACACGTTGAGCCAACCGTACCCAATTGAATGTAGGTGCTACATTGGCAAGCAAACTTGATGATTCTGATCTCTCACGATCTTCAATACCAGCTGCAAAACCTTCAACAACACCGGTTAGAATAGTATCGGAACCCATGATGTGAATGGTAACGCGATTACCAATATGGATGCGATCAAGTTTGTTTTCTTCAAAATATCCAGAAGCATAATAGGAATCGGTATCAACCAATGCTGTCACGGGTTGTCCACGCGTCACATATTCACCAGGTTGAAGAGAAAAATTGGTCATTTTTCCATTGACGCTTGCGCGCACTGTAGACCTTGCAAGATCAAGCTTTGCGGTATCCAGTTGCACTTGCGCTTTTCTGTATGCGGCTGCTGTTTGCAGCTCTTGCATTTCGGCTGTTTCCAGTTGTTGCCGTGTGACCGTCGCATCATCAAGTTTGCGATAACGCTCCAGATCACGTTTAGCTTGGTCATGGGCCGCTTTAGCATTGT
Organism: uncultured Bartonella sp.; assembly: GCA_945285915.1. Lineage (GTDB taxonomy): Bacteria > Pseudomonadota > Alphaproteobacteria > Rhizobiales > Rhizobiaceae > Bartonella. Next base: position 45,663 of record CALYQL010000010.1, read on the forward strand.
CTATTTGTGCTTTTGCATCTTCCAATGCCAGTTCAAAACGCTGTGGGTCAATTTTGAAAATAATATCGCCTTTTCTTACCATCTGGTTGTCGACAACATCAACTTCCGTGACGAGACCCGAAACGTCAGGCGCGACGCGCACAACGTCCGCACTTATTTTGCCATCTCTCGTCCATGGATCGTTCATGTAATAATCCCATAAATGCCAAAGAAGAAGACTGGCAATCGCAACCATGACGACGGTAAAAAATATACGACCGGAGTTGGCGATAAGTTTATTCATATCCGTTAAACCCGTGTTACAATAATCGAAAGACTACTTAATATGATGAAATAAGTGGCAGCAGCGAATAACGCATGGTGCCAGATAAAGCGCTGGAACCGCAGATGTGTGATTAGTTTTTGTAACCCTACATTCAAAAAGTAACTCACCAGTGCAAGAACACCAAGTGTCGGGATATATACGCCGTAAATATCGACTTCGGGATTCATCACATATGCCTTCTGTTAAATTTAGGGGGAACAACCTTGAAAGGTTCAGCATTCCCAAATAGATTTTGTCGCAAGCCAGTTAATGCAAATGATATTCGCTGATGGCTTTCACTATCTGGAATTGAGATTATCCAGTTAATTGCCCTATCAATAGCGCCCAGTAGCTCTTCACCATCAGGTTCATCGGTACTTTTTGCTTTTACACGATAATAAAAAGCCAATTCGTCAAGGACTTCATTGATATTTCTTCGGCTTGTTGGTCCTTGTTCGTCTTTAAGGTGCTGCAATTCAAGAGTATCAAGGCCAACGCGTACATCTTTGAGAATATCGAATTTTCTAACATCGGAATGCGGTGGTATGAGTGCATAGCGCGGTGCAATCAACCCGTAACGATCAAGCATACGATGCAAAAATTGGCTATGCTTTGTTGAATTGTTTTGTTTCTTTGCAACATTAAGAATATCGGACCAGCCAGAACGGATAAGCCGAAATGCACTCCATTCTGCTCCCACAGATCTGACAATACTTGTGGTTGCAGCAGCAATGATAATTCCCAATATCATTGCCGTGTTAATATTGATGAAACTGTAAAAATCGCTGTTCAACTTCGATTGCAACAACAACAAATTGGGAAGATTAACCGTCAATGTCATGCCCATGGCAAATTTTGACGGAATAGCCATCATAATTCCGGCGGGAATGAGTACCAGTCCAAGACAGAGCATCAGTGGTATGAAACCATCGATGATTGGGAAAAGGGCAAATTCTAAAATAAAGGCGACAATGAGAACGATAAAAATCTGTTTCAGCATTCCACGGATAGCAGGCACTGGGTCATCTTTAGTGGCAAATAGACTACTAAAAATACCTGTCATCATGGCGGCAGTTCCGCCTTGGGTCCATTCCGTCAGCCGCCAAAGTGTAACAGTGATAAAGACCGCCATTATAGCCGAAAAGGCTGATAGAAAAGCAATGCCGAAATCGTAATGGATTGATCGGATTTTTCCAAGAAAGTCAAAACGGTGCCAATGCAATTTATGTTTGGTGCCATTAACAATGTCATTACGCAGATGCAAGCAATCCGAATAGATTTGCATGATGTCGACCAAGCGCACCGTCAGATTGCGCGAAACAAGATCAACCCAGTCTTTTGATCGAGAAATATTGTTCAATATCGACTCACGAAGCGTTCTTATACGGATTAAGTCATCTGATTTCATCGGTTTGTTGGTGGCAAGCCAACTTATTGTTTCCTTGATTAGCATATCGAGTTTTTCGTTGTTGCTGACGCCACCAAGCTGTTCTTTAATCAACTTTGTGCGCTGATTAATAAGGTCATTACAACTGGCAACCATTGGCAATAAAGCAACCATACGGCTTTGTAAGATACGCATTGCATTAACAGTGGTTCTTAATGTCGAGGTATCATAGGTAACATGCGTGGTAAAACTGCGTAGATCCACCGCGTCCATGGCAAGTTCTTGCCGGCTTTTTAACGCTTCAACCGTATTGCCTTTTCCTTCGATGCACATAATGGCAAGGTTAGCACTGTTTTTAAGCCATTTGTCGATACGTGTGGCCAATATTGGGCCTGCATGACGTGGGAAAACAAGGCGCCCCACAAGGGCGGCACAAATGATGCCAACACTTATCTCTTCAACACGGTTTGATGCATATTCAAAAACCTTTTCTGGGGTATCGACAATCATGAAGGCGATGATGCCGGCCGTATATCCAGCCAACATTGCCACATAGGCACGCGGGGTGCGATCCAGCAGGCTTAAAAACAAGCATGTGCCGAGCCATAAAGCTAACCCAAGTGTTGTTAATTCTGGAGATGGTATAAGTTTGGGAAGCATGACAACGGTTGCCAAGCCACCAATTGCGGTTCCGAGCAATCGGTAAAAAGCTTTGGAGGTCAATGCTCCAGACAATGGATGCGCAACAATATAGACGGCCGTCATTGCCCAATATGGGTTCGGTAGGTCACATAAAAAAGCAATATAAAGAGCCAAGGCAGCTGCAGCAAAAGTTTTTAAAGAAAAAACCACGCTCCAAACTGTTAATTGTTCACCATTATTCGTCATCTAGAGTCATCAAAAAACAAACAAACGGGCAAAAGAGATTATCCTTTTGCCCGGGACAAAGGTTAAGCTGCTTTCCAACAAAAACACCATATATCAAGCGTGTGGAGGAGTAGTCTATTGGACACTTAATAATTTCGTTTTATGATAATTTCCAATCACCTTTTTGTAAAAAGCTGCTAAGATTTTTGACAAATTCGAATTATTTGTGTCTCCTAATGCAACAGATACCCATGGATCTTAGGAAAACTTGTTGTGATGCGCGCTAATTACAAACTGCAAAGATTATTTTTAAATCATCCTTTTATCGCCCAGACGTTGGTCAATCTGGACGATCGTCAATCCCATTATCTTTCAAATGTTTTGCGCATGAAGCAAGGCGACAAGGTTTTGCTTTTCAATGGTTGTGATGGGGAATGGTTAGCGGAAATTACAGAGATAAGGAAAAAACAAGTAACGCTGAAAACTATCCATCAGGAAAGACAACAACCTCAACCTTATGACCTTATGTATTGTTTTGCGCCATTAAAGCACGCCCGTCTTGATTATATGGTGCAAAAAGCTGTCGAAATGGGGGCTTCAGTTTTACAACCCGTTTTAACCCAATACACGCAGGTGTCGCGCATTAATGGGGATAGAATAGAGGCAAATATCATTGAAGCTGCTGAACAATGCGGAATTCTATCACTTGCAAAATATAAAGAACCAGTTTCTTTAGAAAAATTGTTAGACACGTGGGAGCCTGAAAGGCGCCTTATTTTTTGTGATGAAGCATCTGATACACAAAATCCCATCGAAGTTTTAAAGCATGTGCAAAAGGCACCACTGGCGGTTCTCATCGGTCCTGAAGGTGGTTTCAGTGATAAAGAACGCTCGATGTTGCGTGATTCACCATTTGTAATAACCATTCCTCTTGGCCCAAGAATTTTGCGTGCTGATACCGCAGCCGTTGCAGCACTTGCCGTTGTGAATGCCGTATTGGGGGATTGGCGCGACTAATCTATTACTTGAAAGATTGATAGAAACAGTCAATTATCAAACAAACAAGTGTTTTAGGAAAAATAATCGATGGCACACGATATTACAGATCAAACAGTTATAAGTGATTTTTCCGACTTGATAGCCTATCTGCAACAAGGCTCAAAACCAGCAGATAAATGGCGTATTGGCACAGAACATGAGAAATTTCCATTTTATACAGATGGTAATAGACCTGTGCCTTATGAAGGCGATCGGGGTATTCGTGCGCTATTAGACGGTATGCAGGCCATGCTTGGCTGGGAACCAATCATGGACGAGGGAAATATAATTGGTCTTACCGGTCCAACGGGTGAAGGGGCTATTTCGCTAGAACCTGGAGGGCAGTTTGAGCTTTCTGGTGCACCGCAAAAAACGATCCATCAAACATGTCGAGAAGTTAATGCCCATCTTGCGCAAGTAAAAGAGATTGCGACACCCTTAGGAATTGGTTTTCTTGGCATTGGAGGAAGTCCTAAATGGCGCCTTTCTGAAACACCCAAAATGCCCAAATCCCGCTATCATATTATGACCAATTATATGCCTAAAGTTGGAAAATCTGGGCTTGATATGATGTATAGAACATCAACAATTCAAGTTAATCTGGATTTTTCGTCAGAAGCAGATATGCGGCGTAAAATGCAAGTTTCCATGAAACTGCAATCAATCGCAACGGCATTATTTGCGACTTCGCCATTTACCGAATCGAAACCAAACGGTTTCATGTCATGGCGTTCAGAGATTTGGCGCGATACCGATAATCAACGTTCAGGCGTTTTGCCATTTGTCTTTTCAGAGAATTTTGGATTTGCTGATTATGTGGAGTGGGCATTGGATATACCAATGTATTTTGTTGTACGCGATGGCCACTACCACGATTGCACCCATATCACTTTCAGGCAATTTATGAATGGTGCCTTGAAAGGTGAAGTTGCTGATTATGCGGCGAATATGGGAGATTGGGTCAACCATCTTTCAACATTGTTTCCTGAAGTGCGCCTTAAACGCTTTCTTGAAATGCGGGGTGCTGATGGCGGCCCATGGCGAAGGATTTGCGCACTACCTGCTTTTTGGGTTGGGCTTCTTTATGATGAGCAGTCACTTTCCGATGCTGAAGCCATGACAAAAGACTGGACCTATCAGGAAGTATTGGACATGAGAAATCGTGTTCCACGCGAGGGATTAAAGACACCATTCAGACAGACAAATATTTTAGAATTGGCGAAGCAGGTTTTAGATATTTCTCAACAGGGGTTGAAAAATCGTCATTGTTTGAATGTTGAAGGTGATGATGAAACCTTATTTATCGAACCTTTAAAAGCAGTTATTGCCACCGGACAATGCGATTCTGAGCGGTTATTGACAAAGTATCAAACTGTTTGGGGACGTTCAGTCGATCCTATATTTCTGGAATACGCTTATTGAAAAATTTAAAACTAAAATAAAAATTTCTTATGCATAATATAACAAAATAGAATTTATTATGCATAATAATATTCGTCTTTTTTTATTTTAAAGAATAGAAATATAGTGGCATTTTTATTTTATGATGAGTGGTTCAAACCCCTGTTATTGCTGAATGGCAATGCCCATATCCTAATAAGATAGATATAAAAGGAAAGGGAATTGTCATGCAACATGTTGATATTCCATCTATGTCAGATTTCAATAAATTGCGTCAGGTAAGAGCGGATGCATGTGTTTCCATTTATTTGCCAACAACACCGATAACGTCAGAAGTGAATGCATGCAAAATTGAATATGCCAATCAGGTGAAAGAGGCTTTATCGCAGTCACGTTCGTTAACTGACAAACGGCGTTTGGCAGAGATGGAAACCTTGTTAAATGGCTTATTGGATTATGAAGAATTCTGGTTAAAACAATCGCGCAGCCTTGCTGTGCTGGCAACACCAGATCGTATTTGGACATTTCGTTTAGCAAATCGGCTGAAATCTTTCGTCGAAGTTGCTGATAGATTTATGCTTAGCCCGTTGCTTCGCTCGCTTACATTTGCTCATACAGCCCATGTTGCTGTTATTTCAGAAAATACAGCAAGGCTTATTGAACTAACAAGCGATGTTGAACCATATGAAGTGAAAGTGCCTGATATGCCGAAAGATATGGCAAGTGTATTGGGCAAAGGTAATGAGAAAATTAGCTCTATTACCAATACAAGGATTACTCAATATTGTCGCGCTATTGATACAGCGTTGCGGCATTATTTAGGAAATTCGGATATTCCCTTTATCATTGCTGGAAGTGAGGTTGTGGTCAATGCTTTCCGCCCAATTTACAGCGGAAACAATCTCATTGGCGAAGTAGCAAATGCCAGTCTTGATCACGCAAATCCGACAGAAGTTGCCGATTTCGCACGGCCAGTACTCGATCGATATTATGAAAGACAAATCGCCGACATTCGCAGTCGCTTTGATCATCTCACAGCAGAAGGGCGAACAACAACAGATATTGCTTTAGCAGCACGCGCTGCCACTGTGGGGCAAGTTGATACTTTGCTTGCTGATATGGACGAAATGGTTCACGGAACTATTGACGAAGAAACGGGCGCTGTAAAATTTGGCGAAGAGGAACCCAAAACTTACAATGTCGTTGATGAAATTGCGAGTCGTGTTCTTGCTAATGGTGGCCGCGTGCTTGCCGTTCGTCGGAGCGACATACCGCATAACCAATCATTGGCAGCAATATTCCGCTTCAGAATGTAGTTTGTGATTTTTGATAAAAGTGACAATGCCTATATTTGATAGGTTATTTTAAATATACAAAATAAAAGCCCGGAAAATTATCTTTTCCGGGCTTTTTAAACTTCAATCTTATTCTTACCACCCGCCACGTGTGCGTTTAAGCCCTTCTTTGGCTGGTTTGAAATTCGGATCTAAAGAAACAGCCTTTGTATAAGAGTTGTAGGCACGTTTCTTGTCACCACGATGTTCATAAACCATTGCCTGATTTGACCAGCTTTCAGCAACATTACTGTCAAGCCGTATCGCAGCATTGAAATCGTCAAAAGCATTATCCCAATCGCCCAAAGCAACATAAGATAATCCACGCCCGTTATAAGGGGCAGGGGCATTTGGTTGGCGTGATAAAGCCAATCCAAAATCAGCAATAGCGGCTTGTTGGTCACCGCGTGCTTGTTCAATCAGCGCACGGTTATGCCATGCGCGACCATCTGTTGTGCCTAATTGAATGGCTTGGTTAAAATCATTATAGGCAAGATCGAGTTTGCCACCCATGCGGTAAACATTACCACGTCCAATAAGGGCAACATCATAGCTTGGGTTAAGCTGTAACGCTTTGTTATAATCAGCCAATGCAGCATTATAATTACCCATATTGCGGTAAATTAACGCTCTATTTGCATAGGCATTATAAAAATTCGGGTTAAGCTGTATTGCTGTAGTAAAATCAGCAATAGCTTCTTTATAACGTCCAGCTTTACCATAAGCAGAACCACGAACATTATAACCTGATGGATCGCGTGGGTTGCTTTTGATAACAGCGGTAAGTGAGGAAATATTTTCTCGTGAGCCCTGAGCGACATCTTCCGGATCAAGTACGGTATTGTTTGATGTACAGCCTGCTAAGGTAATAGCACCTAAAAGAAAAAAAGTGGATAGTTTCAATTTTTTCATCGGACCCAATCCTGTTTCAGGGCAAGTGGAAATATTTAATATTAAAATAGAATATGTCTTTGTAACAAAAAAGTGGAAATGCCTAATGCATCTCCACTCTAATATATAGATAGCACAAAAAACATTCCACAAATTCTGCGAAATAAACCCTATAGTAAAGGTATTCGTTTTGCAGTTTGCAGATTGTTTTTTATATTTTGCAATATTAGTGGGCAGCAGCGCGGCCACTAACCAATCCTTCACGCTGGGCACGTTTACGAGCCAACTTGCGAGCACGACGTACAGCTTCAGCCTTTTCACGAGCACGCTTTTCCGACGGCTTTTCGTAATGACCACGCATCTTCATTTCACGGAAGATGCCTTCACGTTGCATTTTCTTTTTCAGCGCACGTAGCGCCTGATCAACATTATTATCGCGAACGAGTACTTGCACGTTTAATCCTGCTTTGTTTCAATGTCTACGTTAAATGGGTACACCCCAAAATCCCTACCGTCATGGTAGGACAATAAATTATTGTGTGGCGAATACCACATTCCATAAGGCTTTGTCTACATTGCTTTTATAAAAGCTGCTATTTTTGGTAAAATAAGACACCTATTTGTTTAAAATACAACAGATTCTTGAAAAATTACGGTTCTATTTATTGATAAAGATCGGTTGAGCCGTGATGAATTGGCGCTTTTATAAAGTGAAATAAGACTCACTCTTATATTTTCAGCATTTATCTTATTTGTTTTTATGAGGTGTTTGAAAAGATTGGGGACTCGATGGATAAATGAGTCGTCTTTGTCAATCATATGTCAGGCAATTTGAATATGTGTGCTTTCAGCCAAACTTTATGTGCAGCATTTTAAAACGTGACACGTTGAAAAGCATATCTTATGTATTTTTTGGAGTTCGTGACACCACCATGAAAATATATATGGCGATGTCACGCTAATAAAGAGTTAGGCGCTCTTGGGTGGTACCATTGCTATGGTAATCCAATTGGCAACAAGAGCTGGTTTTTTTACATTTTCTATTTCTAATGTAACTTCATAGTGAAAAACAACACGGCCTGATGGGCGAATTTCAGCATCGCTCAAAACAAATCTTGCCCGTACTTTGGAGCCAGTTTTAACAGGGCTCATAAGCCTTACTTTGTCGAAACCATAATTGATACCCATGGTGGTGCCTTCAAGTTCTGGCAAGGCTTCATAAGCAAGGGTAGACAATAAGGATAGGGTTAAAAAACCGTGGGCAATTGTACCCCCGAAAGGTGTTTCCTTCGCTTTTTCCTCGTCAACATGGATCCATTGATGATCATCGGTGGCATCGGCAAACAAATTGATCATCTCTTGTGTAACAAGCCGCCAATTTGAAACACCCACTTCTTTGCCAATTGATGCTGGAATGTCATCAACCGTGACTTTACCGGGCATATTTCATCTCCCTATCGTTAATCGGCAGTGTAGATAGCACTCAACTGCCACAATACTGATTAATTTTGCAGAACTTATATCCGTGTTGGCGGCATCGCGCAAATTTTTGTTCTGTAATATTGTTTGCCGCTTTTACGTTTTAACACTATTTGCTTGGTTTAACGTGAAACCTTGCAATTGTTCATGCTTATTATTAGACAGGTGATTTAGAATAAGCACTATTGGACGAGCGTTTATCACAAACAAAGCACCACAATTTGGTGCATTCCATTTTTGTAGTCCAAAAGTCTGGAGAATAAAAATGACAAGCAATGTAGCCCTTCTTGGTTTGGCACGCGATTTAAAAAAGCGCGGTGAAACTGGCAAACCTATACGTATAGGGCTGGTTGGCTGCGGCGAAATGGGAACTGATCTTTTAACCGGTGTTGCCCATATGGACGGTATAGAGGTTGCAGCAGTTTCCACTCGCACACCATCACGTGTAATTGAAGCAGCAGAAATTGCCTATGGCGAAAGTGGACATACGAAAGAAGTTGAAAATGCTTCAGCTATGACTGCCGCCATTGAAGAGGGAAAGATTGCCGCAACAGGTGATCTTGATCTTTTACTGAAAAATGAATTGGTTGATATTGTTGTTGATGCTACCGGTTACCCTGAAGCCGGTGCTGAAATTGGCTATAAAACGTTACAGAATAACAAACACTTAGTTATGATGAATGTTGAAGCTGATGTAACGATCGGTCCTTATTTAAAACACGAGGCCGATAAAAGAGGTTTGATTTATACGTTAGGTGCAGGTGACGAACCATCTTCCTGTATGGAACTTATCGAATTTGTTTCAGCTTTGGGGCATAAAGTGGTCGCTGCTGGCAAGGGAAAAAATAATCCGCTTGTTTTTGATGCAGTTCCTGATGACTATGAAGAAGAAGCGCAGCGCCGCAATATGAATGTGCGTATGCTTGTCGAATTTATTGACGGCTCAAAAACAATGGTAGAAATGACAGCCATTGCCAATGCAACGGGTTTAGTACCGGATTGCGCAGGTATGCATGGTCCCAAAGCGGATATTGACCAACTGAATAAGGTACTTATTCCACAAAAGGATGGTGGCGTATTAAGCCGATCGGGTGTGGTGGACTATTCAATTGGTCGGGGAGTTTCTCCCGGAGTGTTTGTTGTTGCAGAAATGCGGCATCCGCGTGTTTGGGAGCGTATGGAAGATTTGAAAATAGGTGAGGGGCCATATTTCACGTTCCATCGCCCATACCATTTGACGGCAATGGAAGTTCCTCTGACATGCGCACGTGTCATGCTTTATGGCAAACCGGATATGGTGCCGCTTGATCGCCCAGTGGCTGAAGTTTGTGCCGTTGCAAAAAAGGATATGCAACCTGGTGACAAACTTGATTTTATTGGTCTTTACACCTATCGCGCTTGGAATATGCGGGTGGAAGAAGCACGTCATGCGCAAGCTATACCATGTGGCCTTTTAGAAGGCGCGACTGTGACGGCGCCAATCAAAAAGAATGAACTTATTACAGCAAAAAATGTTGCAATTAATGAGTCTCAATGGATTGCTAAGTTACGTAAAGAACAGGATCGCCTAATTTATGGTCAAGTTTAAACCGGTCGTAAAATCTGCATAAATTTTGTTGATGTTTTATAAAATATAGCATTCAACTATTAAAAGAGCGGAGATGTTTTCCGCTCTTTTTGTTTGTTTAAAATTTTAATTTGGTGTTCTTGGCTGACGTGGTTTGGTTAGAATATTCCAATAAAGAACCACAAAACCGAAAAATGCCAAAATCCATAAAGTGCCGGATATATTGAGCATTGTTAGATCATTATCTGCAATGCCAGCGATCACACGTAAAATGACAGAACAGAATAAACCACAATACACCAAAACGACTGGCCACGAGACAGTCAGTGGTCGTCCAGCATGGCCTAAGCTTGCGCGTGTCATAACGGCAATGGTCATTAAGCCAATGCCACCAGCCATCCAGAGATGTTGAACAGGCGCTCTTCCACCATGCAGAATATCAAAGGTGCTAAGTGTTAAGGCTATAAAACCGAGCGGTATGAATAGGAACCCTAGGTGTAAAACCCACACCAATGGTTCTTTTTTGGTAAGCCAACCATGCCAGCGAATGAGACGATAGAGATTGGCTAACCCGCAGATGCCACCGATAATGGCAGTAAAGATTGCGTCAGGCCAAATAACCCAAAAAACCAGACATATTGCGGTAAAGATCATAATGGCTTGATCAATTTTATCATGGGGTGCCGGTAGATTGGTAATAGATTGTTTTACCATCCAATTACGTGTGAAGCTTGGGATAATTCTGCCGCCGATAATAGCAATTAGAAAAACGGCAATTGCCAATGCCCACCGCGCACCATAGCTATCTGCCGCGTAAACTTGTGCAAATGCTTCACCATCAAATAAGCAATTGGCGCAAAAAAGCATAACAAGCAAAATTAGGATTTTTAAATTACGCCAGTTCTTGCCCATTATAATTTCACGCCCAATGGCAAATGTGAAAGCCAATGGAAATAGAAGATCACATGCAATGGTTACGCCACTTGGCAGATAATAAGAAAAAGTCATTGCAATGCGCCCGATTAACCAGAGTGCAACCAGTGTTGCGAGCGGCCAACCAACAATCGGTAAGCGGCCTGTCCAGTTCGGAACCGCCGTCATGAGAAAACCAGCAATAACAGCCCAAAGATAACCAAACAAAAAACTATGGGCATGCCATGAAAAAGGATCGATTGCGATGTCCAATGTTTCATGTCCAGTAAATGTCATGACCCATGCAATGATGCTAAAAACAGCCCAGATGCTAGCAAAAAGGAAAAATGGTCTATAACCATAACTTAACAATGCAGGACCTTGCCACGATCTCATTTGTTGCGCTGATGTTGCCATGCTTCACCTTTTTAAAAAAAATGCCGCCTAGAAGGCGGCATCTTCGTTTATTCCATAGCTTTGACAATGCTCTCAACCATCTTTTTGGCATCGCCAAAAAGCATCATTGTGTTGTCATGGAAAAACAGTTCGTTTTCGACACCTGAATAGCCTGTTCCCATACCACGCTTGAGGAACAGCACAGTGCCTGCCTTGGATACATCTAGAATAGGCATACCAAAAATTGGCGAAGATGGATCCGTTTTGGCAGCAGGATTGGTGACGTCATTCGCACCAATCACAAAGGCCACATCGGCAGTCGCAAACTCTGAATTGATGTCATCAAGTTCAAAAACTTCATCATAAGGCACATTAGCTTCCGCCAATAAAACATTCATATGCCCAGGCATACGACCTGCTACCGGATGGATCGCATATTTGATTTCAACACCATTTTCTTTAAGCTTATCGGCCATTTCACGTAGCGCGTGTTGGGCTTGTGCAACTGCCATACCGTAACCGGGAACGATGATAACTTTATTAGCATTTTTCATAATAAATGCTGCATCATCTGCTGAACCTTGTTTGACGGGGCGACGCTCAACTTCATTATGTGCTGCTGCAACGGCGCTATCGCCACCAAAGCCACCAAGAATGACAGAAATGAACGACCGGTTCATGCCTTTACACATGATGTAGGAAAGAATAGCACCGGAAGAACCAACAAGAGCACCAGTAATGATAAGCGCCATATTGCCTAACGTAAAACCGATACCTGCCGCAGCCCAACCAGAATAGGAATTGAGCATTGACACGACAACTGGCATATCGGCACCGCCAATTGGTACAATAAGCGTAATACCAATGACAAGTGACAGAAGGACAATAAGCCAGAAAACAAGATGGCTTTCTGTTCCAACCAAAATAGCAATCAAAACAATGATTGCTGCACCTAATGCTATGTTGATTAGGTGGCGGTTTGGCAGAATAATTGGTTTGCCAGACATCCGTCCATCAAGTTTCAAAAAGGCGATAATGGAACCAGTAAAGGTAATAGCACCGATAGCGACGCCTAATGCCATTTCGACAAGCGCACGACCATGAATAGAACCAACTTCACCAATTCCGAAAGAATGTGGTGAATAGAGTGCACCGGCTGCCACCATGACTGCGGCAAGACCCACAAGGGAATGGAAGAAGGCAACAAGTTGCGGCATTGCTGTCATTGCAATGCGACGTGCAACCACCGCGCCAATGGCACCACCAATGGCGAGGCCAATTATAATCATGACAAGACCGCCAAAACTAGGCTTTGCTAAAAGCAAAGTCGTAATAATGGCGATAGCCATACCGATCATGCCATAGGTATTACCTTTACGGCTTGTTGTCGGGTGCGAAAGTCCACGTAATGCCATGATAAACATGACACCAGAGACGAGATAAAGAAAGGCTGCAAAATTTACACTCATGTCTTACATCCTTACTTTTCTTTTTTCTTATACATGGCAAGCATACGTTGCGTTACAAGAAAGCCGCCAAAAATATTTACACTAGCGAGAATAAGCGCAATAAATCCGAATGTACCTGCTAGTCCAGAGGCAGAAAGCCCGACAGCAAGTAATGCACCCACCACGATAACGGACGAGATAGCGTTTGTTACGGCCATTAATGGCGTATGAAGCGCAGGTGTAACAGCCCAAACAACATAATAACCAACAAATATTGCCAAAACGAATATTGCCAGTTGAAAAATAAATGGGTCGATTACACCACCACTGGCGGCATGCATGACTTGAGCGGTTGTTTCACTTAATTGGCCACTTGCCTCATGGACAGCGGCAACGGCTTGATCTAAGCCATCAAGGGCTTTGTTAAGAGCCTCGTTTGCCATTATTTGGCTCCTTTATCTGTGTTTGATTTACTAATCTTTGCAGCGGTTTCAGCTTTTTGCGTATTAGCTGGTTTTGCTGCTTTTGATGCAACTTTCTTTTTGGTTGCTGTAGTATCGCTTTTCGCTGGTTTTAAATCAGCAAAAGCTGGATGCACAATTGTTCCATCATTGGTCAACAATGTTGCTTTTACCAACTCATCATTAAGATCAACAGTAAATTGTTTTGTTTCCTTGTCTGTCAAAATATCAACAAAGGCATACAGATTTCGGGCATAAAGTTGCGATGCTGTTGCTGCAATACGACCTGCAACATTGGTGAAGCCAACAATTTTAACACCTTCAACTTCTACCACCTGATCGGCAACAGCACCTTCAACATTGCCACCACGCTCTACAGCAAGGTCAACAATGACTGAACCCGGACGCATGGATTTCAGCATGGATTTTGTTACCAAACGCGGAGCGGGACGCCCTGGAATAAGCGCAGTGGTAATGACAATATCCTGCTTGGATATATGGTCTGCCGTGAGTTCTGCTTGTTTTTTCTGATAGTCTTGCGACATTTCTTTCGCATAACCACCAGCCGTTTCAGCAGCTTTAAATTCTTCATCCTCTACTGCTATGAATTTGGCGCCCAATGAGGCAACCTGTTCTTTTGCAGCTGGGCGCACGTCATTGGCGGTAACAGATGCGCCTAGTCTGCGCGCTGTTGCAATTGCCTGCAAACCTGCCACACCAGCCCCCATAACAAAGACCTTGGCAGCAGGAACGGTTCCGGCAGCTGTCATCATCATTGGCAAGGCACGGTCATAATATTCCGCCGCATCAATAACGGCTTGATAACCGGCAAGATTGGCTTGAGAGGATAAAACATCCATAGCTTGTGCACGTGTGATACGCGGCATAAACTCCATTGTAAAAGCAGTTAGTCCAGCTTTTGCGACGGAAGCGATCTCGCTTTCATGCCCATAAGGATCAAGCATACCCATTAAAATTGCGCCTTTTTTATACAGCGCGATTTCTGCGGCTGTTGGGCGGCGTAATTTTAAAATAATGTCTGCTTTTTTCGCCTCATTGCTTTGGACAGAAGATGCACCAGCTTCAACATAATCCTGATCGCTAATGAGAGAGTTAAGACCGGCTCCTTTTTCAACCAGCACCGTATAGCCGAGATTAATAAGTTTTTTTACAGTTTCAGGAGAAGCTGCAACGCGTGTTTCTCCTTTGGCTGTTTCTTTGGCAACAAATATTGTTTGGCCCAAGTGTTGTCTCCTTTTTCATTCAGGATGCTTATTTTCTAAAACAGCGTTTTCCTTATCTACATACAATGCCGGATAACGTTTTTAAATTTTTAAAACACACTATTGTTACCGATAAAGATGCCTTTTTTCTAGTCTTATTGTCTAAAATTTTGTTTTACCAAAAAATGCGCGACTGCGCGCACTGTTAAACTGTGCTTGAAGTCATTAAGATATAAATGGTATTTTCCGGTCGGAATTGGTCAAATATATATGGGTTTTCAAGACAAATTTTAAAAGAGAAATAGAAAATGGCATCACCTGAGAAACCTTTAATTGCCGTACCATCAGATTGCCCTGTTTTTGATGGCTATGTTTGGCATGGTGCACCTGAGCAATATTTGAAAGCGGCATCTGATGTTGCAATGGTTACGCCCATTATTGTTCCTTCTTTAGGCCATGAAAGTGATCTCAAATCCATTCTTGCTGTGGTTGACGGTGTTTTGATAACTGGTGCAAAATCAAATGTTGAACCGCATTTATATGGAAAAAAAGCAACAGAAGAATATGAACCGTTTGATAGGGCGCGGGACACAGCATCACTTTATCTCATACGTGCAGCAATCGAAATGGGATTACCGCTTTTAACCATATGTCGGGGAATACAGGAACTTAATGTTGCCCTTGGAGGCACACTCTCACCTGCATTGCAAAAGATTCCAGGACGGAATGATCATCGTGCGGTAGAAACAGAAGGCAATGACCGGAAATTTGCAATTCACCAACCTGTTCATATCCATGATAATACGTGCCTTGCTGCTATCATTGGAAAGAGTGACATTTTGGTTAATTCTGTCCATCAACAGGGCATTGAAACATTGGCACCGCGTCTTGTCATGGAAGCAACAGCGCCCGATGGTACGATTGAAGGGGTGAGCGTCAAAGATGCCCAGACATTTGCGATTGGCGTGCAATGGCACCCCGAATATTGGGCAAAAACAGATGAACCATCACAGAAAATATTTAAAGCATTTGGTGACGCTGTTTATAAACACCGCGATGCGCGTAACAAATAGGTGTTTCACAAATTAAATTGGCTAATATTTGCGGAGGCGCTTTGGATGCTCCCCATAGAGGCGCTCCGCAAATTATTAGCATATCGTACTATCGCTATAGTGATATGATGTTTTATACCTTAGGGCAGGGTTATCTTTAACGATGTTTTACACGTCCGGTTGATTGGCGAATGTGTAATTCTGGTTTGATAAGATCATGTCCGTTTTTGACCTCAACACCATTAAGCAGATCAAGAAGAGCACGGGCAGCACGTCTACCAACCTCCCTTTGACCATTCCAAACCGTGGTTAATGCTGGTGTAGCGATGGCAGCCTCTTCAAGATCGTCATATCCGGTCACAGAGATATCTTGTCCTGCAACCAGACCTGCACGTGCAATACCATTCATTAATCCAATTGCGGTCAAATCATTAAAGCAAACAGCAGCCGTTGGCTTGTCTTTTAATGCGAGAAATTGTGGTGCAACTTCAAAGCCTGCCTGTTTTGTTCGTGGACCTTCAATGCGCCATTCAGGCTTAACCTCAAGTCCGGCAAGCTGCATTGCATGACGATATCCCTCATAACGATCGCGTCCTGTGGAGGTATAATCTGTACCGCCTATCATCGCGATACATTTATGACCCAATGATATGAGATGGTTGGTTGCTAATGAGATACCATAAGTATCATCACCCCGAAAAACCGGAGCGTCGACATTATCAACATGTCTAGCAACAAAAACCACAGGAAGACCATTATCTTCCGCAAGCTGGATATCTCTTTCCGGCGTACCAATGGCTGGCGACATAATGACACCATCTGCGCCCAATTGCAGCAATGTTTCAATAAAATTTCGCTGTTTATCCAATTGGTCATAATGGTTGGAAAGAATGAAGGTTTGACGGGAGCGGTCAAGTTCGGTTTCGATAGACCGCAATATTTCCGCAAAAAACGGGTTCATAATATCGTGCACAACCACCCCGACTATGCCCGAACGTGACGTACGTAAACTTGCTGCCCGACGATTATAAATATACCCAATTTGCTGGGCATATTGTTTAATGTTGTTGCGGGTGTCATCTGCAACGAGAGAGCTGTCCCGAAGCGCCAAAGAAACTGTCGCTGTTGATACGCCAAGTGCATCGGCAATAGTAGAAAGCTTGATTTTTTGTGCCAATTAACTTTACCCTCCCCAGATATAGAATTGTTTTATCGTTATAATCTCTTAAAATTTTATAATATTTAAAATTATTTTAAACGATTACAATTTTATTGATGTTTGTTTTTCTAAAAATCGAAAATACTTTTTTATTTTATAAAAATTGGCCTCGCAAGTATAAAACAAGTTCAATTATGGATAAACCACGAGGCCAATTTACTTTATTGTGATAATTTGGATATTGAACAGAATTCTTTAGAACATTTCTGCTTTTGCATCAGGCACAAAATTTGAAGATAAAATCTGTTGTTCAATAAGACTGGCTTTAATGCGCGTCAATAAATGGATAAGCGTTAAATGTTCTTCTTCATTCAAAACAGCTAAAGCATCTTTTTCAGTATCAGCAATTGCCTTTTCAATTAATTCGACAACTTTTTTACCATCTTTGGTAAGAAATATATGCAGTTGGCGCTGGTCTTTCTCAGAACCACGCTTGGTGACAAAACCTTGCTCTTGTAATCTTGAGATGGTTTTTGTGATTGTTGGAGGTTTTACACCTAATTGCTTGGCTAAAAAGCCTGGTGTTTGACCGTCGTCTGATGCAAGAGAAAGAATAATTCTGTCTTGCCCGGCATATAAGCCGTATTCATAAAGACGGTGCGCTAATAGAGTTTTCATCATTCTGGCCGTAGACTGGATAACATCCAGCGTCGGCATTTGTTTGTGTTCAAACATATCTGTAAAGTCTCCCCGAAGACGTTGTAAGAGTTTTGTGATTCTCTTAAATAGATTATCAAACTGATTCTCATGGTTGGCGCAAAACATTGCTTTTCATTGTGGTAGCTAAGAAATATAAAAGTTGTGAATAACCAATGTTTTGAAAGTTAACTCAATGGAACCAACAAGATTACAACAAAACAAAACAATCGCTATTCTTCCACTTGGTGCCCATGAATATCATGGATGTCATTTGCCAGCTGAAACAGATGCTATAATTGCTAATGCTTTTGCACAACGACTGGCAACTCAAGTTGTGGAGCATCATAAAATACTTGCTTTGCCAGTTGAAAAAGTTGGATATTCCATTGAACATGTAGAACGTTCGGTAACGCAGACACTTTCATTTGATGAGGCCATAGAGCGCTGGATTGCTATTGGCATAGATTGTTATCAAAAAGGCATCAGGAAGTTATTGTTGCTGAATGCCCATGGTGGCAATTCGCCTCTTATGAATATTGTTATTACAGAATTACGTTGCCGATATCCTATGTTGGCGGTGGCAACGAGTTGGGGGCGATTTGGGTTGCCAGAAGGGCTTCTGTCAAAAGAAGAAAAACAATTTGATATTCATGCGGGCTTTATAGAAACATCACTTATGCTTTATTTGGCTCAAGAAAAAGTCAACATGGAAAAGGCAGAGAACTTTTCCAATAAACAGGAAGAATTTATCAATAAATATAAATATTTACGGGCTTATGGACCTTTTGCTTTCGGCTGGAAGATGCGTGATCTTAATCCCAAAGGCGCTGCCGGTAATGCTGCAAAAGCCAATGTAAAGGCTGGTGAATTGATATTCAATCACACAATGCAAGGACTAACAGGATTGCTTGCGGACATGGCATGCTTTAATCTCGATCAATTCGAAGAATAAAGTGTTTTGCAGAAAGCTGGAAAAAATAGTCTTTATTGCTTATATCGAAGAATATTTAAAAATCCTATTCGTGGAAAGGTCGTGCTATGAGCGAGACTGAAAAACCATCACACAAAATACCGGTTACTGTTCTTACAGGTTATCTTGGCGCGGGTAAAACTACGCTGCTTAACCGCATACTAACGGAAAATCATGGCAAGCGCTATGCGGTGATTGTGAATGAGTTTGGTGAAATTGGTATTGATAATGATTTGATCGTTGAATCCGACGAAGAAATCTATGAAATGAATAACGGTTGCATTTGCTGCACCGTACGCGGCGATCTTATTCGTGTCGTTGAGGGATTGATGCGCCGTCCTGGTCGATTTGACGGAATTATCGTTGAGACAACGGGATTAGCTGATCCGGTTCCTGTGGCGCAGACATTTTTTATGGATGACGATGTAAGAGCGAAATCACAACTTGATGCTGTGATTGCTCTTGTTGATGCAAAACATCTACCTTTACGCTTGAAAGATAGTAGAGAAGCGGAAGACCAAATAGCTTTTGCAGATGTTGTGCTTTTAAACAAAACAGATTTAGTGACAGCTCAGGAACTTGCCGATGTCGAAGCGACAGTGCGTGCCATTAATCCAGGTGCAGTCATTTACCGCACAAAACGCGCCGATGTCGATTTAAGCAAAATTCTTGATCGGGGATCTTTCGATCTTCAACGTGCTTTGGATAATGACCCGCATTTTCTGGAAATTGATGAAGAAGACGACCATGTGTGTGGGCCAGATTGCGATCATGAACACCATCACCACCATGACCATGAACATCATCATCACCATGACCATGAAGATGGTGACCATCATCATGGTCACGACCATGAGCATGTTCACGGTGCAGCCCTTCATGACGTTACGGTGAAATCTGTTTCACTGCGCTCTGGTGAGTTGGATCCGGCAAAGTTTTTTCCTTGGATTCAACAATTAACGCAACAGCAAGGGCCTAATATTTTGCGGTTGAAAGGTATTATCGCTTTTAAAGGTGATGAAGACCGGTACGTTGTTCAGGGCGTACATATGATTTTGGAAGGCGATCATCAGCGTCCGTGGAAGCAGGGCGAGAAACGTGAAAGTCGTTTAGTGTTTATCGGTCGTGAGCTTGAGGAAGACAAGCTAAAGGCTGGTTTTGAAAATTGCGCTTAAAACGGAGTTGTTATGCCAACTATAGCACATTGTGACCTTGATGCTCATTGCTTACTTGCTGGTTTTATCGATAATCAGCCGGTATTTGTCACGGCAGATGGGAAAATTACATTGCTGGGAGAAAAGCAGAAGGTTGTTGAGGCTCACGACGGCATAGCTTCTGCTGTGGTATCGAAAGATAACAAGTCTGTTTTGACTGGCGGTGAGGATGGAAGAATTTGCCAAACGACAGCTGATGCTATTTGTGTTGAGCGAGCAAAACAATCTCATAAATGGATTACATCAATAGCTGCTGGACCTAATGGTGCCTATGGCTTTGCATCATCACGCAAGGCATGGGCAGATGCAGGTGATGGTTTGCGTGAATTTGACCATGAAAGAAGTGTGGAAGGGTTGGCATTTGCACCAAAAGGATTACGGTTGGCTGTCGCGCGTTATAATGGTGTGACATTACACTGGTTGGGTGCAGATTCAACACCGACTGAACTTAGCTGGAAAGGTGCCCATTTTGCGGTTACGTTTTCACCAGACAATCGTTACGTTATTTCATCAATGCAGGAAAATGCATTACATGGTTGGCGATTGAATGATGAACAACATTTACGTATGAGCGGATATCCGACAAAGGTAAAAAGTTGGTCATGGAGTGCCAAGGGAAGATGGCTTGCCACGTCTGGTGCGGCAGCAGCTATCGTATGGCCATTTCTGACAAAAGATGGCCCCATGGGGAAAGCACCCTTGGAACTCGGCACACGCGCTGATGCGATGGTTACATGTGTTTGTTGTCACCCTGAAGAAGACATGGTTGCAGCAGGTTTCAATGATGGAATGATTTTGTTTATCCGCTTTAGTGACGCAAAAGAAGTGTTATTGCGCCGCCCGGGAAAAGGTGCGATTTCTACCATGACTTGGGACGAGAAAGGCTATCGTCTGGCTTTTGGAAGTGAGAGTGGAGAAGCTGGAATTATTGATATTACGGCTTAAATTGGAAAGATATATTCCAATATAATCTATTCTTATGAAACAATCATATTTACAAAAAAGCCTCCAGAAATTGGAGGCTTTTTTATTGATATATCATTTAAGACAGGATTGGATAATCCGTGTAACCTTTTTCATTACCACCATATAAAGTGGTTTGATCCAACGCATTCCATTTTGCGTGTTCTTTGATACGGCGCACAAGATCAGGATTAGCAATAAATGGACGTCCAAACGAAACAATGTCGGCATATCCAGATTTGACAGCCTGTTCTGCCATATCGGCTGTGTAGCCATTATTTACCATCCATGCACCATTACCGCCTGCGTCGCGATAGACATGTTTCAAGCGTTGATAGTCAAATGGATATTTGGCTTCATTATAGTTTCTGTCACCACCTGTTGATCCTTCAATGAGATGGATAAAGGCCAATTCATAGGCAGCCAAGGCATCAACAAAAAAGTCAAACAATGGTTGTGGGTCTGGGTCGTGTGCATCATTCGCCGGTGTTACAGGTGAAATTCTAATGCCAGTGCGCCCAGAACCTATTTTTTTTGCCACAGCTTCGGCAACAAGGAGTGGAAACCGTGCCCGATTTTCTATCGATCCACCAAATTCATCGGTTCTATGGTTGGAATTGGAACGTAAAAACTGATCTAACAAATACCCATTCGCAGCGTGAATTTCCACACCGTCAAAACCTGCAATATTAACAGCATTGTCTGCGGCTTTGCAGTAGTCTTCTATAATTCCGGGAATCTCTGCAGCTTCCAATGCGCGTGGAAGCGATGTTTCTACGAATATACCTTTGCCCTCATCATCTTTAATGTAGGTTCTGGCTTTTGCTTGAATTGCTGATGGAGCAACGGGTGCTCCTCCATTTGGTTGTAAAGAACTGTGCGAAATGCGTCCCGTATGCCAAAGTTGTGCTACTATTTTACCACCTGCATTATGAACTGTATCGGTTACTTTTTTCCAACCTTCCAATTGTTCTTTTTCATAAAGCCCGGGCACATCAATGTTGCCTTGCCCCTGTTGAGAAATGGCAGTTCCTTCCGAGACAATGAGCCCAGCTGTTGCACGTTGTTTATAGTAAAGGGCGGTCAAATCATCTGGAATTGCATTCAATGCCCGTGCGCGCGTTAAAGGCGCCATAGCGATACGATTTTCAAGAACAAGATCGCCTGCCTTAATCGGATCAAAAAGTGATGTCATGGAAATGTCTCCTGAATTTGCGGCACTGTTATTCTTAACATAGGTACAGTTGTGACGATTACAAAGGTATGAAATTTAAATTTTGTATATCGACTGAATTAAGGTTGCCTTATCAATTATGATCCGTAAGGTCAGTCGAAATTTCGAATCTGGTGAACATAATGACACAAGTAATGCAGTCTATCTCACAAACTATTGCTTTGGAAATTAAAGCGTCTACCCAACAGGTTGTTGCAGCTGTAGCGTTAATTGATGAGGGCGCAACAATTCCCTTTATTGCGCGCTATAGAAAAGAAGTGACAGGCGGATTAGACGACAGTCAACTGCGATTACTGTCAGAGCGTCTTGTCTATCTCCGTGAGATGGAAAGCCGACGTGAAGCAATTATCCAGTCAATTCGTGAGCAAGGTAAGCTTACCCCAGAGCTGGAACAATCTTTGGTTGCTGCATCATCAAAATCTGAATTGGAAGATCTTTATTTACCTTATAAACCGAAACGCCGTACACGTGCGCAAATTGCACGTGAAAATGGTCTGGCACCTCTTGCGGAAGCAATTTTATCCAAGCGGGATCAAGAACCACAAGAGCTTGCCAAGGATTATATTAATGACAAAGTTGCGGATATCAAAAGTGCATTAGAAGGCGCCCGTGATATTATTTCGGAAGAAATGGCCGAAAATGCCGAACTTGTCGGTAAACTTCGTCACTATATGCAAGCGAACGCAATTTTGCATGCAAAAGTCATTGAAGGCAAAGAACAAGTTGGCGCAAAATTTTCAGATTATTTTGACCATTCTGAAAAATGGGCAAATGTTCCAAGCCACCGTGCGCTTGCAATGTTTAGAGGCCGAAATGAAGAAGTTCTGAGTGTCAATATCGAGGTTGATGAAGAGTTTCCGCATATAGACAAGCCGGTTGTGCAGATTATCAAAGGGCTCTATCAAATTGGCAATAAATTGCCAGGAGACATATTTTTGTCTGATGTCGCGGTTTGGGCATGGCGCGTTAAACTCTCTCTTCATTTATCACTGGATTTGATGCGCGAGTTACATGAGCGTGCCGATGAGGAAGCAATAACCGTATTTGCACGTAACCTGAAAGCGCTCTTATTGGCTGCCCCAGCCGGAACACGTGCAACAATGGGGCTCGATCCTGGAATTCGTACAGGCGTTAAGGTTGCAGTGGTTGATAAAACGGGAAAGCTATTAGAAACAGCAACAATTTACCCATTTCCGCCACGTAGCGATATGCATGGTTCACAAGCGGTTCTTGCTGCTCTTATTGCGAAACACAAGGTTGATTTGATAGCAATTGGCAATGGAACGGCAAGTCGTGAAACAGAAAAATTGGTAGGGGATTTGCTAAGCCTCATTCCTGCACCAAAACCCACCAAAGTTATTGTTTCTGAAGCAGGTGCTTCGGTCTATTCTGCTTCCGAGCTTGCAGCTGCTGAATTTCCCGATATTGACGTATCATTACGTGGGGCTGTTTCCATTGCAAGACGCCTGCAAGATCCGCTGGCTGAATTGGTCAAGATTGAACCAAAGTCAATTGGTGTCGGGCAATACCAACATGATGTGGATCAATTCCAGCTTGCACGCGCATTGGACGGTGTGGTCGAAGATGCTGTGAACGCGGTTGGTGTAGATTTGAACACGGCATCATCTTCACTATTGGCACGGGTTTCGGGCGTTGGTTCATCTTTAGCGCAAGCTATTGTTGCTTATCGTGATGCTAATGGACCATTTAAAAATCGTGATATGTTGAAATTGGTACCACGGCTTGGCGCAAAAACATTTGAACAATGTGCCGGCTTTTTGCGTATCAGAAATGGTGACGAGCCATTGGACGCTTCGTCCGTGCACCCAGAGGCTTATAGTGTGGCACGCAAAATTGTCAGTGCATGTGGAAGAGATCTGCGTACATTGATGGGTGATACTGCAACGCTGAAAAAACTTGATCCGCGCCAATTTATCGATGAGCGTTTTGGCTTGCCGACGGTTAAAGACATTATCAATGAATTGGAGAAACCGGGACGAGATCCTAGACCAGAATTTAAAACGGCCACTTTTGCTGATGGCATAAATGAAATTAGTGATCTTAAGGCTGGAATGGAACTCGAAGGAACCGTGACAAATGTTGCCGCTTTTGGTGCTTTTGTTGATATTGGGGTTCATCAGGATGGACTTGTGCATATTTCGCAATTGGCAGATCGCTATGTCAGTGATCCCCATGACGTGGTAAAAGCAGGTGATATTGTGAAAGTTACCGTCATTGAGGTTGATGCCGCGCGCAAGCGAATATCACTTACAATGCGTAAGAATTCAGATCCGGTTTCTACGCCACGTAAAACCTCCTCCCATCAAACGACACAATCAAAAGCATCTTCATCGCAACATGGAAGTTTTGGTTCTGCTTTGGCTGATGCATTGCGCAAAAATCGCTAAGTAGCATTTTATACGGTCAGTCGCGTTTAACTGCCACTTGATGCGCATGGAAACAACATAAAAGGCCATTCTTGGCCTTTTATTATGCCCTAGGCATTTGTCTTACATTACAAAGCCATAGTGCCATGTCCAATAATTTCATAAACAATAATGCTGGTCGTTCAGCTATAATATCCGGCAAAACTATTGCGTTATATTGTGTATAATACAGGTATTACATACCGCATTTGAAACTTATCGATATGTCAGTGTATCACTTCTTAAAAACACGGTTCAAACAATGTGGTAGTTGGATTAAAACTGACATTGGATACTGTTTTTCATGTCTTTATGTGTCGTCCGATTGGTTTACTCGCGTAAAATGCCGCATTTATCGGAATAAAATTTATGCGGCATTTTATAAACTCATATAAGTAATTCTGACGTTATCGATTGGTGCGATCGAGTTTTTGCGAAATCCAATCACCGCACCATTGTACCAAAACATTCATGATAACGAGTACAATGATAACCATTGTCATAACTTCAGTATTATAGCGCTGGTAGCCATAGCGGATAGCCATATCCCCCAACCCACCACCACCAAGAAAACCGGCAAGGGATGTTGCGCTGATAATTGAAATAACCATCACGGTAAAGCCAGTGACAAGGCTTGAAAACGATTCCGGTACAACGACATTGGTAACAATTTGCATTCTAGATGCGCCCATTGAGCGAATGGCTTCAACCAGCCCTTTGTCCACACCACGAAAAGACAGCTCCGCCATACGTGCATAAAAGGGAATGGCTGAAATGGTGAGCACAAAGATAACAGATTTTATACCGACACCAGTGCCAACAACAACGCGTGTTACCGGAAGAAGATAGAATGCAAGAATGATAAATGGAATTGCTCTGACACAATTGACAATTCCGCTAAGCAACCGATTAATAATCGCATTGGGAAACAGGCTGCCCCGTGCTGTCGTATAAAGAATAAGCCCGATTGGCAAACCAATAATAAGCGCCAAAAGAGACGAGCTTACTGTCATGATAATAGTATCAAGAATGGCTTGTGGGAGTTCTTTCGAAATGACACTATACATAGCCAAGAACCTCGCAATAACGACCATTTTGTGTAAGCCAGACAACTGCCTTATCCAGCTTCTCTTTATCGTCTGCCGGCAAACCTAAAAAGAAACGTCCAACAGGCTCCCCCTGTATCGTGTCAATTCCACCGTGAAGAATACGTGGGATTAAACCGCTTTCCTGTTCAATCAGATGCAGGAAGGGTTTTCGTGCGACCTCACCAGCAATGTTCAATTCAACAACAGCTTCTTGACCTTGAGGTTTTAACCTCTTTGCAAACTCTGCTGGTAATTGTGGTGTAACAATCCGCAGCATAGCAATTGTTGTGTCTTCCTGTGGAGAGGCAAAAATGTCTTTAACAGACCCTTCTTCAACAATACGTCCTCGATTGAGAACAACAACCCGATCCGCTATTGTACTGACAACTTCCATTTCATGCGTAATCAAGACAATTGTTAAATTAAGTCGCTTATTAATATCGGCTAATAGTTCAAGAATGGATTGTGTGGTTTCCGGATCGAGTGCAGAGGTAGCCTCGTCAGATAGTAACACTTTCGGATTGGCAGCGAGCGCACGGGCTATTCCGACACGCTGTTTTTGACCACCTGAAAGTTCTGCTGGGAAATGTTGCTCTTTACCATTTAGTCCAACAAGCTCAATTAATTCCAAAGCGCGTTGTCTGCGCTTTTCTTTCGCAACACCAGCCAATTTTAGCGGTAATGCGATATTGTCGATAACACGCTTAGACGACAACAGGTTAAAGTGTTGAAAGATCATACCAATGCGCTGACGATAGGGCGCCCATTGTGTTTCCGTCAAATGAGAAACATCATGACCTTCAAAGAAAATCTTGCCCTCATCAATGGTTTCAAGACCATTCAGGCAACGTATAAGAGTTGATTTGCCGGCACCACTACGCCCGATAATTCCTAAAATTTCGCCAGCTTGGATATCAAGAGATAAATCATCAACAGCCGCCGTTTGGTTGAAACGGCGGCTAATATTTTTCAATGAAATGATTGGTTGCGAAGTTGCCACCATTATAAACTTACCATGCAGTTTTGGCTGTTACACCGAATACTTCTTTAATCTTGGCTCTAACTGGTTCTGAATTATAGGCACTTACCAATTTTTTTACCCAAGGTTGATCTTTGTCGGCTGTTTTTACAACAATGATATTGTTGTAAGGATTATTTTCAACCTTTTCCCATGCTATCGCATCTTTATCTGGTTTCAAGCCCGTTGTTAGAGCCCAATTGGTGTTTACAATAGCAATGTCGAAATCATCAATTGCTCGGCCAAGCATTCCTGCATCAAGCTCGCGAATCTCCAATTTTTTCGGATTTTCAACGATATCCAATTTTGAAGCGAGAACATTATTAGGGTCTTTCAACTTTATCAGCCCCATATCATTCAACAGGCGC
The DNA here is from genome assembly GCA_945285915.1 of uncultured Bartonella sp. Taxonomy (GTDB): domain Bacteria; phylum Pseudomonadota; class Alphaproteobacteria; order Rhizobiales; family Rhizobiaceae; genus Bartonella. The sequence continues at coordinate 72,562 of CALYQL010000010.1, forward strand.
AATGCACGTCCGCCATTGGATGGATCGTTTGGCACACCAACAATGGCGCCATCACGCAAATCCTTCATATCCTTGATTTTATGGGAATATACGCCCATCGGGAACAAAACAGTATATCCTACGATAGAAAGCTTATAGCCGCGCTGTTCAATTTGTGCATCGAGATACGGTTTATGTTGAAATGAATTGGCATCAATATCTCCTGAATTAACAGCTTCATTGGGTAAAGCGTAATCAGAAAAATAGACAAGCTCAACGTTCAGGCCTTCTTTTTTCGCCTGTTCAGCGGCTACTTTCCAAACATCACTTTCTTCACCTTCCATCGTGCCAAGTTTGATTGTTGTTTTGTCTTCGGCATGTGCCAATGGTGCAAGGCTTACCCATGCTGCAAATGAAGCAATGAGTCCTAGGGCAGTACGTCTTTTGATTTTTTCGAGAAACATTATGTAAATCCTCAATCTTTATTTTCAGAATGCTTCGTCTCAAAACATCGGCTGAAAAGGTGAATTCTGTTGAACCAAGTTAACATGAAAGCCTTATATTTGTTAAAGTCTTTCAAGCAAATTTCCAGTTAGTTTTATCGGACGTGGTATAAAAACCAAGGAAAATTTTCAATACAATTTATAGTTTCATTATGATGAATGTTTCTAATATTTGTATTTTAGAGGAAAAATTTTCTAATGATTTCAGTGGGGTGTATTACCCCTATGAAATATTTGCGGTATGAGCCAAACAACGAGAGCAAAAATGATAATCATCATGAGTGCAACACCCATGCGGATGAAATCAAAATTGGTTGAATCTTGTGGAAAGAAAAAAGCAGCGATAAATCCCGCGCAATCAAGAATAGCCTGCGCAACCGCACGTAACATTTTTGCCTCCAATTACTACCGCAAATATGTTTGCGGCACCATTCAGGTTAACTTAGAACAACTTTATATATTATTACTCGCATTGCAAACATCAAAAATATATTTACAACTAATAGTTGAATAACTTTATTGAATTGGGAAGAGATGTTTTGATAGCGTTATGATGTTGAGACGCGATTAAACCGCATGACAAAAATTCTTCATGTTATATAATTTACATTCTTCAATATGGTGATTTTGAACATAATAGACGTCTAAGAACCGTTATCAGCATTTGATAGTATGTCCTTTTGTCGACAATTTTTGAAAAATTTATGTTTTTCAGACATTTAAAATTCCACTTTTTACAGAAGCAGAAACGTCATTTATCTGGTTTTGTCTTTTTCAAAGTTGCCTTATACAAAAAAACAGCATTTGGAGATACTGCTCATATAATTTGGTTATGGCTCTAGGCTTTTTGCACGAATGCACTTGTTCAATTTTAGCTATCAGCAATAAAATGATGGCTGCGACATTTGTTCGCGCCAAGGAATTACTAAAATAGGCAAAAAATAGAGATAGATGCATTCGAAATGCACTGAAATGCAAGAATCACCTGCTTAACTTGTGATAAGTTTTTTGGGGCTTAGTGGTGGTGAATAGCTATTTTATTGGCGTATAAATAAAATATCCAAATACTCAGAATATGTCCCGTCAATATATTTCACGACATCAAATAAAAACCCCCGATTTCTCGGAGGTTTAATAGCTAGAATTTGATGTGAAATATAACAGACTGTTATTGATTATGCTTTGTTTGCACGTGGTGAAATCAGATTACGTGCAATTAGAAGCTCTGCAATCTGAACAGCATTGAGTGCTGCACCTTTACGAAGATTGTCAGCAACAACCCAAAATGCCAAACCATTTTCGACTGTAATGTCTTCACGGATACGGCTGACGAAAGTATCATCTTCACCAGCACATTCGTATGGTGTCATATAGCCGCCATCTTCATGCTTATCGACAACTTGGCAACCTGGTGCATTGCGCAAAATTTCACGTGCTTCATCCGCCGTGATTGGTTTTTCAAATTCCACGTTTACAGCTTCACCATGACCGATGAAGACAGGAACACGAACAGCTGTCGCTGATAATTTGATTTTTGGATCAAGCATTTTCTTGGTTTCGGCAACCATTTTCCATTCTTCTTTAGTGTAGCCGTCTTCCATGAAAACATCGATATGAGGAATGACATTAAAGGCAATTCTTTTGGTGAACTTCTTGATAGAAATAGGATCTGCCACAAAAACGGCCCGTGATTGTTCAAACAGTTCATCCATGCCAGCTTTACCGGCGCCAGATACAGATTGATATGTTGAAACAACAACCCGCTTGATCGTTGCAGCGTCATGTAAAGGCTTTAAAGCAACAAGAAGCTGTGCTGTAGAACAATTAGGATTGGCAATAATATTGCGTTGCTTAAATTCTGCAATTGCATCAGGATTAACTTCTGGAACGATAAGAGGGACATCAGCATCGTAACGCCAAGCGGATGAGTTATCAATGACCACGCAACCGGCAGCACCGATTTTGGGTGCCCACTCTTTTGCAACACTACCACCTGCCGACATAAGGCAAATATCTGTGTCTGAGAAATCGTAATTATCAAGAACTTTGACTTTGAGTGTCTTATCACCATAGGAAACTTCAGTTCCCAAAGAACGGCGTGACGCGAGAGGAACAACTTCATCAGCAGGGAAACCACGTTCTTCAAGAATGTTCAGCATCTCACGGCCGACATTACCAGTGGCACCTGCAACAGCAACCTTAAAACCCATTTATGTAACTCCTGTCTCTCTCCAGTTATTGAAGAAGCCCGGCGGCCGTCAGGCTTTCTTCCCCGGGCCGTACCCGGGAGAGAGCAGGTTGGCCAAGGGACATCAGATAATTTTCTTTGTCGTTTTTTTGTGGCCAATAATTGTCAAGGATAGACGTGCAAAATTATAGTCACTGTCGTGACTGTATAACCTTTGCACTGAAAATGAATGAATATCCATTATACGCTCCTTGAATAGGTTTGTTTTACCGTATTTTACACTACTGTCAAGAAACACCAGACAAATGAACAAATAAAGTATTGTTGACACGAATAATCCTTTTCTGTGTCAGTAATATGCTGAAGTTGCGTTGTTTGTAAGAAGTTGCGTTGTTTGTAAAAAGCTGAAATCGGTACGTTTCTCAAAACAAAAAAGCGACGTTCTTTAGAACACCGCTTTTCATAAATATTATTGGTTGTGTGAAATGTTAGACAGCTGTTCTCTTTAATTTTTCTAAAATTGCATCACCCATTTCGCTTGTAGAAACTTTTTTCATACCATCTGAATAAATATCAGCTGTACGAATTCCGTCATCCAAGACACCGGCAATGGCTTTTTCCAAGCGGTCTGCTTCAGCAGACATCAAGAACGAATAGCGCAAGCACATTGCTAATGAGGCAATCATTGCAATTGGGTTTGCAATGCCTTTACCAGCAATGTCTGGGGCTGAACCATGGACAGGTTCATACAAGGCGCGACGTTTACCTGTTTTACGATCTTCAGCGCCAAGCGAGGCTGATGGCAACATTCCAAGCGAACCGGTAAGCATTGCTGCAATATCAGAGAAAATATCGCCGAACAGATTATCGGTCACGATAACATCGAATTGTTTTGGCGCCCGAACAAGTTGCATACCACCAGAATCAGCGAGCATATGTTCCAATGTGACATCGGAATAGCTTTTGTCATGCACTTTTGTGACAACCTCATTCCACAGAATGCCAGTTTTCATCACATTATGCTTTTCAAATGAAGTAACCTTATTATTACGTGTCCGTGCGAGATCGAATGCAACCTCAGCAATCCGTTGAATTTCATAAGTATCATAGATTTGCGTATCAATAGCGCGTTTTTGCCCATTGTCTAAATCAATGATTTCTTTAGGTTCACCAAAATAGATCCCACCAGTCAATTCGCGTACGATAAGGATATCGAGGCCTTCTACCAGTTCCGGCTTCAATGAAGATGCTGATGCTAGGGACGAATAACAAATTGCAGGACGGAGATTGGCAAAAAGCCCTAAATCCTTGCGCAACCTCAATAATCCGGCTTCTGGTCTGACTTCATATGGAACATTTGCCCATTTAGGACCACCAACGGCACCGAAAAGTACTGCGTCTGCAGCCATGGCTCTGGCCATATCGTCGTCTGAAATTGCTTTACCATATGCATCATAGGCAGCTCCGCCGACAAGCCCTTCCTCGCATTCAAAGTCGAGTCCGAGTTCTTTGTTCATATAAGAAATTAGCTTCCGCACTTCTGCCATTGCTTCTACACCGATGCCATCACCGGGAAGAAGAAAGAGTTTTCTTGACGCCATAACTATTCCGCCCTCTGTATAAATAGTGTGAGGTTCGTTTTATCTATTTTATTGAAACGCTCACATGAGAAAAAACAATCGCTTTCCATATTGGAATAATTGCGATCATAAATGCGTTATAGCATGCTATTCGTAAAGCGAAACACTCAATATTAAAATTATATTTCGTTTGTATCCAATTGTCGGGCTTCTGATGCCAACATAATAGGAATGCCATCACGGATAGGAAAAGCTAATTGTGCTTTTTCAGATATTAGTTCTTGTCGCATTTCATCATAACGTAAGGGACCACCGGTAACGGGGCAGACCAACAGTTCCAACATTTTGGGATCGGTGGCATATTTGACCATAACGGATGCCTTATTAATTCAAGGATGGCTTTTCTTCATTATCGGCAAACATCAGCGCACGTTCTGTCAGAGCAATTAATGTTTGCGCGCGTGTGAACGTATCTTCGGCTTCAAGCAAAGCCTGTTTTTCTGCGATGCCAAAGGGGGCGACGATAGAAAGAGCATTAACAAGTGTGGTGGTTGGAGCTTGCATAATGCTTCCCCAATCAGCTTCCATTTCATGGGCTTCAAGAAAACTCTCAAAAGTATTGAGCAGACTTTCCCGATCGACGCGGCCATCATCTTTTTGCGCAACAAGATCTTTTTCAAAGGGGTGTATTTTTGCGATACGATAAGGCTTATCTGTGGCGTATTCTTCGACAAATGTAAAACGGCATATGCCTTGCAGGCCTATCGTAAGCCTGCCATCACCCGTTTCACTATAATTTGTTATACGTCCCAAGCAGCCAATTTTGAACAATTCAGGTTTTTTATCAGCTTGAGCCTCAGGGAGAGGCTGTATAATGCCGATAATACGATTACCCCTCATTGTGTCTTCAACCATTTCCAAGTAACGCTCCTCAAATACATTGAGTGGCAGATAGCCATTTGGCAATAGTAGGACACCTTCAAGCGGAAACAATGCAACCTCACCAGGCAAGTCCGTTAATTTAGTGTAATGTGCATTTCCAGCTTTCATCATTTTTATCCATAAGAAACATGAAGCGTTAACGGAATAATTAACGCTTCACGAAATAAGCTCAACTTCTTCTTCAAGAAAATAGTAAAGACGATAATTTACGACGTGATGCCTGCGTGGCAGGATCCATTGCGCCCCAAGCATCGAAGAATTGCAATAATTGTTTTCTTGCACCGTCGTCATTCCATGCACGATCAGCTTTCATAATTGCAAGAAGCAAATCGGCAGCCTCATCCCGTTTGCCTTCTGCATTGCGGATCAAAGCCAAATCGAATTGTGCCTGATAATCTTTCGGATTGTCTTGAATACGTTTGGCAAGCGCTAACGGATCCCCCAATTTTGCGGTTTCTTCTTTTAAGGTAATTTGCGCTTCTATTTTTCGTAAAAGAGGGTCATCCTTTTTGCCATCAGGTGCTGTTGCCAAAATTGCCTTGGCTTGCTCAATCTCGCCATTTACCAACATAAGATCGGCAAAACCGCCAATTGCCGCGATATTATCGGGCGCTTCTTGTAGCACTTGTGCATAAAGGTTTGCAGCCCCTGTAACATCACCGCTATCTCGCAATTGCTTGGCGGTTTCGAGAGCCTCTTCAATGGCTACCTCTTTTTCGCCACCGGTTAGTTTGGCAACAAACTTTTTAACTTCGCTTTCAGGTTGTGCGCCCATGAAGCCATCAACTGGTCGCCCATCAACAAAGGCGATGACCGCAGGAACGGATCTAATCCCTAATTGGCCAGGAATTGCCGGATGTTTATCAATATCCATTTTCACAAGTTTTACAGCGCCTTTGGCGGCTGTAACAACTTTTTCAAGAACGGGACCGAGTTGTTTACATGGGCCACACCATGTCGCCCAAAAATCCACCAAAACAGGCTGTTTTTTTGACTCTAGCAAAACATCCTTTTGAAAGTCGGCGGTCGTTGTATCTTTTATAATGGTGCCTGCAGCATTTTGACTGTTAGGATCAAGATTGGTCTGATTGGGTGACGCAGCAAATGGATTATCGCTCATAATAATGAAGTCCTATCTCGGCGAAATTGGTTATTTATTGGCATAACAGTCGTATTTTTCTTATCCAATTTCAAGCCTCAACCTCTGAAACCTGAATAATGTGAGGTTCATGGTTGGTTGCGCGAACAAACTTGATAAGATCATCGCGGTTAATTGATGTCGTTGCTTCATTGGTCATAGGGTGACAATTTATAATGGAGTTTTCCATCAAAGCTTTATCCAATATCATTGTGACATGCTGCTCAGTATCGTTAATAAGACCGAAAACACTGACTGCGCCCGGATAAAGCCCGAGATATTCGACAAGCTTTTCAGGACTACCAAAGGAAAGCCGCCCCGATGCACCAATTTTTTCATGGAGATGTTTTAAATCAAGGATAGCATATGACCCCAAAGTGACCAGAAAATAGTGTCCCTTTTTATCTTTCAAAAATAGATTTTTTGTATGTGCGCCAGGAATATTTTCTTTTATATCCCGACCTTCTTCCACATGGAACACGGCTTTATGCGTAAAAGTTTCTACGTTAATTCCTAAATTATCCAAAAATTCCAATAATTGTTGTTTTCCAGCTTGCATTTCTTCCTCAATGCGTTGTCTTCCATTGTATAATATTCCATGATTATAACTTCTAATAAGGACTTTGTATCATGACTACAACTCTATGGGTGGCATTAGGCGGTGCAATAGGCAGTGTTGCCCGCTATTGGCTGGGGCTTGCGCTGGCCTGTATCAGTCGAAATTTTCCATGGGGCACGATTACAATCAACGTGTTGGGATCATTCATCATTGCGCTCGTTGGCATGATTAGCGTGTCTCATGCACGCTATCCACTTTCCGAGAATATCCGTATTTTCATTATGGTTGGTCTTTGTGGTGGATTTACCACTTTTTCATCGTTCAGTCTGCAAACTTTCGAACTCTTACGAAAAGGTGCGATTGTGCAGTCATTATTGAATATTCTATTGTCTGTTGCTTTATGTCTTTGCGCTACGGCTATCGGTTTTTATGTTGCGCAAAAATTGAACACAAATATAAACGTCGTCAATACGATAATAGATAAAAAGTAAATTGCCTGTTAGCGAACACATTTAACAGATGACTTCATTTTCAAGATAAGTTAGAATTACTCTTATGTCAGGGAGGAACAATATATGTACTTTCCGTTTTTTTGCGGGAGAGTGTGAAAACACAATCTACCGTGTTTTGGCCGCCGAAGGGGAAAACTGCCCGTAATCTCTCAGGCACAAAGAACCGTAAAAAAATAATGGCAGCTCTGGAAAGTCGGGGAACACCCCGCGCCGAAGGTGTAAGTGGGAAGATAGTATTCCTACGAGTCTCTCAGGCTTTAGACAGAGGGGTGTGAGATAGATGCATAGTGCTTCTATTGACGCAACCTCGGAGTTATTATGGGCAGCTCTTCTGAAAATTTAAAAACTCTTCCCCTCTATCATATGCATGAAAAAGCAGGCGCTAAATTTGGCGGGTTTGCTGGTTGGAATATGCCTCTTACCTATCCATTAGGGGTTATGAAAGAACATTTGCATACACGTGCACATGCTGGTCTTTTTGATATTTCACATATGAAACTTATTTTGGTGGAAGGTGTTCAAGCCGGCGAATTTCTATCCAAAGCTTTGCCACTTGATGCCTATGCGCTCAATATTGGGCAAAGCCGCTACAATTATTTATTGAATGAAAATGCCGGTATTCTTGATGACCTTATTGTGACACGGCTGGGTGAAGCGCGGTTTATGGTGGTTGCCAATGCCGGAAATGCCGTTGCAGACATTGCAGAACTCAAAAACAGAATGCATGGCTTCAATTGTGCACTTGAGCCGCTTGATCGTGTCTTTCTTGCATTGCAGGGGCCAGAAGCTGTCGATGTTGTTGCAAAAGCCGGTCTTGCCGGTAGCGACTTGAAATTCATGCATGGTTTTGAACCAAAAGAAAATTGGTTCATGACACGCTCGGGATATACTGGTGAAGATGGATTTGAAATTGCTGTTCCCGTTGAAGATGCAGAAGCACTAGCAACGAAGCTTTTAAGCGACTCCCGTGTTAGCTGGATTGGACTAGCAGCACGCGATAGCTTGCGTTTGGAAGCAGGTCTTTGCTTGCATGGAAATGATATTACAGTTGACACCAATCCGATAGAAGCAGCCATTACGTGGGCGGTAACAAAATCGGTTAGGGAAAAAGCAGGTTTTATTGGTGCTGAAGCCTTATTGGATTGCTTAAAAAATGGCGTAAGCAGACGCCGTGTCGGATTAAAGCCAGAAACACGCCAGCCTGTGCGTGCGGGTGCCGACATTTTTGATGAGCAAGGCAAGCTGGTTGGCAAAGTCACATCAGGTGGATTTGGTCCTTCTTTTGATGGCCCTGTTGCCATGGGATATGTTGCACTGAACTTAGCACAACCTGGAACAAAACTCATAACAGAAGTGCGTGGGAAAAAGATCGATCTTACCGTGCATTCTCTGCCATTCGTTGAACATCGTTATTTTAAAGGATAATTCATATGACTAAATTGTATTTTACTGAAGATCACGAGTGGATCAGCCTCGATGGTGATGTTGCAACGGTTGGTATTACCAATCATGCTCAGGAGCAGCTTGGCGATCTCGTATTTGTGGAATTGCCTGAAGTTGGTAGCACAGTTGCTAAAGGTGATGCTGCGGCGGTTGTAGAATCTGTTAAAGCCGCTTCTGACGTCTATTCTCCAGTTGATGGAACTATAACAGAAGTGAACGAAGCGCTTACTTCTGATCCTGCTATGATTAATCAGAAAGCAGAAAAAGAAGGTTGGCTCTGGAAAATGAAACTTTCTGACGCCAGCCAACTCGACGGATTAATGTCTGCCGCTGATTATAAAGCCATGATTGGATAAAATATATGCAGGAACTTCCGTTTTCATCACGTCATATTGGAGCACGCCCTGATGAGGCCAAGGAAATGCTCCACGCATTGAATGTAGCTTCATTGGAAGCTTTGGTTGACGAGGCGGTGCCACAATCAATTCGTCTCAATCGGGCTCTGAATTTGCCGGCGGCTGCGACAGAAGCGGTCGCACTGCACGAATTGCACCAGATAATTGAGCAAAATCGTGTTCGCAAAAGCTTTATTGGGCAGGGGTATCATGGAACTTTTGTTCCATCGGTTATCCTGCGGAATATGTTTGAAAATCCGGCATGGTATACCGCTTACACACCTTATCAGGCAGAAATCAGCCAAGGACGATTGGAAATGCTTTTCAATTTCCAAACCTTGGTTGCGGAATTAACAGGTTTGCCAGTTGCGGCGGCTTCTCTTCTTGATGAAGCGACAGCATTGGCTGAAGCAAATGCGGTTGCGGTGCGGTTTGCCCGTAATAAGAAGCTTGCGATTTCCATTATTGGAGAGCTCCATCCGCAGACACTATCTGTTGCATTGACACGTGCTGAAACGCAAGGTTTCCAAGTTGAAGTCAATAAAGACATTACAACAGAAACAGCTGCAATTGTGTTACCATGGCCAGATACGCAAGGACGATTTATCGATCATAGTGACGCTATTAAGCAGGCAAAAGCTGTTGGTGCGCTGGTAATCGTCGTTGCTGATCCACTTGCTTTAACAATTATGGAAGCGCCTGCAAAATGGGGTGCGGATATGGTTGTTGGCTCCATGCAACGCTATGGCGTTCCCATGGGCTTTGGTGGTCCTCATGCTGGTTATCTTGCCGCAAGTGAAGCCCTGACACGTCTCATTCCAGGTCGTATCGTTGGACAATCCATTGACACACATGGCCGTGTCAGTTTTCGTTTGGCATTGCAAACGCGTGAGCAGCACATACGCCGCGACAAGGCAACATCCAATATTTGTACAGCGCAAGCTTTGCTTGCCAATATGTCGACAGCTTTTGCAATTTGGCATGGCCCTCAAGGTTTACAGGCTATAGCTAACCGCGTTCATGAATTGGCCTGTCGCTTTGGGGATAGCCTTAAAGAAGCTGGTTTTTCGCTGACGGGTGAGAACTATTTTGATTGTGTTACTGTAACCGTTAAAGGAAATGCGCAACAAATTGCTCAAGAAGCTGAAAAAGGCGGCCGTTTCATTCGGGTAATTGATGATAATACTTTATCCATCAACTTTGACGAGTTATCAACCGAAGAAGATGCCAGTGCTCTTGCTGCACTGTTTGGTGCCAAACTTATAAGTAAGGCAACAACAAAACTTCTTGGCAATGGTCGCGATGCGTCATTCCTTAGTCAGCCATTTTTCCATGCTGTACATTCCGAAACAGAGATGATGCGCTTTTTGCGCCGTTTGGCTGATAAGGATCTGGCGCTTGATAGAGCAATGATACCGCTTGGTTCCTGTACAATGAAATTGAATGCAGCAGCCGAGATGATGCCATTAAGCTGGCCAAAGGTTGCCAATATGCATCCTTTTGCGCCTGCAAGTTACAGTGCTGGCTATCATGAAATGATTCATCAGTTGCATGATTGGCTTTGTGAAATCACTGGATTTAGTGCTGTTTCTTTCCAGCCTAATTCAGGAGCGCAAGGTGAATATACTGGGCTTTTGGCAATTCGTCGGTATCATGAGTCAAAAGGACAGAAACATCGTAATATTTGTCTTATTCCTGCCTCGGCACATGGAACCAATCCTGCTTCAGCGCATATGGCAGGTATGGAAGTTGTCGTTGTCAATTGTCTTGGTGATGGCGATGTTGATGTTGCCGATCTGAAAGCTAAAGCTGAGCAACATAAAGACCATTTGGCTGCTTTGATGATTACATATCCATCTACCCATGGTGTTTATGAAGAAAGCATCAAAGAGATATGTGATATTATCCATGCAAATGGTGGGCAGGTTTATTTTGATGGTGCCAATCTTAACGCGCTTGTGGCTTTGGCACGTCCGGCAGATGTCGGTGCCGATGTTTGCCATATGAACCTACACAAAACATTTGCTATTCCTCATGGTGGTGGGGGCCCGGGTGTTGGACCGATAGGTGTCGCCAAGCATTTGCAGCCATTTGTACCGGGACATAATATTTTCTCAACAAGTCATGCTGTTTCTGCTGCACCATATGGAAGTGCATCCATTCTGGTTATTACTTGGATGTATATTCGCATGATGGGGCCAGATGGCCTGAAATTGGCAACAGAAAATGCCATATTGAATGCGAACTATATCGCACAGCGTTTGTCGCAAGCATATCCAATTCTCTATAAGGGTAAAAAAGGACGCGTTGCACATGAGTGTATTGTTGATACACGCGTGCTGAAAGATAAATTTGGGATTACGGTTGATGATATTGCCAAACGGTTGATTGATTACGGTTTCCATGCTCCGACCATGTCATTTCCTGTTCCTGGAACATTGATGATCGAGCCGACCGAGTCGGAACCTAAATCCGAGATTGATCGTTTGTGTGACGCTTTACTTTCAATTGCTGAAGAGGCAGAAAAAGTAGGAAATGGTGTATGGCCTAAGGACGATAATCCGCTGGTCAATGCACCACACACATTGGCAGATACATTGAATGATGCTTGGGCTCATGCATATTCAAGACAAATTGCGGCACTGCCTGATGCGCAACAGGATCCTGCAAACAAATATTGGCCGCCGGTGTCGAGAATTGACAATGTGAGCGGGGACAGAAACTTGATCTGTTCATGCCCACCACTTTCGAATTATCGTTAGATTTTATAAGATAAAGAGACCGGCGAAAGCCGGTCTTTATTTTTGTTTGCTGTTTCAACTGATATCAAATTCATGAAGCTAACAATCAATCGGTTTGCCATTTCGTAGATAGATACGTTTATAACGGTGGCCAAGAGATGTCAGAATTTCATACGCTATTGTGTTTGCATCTCGTGCAATATCGTCTAGAGACTGATTTTTTCCGATAATTTCAATCAAATCTCCTGATTTTGGTGCATTGTCTGCAAGATCAGTTGCATCAATGGTGATTGAATCCATTGAGACACGTCCAACAATGGGCAAACGGTGATTTTTAAAAAAGACCGAGCCTTTATTTCCTAATGAACGATGTAAACCATCAGCATAGCCGACAGAAATGGTTGTTATAATGCTTGGACGGCTGGTGACAAATGAACCACCATACCCCACCGCAGAACCGGCTTTTACATGGCGCGTTTGAATGACACGGGCATCAAGCATCATTACTGGTTTAATTAAGGTAGAAGAGATATTGTCAGGAGGCGCAACGCCATAAAGCGCAATTCCCGGTCGCACCATATCCAAATGAAAACGATTACCGAGGAAAATTCCACCAGATGCAGAAATTGCAACCTCACAAGAGGGAAGTTTAGCCAAAGCATTCTGTAAGCGATTTAATTGTGAAGCATTTGCGGCACTCGATGGCTCGTCACTGAGAGCAAGATGGCTGATAATTAATTCTATATTTGTGATTTTGAAAATAGAGGGATCAGCAATGAGTTTTTCAAGCTCATCTTGGTCAAGACCGAGACGGCACATTCCCGTGTCAATTTGGATTATTGCCGGAAAACGTTGGGATTTTTCCTGACAAACTGATTTCCAATGACAGATAGATTCCCAAGAATTAAGAACAGGAATAATTCCAGCTTCTGCGGCCAGTTTTTCAGTACCAGTTTGAATGCCGTTCAAAACCGCGATATTGGCATCTGATGGCAAAACTTTTTTTAGCTTCAACGCTTCAATAAGTTGAGCAGCAAAATAAAACCGACAACCAGACTCATAGAGTGTTTGGCATATTTTACTTGCTCCCAAACCATATGCATCAGCCTTTATAACGGCAGCACATTTTGTTGGTTTTACAAAATTTGCCAGAGTTTTGTAATTCTCGGCAATTGCGTCGAGATCAATTGTTAAAATTCCACTATAGGTTAAAGCGTCTATCGAATTTGATAGTTCTGAAATATTCATGTCTTTATCCTGTTTATACGCCAGACATATGCGTAGTTCTTATAGTTTGCTGTAAAAGTTATCACTACTCTTAAAAAGGGATGATATGCAAATTTTGTGTCGAATTGATTATATCAGATGATGCGTATTTTTGTGCTTATATGCCTTAATGAGGCTATAGATACATTATGTGCAGTATTTTAATCACTCACTATAATGTTGCGATAGTGACGCCCTAGAAAAGTTATATAATATAATTTTTCGATATTCTTAGGAGCTTATTGAAAATATAGAATAATATATTGTTTGTTTTTTATAATATTATTTACTATATATATTTATTATTAAAAAATTTAAATTATTTATTACATATAGATAAAAATTTTATAAGAAGAAAATATAATATATTGTTGGGTTATCAGGAAATATATATTTCTTCCCAATAACCCAATCTGAATTTTACCGTTTTGGCTTAAATGGTCTATAATCATATAGCACATCGTGCGTAAGTTCTGAGATCTTACGTTTTCCGCATAGTGCCATTGTTGTATCCAATTCCTGCCGAATAATTTCAAGCGCCTTAGTGACACCAGGTTTTCCCATGGCTCCTAAACCATAAAGAAATGGGCGGCCAATAAAGGTACCCTTGGCACCCAAAGCCAGTGCTTTTAAAACATCTTGCCCAGAGCGTATGCCGCTGTCCAAATGTATTTCGATCTTATCACCCACGGCATCGACAATTTCTGGCAAAACAGAAATTGTTGAAGGTGCGCCGTCAAGTTGTCGCCCACCATGATTGGATACGATGATAGCATCGGCACCCGTTTTGGTTGCCATTTTGGCATCTTCAACATCAAGAATACCCTTGAGGATCAGCTTGCCACCCCAAATTTTCTTGATCCATTCCACATCGTCCCAATTTAGTTTCGGGTCAAACTGAGAAGCGGTCCATAGGCTTAAAGAAGATAGATCTGTGACATTTTTTGCGTGACCGGCAATGTTACGAAATGTCCGTCTGTTGGTTTGCAACATTTGCATACACCACAATGGGCAGGTCATCATTTGCCATAAATTTTTCAAGGTAAACTTTGGTGGGGCGGATAAGTTATTGCGAAGATCTTTATGTCTTTGTCCCAAAATTTGTAGGTCAAGTGTTAATACTAATGCACCGCATTTAGCGGCTTTGGCGCGATTGATTAGATCAGCGATAAAATCACGATCTTTCATGACGTAAAGTTGAAACCAGAATGGTTTTTTGGTGACAGATGCAACATCTTCAATAGAGCAAATACTCATTGTTGAAAGCGTAAATGGAACACCAAACTCTTCCGCGGCTTGAGCTGCTAACATCTCACCATTAGCATGTTGCATACCAGTTAGACCTGTTGGTGATAAAGCGACAGGCATAGCGACTTTCTGACCTATCATCTCACTTTCAAGCGATCTGTTGGTCATATCGACCAAGACACGCTGGCGTAATTTTATTTTTTTGAAGTCTTCTTCATTGGCGTGGTAGGTGCTTTCTGTCCATGCTCCAGAATCCGCATAATCAAAAAACATCTTTGGTACACGTCTTTTGGCAATCTTTTTAAGATCATTGATCTCAAGTATTTTTGACATATCTTGCCTCATAAAATGCTATAATATGTAATTGTGTAGTATCCTATTGTAATAATAAAAAGCGTTTTGTTTGTATTGTACGAAAATGTTACCAAATTATCCTGATAATTCAGGGATTTATATAATTAAAATAATTCTCAATTTGTATAAAATTATTTATTTTAATTCTGGCAATGGTTACATTTTGCTAAATCTTCAAGAATAGGACAATCTGGTCTATCATCACCGTGGCAATGTTGAACCAGATGGTTGAGCGTATCAACCATAATTTGCAGTGAGGCCATTTTATCTTGTAAAATTTTTATATGAGAAATTGCGAGTTTCTTAACTTCGCTTGATGCTCGCCCATGATCTTTCCATAATTCTAGCAATAAGCGGATATCATCAATCGAAAACCCGAGAACCCGAGACCGTTTGATAAAATGAAGCGTTGCAATATCGTCTGCGCTATATAAGCGGTAGCCGCTGTCACTACGGTGGGCGGGTTTGGTTAAGCCAATTTCTTCATAATGCCGGATCATTTTGGCTGTTAGTCCGGTTTCTTTCGCTGCTTCACCGATATTCATTTGCAATATCCTGATACTTCATCATTTTGAACGATGCGCTCTCCATGAATAAGAGAGTTTTATGATAAGCGTCAATAAACATCTGCGAAATTGCATAGAGAGAATGTGATAGATGATGACAAATGTCGGTAAAGTCCGGTTCAAATGCCATAATCTGATATTGTTTGGTGGATAAGGCGTGAAGTAATGGAAACATACTTGACCTTTCTTCGGTGGTACTCAACTAAACACATCAATAAATATGCCGCATCCCTTTTTATTCATCAGCCTACAGACCGGAGACTGCCAATGACAACGACACCGTCACCAAGCAAATCGGATGATCTGGTTTATGAGATCGATTCCCACCCAAGGCCGTTAATTGCCTTTTTGGCTGCCTTGCAGCATTTGCTTGCCATTATTGTTCCGATCATCACCCCGGGATTTATTATCTGTAGTGCGGCAGGTGTTAAGCCTGAAGATATGGCTATGGTTTTATCCATGTCACTGGTGATTTCAGGAATTGCAACATTTGTCCAATGCAAGAAAATTGGGCCTTTTGGCGCAGGGCTATTAATTGTTCAGGGAACAAGCTTCAATTTTGTAGGGCCGTTGTCTGCTGGCTCTGCGGCAATGGTTGCTAGCGGAGTTCCACCACAGGAAGTTATGGCGGCTATTTTTGGTGTCGTAATGGTGGGGTCATTTATTGAAATGTCAGTTTCCAGAATTCTGCCATTTATCAGCCGTATGATTACACCGCTTGTGACCGGAATTGTGGTTTTATTGATTGGTCTTACACTTATAAAAGAAGGCCTTATTAGTATGGGCGGCGGCTATGGATCTATGGGACCTAATGGCGATTTTGCTAGCCTGCAGAACTTGGCTTTGTCATGCACTGTGTTTGCACTGATTATTATTTTTAATCGTGTAAGTATTACATGGGTTAAATCCAGTGCAATTATTCTTGCTCTTGCTGTTGGCTATATCATGGCTGGCATGATGGGACGGCTTGATTTTTCCGGCTTTGAACACTCGTCTTTTTTCTCGCTACCAAGTCCTATGCACTTTGGGCTATCTTTTTCATGGTCGCTGTTTATCCCACTGATTATTATTTATCTCGTAACATCTTTGGAAGCAGTAGGAGATATTACCGCAACCAGTAAAATTTCCGGACAACCTGTGTCTGGCCCCATATGGATGAAGCGCATAAAAGGCGGCGTGCTGGTCAATGGTGCCAATTCGCTACTGGCTGGTTTTTTCAACACATTTCCAAGCTCTGTTTTTGCGCAAAATAATGGGATTATTCAGCTAACAGGAATAGCCAGTCGTTACATAGGACTCTGGATAGCGGGTATATTAATTGTTGTTGGTCTTTTTCCTAAGATTGCAGCACTCATTCAAGCTATGCCAGAACCTGTTTTGGGTGGTGCTGCCATGATTATGTTTGGTTCGGTTGCAGCTTCTGGTATTAACATTCTATCAGCAATCAAACTTGATCGCCGTGCATTGCTTATCATTGCAATTGCGCTTGCCGTTGGGGTAGGTGTGCCACAAGTGCCTGCTTTTGTAAGCCATCTTCCAGTCTGGATTGCTGATATTATGAAATCAGGACTTGCTGCTGGAGGTATAACGGCAATTGTACTCAATCTTTTATTACCGGAAACCGAGCAAAATTAAGTTCGATTTTTAGGGAAAAAACGCGCGTTATATATGCTCAATAACACCATGGAATATTTATAGTAGCGGCATAAAATATATTTGTTATCTATTATTTTTATTTAAAAACAATCGGCATTTTATATTCGTAATATGCCGATTGTTTGTTTCTATGACTTTTAAAAATACTGTTAGAGAACTTGCTTCATAACGGAAATGAGAGCATCCTTTTGTGACATCTCTGTCAATTCGGCAATTATTCGCGTGAAATGCTCGGATTTGTTATGAGCATCAACTGCCGTTTTGTCTTTCCATGTTTCAATGAACACAAAATGACGTATCTCATTATCAACGGAAAATAATTCATAAGAAATACAACCATTTTCCTTACGGGATTTTTCAACAATTTCCGAAAATAAAGCATCAGTCTTATTGACGAAATCAGGTTTGATAAAAAAATGCGCTACAATCTTGATCATCAGTTTTTCTCCATAGATTCTTGAATTGAGCCAAGCCCCCAGTCGAGAAGTTTGTTTGCTTGTTGTTGCGAAGCCGCTTCACTATAGCACCGCAATTCTGGCGCATTGCCAGAAAGTCGGAAATGTATAATGTCACCATTATCAAAAATGACACGTAAACCATCAATAACATCCCAATGGGTAATATTGCCAAGAGGATGAAAAAAGTGAACGCGTGTGTCGCCATCTTCCAATTGTTTGAGAACGTGTTGAGCTTTTGCAACATCGATATTTTGCAAACGATTACTTGCTGTAAAGCGCTGCGGCAAGTTGGCTGACAAACCCTGCACTGTGTTGCCATTAAGCGCTGCAAAACCCAGCAAACACAAAATTGGCAACATTGCATCACGCGTTGGCAATTTTTGAAGTACACCGCGATCTGTTACCAGATCATTGCCTAATAGAACGCCGCCATTAGCTTCAAAACCCACAACAGAACTATACCCGTCGGCATTTGCCTGTTTCATTGCTTCGATAACATAGGGTGAACCAACAGAACAGCGATAGACATGCTCGAATAATTGTGATGTTTCAACCGCAGATGTTGATGTGACAGGGGTAACAACAGCATCAGCTGACAGGTATTTTGCAGTCAGGAGACCAACAACATCACCTTTTAGAAACACACCATCAGAGCCTGCGATCAAGGGGCGGTCAGCATCACCATCTGTTGAAACCAGCGCATAAAGATCATGCTGGATTGTTGCATTTAACGCAATTTCGCGGTCAATATCTCGCAGAGCTTCCGTATCAACTGGTACAAAATGATTAGCTCTTTCAACGATGATAACGTCAGCTCCTAATTGCTTTAAAACATCCACAATCAAGTCACGGGCTACAGAGCTATGTTGGTACACGCCAATTCTCAAATCTTCTAAAGTATTTGGCGGAAGTATATTGAGGCATCTGTCGCGGTAAGCTGATAATATTGAGGGATCTACTGGCGGTAATTCTATTTTTGAATCTGCTGTCTCTGTCGAAGCTTCCACAATTTCAGGTAGATGTTTTATAATTCCCAACTCGTCAAGTTTGGTAATTTCACCCTCAGGTCTATAAAATTTCAAACCATTGCGGTCTTCTGGAATATGACTTCCTGTCACCATTATTGCAGGCAATTTATGGGTTTGGGCCGCGAGCGCCAATGCTGGTGTTGGCAATACACCTGCATTGATAACCGAAATGCCAATTGATTTGGCAGCTTCTATCACTGCTTGTGCAATTCTTGGGCTACTTGAACGTAAATCCAACCCGACCAATAACGTTGTGGTATTGGAAATTACGTTGTTTGCAATGAGATAATTAAGAATACCGATTGTGTATTTTTTACAAATATCATTGGATAGCTCGTCAACAAGCCCACGTAAGCCACTGGTGCCAAATTTTACATTTGTTGTCATAATAATTGATAATCCTGAAATATAATCGGTAGTCCTGAAACGGATATTGCGCTTTATGCTGAGTTACCCTGAAAGCTAGTTATTTTTTAGACAGTATACAAGTTATCTTCGACATAGATTTGACGAAAACAAAATTGTCATTATAAATAAACCAAATACGTATTGGAAAATATTGGCAGATAGCCCAGAAATGGATTATATCATGTCTCAAATTGTCAAGATTTGTCTGCCGTCTATTTATTAAGGAAAATTTCAATGAGTGTGCCTGACGATAATGCATCCTCAAATGCATCTACCGAGTCATCATCTTTTCCCATTCCGCAAAATGTCTTTGCACTTACGGTGCAAGAGGTAAAACATTATACTGATAGGCTTTTTCGTTTTCGCCTCAACCGTCCGGAAAGTTTCCGTTTCCGTTCGGGTGAATTTGTCATGATTGGCCTGCCCAATGCAGAAAAGCCAGTATTCAGAGCCTATTCAATAGCAAGTCCATTTTGGGATGAAGAGTTGGAATTCTTTTCCATTAAAGTACCAAATGGTCCTTTGACAGAACATCTACAGAAAATCAAAGTGGGTGACACTGTCCTTATGCGTAAGAAATCCACAGGCACATTGGTTCTTGATGCTCTGTTGCCAGGTAAGCGACTTTATTTGCTATCAACGGGAACGGGTGTGGCACCTTTCGCCAGCTTAATTCGCGATCCAGAAACATACGAAAAGTTTGAAGATGTTGTTCTTATCCAAACAACGCGTGAAGTCAATGAATTGAACTATGCGCGTGAATTGGTTGAGAATTTAAAAGAAGATCCGCTTATTGGAGAATTTTCTGAACAATTACAGTTTTATCCCATGACAACGCGCGAACAATCAACCCATATGGGTCGGATTACAGATACGATGCGTAGCGGAGATTTTTTTGAACGGACAGGCTTGCCTCGGATTAATTCGGAAACCGATCGGGTTATGATCTGTGGTTCCATGGCAATGCTGAAAGATTGTGCCGCCATGTGCGAAGAATTTGGCCTTGTCGAAGGTGCCAATAATGCACCAGCAACCTATGTGGTTGAGCGTGCATTCGTTGATTAATGCACACAAGATTAAGTTTAAATTTTGGCTGTCTAATAGCTTTAGGCGGCCAAAATTGTCTTTTAGGCAAAATAATAGACAGAAAAACGCGATTTATTTTCTACGAAAATTTATCACTTATGCTGTTAATTGGGTTGCTTGCTGCGCTAAGGCTGTGATTACTTCCCATTGATGCGATTGGACAAGGTTTTTGGGAGCAAGCCACGAACCGCCAATGCAAACAACATTTGGTAGATCCAGCCATTGCTTTGCTGTTTGCTGTGTGATGCCACCAGTGGGACAAAATTTGATATTGGCAAAGGGTGACGCTAGCGACTTAACAAAGTTGATGCCACCGGCCGCTTCGGCAGGAAAAAACTTCAAATATTCGTAGCCTTCTTCTAACGCGCCCATGAGTTCACTGGGGGTTATTGCACCTGGTAAAAGCGGTATTTCGCTTTCTTCTGCAACATCAATTAATTCGCCCGTCAAACCTGGGCTTACGATAAATTTTGCACCTGCTGTTTCGGCGGCCTCAAAATGTTCGCCATTCAATATTGTTCCAGCCCCAACAATTGCATTAGGAACATCTTCCGATATGGCTTGAATTGCATCTAAGGCAACAGGTGTACGGAGTGTAATTTCAAGCGCCTTCAAACCACCATCTACCAGTGCACGAGCAAGAGGTACAGCATCGGACAATTTTTCAATTACCAAGACTGGTATGACGTTTTGCCCGAGTAAAATAGGCAATAGATGTTCGGTTTTTTGAGCCATAATCATATCTCCAGATAAGTCGCTTTTACTATAAACTTTTATCTGGCAACAAAAAAGATCATTAAAAATGTCGATATTTTCACGTAGCTTAAAAAAATTCCATAAGCAGTCGTAAGCACGATATCGATCAATATCTATTCAATATCCTCACCGTTTGATCATTTGGGAATAGGTTTTTGGATCAACATCACTTTACAGGAATGGCTTGTAAAACATCTTCGACGCGCTAGTTCAAATTAAGAGGCGGGCAGCAATAGAGGAAATGAAAATGCTTGATGCTAAGAAAATATTGACTGACCTTTTTCAATCGCGCAATTCCAGTGAGACTGATAGTCAAAATGCAAATGCACCAAAACCTTCAGCCACTAATTTTTCTGTCGGGGATCTTCTAGGAGGTTTGTTCGGTGGAAATGAAAAGGGCAATATTTTAGAGGGGCTGATTAAGGGCGGTGGTTTGGCGGCTGTAGCCAGTGTTGCTTTTAATGCCATCAAGAATTTTCAGAATCAGGATGAATCTGCAAACAAAAAAATGGATTTGACAGATTTGGGGCAAACAGGGGCTGACCATAATGGTGATTTTGCTCTCACCCTCGTGCGCGCTATGATACAGGCTGCCAAAGCGGATGGCCATGTTGATGATAAAGAACGCAAATTGATCGGCAATAAAATTAACGAGTCAGGAATCGATCAAAAAACAGCAGAATTTTTGATGGAGGAATTGGAAAAGCCTGTTGATATTGATGCTCTGCTTAGCAACGTGAATACAGATGAACAAAAAACAGAAATCTATGTAGCATCGCGTATGACGCTCGATCCCAATAAGCCAAAGAACCGTGAATATCTGAATAACCTTTTAGCCAAACTTAATTTGCCGGATTCACTAAAACAGCACATTGAAAATGCTATCAAAGAACAGATTAGCTGAGTAGTCTGTGCCTTGCCGCATTTAGTGGTTCAATTACTAAATGTAGCTTTAACATCACTCAAACGATTATCCATTTGAGACGTCAGATAATCAATTGAAGGTCAACTGAGAGTGTTAGGCAATGCATGATGGTGTGTTAGAGCGTTTTAGTTTTGTCATAAGCTTTAAACCATTCAGCCAGATAGTCGACAAGTAGCCTTACCTTTGCCGGAAGGTAACGACGATGAGGGTAAACTGCATAAATTCCGCTGTTCTTCATGGTGAATTCATCGAGAACAGATTGCAGTTTGCCTGTTTTCAACTCTTCTGCGGCGATAAAATGGGGCATTTTGGCAAAGCCAATTCCAGCAATTGCAGCTGTTCTCGTAATAATGGGGCCATTGGCTTCCATTGGGCCAGAAATGGGAACACTGATGATTCGGTTGTTGCTATCAATAAATGTCCAATGATTAAAACTACGGTTATTGCGATCTACAAGGCAAGGCAAATGCCGTAAATCTTGCGGCTTATTGGGGATTCCTACTTTTTCCAGTAACTCAGGCGACGCAACAATGACAGACGAAATATTTGTTAGTTTTCGGGCAATGAGGGAAGAATCTTCCAGATGGGTAATCCGGATTGCCAAGTCAAAACCCTCATTAACCAGATCAACAAAGCGGTCATCAAGATGAACGTCTAAGTGAATTTGCGGATGAAATTTTAGAAAATCAACAAGTGATTTTCCAATAGGCGCATCAGCAAATGTACGCGACGCACTAATCTTTATTTTCCCATGCGGTTTGTCATTGGATTGACTAATATTATCATTGAGATCATCAAGCTGTTTAAGGATTTCCAAGGCTTGTAAATAATAATTATGGCCGGCTTCTGTGAGGGATAATTGGCGCGTGGTGCGATTGAGCAATAAAACGCCAAGCTCATCTTCCAAATCACGAACTTGTTTGGATAACAATGCTTTTGATTGGTTGATTTTGCGTCCTGCTGCAGAAAAACCTTCAGCTTCAACGACCTCAACAAAAGCGCGCATACGCGTTAAAAGACCCAAAGACTTCGTCCTTTCACAATTGGCAAAATATTATAGCTTATATGTTTTGCCCATTATTGAGTAATATAGAAATAAAAATGTTGGGAGGGTAAAAAAAATATTGAAAGCAAATACAGTTGTGCTTATATCCCTCTTGCCCAAAGTCGCACGTGCCTGTGGGTGTCCGCCGGTTCTCGAATGGTGAGATAACCGGTACGGTACCTGGACCTAACCGCTCCAGTCATTCTTACGGCCAACCGGA